>NZ_CP014282.1:3987500-4682500 GCF_001595725.1 Bacillus thuringiensis
TACGTAAATCAAGAATGTGTGCAGAGATGCCATCTTGTGCTAACTTTTCAGCCGCTTGAAGAGCAAAATGAACACATAATCCGTACGTGATAACTGTAATATCATCACCTTCACGTTTTACACCTGCTTTTCCGATTGGTAATACGTAGTCATCCTCCGGCACTTCACCTTTAATTAAACGATATGCACGTTTATGTTCGAAGAATAATACTGGATCTTCATCACGAATGGCTGCTTTTAATAAGCCTTTTGCATCATATGGTGTAGAAGGGATAACGATTTTTAAACCTGGTTGGTTTGCAAACATCGCTTCTACAGATTGTGAATGATACAATGCACCGTGAACACCCCCGCCAAATGGTGCACGAATTGTAACTGGACAAGTCCAATCATTATTAGAACGATAACGAATTTTTGCTGCCTCAGAAACAATTTGGTTTACTGCTGGCATGATGAAATCAGCAAACTGCATTTCAGCGATTGGACGCATACCATACATTGCCGCACCAATTGCTACCCCAGCAATTGCAGATTCTGCAAGCGGTGCATCAAGCGCACGATCTTCACCAAATTGATCATACAAACCGTGTGTCGCTTTAAACACACCACCTTTTTTACCAACATCTTCTCCTAAAACGAATACTTTCTCATCGCGTTCCATTTCTTCGCGCATTGCTAATGTAATAGCATCAATATAAGACATTACAGCCATGAAACGTTCCCCCCTATTCTGCGTATACGTGCTTCAATGCATCTTCAGGTGCTGCATACGGAGCATTTTCTGCATATTCTGTTGCTTCATTTACGATATGCATAATTTCGTCTAACATTTGTTTTTCCGATTCCTCAGTTAACACACCAGCTTCTTTTAAATAAGCCGCGAATGTTATAATTGAATCTTTTTTCTTTGCTTCTTCTACTTCTTCTTTATCACGATAAACACGATCATCATCGTCACTAGAATGTGCTGTTAAACGATATGATACTGTTTCAATTAAAGTTGGGCCTTCACCACGACGACCGCGATCTGCTGCTTCTTTTACAGCTTTATATACTGCAAGCGGATCGTTTCCGTCTATTGTATATCCAGGCATACCGTAACCAATCGCACGATCTGATACGTTTTTACATGCTAATTGTTTTTCAACTGGAATAGAGATTGCATATTTGTTATTTTCACACATAAAAATAACAGGTAGTTTGTGTACACCAGCAAAGTTTGCCCCCTCATGGAAGTCACCTTGGTTTGAAGAACCTTCTCCAAATGTAACGAACGTTACTAAATCTTTCTTCTCCATTTTTCCAGCTAGTGCAATACCGACTGCATGTGGTACTTGCGTTGTTACTGGAGATGAACCTGTAACAATACGATTTTTCTTTTGACCGAAGTGACCAGGCATTTGACGACCACCAGAGTTTGGATCTCCAGCTTTCGCGAAAGCAGACAACATAAGCTCTTTAGCTGTCATACCAAATGCTAGTACAACACCCATATCACGGTAGTATGGTAATGCATAATCTTTCTCTCTATCAAGAGCGAACGCCGCTCCAACTTGTGCAGCCTCTTGTCCTTGACAAGAAATTACGAATGGAATTTTACCAGCGCGGTTTAATAACCACATACGTTCGTCGATTTTACGTGCAAGTAACATCGTACGGAACATTTCTAATACTTGCTCATCACTTAAGCCAAGCTCTTCATGGCGCTTTTCTTTTACTTCTGCCATTTTTCATAACCTCCTAAATCCACATTTTTATGCGTGTAACGCTCTTCCATCTACAGCAAGTGCTGCTTCACCAATCGCCTCAGATAATGATGGATGCGGATGAATTGTATGTGCTACTTCCCAAGGTGTTGCATCAAGTACTCTTGCAAGACCAGCTTCAGAAATCATATCTGTTACATGCGGTCCGATCATATGAACACCAAGAATGTCATTTGTCTCTTCATCAACTACAAGTTTTACGAAACCATCTGATTCTCCGTATACAAGTGCTTTTCCGATTGCGCGGAATGAGAACTTACCTACTTTTAACTTATAGCCTTTTTCTTTCGCTTCTTGTTCTGTTAAACCGACAGAAGCAACTTCTGGACTGCTATATACGCATTTTGATACCATAGAGTAATCAATTGGTGTAACTTCTTTCCCTGCAATATGTTCTACTGCAGCAATTCCTTCATGAGAAGCAACGTGAGCAAGTTGCAGGCCACCGATTACATCTCCAATTGCGTAAATATGCGATTCTTTCGTTTGATAAAACTCATTTGTTTGAATGTATCCTTTTTCCACAACGATATCTGTGTTCTCTAAGCCAATATTTTGCGTATTCGCTTGTCTTCCTACAGATACAAGCATTTTTTCTGCTTTAAATTCTTTATTTTCACCGTTGTGTTCAGCTTGGATTGTTACTCCGTTATCTTTTACCAATGTTTCTGGTAATACTTTTGCACCAGTTACTACTTTAATACCTTTTTTCTTGAATAGACGTTGCATTTCTTTTGAGACGTCTTGATCTTCTAGTGGTAATATCGTTTTCGCATACTCTAATACTGTAACTTCTACACCGAAGTCAGCAAGCATAGATGCCCACTCAATACCGATTACACCGCCACCAACGATAATAATCGAACTAGGAAGCGTTTCCATTTTTAGAGCATGATCTGAAGACATTACGTACTCTCCGTCTAATTCTAAACCTGGTAATGAATTTGGACGAGAACCTGTTGCAATAAGTACATTTTTTGGAATTAACATTTCATTCTCTTCTCCACTTGCAAGTTCAACTGAAATTGTCCCTGGCATCGGAGAGAAAATAGATGGGCCAAGAATACGGCCAATACCTTCAAACACATCAATTTTACCTTGTTTCATTAAGTGTTGAACGCCTTTATGAAGCTGCGTTACAATCTTCTCTTTACGCTCTTGTACTTTCGCAAAGTTTAGTTCTACATTGCTTGCAATAACTCCGAACTCTTCGCTTTTTTTAGCAGTTGCATATACTTCCGCACTACGTAAAAGAGCTTTACTAGGGATACATCCTTTGTGTAAACAAGTACCACCAAGATTTTCTTTTTCGACTAGTGCAGTTTTTAACCCTAGTTGTGATGCACGAATTGCAGCAACATATCCACCAGTACCGCCGCCAACGATGACTAAATCATATTCTTTTGCCATTATCTCAACCCCTAGCTACCGTTTCTTTTTCACGTACAACGTATTCTTTTGGAGCTTCTTCTTCACGTAATACACGAAGTGCTCCTTCTGCTAACGCTTCTAACTCATCTTCGCCTGGATGTACAATAACATCTGCAATCCAGTCCACTCGCTCTTTTATTTCATCGACAAGAATTTTACTGTATGCCAGTCCACCAGTTAATACGATTGCATCGATTTTCCCGTGAAGTACAGCGCTAGCTCCGCCAATCTCTTTTGCAACTTGATATGCCATTGCTTTATAAATAAGAGTTGCTTCAGGATCACCTTTTTCAACCATTTTCTCTACTTTAATCGCATCATTTGTACCGATTAAACTTACAAGTCCACCTTGTCCGACAAGCTTTTTAATCATTTCATCTCGGTAATACTCACCAGAGAAACACATTTCTACTAGTTGCCCTACTGGTACTGTACCAGCACGCTCTGGACTAAATGGTCCTTCTCCGTTTAAACCGTTATTCACATCGATTACTCTTCCTTTTTTATGAGCACCAACTGTAATACCACCGCCCATATGTGTAACTAATAAATTTAAATCCTCATATTTGTGGTTTAACTGTTCGGCTACTTTACGAGCAACTGCTTTTTGATTTAATGCATGGAAGATACTTTTACGTTCCATACCAGCAATACCACTTATACGAGCAACTGGCTCCATCTCATCTACAACGACAGGATCCACAATAAATGCAGGAATGTTTAATCCAGAAGCAATTTCATATGCTAAAATGCCTCCAAGGTTTGAAGCGTGATGACCGCTAAACCCATTTTTTAAATCTTCTAACATCGCATCATTTACTGTATACGTACCGCCTTCGATTGGACGAAGTAATCCACCACGTCCACAAACAGCGTTTAATTTTGAAATGTTAATACCATGAGAATGTAGAACTTCTAAAATCGTTTCTTTTCGAAACTCATATTGGTCGATAATTCGCTTGTATTTCCCAATCTGTTCTACGTCATGACGAATCGTTTCTTCTAAAACGGGTCTTTCATTATCAAAAACACCAATTTTTGTGGATGTACTACCTGGGTTAATAACAAGAATTCGATTTACAGACAATGTTGCTACCTCCACTAATAAATTCAAAAGGAAGCGGAAACCTCATAAGAGGTAACCACGCCTTTTGTAAAAGTTATATATGAATGATTAGCGACGGCTAATAATATCGTGACCGTTGCGTAAGTAAGTGCTACGAGAATTTTTCAAGCTTGCAATGCGCTCTTCAGCTAGACGATCTGCCGCTACATAAGTTGCTATGCCATCGCGTTTTGAAATTTCGATTACTTTTGCAATTGTGTCATAAATAGACTCAACACGTTTTAGTGCACGTTCTCTATTGTATCCATATAATTCGTCTGCTACGTTAATTACGCCACCTGCATTAATTACATAATCTGGTGCGTATACAATACCCATTTCATGAATGATGTCACCGTGACGATTTTCTTTTAATTGGTTATTTGCAGAACCTGCGATTACTTTTGCTTTAAGTTGTGGAATAGTTTCATCATTAACTGTTGCGCCTAATGCACATGGTGCGTAAATATCGCATTCAACACCGTAAATTTCATTTGGTTCAACTGCTGATGCACCGAATTCTTCTACAGCACGTTGTACAGCTTCTTTATTAATATCTGTAACGATTAATTTTGCTCCTTCAGCGTGTAAATGTTTGCATAGGTGATATGCTACGTTACCAACGCCTTGAACAGCAATTACTTTTCCTTCTAAATTGTCAGTACCGAAAGCTTCTTTTGCAGCTGCTTTCATACCACGGTAAACACCGTATGCAGTTACTGGAGATGGGTTACCAGAAGAACCGAATGATGGTGAGATACCTGTTACAAAGTCAGTTTCTTCATGGATAATATCCATATCATCTACTGTTGTACCAACATCTTCAGCTGTAATGTAACGTCCGTTTAGTCCTTGGATATAACGTCCTAGTGCACGGAACATTGCTTCGCTCTTATCTTTACGAGGATCACCGATAATTACTGTTTTCGCACCACCTAAGTTTAAACCAGCTGCTGCGTTTTTGTATGTCATCCCTTTTGCAAGACGCAATGCATCTTCAATCGCCGCTTCTTCAGAATCATATGTCCACATTCTTGTTCCACCAAGAGCCGGTCCAAGTGTTGTATCATGAATTGCAATAATTGCTTTTAAACCAGATTCTTTATCTTGACAAAATACTACTTGCTCATAATCATATTTTTCTAAGTATTCGAAGATTTCTAATGTCATTGTCGTTTCCCCCTAATGTTTTACCCTTTTTGGTTTATTTTGAAGCAGTCGCAACTGCCAATGCTAATGAATATACTTTTGTTTCTGCTGAATCAGCACGAGATGTTAAAACAATCGGTGCTTTTGCGCCAGCAATCATTGCTCCTACTTTTGCATCCGCAAAGTATACGAGTGATTTATATAGCACATTTCCAGCTTCAATCGTTGGGACGAGTAAAATATCTGCCTTACCTGCTACATCACTTACTATGCCTTTATGCTCTGCTGCAATTTGTGATACTGCATTATCTAAAGCAAGTGGTCCATCAACGATACAATCTTTAATTTGTCCGCGGCGATTCATTTGTGTTAACATCGCTGCATCAATTGTCGCCTGCATCGCTGGATTCACAACTTCTACTGCTGCGATTGGTGCCACTTTGGGCAAGTCGATTCCTATTGCCTGGGCAACTTCTACAGTATTTTGTATAATAGCAGCTTTTTGTGTTACGTCAGGTGCGATGTTCATCGCTGCATCTGTAACGAAAATAAGACGGTCGTAATTTTGAACTTCAAATGCTGCTACATGTGAAAGTACGCTACCTTTACGTAGGCCCCACTCTTTGTTTAACACAGCCTTCAAAATATTTGCTGTTGGGATGTTCCCCTTCATAAGCACATCTGCTTCACCATTTCTCACAGCTTTAACAGAAAGTTCTGCAGCTTCAGCACTAGACATTGCTGCAATCACTTCAACATGTTCTGAAGTTTGTAAACCATGTTCTTGTAGCATCCCCATTATTTTTTCTTGATTTCCATATAGACGAAATTGAGCTAGCTGTAATTTAATTGCTTTCGCTACAGCTTCAATTACTTCATGATCTTCAGCTACTGCTACAGCCACAGTTTTTTTAGGCTGTCCTGCTTGATCAATTAAGTATTCTAACTTCATATTTTGTAATCAACCCTTTCCGTCGTCCCTCGTCCATTTATAAAGCAAATACCGTGCCAACTTTTAAAAGTGGTCTTACCAATAATGAAAACGTATTCAAAATGCAGTAAAATCAATACTTTGGAAAATAACGAAAAATTCTGTCTTATCTTGTCGCTTTTTGTATACCATGCAATAAATTGCACGGTATGCAATTTATTGCATGCTATTTTTTGCATGGTTATACTTTTCTAGCTTGTAATATAAATTTCGAACGGAAATTCCTAACGCTTTTGCAGTTTGTGTTTTATTCCCATCAAATCTCTCCAAATATTCATAAATAATATTCCCTTCAAACTCTGTCACTAAATGTTCAAGTGGCTTTTCTTCTAATTCAGGTAATAAATGAGATTGCTTTGACTCCACCTGCTCTTCGTTATGTAATGGCGGTAAATGGTGTACATCAATATAGGTCTCGTTATAATTCATAAAGATAATAGCTCTCCCCAAAATATTTTCAAGTTCCCTCACATTTCCTGGCCATTCGTATGATTGTAAATATAAAACGGCTGAATCAGTGAGCCCTTCTACATTACGACCGTAATCTTGATTAATTTTTTGAATCAACCTGTCCGCAATTGTCGGTATATCTCCTTTACGTTGACGAAGAGATGGAATTTGAATTGGGATTTTATTTAATCGATAATATAAATCCTCCCTAAACTTCCCTTCTAGAATAGCCTTTTCTAAATTCACATGTGTCGCTGCAATTACTCGAACATTAATAGGTATCGCTTTCGTTCCACCAACTTTTACAATTTCTTTTTCCTGCAATACACGAAGGAGTTTCGCTTGTGTATTTGCAGACAACTCCCCTATTTCATCTAAAAAAATACTACCGTTATTCGCTTCCTCAAAGAACCCACGTTTCCCGCCTCTTTTCGCTCCAGAAAACGCCCCTTCCTCATAACCAAATAATTCACTTTCTAACAACGTCTCCGAAATGGCCGCACAGTTTACACGGACGAACTTATTGTATTTTCGATTACTTCCATTATGGATTGCATGTGCAAACAATTCTTTACCAGTCCCAGATTCCCCGCGTAACAGTACTGTTGCTGGTGTATTCGCTCCTAGCTTCGCCTGTTCGATAGCTGCAGTTGTTTCATCTGAATTTCCGACAATATCATCAAATGAATATTTCGCTTCTAATGTGCGAATAATTTGCCTTGCTCTATTCAATTCATTTGTTAATTTTTGAATTTCCGACACGTCACGGATAACGCCGACGCTTCCTTTCAATATTCCATCCACAATAACTGGTGCTACGTTTACAATTACATCTCGCTTTTTTTGCCCAATCTTCATATGTATTCCGCGCACCGCACGACGCGTTCGAAGTACTTTCATATGCATACTTTCGCCTTCTACAATATCAGTTGTAGCAGGCTTCCCAATAATATCTTCTTCTGTTAAACCCGTTAATTTCGTATATGCCGGGTTAATGACTAAACCTCTTCCTTTTTCATCCACAACTGAAATCGCTTCTTCAGATGAGTTAATAATTGCCTCTAATAGTGTTTGAATTTCTTTTAAATCTGTAACTTCTTCCGCAAGATCTACAACTTCTGTTATATCTTTAAAAATTGCAAATGCCCCTTGCACCTCTCCGCCTTCTTTTAATATTGGAATACGCGTTGTAATAATTTTCTTTCCATTCTCTAATGTCAGTTCATAATTTACTTCTATTTGTTTCGTACGTATAATGCGAAGTAATTTACTAGTTGGAATGACTTCTAAAATATATTTTCCTATCGCCTCTTCTTTTTTATATCCGATAATACGCTCTGCACTTTTATTAAAAAGACGAACTTGTCCCTCTCGATCAATTACGATCATGCCGTCATGTGTAGAATTTAAAATTAATTCTCCTTGTTGCGTTTGTTCCTCTAACTGCCCAATTAGCCCTTCCTTCTCATGCGCTAATCCTGTAACAATTTTTGCGATATCACCTGGTATAAGAAGAGTGTCTTTTTTCTTTTTTTCCAACAAAACTTTATGTACATCATCTTCACCTGTCATATCAAATATTACATCAATATGCATAGAAAGAAATGGAGTTACACTTTCTCCAATTGCAATCCCGTATTCCTTAGCAATTTGTAATCCTTTTGCCAATGGATTTATATCAATAATCCCTATAATTTGAAATATATTCGAACTTTGTAACAGATTCAGCAGCGCGCTCCCGCCTTCACCCGCACCAACAATTAATACTTTTTGTTTCATATATTACACTTCCTCTCGAAGTAACTCTGCAAATTTTTTCACACCCTTATCTTACTCGTTCAGCACCCTCTTGACAAACCCCTTTCCGTATAACATCATTAAAATATACGAAATAATCTGAAAAGGAGTATTATGTATGCAGCGTTACGTTGCTCTACTATTAGCACTCATCCCTATTTCATTAGCTGTATTTGGTATAAAGTTAATGAGAGATACGGTATTCGGGATTCTATTTCCACCAATTTCTATACTGTGGTTACAATTTTTAATCGGCGCTCTCTGCTTCGCGCTCGGCTTTTATATCTTTGGTGGCTTCGTCTTGCACCGAGATCGCAAACGAAATAAAGTACAAGCTCGCTTTAGAAGATAGGAATGCCCCACTATTTATAAATAAAAAAATGAGACCGTTACACGCGGTCTCATTTTTTTATTGGCAATAACGTTCTTGCCGTTTCAGGGTAATCAGTAATAATCGCCGATATATTCATATCAAAATATTTACGCATAAGCGTTTCTTCATTAATTGTATAAGGGCGAACCTCTACACCACTTTCCATCGTTAGTTCGACAATAGCATCTTGAAGGTAACGATAATTCGGATGTACTGCTGTAGCCCCCATTTTTTTCGCGTATGCCCACGGACTATGCAAACCTTCGCGATATAAAATTGCTGTTTGAATATCAGGAGCCATCATATGGCACCGTTTCATACTGTAGTGATTAAACGAAGAAAATACAACACGATCCTCTAAACTAAATTTCCGTACAAGCGTTATAACTTCTTCCTCTAAACCTCTGTATGGAATTTTATTATTTTTAAGTTCAATATTAAGTAGCAAACTCGTTTGTTCAAGCCATTCTAATACCTCTTCTAAAAGTGGTATTTTACAAAAACCTACTTTATCACCAAATTTATAACTTGCATCTAACTTACATAAGTCCTCATATACATAATTCCGAACCGCACCTTTTCCATTTGTTGTCCGGTCCACCGTTTCATCATGAATGACGACAACTTTCCCATCTTTCGTTAATTGAACATCAAGTTCAATTCCATCCGCTCTAAAAGACTCAGCCGCTTCAAATGAAATCATTGTATTTTCTGGGTACGTTCCAGCCGCACCACGATGTGCAAATATAAGAGTCATCCTCACTCCCCCAATCTTATGCTATACTATACGAAAAAGGAGGTACTTCTATGAAACCATTACAAATTTCTCCAGACACTGCAGTCCGCTTATCAAAAGCACTAGGTGTTCCACTTGAACAACTCATGCATATGCCGCAGCACATTTTAATTCAAAAGCTAGTTGAATTAGAAAAACAAAATAAAGACGAAGAATAATACAGTCCTGTTTTGCAGGACTTTTTATTATTTTCTATTATATCATGGATGCCTTTCCTACTAAAATCCTTTAACAGATGTGCTACGATGCAATTTAGCCGTCCCTTCATCATTTAATAATGAATCACACCTTTTCTTTTTTGTTACATGTAATAAAGAAAGCAGACCATTTATTTATAGGTTCCCATTGCGTCCTAAAAACACGATCATAAAAAAACTAGAAGCCCTTTATATTATTTTTTATTGAACGTGCGGAGCATCCCCTGATTCGTACAATTCTTTCGCTTTTTCCTCCCCGAATGTAGTTAAAATATAATGTTGCTCTTCTAACGCATCCATTGCTCTAGTTGCTTTACAAATGCTATCTTCTTGAGCATCCGACAAATAACTGTGATCTTCTACAATTTTACTAAAATCCTTTTGTACCCATCTATTAGCAATTGCTAATAGCTCATTTTTCTTCGCAAAGCTATTCTTATTTATAATTTCTTTTAATTTTTTAGCATTATTTTGAATAATTGGGATAGAGCCCGATTTTCGTCCTGCCACCACTTTTTGATGAGTCATGCGATGCATTGCTGTAATGACTTCTCTTTCAGTAGAATTTTCAGTAACATACACATCAACAAAGACTCCATCTATCTACTATTGTTTGGTCTTCTTTTTTATCTATTTGAGCACTCTCTTCTTTATCTACTGGATTATGGGCAAGTTCTAACATTCCAAATGTAACTGCAATAGCAAGAACTCCCATAGCTGCTACTATTCCTAGCCAAGTTGAAATTTTATTTTTCATTCCCCTTCTCCCTATCTATATCTATTTAATTGCCTTATAAAAAACTCACTTACATGTAATATTACTAAAAGTAGGTTTTATTTTCCATGATATCAAATAGTCTCTTTTTCTCAACAAAATAAAAAGACCAACGAATTATAACATTCATTGGTCTTTCATTAAAAAGTTTATTGATTTTAAAATTACTATTGAGCATAGAGTTCCAGCATGCATCGGTTTTACTAAAACGAAAACCCTTTGGTACTTCTACTCTCAGCTAGCTTTATGTTCAAGTCTCAACTTATCCGCAACCATTGCGATAAACTCAGAGTTCGTAGGTTTTGCTTTTGACATGGATACTGTATAACCAAATAAGGACGATATAGAATCAATATTCCCACGGCTCCACGCTACTTCAATTGCGTGACGAATTGCGCGCTCCACACGGCTCGCTGTCGTATTATATTTCTTTGCGATATCTGGATACAATACTTTCGTAATCGATCCTAATAATTCGATATCGTTGTATACCATGGAAATCGCTTCTCGTAAATACATATATCCTTTAATATGAGCGGGTACACCAATTTCATGAATGATACTCGTAATACTCGCATCTAAGTTTTTCGGTTTTCCATCTACTGTTGTTGCTGATCGGAATGATGGTAGTGGACGTTTAATCATAGCGTTTGCTTTACCACTCACTTGACGAATATGACTTGTTAAATTCTCCATATCAAATGGTTTTAATATGAAATATGAGGCACCTAAGTCAACAGCTTTTTTCGTCACATCTTCTTGCCCGAATGCCGTCAACATAATTACGCTAGGCTGTTTTAACCTTTCAATATGTCGCATTTTTTCCAATACAGCTAAACCGTCTAAGTGTGGCATAATAATGTCTAAAACGAGTACATCAGGTTGCTTATCTGTTAATAAGTTTAAACACTCTTGACCATTATAAGCAGTACCGATTACTTCCATATCATCTTGAGCGGCTACATAGCTCTCTAACATTGATACTAGTTCTTTATTATCATCCACAAGACATACTTTAATTTTCTCCACAGCTTTTCCTCCCTTACCGAATCGATTCTCCGACATGTGTATCCTTCTAGGCTACATGAATTGTTCGACAATTGTGTGAAAATTCCCTTTTAAAGTTTCTTACTTTCCGATAAAATCACAAAAAAATATGTTTATCGTTCATTTATTCCCTTTCGCAACACATTCCATCATAGAAATACAACGAAACGTTCAACCCTTTCCTTTTATTTTACAACAAAAAACACCTCTTGCGGAGCTTTTACAAAATTTCAACGAATTTTTCAACAGAAAAAGCGAGCTAATAATATATATTAGCTCGCTTTTTTCTCTTGATCATAAATATTAATTCCAGCTTGATGTAACATCCATTCAATATGAACACCATATCCTGATGTTGGATCATTTACAAATACATGTGTAACAGCACCAATTACTTTTCCATTTTGTACAATTGGACTTCCACTCATTCCTTGTACGATACCGCCCGTTTTCGCTAATAGACGTTTATCTGTTACTTTTATTACCATACCCTTTGTAGCTGGGAATTTTTGCTGCACTGTACTAACAACTTCAATATCAAACGCCTCTACTTTATCTTGATTAATAACTGTTAATATTTTTGCTGGTCCTTCTTTTACTTGATGAGATAATGCAATAGGCATTGCTTTATCCATTATACCGTTTTTCATATTCGTCTTTAATTTTCCAAAAATACCATATGGACTATTAATTGTAATATCGCCAATCACTTCACGGTCTGGTGAGAATCTTGCTAATTTCTCTCCTGGATTCCCATGACTACCTCTTTCAATCGATGTAACTGTCGAGCGCATAATTTGTCCATCTTCGACTTGAATCGGCTTTTTCGTATCATTATCAGAAATAACATGACCAAGTGCCCCATATTTCATAGAATCTGGATGAACAAATGTCATCGTTCCAATTCCAGCTGCCGAATCACGGATATACAAGCCAATTCGATAAGACGATTCACCGTTGTCTTTTTGTGGAGTTAGCTTCGTACGAATATATTTTCCATCTCTTAACAATACAAGATTAAGCGGTTCACCTGTTTCTCCACTATTATGAATAAACGGTGCTACATCACTCATTCTTTCAATTGTTTTACCATTAATTTCAGTAATCATATCTCCGATTTGTACACCTGCTGTTTCACCAGGAGATATTTTACCTTTTTCAGTTTGAATTAAATGATGGCCTACAACAAGTACACCTTTTGTATTTAATTTCACACCAATTGATTGTCCACCTGGAATCACTTTAAAATCTTTTAACACTTTCACATTTACTTTTTTCACTGGAAAACCAGCAAGCTGAAATACCATATCAGCTTCACCATTTTGATGAGAATTTACCATAAGTCCTTGTTTTTGTTCATTCGAACTCACTGTAAATACATGACGATTTGTGGATGAAGCTTTGAAAACTGGTAATGATGATATTTCTGATTGTTGTCCTTCAAAAACAACAAGTTGTTTCGGTGATGAAATAAACGTTCGAAGCGGTTTAAAACATCCAATAAAAACTAAAGAAACAAGGAGACAAAGACCTATTATTTTTCGAAATTTTTCTAATTTCAACTTGTTCACTCTCCTCGCTCCTACCCCACATTCAGCCTCTTGGCTTCACTTTTTAATCTCTCCTTGCAATGCTTTATTTATAACCGGAAGAATTAAGAAATCTTCATTTGAGAAAAAAAGCTATCCATTACTGGATAGCCTCTGCTGTCTGTTTAAAATGATGCGCTTGCGTAAGTAATTCTTTCGCATGCTCTGTCGTTAAATCTGTAATTTCCACACCAGAAATCATTCGAGCTATTTCTGTTACTTTATCCTCCATAGTTAAAACAGTAACCGAAGTAATTGTCCGATCATTCGCTACTTGTTTTCGAATAAATAAATGCGAATCCGCCATTGAAGCTACTTGAGGTAAGTGCGTAATACAAAGTACTT
Organism: Bacillus thuringiensis; assembly: GCF_001595725.1. GTDB lineage: Bacteria > Bacillota > Bacilli > Bacillales > Bacillaceae_G > Bacillus_A > Bacillus_A thuringiensis_K. Next base: position 4,001,312 of record NZ_CP014282.1, read on the forward strand.
GCGAGTTTACTGATACTCGATAAATTTTTTCTGCAATAGCCTGTGCGACCCGGCCACTTACACCCGTATCCACTTCATCAAAAATAACAGATGCAACCCCTTGATGCTTAGAAAAAATGCTTTTTAAAGCTAAAATGATACGAGATAACTCTCCTCCAGAAGCAACCTTTGAAAGTGGCTTTAGCGGCTCTCCTGGGTTCGTTGAAATATAAAATTCCACATGATCGTAACCGTCCGCCGTAAGTCTTACCGGTGCACCTTCCACAAGGGGCTCTTCTGCATTTCCTTCTCTCTTCATAATTCTCACTTCAAATTTCGTTTTTTCCATATATAATTCTTTTAATTCCTGATGAATTGCATTTGTAAGATGTTCTGCAAGCTCATGACGCATATTACTTAACAACGTTGCTTCTTTCAGAATAACACTTTCTAATTCCTTCAACTGTTTCTTCGTCGTTTCAATATGAACGTCTTTATTTTCAATCGTAAAAATTTCCTTTTCAATTTTATCAGCATACGCTAAAATCTCTTCTACAGTATTTCCATATTTTCTCTTTAGCATACGAATTTCATTCAAACGTGTTTCGATTTCATCTAAACGATTTGGATCATATTCCATCATATCGAGCTTTTCTCTCAGTTGATAGGCAACCTCTTCTAATAAGTAATAACTATTTGCAATTGAATCATGATTCTCTTGATACACTTCATCTAAATGTGTAATACTTTCCATTTGCCCCATTGCACTTCTTACATTATCTAATCCTTGTCCGTCGGCACTTAACGAACGATATGCATCACCTAACGCTTTATAAATCTTTTCAAAATTAGAAATTTGTAATCGTTCCTCAGTTAATTCATTTTCTTCATCCAGCTTTAAATCCGCCTTGCGAATTTCTTCATGCTGAAACTGAATTAAATCTAAGCGATGTGCCATTTGTTGTTCATTTTCACTTAACGATTTCAATTGTTTTTTTAATTTTTCATAGTCAGCGTATACGTTTTGATATATATCTAATTGTTTAACGATTCGATCCCCATCAAAATGATCAAGCATAAACAGATGTCGTTCTTCATTCATTAAATCTTGCGTTTCATGCTGTCCATGAATATCAACAAGTGTTTTCCCAATTTCTTTTAATATGCTAAGTGTAACAAGCTTCCCATTTACACGACATACACTCTTCCCGTTCGCAGCAATATCACGCTTTAAAATAATCATGCCATCTTCTATTTCTATATCTAACTCTTCTGCCTTTTCAATACATGGATGCTTCTCATCTTCAACATAAAATAACCCTTCAATCTCAGCCTTTTCTGTTCCATATCGAACAAATTCTGCTGACCCACGGCCACCTACAAGTAAACTAATTGCATCAATAATAATCGATTTTCCGGCCCCTGTTTCACCGCTTAAAACCGTTAAACCTTTTTGAAAAGAAATATTTAATGCTTCAATAATAGCAAAGTTTCTAATCGATAATTCCGATAACAATGCCCCATTCACCTCGTTATAAAATAATCCCTTACTAAAGGATTTTCTCAGTTCTTCATTCAAATAATCATGCTATATATTTGTATGTATATACTCTTCTAACCCGCTTCATTGTACCAAACATTTGTTTTACGGGTCAATCCATCTATTTTTTAACTTTATACACACAAAATATTATATTACAATTGAAAATTCATATTTTTAAACAATAAAAATATCTTGTTCACTTTCCACTTTATGATGGAAAGCAAACAAGATTTTTTGTTACAACATATTTAAGAAACGATCAGAGACAACACCTGTATCTTCAGGTGTACGGCAAATAATTAAGCAAGTATCATCACCACAGATGGTTCCGATGATCTCATCCCACTCTAAATGATCAATAAGTGCTCCAAGTGAATGAGCGTTACCAGGCAATGTTTTTAGCACAAGCATATGTCCTGCCGTGTCTAATTTTACAAATGAATCCACTAGATTTCGTTTTAATTTTTGTAACGGGTTAAATCGTTGATCTGCTGGCAAGCTATATTTATAGCGCCCATCATGTAATGGCACCTTCACTAAGTGCAATTCTTTAATATCGCGCGATACTGTTGCTTGCGTTACATTAAATCCCTCATTACGTAAAATATCAACTAATTCATCTTGTGTTTCAATTTCTTTGTTTGCAATAATTTCCCTGATTTTAATATGGCGCTGACCTTTATTCATACATTTGCACCTCACACTATCTCTTACCATAGTTTAAACATTGGTATACTTCACTTATTTATGTTAACTTATAATTCGTTTCTTGTACACAATTGTTTTTGCAATCATTATACAATTACAGCAAAAAGAGGAACAACGTATGTTATTCCCCTTTCCCTTTTTGTTTTAGAACGTCATGCGCTTCTGTAACAACTTGCTCTATAGAAATTGGAGAATGATTTTCGCCATTCTCACGTTCACCATGCCATTTCAGATGAATTAAAAATTCAATATTACCATCCCCACCCGTAATTGGTGAGAATGTTAAACCTTCCACATCATAGCCTTCTTTTAAAGCAAAATCGACAATCATTTCTACAACAGCTTCATGTACTTTTCTATCACGAACGATACCTTTTTTCCCAACTTGCTCTCTTCCAGCTTCAAACTGCGGTTTAATTAACGCTGCTACATCTCCGTTAGGCATAAGCATTGTTTTTAAAACTGGCAGTATAAGCTTTAATGATATAAATGAAACATCAATACTTGCAAATTGCGGTAAACCACGTTCTAAATCTGCTGGTGTCACGTAACGGAAGTTTGTTCGTTCCATTACAACAACACGCTCATCTTGACGTAATTTCCACGCTAGTTGATTGTATCCTACATCTAATGCATAAGATAATTTCGCTCCATTTTGAAGCGCGCAATCTGTAAAGCCACCAGTTGATGAACCAATATCTATCATAACTTTATCTTGTAAATCAAGATGAAATGTCTCTAATGCCTTTTCAAGTTTATAACCACCACGACTTACATACGGCATAACTTGTCCTTTCACCGTAATCTCAGTATCTTGCGAGATTTTCTCTCCTGGCTTATCAAGTCTCATCTCATTTGCATATACGAGTCCGGCCATAATGGCGCGCTTTGCCTTCTCACGCGTTTCTATAAGTCCTCGCTCTACTAATAGTACATCTACTCTTTCTTTTTTTACGCTCATTTGTTACGCCCTTTTTTGTTTTGATGGAATCATTGTATGAATACGGTCTACAACAGCATCTGTCGTTAAACCAATTTCTTCTAATAATTTTGTTACACTTCCGTGCTCTATGAAGCGGTCTGGAATACCCATTCGTTCAACTAATGCACTATGGTAACCATTTTCAGATGCAAATTCAACTACTCCTGTTCCAAAACCACCAATTAAACAAGCTTCTTCAATCGTTAAAATCGGTATATTCTTTCCTAGAAGATCATGTAAATATGCTTCATCCATTGGTTTAATAAAGCGAGCATTCACTACTTTCACTGAAACCCCAGCTTTTTCAAGACACTCAGCTGCTTCCATTGCCATTGGTATTGTCGTACCAAACGTTAAAATAGCTGCTTGTGTACCCTCTTTTAACGTCTCCCACGTACCGATTGGAATCGCCTTTAATTCTTCATCCATATGAACGCCAAGTCCATTACCGCGCGCATAACGCAATGCGATTGGTCCATCTTCATATTGCATCGCCGTATAAACTAAATGTTGCCCTTCATTTTCATCTTTCGGCATCATAAGCACCATATTCGGCAAGTGACGTAAGAATGAGATATCAAATACGCCTTGATGCGTTTCACCATCTGCTCCTACTAATCCCGAGCGATCTATTCCGATGAAAACATTTAAATTTTGGCGGCATATATCATGAACAACTTGGTCATATGCTCTTTGTAAAAATGTCGAATAAATTGCTAAGAATGGCTTCATTCCTTGCGTTGCCATACCTGCTGCCATTGTTGTAGCATGCTGTTCTGCAATACCTACATCAATCATACGATCTGGGAATTCTTTTTGGAATTTCTCAAGTTTTGATCCAACAGGCATTGCAGGTGTAATTGCTACGATACGCTCATCTGCTCTCGCTAGCTTAAGTACTGTTTCACTAACGACAGCACTCCATGCTGGTGCAACTTCTTTCGGCTTAACGAAGTCACCTGATTCAATTTTATAAGGTCCTGTTCCATGCCAAGTACCGATAACGTCACTCTCAGCCGGTTTATAACCTTTTCCTTTTTTCGTAATAACGTGAACGAGTACTGGGCCTTTTGTTTTCTTTGCATATTGCAACGTTTCGAATAACTTTTCATAATCATGCCCATCGACTGGACCTAAATATGTAAAGCCTAACTCTTCGAAAAAGACACCAGATACTAGTAAATATTTAAGACTATCTTTTATTTTCTCTGCTGTCGCAGCCACTTTCCCGCCAACTGCTGGAATTTTCTTTAATATATACTCTAATTCATCTTTTACCCAGTGATATTTTCCTGCAGTACGTAAACGACCGAGTACATTATGAAGCGCACCAACGTTTGGTGCAATTGACATTTCATTATCATTCAAAATAACAATCATGTCTGTTTTTTCATGTCCAATATGGTTCAATGCCTCTAAAGCCATTCCGCCTGTTAAAGCACCATCTCCAATAATTGGTATAACATATTCTTTCGTTTTCTTTAAATCACGTGCCAGAGCCATTCCCATTGCAGCCGATAACGAAGTCGAGCTATGACCAGTTTCCCATACATCGTGCTCACTCTCGCAACGTTTCGGGAAACCACATAGACCTTGATATTGCCTTAATGTACCAAACTCTTTCGCGCGTCCAGTTAAAATTTTATGTACATAGGATTGATGTCCTACATCCCATAAAAATTTATCTTGCGGGCTATCAAATAATTTATGCAGAGCAATTGTGAGTTCTACTACACCTAAATTAGGTGCAATATGTCCACCTGTTTGAGAGAGCTCTTCAATTAAAAACTTACGAATATCCTCACTCAATCCCTCTAGTTCACTGATAGACATATCTTTCAAAAAACTAGGGTTTTGAATTTGCGTTAGATCCACATGGATCACTCACTTTCATTTCATAATCTGTCAACATGTCAAATATTATAAAAAAACATTTACACAAAACAAGAAATTCTCTTTTCTATTTTTCGTCTTGTCCCGCTATTAACCAGTCTATTGCGCCCTAATCCTATTATAAACCATATTTCTTTAGGCGATGAAAAAAATAGCCGCTAACACGAAGTGATAACGGCAATGTAATCTACATATATTTTTGCCAATAACAAGAAAAGAAAAACCTTTTCCTACATTTATATCATAAAATGATGAATGACTCAACAAATGAAAACGCTGTTATATTAGTTATTACGTTTTGCAATCAAATCACAAATAGATAGTAAATATTCATCTTGTAATTGCAAGGAGCTAATCGCACCTTTTGCTTCTGCAATTGTTTCTTCTAAAATATCCTTTGCTCTATCTATAGTAAACAACGTCGTATATGTGCTCTTTTCGTTAGAAAGATCGCTACCAATCGGTTTTCCAATCTCTTCTTCAGTTCCTTCGACATCTAAAATATCATCTCGAATTTGGAAAGCTAGACCGATATATTTAGCAAAAGTAAGCAACTTTTCTTCTTGCTCTTCTGTCGCATCAGAAAGTATCGCACCCGCAAGTACAGCAAATTCAAGCAGTTTTCCGGTCTTATGTTTATGGATGTACTCCAATTCATCAATCGTAAGGCGTTTCCCTTCCGCTTCCATATCTGCCACTTGTCCGCCAACCATTCCTTCTGGTCCTGCTGCTTTTGCAAGTTCAAGTACAAGTCTTACTTTTTTTTCAGCAGAAATTTCTTTTTGCTCATATGCCATAATAACTTGAAAAGCATACGTCAATAAGCCATCTCCTGCTAAAACTGCCATCGCTTCACCAAATACTTTGTGATTTGTGGGCTTTCCTCTTCTTAAATCATCATCATCCATACAAGGTAAATCATCATGAACTAACGAATATGTATGAATCATTTCAAGAGCACAAGCTGCACCTACTCCAAGATTTCTTTCTTTCCCAAACGCTTGTAATGTTGCAAACAAAAGTAACGGGCGGAGACGTTTTCCACCCGCTTCCAAAGAATATGCCATTGCTTCACGAAGTACATTTGGACATTGTAATTCATTTGCATAGCTTACAAGTTTTTCTTCTACGAAAGTTTTACTTTCTTTCAAAAAAGTATCAAAAGCAATCGTCACTATGCTTCATCTCCTAAAGCAGTAAACGGTTCAAGCTCTCCATCTTCCCCAAGAATAACTGCCATTTGTTCTTGTACATTCTTCAGCTTCTCATCACAAAGCTTAGATAATTCCATACCTTCTTTAAAATAAGAAATCGCTTCTTCTAAAGGTACGTCACCTTGTTCTAGCTTAGAAACAAGATGCTCAAGTTGCGAAATTGCCTCTTCAAAGCTTAATTTATTTTCCATTATTCAATTCACGCTCCTCTATGCCTGATACGCTACAATCTAGTATTCCATCTTGTAATTGAACTGAAACAGCATCTCCAAGGCTTACATCTTTCACACTTTTTAACACTTGCTTCTCTTCATCATATACAAGCCCGTACCCTCTCATCATTACTTTAAGCGGACTTAACGCTTCAAGTTTTTGAGCAGCTCTTACAAAGGCAAATTCTTTCGTTTGAAGTAACGTTTGCATTTCACGTTGTAATTGCTTTTGCAACGTTTCAACAGCTACCTTTGTTTGCATAATTTTTTGAGATGGGTGGTGCTTCTCTAAATAAAATGAAAGTTGCTTTAACTGATTCACCTTTTTATCAATATAGCGCTCTTTCGCTAAAACAAGCTGTTCTAGCGCTCTATCTAATTGCTCTTCCTTTTGCTCATATACTTGTCTTGGATAACGGAACGCATACGATTTTTGCAACACTTGTAGTTTTTCTTCTTTTTTATGTACTAACTCTCTCATCGCTCTTTGCAATCTCAGAGTTCTTTGTAATACCTTTTCTTGTAACTCTATAATGTTAGGTGCTGCCAGCTCAGCTGCTGCAGTCGGTGTTGGCGCGCGTAAATCTGCAACAAAATCTGCGATTGTAAAATCCGTTTCATGGCCTACTGCCGAAATAATAGGAATTTCACTCTTAAAGATTGCTCTTGCAACCATTTCCTCATTGAAAGCCCATAATTCCTCAATAGAACCTCCACCACGGCCAACGATTAGTACATCTATCTCTCCCATTTCATTCGCTGTACGAATCGCTTGTACAATCGAGGGAGCCGCTGACTCCCCTTGTACAAGTACCGGAAATACAATAACATTCCCAATTGGATAACGACGTTTAATCGTTGTTATAATATCACGAATCGCTGCTCCTGTTGGCGACGTAATCACACCTATTGTTTTAGCGTAAGGAGGAATTGCTTTTTTATAAACTTGAGAAAAAAGTCCTTCTTCTTCTAAACGAACTTTTAACTGTTCGTACGCTAAATGTAAATTTCCGACTCCGTCAGGCTGCATGTCTTGAATATAAATTTGATAAGAACCACTCGCCTCGTAAACAGAGATTTTCCCTTTCACGAGTACCTTCATCCCATTTTCAGGTTTGAATTTAATATTACGATTATGACCCGCAAACATAACCGCTGCGATTCTTGCATTTTCATCTTTCAATGTAAAATACATGTGGCCACGGCTATGATTTTTAAAGTTGGAAACTTCACCTTTTAACCAAACAGACTGCAAATGCGGATCATATTCTATTTTTGTTTTTATATAGCGTGTTAACGCTGTAACGGTTAAATATTGCTTCTCCATTTCTCTCTCCTCATAGCCGATTCAAATTATTTACAAACGACACCTGCACGTTTGGCAGATTCAACAGTATTATGAAGAAGCATTGTGATTGTCATTGGACCAACACCCTTTGGTACAGGTGTAATGTAACCCGCAACATCTAACACGTTGTCAAAGTCAACATCACCACAAAGTTTTCCTGTTTCTAAACGGTTAACACCAACATCAATTACAACCGCTCCTTCTTTCATATAATCAGCTGTTATCATTTTAGGTCGTCCAACAGCTACGATTAAAATATCAGCTAACTTCGATAACTCTTTCATATTTTGCGTCTTAGAATGACAATATGTGACAGTTGCATTTTCATTTAAAAACAATTGCCCCACTGGTTTACCGACAATATTACTTCTTCCAATTACTACTACATGTTTCCCAGAAATATCAAGATTTGTTTCTTTTACTAATTCTACAATACCATGCGGTGTACATGGAAGGAATGTATCTTGTCCCGTCATCATGCGTCCCACGCTGATTGGGTGAAATCCGTCTACATCCTTTTCTGGTGAAATTCTTTCAATGATAGCTTTTTCTTCAATATGTTTTGGTAAAGGTAATTGCACTAATATACCATTAATACGGTCATCGCCATTTAAGCGATCGATTTCAGCAAGCAAACGTTCCTCAGTAATTGTTTCAGGAAGTTCAATTAGCTCTGAGTAAATTCCTACTTGTTCACAGCCTTTTTCTTTTCCTTTCACATAAGAACGAGATGCTGGATCTTCTCCAACTAAAATAACTGCTAATCCTGGTACAATACCTTGCTCTTTCAACTTCACAACTTCTTCTGTTAATTGTGCTCGTTTTTTCTCCGCAACTTCATTTCCTTTGATGATTACTGCTACCATTTTAAGATTCCCCCTTAAAGAATTTACAGTGTATCTTTTATATTAGATAAAACGCCGTTAATAAAACGACGAGATTCCTCATCCCCAAATGTTTTTGCAATTTCAATTGCTTCGTTAATTGTTACGTTATGTGGAATTTCTTCCATGTACTTCATTTCATACACAGCTACACGTAAAATACTGCGATCAACAATACTAATACGCTCAAGCTTCCACTTTTTTAAGTTTTGACGAATCGCTTCATCGATTGCTTCTTTATTTTCTACAAAACCTACTACAAGTGACTCTAGAAACTCATTTGTTTCTTCGCCTTCATCTAGCGTGTTTTCCACTGCTACTTTCGGTTCTAATTCACCTGTAATATCCATTTGGTATAATGCTTGCATTGCTCTTTCTCTAGCCGTCCTACGTTTCATTGTAACTCTCCTTTATGCTTCAAGTCTTTCCTTATACTTTGTTATATTATTATAATTTATAAGCCGTCAATTCACTTACTCTTACAGTTTTCATTGATTTTCCAACCTTATAATACAATGATAATAACACAATTTATCGTTTCACACACGGGTTACAAGGCTGAAAAATAATAAAAAGATTAACTTCAAGTTCCATATCTTATCACAATGTACGTTTTTTGGAAAAACGACACATTTTCTTGTTTATTTCTTATTTTTTGAAATAGTATAATAATTAGAGGGTTGTAATTTGTGAAGAAATGAAACGATAAAAAAGATGCCTATGTTACTAGGCACCTTTTCATTCTTACACTGGTTCGATTTCTGTTTTTTGTGTTTCGAATGTTACGCCAACGATGTGAACATTCACTTCTTTTGGCTCAAGTCCTGTCATTGTAAAGAGTGCTTGGCGAATATTGTCTTGAATCTTTTGTGCAACAACTGGAATTGCTACACCAAAATACATTACAACATAAAGGTCAACGATAATATCTTCGTTTGCTAATTCAACCTTTACACCTTTACCATGATTTTTCTTACCTAACTTCTCAACAACATCTGTAGCAAAATTACCGCGCATTGCCGCTACACCTTCTACTTCAGCAGCTGCAATACCTGCAATTACTTCAATTACTTCTGGTGCAATTTCTACTTTACCAAGAGTTGTATCTTGACCCATATCTAACATATGTTCAGCCATGAAAAAAACCTCCTTTAATGTATCACTGCGTCACAAGTTCATGCTCTTCCAAAAACTTCGTATTAAACTCACCTTTTACAAAATCAGGATGATCTAACAATTGCAAATGGAACGGGATTGTTGTATGTACGCCTTCAATGACAAATTCACTAAGTGCGCGCTTCATTTTTGCAATTGCCTCTTCACGTGTTTTTCCGTGAACAATTAATTTAGCAACCATCGAATCATAGAAAGGTGGGATTGAATATCCCGGATATACAGCTGAATCGACGCGAATACCAAATCCTCCTGGTGGTAAGTACATTTCTACTTTACCTGGAGATGGCATAAATTTTTTGGCAGGGTTTTCCGCATTAATTCGACATTCAATTGCCCAACCATTAAATTGTACTTCTTCTTGCTGTAACGATAACTTTTCTCCTGAAGCAACAAGAATTTGCTCTTTAATTAAGTCCATTCCCGTTACCATTTCAGTAACCGGATGCTCAACCTGAATTCTCGTATTCATCTCCATGAAATAAAAGGTTTTCGTTTTATATTCATAAATAAACTCAACCGTACCAGCACCTGTATAATCAACCGCTACCGCCGCTTTAACTGCCGCTTCACCCATCTGCTTGCGAATATCTTCATCAAGTGCAGGTGATGGACTTTCTTCTAATAGTTTTTGCAAACGGCGCTGAATTGTACAATCACGCTCTCCTAAATGAATGGCATTTCCGTGTGTATCTGCCATTATTTGAATCTCAACATGGCGGAAATCTTCAACGTACTTTTCTAAGTATACACCAGGGTTCCCAAAAGCGGTACTAGCTTCTTGCTGTGTAATTTGAATTCCTTTTATAAGCTCTTCTTCATGGCGTGCAACACGAATACCTTTTCCGCCGCCACCTGCAGTCGCTTTAATAATAACTGGATATCCAATTTGATTAGCAAGCTCGATCGCTTCTTCGGTATTTTTAATAATCCCTTGTGAACCTGGTACAATCGGAACCCCTGCTTCTTTCATTGTATCACGAGCAACGTCTTTTGTGCCCATCTTTGAAATAGCTTCTGGACTTGGACCGATAAAAATCAAGTTACATTCACGGCATAACTCTGCGAAATCTGCATTCTCTGCTAAAAATCCGTATCCCGGATGAATAGCATCGCAGCCTGTTAACTTCGCAACGCTAATAATGTTTGTCAAATTTAAATAGCTTTCTTTCGAAATCGTTGGTCCTACACAATACGCCTCGTCTGCAATCTGTACGTGAAGTGACTCTTTATCTGCTTCTGAATAAATTGCAACTGTTTCAATATCCATTTCTTTACAAGCACGAATAATTCGTACAGCAATTTCCCCACGATTGGCTATTAATACTTTTTTTATCATCACAAAGACTCCCTTATTACGCTTTTACAAGAAATAGCGGTTGTCCATACTCAACAAGCTGTCCGTTATTAACAAGAATTTCAACAATTTCGCCCTCTACATCAGCATCAATTTCGTTAAATAACTTCATAGCCTCGACAATACATACGATAGAATCTTTCGATACTCTATCCCCAACACTTACATATGGAGGTGTATCAGGCGAAGAAGAAGAATAGAATGTACCTACCATCGGTGATGTGATTTTATGTAGGTTTTCATTTTGAACAGCCTTCTTCTCTTCTTGTTTTGGTGCTTCTGCTTGCGCTGCTGCTACTTTCGTTTCAACTTCAACAGGCGCTACTGGTTGCATAGCTTGTTTTGCTGCAGGTGCTTGCACAGCAACAACTTCATTACCACGCTTTTTCATTTTGATTGTTGTACCGTCTTTTTTGTATTCAAATTCATCAATATTAGAGCTATCAATTAATTTAATTAATTCGCGAACTTCTTGAATTTTAAACATGTAAAATCCACTCCCATACTCTTGTTTGTCCCGTTTTTACAGATTCTCGTCACGAAAACTAGATTGACTGTAAAAATACGATGTATTCTATTAGAAAATATATTTCATTAACTAATAGAAATATTTACTATTTCCATCTTACGATAAATTTTTTAAACATTCCAATTTATATTTCTTTATAATAAATCGAAACTCCTGTAAAAATATTATTCCAACAAAAATTTAATACCTAGTAATAATACCAAGTTTCACATGAAATTGGCAAGACCACTTCTTAAAAAACATTCACTACTTTTTCAAAACGTTACACAGCAAACATGCCATTCCCTCTCCACTCTTCACCACATCTATAGTCAATAATATATTTTTACCAAATATTATTTTTTTGTTTACACGCCGTTCATCATTCCTTCATATAAGAATAGTATGTTCAAGGTGTAGAAAATATATTGTGTCGAGGTGTGGAAATATGATATGGCTCATTCTCTTTTTACCTGCCGTAATCGTTTGGGCATGCGTTCTTTTCATCCACGTCAAATCCGGAAAAAGTAATCATCAGTACCATGAACCATTAATCTTTTACTCACAACGTGTTTCTCCATTCCGAGTTGAACATAATAAAAATAAATACAAAGACGAAATAGAAAAAAGCTATCGAAAATGATAGCTTTTTTCTATTCACACGCTTACTTACATACTCTATTTTACTATTTGCATACCTTTTGCTTAGTAAAAGATAATAATCCGCAGGGAAATCCCTACGGATTAAAGTTTCACTTATTTCGCTGGTGGATCAAATTTCACACCTACATCTTTTGATCCACCTTCACTTCTTACAAGTTGAATAATTTTATTTGCTTCTTTCTGTGAATGTTTTGCCGCTTTAACCGTTACTCTAATATCAGTACCATCAGCTCTTACAAGAGCATCTGGATATCCTCCTTGAGATTTAATTACTGTCTCAAGTAATTCTTGCTTCGTTTCCATTGTAGTGATTGCATCAAAGTTATCTTTCGCTTTACTCTTTTCTGTCGCTGAAGATTTCGAAGAATTCATCACTTCTTGTAATTTTGCTTTCTCTTCACTACGCTGATCTTCCATTTGCATACGTAAAGCTGTGAAATTCTCATCACTTGATTGAACTGATACATTACCCTCTTTTTTACTTGTTTCTTTTTTTGCATTTTCTTTTTTGTCTGTTTCTTTATTTGTTGTTTCCTTGCTTGTATTTTCTTTTTTCGGAGTTTCTTTAGGCGCTTCGTTTGTTACCGCTTTATCAGTACCTTGTTTTTCTTGTCCAATCTTTTCACCTGTTGCTGGCGATGCTGTATTCATTTTGTCAGGAGTTGTCACGTAATACACAGATAGTACAACAACTAAACTTAACATCGTTAATAGCCAAACTGTTTGTTTTTTTAACACTTTATTTCCTCCCTATCAATTTTTCGGTGAAACTGAAACGCGATGGGCCGGTACATCTAGCAGCCTTATCACAGCTTCTTTTACCATTGCTTTAACTTGTATATTATCCACTCCCTTTGCTACGACAAGAACACCACGTACTTTCGGCTTCTCTGTTCGTAAAACAACAGGAGTTTCTTTATCCCCTTCACGTATAATGACAGTCTTTTCATCAAGAGACTCGTCCTCTACTTCTCTCTTACCGCCTGTTTTATCTGTTTCACCTGTTGTTTGTGAGCGTTTCACTGTATTTTTTTCTAAAATTTTTTCTTCAGATGAATCTAAATTCACTTTAATCGTTACGTCTTTTACTCCTGCTATTTCTTCTAAAGCAGTTTTTAATTCTTGTTCATACGCTTTTTCATATTTTTCTACATTTGACATACTATCATTACTTTTTTGTACGAAAGTTGGTACGTCTTTTTCTTGGTTTTGAGTTTTTTGTTCTTTAAATACAGGTACTTCTTCTTTTTTACTTGAAAAGAGACTACTAGAAAACATAAGCAAAATTCCAAGTATGAGTAGGACAAGTAAAAACTTAGGTGTTACCTTTTTACCCTTCTCGTTGCTTTCTTTTTGATCCCCATTCAATAAGTTTCGAAAAAATGAGAACTTCGAATTTTTATCTTTATTGTCCATTTACTCTACCTGTCCTCCCTTCCATTTGAACTTGGATTTGTTTACTCTCTAGTTGCCACCTGCTTGAAAAGAAATCTTTCATTTCTCCATTCGTTTCTTCCACTTTTTTTGGAGGCTCTTTCGTGTTAATTTCAATTGGCTTTACTGTTTCAATTGCATCATTTTTACTACGTTCTTTTTCTTTCAACGTCACAACAACAGATTGAATATCTTTCGCTGACTTTACTTCTTCTGTATTTTCTGCTGCGACTATTTGTATTTCGGAGACAGTCATACCATACTTTTTCTCAAACTCTTTTCCTACTTCTTTTTTCATTTTGGTAGCCATCTCTTCTAAACTATATGCACGTGTTAGAGCTTGTATTTCTTTTTTCTTCGAATCTATTGAATTTTTTACAGATCCTTCTGCTACGTACTTTTCTTCATTAAAATTTGCAATTACTTCATTTATATCTGTCTGCAATAGTTTAAAAAGAGGCGTTAAAATTAATACGACTAACAAAAGACTTACAACGAATTTAACGTATTTTTGCAAATTCGAATTTGGAAGAATAAGATGAAGCATTGTTGCTAAGAGCAAAAAAACGATAATATTTCTGATCCACTCTGTAACAAATTGCATACTCTTCACCTCCTATCGCATCATAAGTGTAATATTCCCCGCAGCAATAATAATTGTAATACTTAAAAAGAACATAAATGATACGATAGCTAAGCAAGCAAATACGTAAATGATGCTTCGTCCAATAATGTCTAAACATTGAATAATTGCTCCGCCGCCAACCGGTTGCAATACTGCTGCTGCAAATTTATAAATAAATGCAATACAGAAAATTTGAATCGCAGGAAAAGCAACAATTAAGCATAAAATGACGAGCCCAATAATTCCGACTGTGTTTTTCAATAATCCTGATGCGCTAATAACAGTATCTGCCGCTTCGGTAAACATCCTTCCAACTACTGGAATGAAGTTTCCTGTTACAAATTTAGCAGTTTTCACAGCTATTCCATCAGCAACGGCTGTCGCTGTTCCTTGTACAGATAATACTCCTAAAAAAATCGTTAAGAAGATACCGATAATCCCAACGCTAACGTTTTGCAGAAGCTTGGACAATTTCGTAACTTTATATTGATCACTCATTGTACTTACAATACTTAATATCGTTGCCAGTAATAAAAGCGGTAGAACGATATAATTCATAAGAAGCCCGCTTGTATTCATTAAGAAAATGATAATCGGATGAAAGAAAGATACAGATACAACCCCGCCACCAGTCGCTATAAGCGCCAATAAAATTGGCAATAGCGCTAATATGAAATCTACCATTGTTTGTATCGTTTCTCTTGCATATGTCATAACGACATAAAAACTATTCAAAGCAAAAATAATAAGTACCATATATACAACAGCATCAGCAATTTTACTTACACTACTTTTTGAAAAAGCAGATTGTAGTGATTGCAACAATGCACTAAAGATTGTGAGCATAATGAGTGTGCCAAGCAGTTTTCCATTAGCTGCAAGCTCATGAAATAAATATTTTAATAACCCTATCATCCACTCTTTTAGAGAGAATTCTTTTTCTCCCTTTACAAACTCCATAAAACTCCCTTTTTGACTCTCTGGCAAATAGCCTCCATATTTTGTAACAAGCCCGTCCCAAAATTGCTTCACATCTTCAATTCCGAGCTTATCCAATTGTTGATCAACGACGTTTGTTTCTACAGGAGAAGCTTGTACAACAACCGGTAAAGAAAAGAAAAGGAAGCAAGCAAATAGCAGCTTAGCTCCAAACCTCCTCAACATTCACTCCCCCTTATCCCGTCGGTAAAAATCCGAGAATAGTTTCAATTACAACCGTCAAAATAGGAATTGCCATAACGAGAATTAAGATTTTCCCAGCAAGTTCAATTTTCGAAGCGATGGCACCTTGACCAGCATCTTTTGTGATTTGAGCTCCAAACTCAGCAATATAAGCAATTCCAATAATCTTTAGTAACGTTTCCACGTAGACATTACTAACTTTCGCTTCACTCGCTACTCTCTCAATCATTTGTAAAATAGAATGAATTTGATCGATTAAAATAAGAAACATCACACTGCCTACGAACACAATAAATAAAGATGTAATACTAGATTTATGCTGGTTCAAAACAGCAGCTAAAAACGTAGCAACGAGGCCTAATCCGACAATTTGTATAATTTCGATTCGAACCGCCTCCTTTACTGGAAGAGAAAGACACTTTTAATCTTGTCGAATAGCGTATTAATTAAAAATGCAACATGAAATAAAATGACGACAAAACCGACAAGGATAACCCAATTTGCAATATCCTCACGCTTCAATTCTTTTAGTACAGTATGAATGAAAGCTAAAACAATGCCGATTCCGGCGATTTGAAATATTAATCCAACATCAATGGACATCGCCTTTCTCCCCCCTATAGCAGTAAAATTACAATTAGTAGCCCTGCTAGTACCCCTAAGCTCTTGATCATTTTTTCGTATTGCAGTTGTAAAGCTTTTGCTTCCTCTTCTTCTCTCTCCAAATGTGTAATACATAAGCGAATATGTTTTTGTTGTGATTCACGATCATGTTGCCCGAGAGTTTCACCAAATTGCTGCAGTATTTCATACTCGGTTTGTTGAAAAGCCGTCAACTTCCAATTCTCTTTCAAACTATCTATCCAAGCTTCCCTTACTGTTTGTTCTCCACTTTCTAGTTTTTTAGCGAAACTTTGAAATATCCAATTTAATGGCTTTGGCATTTGTTTAACTAATCGCTCGGCAGCCTCAGATAAAGGTGTGTGTCCATACATAATTTCTGCCTCTAATGATTGAAGTGCTGATTTTAATAACCTAAGTTGCCTAGGCCTCTCACTGTATCTTTTAGCGTACGAAAACCCGAAAAAGGTGCTGACCGCAACGATTAACACTGCACCAAATATTTTCACCATACGCCCTCAGCCTTTCTATTTGATAACACTGGTTTTCCATATTTATCTTTCACCTGCATAACCGTTCCTGGACCCCTCGCTTTTGACAACTCCACAAACCTATCAAATATACCAAGCTCTAGCACTGCCTTGAGCGATGGACGTCTCACAACATCCTCATAGGAAAATCCGTGTGCACTTATAAAAAGCTGAACACCTGCATGCACTGCCTCCATAATTGCTTCACTATCTTCTTTACGGCCAATTTCATCTACGATCAAAATATCAGGACTCATAGAACGAATCATCATCATCATTCCTTCTGCCTTTGGACATGCGTCTAACACATCGACTCGGGTACCAAAATCGTATTGCGGGATCCCTTTCACACAGCCAGCAATTTCTGACCGTTCATCAACAATCCCCACTTTACAGGAAGGAATTTCCGAAGCACTTACCCCTTGACTCATGCAACGTGCTACATCTCTTAAAAGTGTCGTTTTTCCTGTTTGGGGAGGGCCAATTACCATCGTGTTTAACCACCTTTTTTCATACAAATATGGCAAAAGCGGTTCAGCAATCCCTATTTTTTGACGAGCAATACGAATATTAAAGGAAGAGACATCACGAATCATTTTCACTGCGCTTTTTTCTGTAATGACTTTTCCTGCTAACCCGATTCTATGCCCCCCGCGAAGCGTCACATACCCACGTTTTAATTCCTCTTCCATCGTATAAATTGAGAATTGACTTAACTTATTCAATAAGTAAATAGCATCCTCTGCAGTAGTAATATAGTCATAAAAAAACACCTTTCCGTGTGCAATACACTCTAGCGGCCTTCCAATTCGAACACGAATTTCCTCTAAAGCATCGTGCTGCTTACATTCTTCAATTAAGTACTTCATCGTTTTTGGTAAAACTTCTAATACCTCTTTCATCGGCTTCTCCCCACTATACTCGACTTACTATTTCAGTAATGCGATAAAAATACAGCAAATTCCAAGCGCTAGAAAAAAGAGCTTCAAGAAAGAAATTTCACTTGCTACACTCGCTATCCCAATTGTCATTGTTAAAATTAATACGGTAGGTCCAACAAACGCCAACATACCATTTATAAACAACGCTTTCTTCGCATCATTCACATAAAGCATAAGCAAAGCAGCAAATATCTCCGCACTACCTGAAAATAATCGAAGTGCTCCCATAACAAGCACAGATGTTTCCATTGCCGCTAGCCACTGTTTCATTCTTCCACCTTCTCCCGTAACAGTTACTAACTTCGTATTCTAAAAAAGAATATATTTGTACAACCATATGCAGAGGTTGTCTATTTCAGAAGTAAAAACATAATTTTTCTCTAAAGTCTGAATTACAATCTGAATATTCAAATTATTTTATGGTATATTATGGTACATTTAGTTTAAAAGGGGTATAAACCATGCAGCACGTCACTTTATTACCACTAGATTTATGCTATACAAATGTGATTTTCGAGCTATCAAATGATCTACATATAAAAAATGCATTGGGGATAACGGTAGAAAACATCGAAGATACGAAAGCATTTCTTCTTTTTGCAATAGAAGAAGATCGTCAAAAGAAATCCTTATCGAGAACGATTGTGAATGAAGAGGATGAAATAATTGGCCTCACCACACTTAAACATATTAATAATGAGAAGAAGCAATCTCACATTGGTAGTTGGCTTGGCTATCCGTACTGGGGAAAAGGCTATAACGAGGCTGCTAAAAAAGAAATCTTTAAAATAGCCTTTTTAGACTTACAACTTTCCTACGTATTTGCTGGTGCTAAAACGAATAATATCCGCTCATTAAAAGCACAAGAAAAACTACCTTATATTTCATTGCATGTGGAAAACAAGTTTCCAGACGAACACGCTGCACTAGAGAAAGAAGTAAAGTCACCTTGCTCTCTGCATGTCGTGTCACGTGAAAATTTTTTAAACTGGTTGAAATTACAGAATGAGGAGGAAAAATATGAAGGCATTGAAAGTTAGTTTAACCGTTGTAGTAGAATTAGCTCTTATTTATCTTTTTTCATTATTGGTCGGTTGGTCATTTATAGAGACCTTTTTCCTTGGTAGTTTAGCAATATTTGCAATTATGTGGTTAATTATTATGAGTAACCATAGAAATAACATTACAGATCACGCAATAAGTAAAACATTAACTGGCGTTGAGACTGGCGAAATAAAACCATTTCAAATTGTTTTGACTCCATCTATTATGGGTACTCTTTCACTTGTTTTAGTCAGTTTTATAATAACAGCTATTTACTATCTACCCTATTTCCTATAAAAAAGCACTCGTGAATTATCACGAGTGCTTTTCTACTATGCACGAGAAACGTATTTACCTTCACCAGTGTTGATGATAAGCATTTCGCCTTCGTTAATGAAGATTGGTACTTGTACAACAAGACCAGTTTCTAATGTAGCTGGTTTTGTTACGTTAGAAGCAGTATCACCTTTAATACCAGGCTCTGTTTCTGTAACTTGTAATTCAACTGTGTTTGGAAGTTCAACACCAAGTACTTCGCCTTGGTAAGTCATGATTGCTACTTCCATGTTTTCTTTTAGGAATTTAAGCTCGCGCTCGATTTGGTTTTCACCAAGTTCGATTTGCTCATAAGTTCCGTTATCCATAAATACGTGAGCCTCACCGCTTGCGTATAAGTATTGCATACGACGGTTTTCGATGTGTGCTTTTTCTACTTTCTCACCTGCACGGAATGTTTTCTCTTGAACAGAACCTGTGCGAAGGTTACGTAGTTTAGAACGAACGAATGCAGCACCTTTACCTGGCTTTACGTGTTGGAAATCAAGTACTTGCCAAAGGCCATTATCCACTGCAATTGTTAAACCTGTACGAAAATCGTTTACTGAAATCATGTAAAAAAATCCTCCTGTATGTTACAAAATAATAAGTTCTTTTGGTGATTTCGTAATTACTTCATTACCTTCACTTGTTACAATGATATCATCTTCAATACGTACGCCGCCAATACCTGGAATATAAATACCTGGTTCTACTGTTACAGCCATACCTGGTTCAAGAACTGTATCAGAACGGAACGCTAAACCTGGTGCTTCATGGATTTCAAGACCGATTCCATGGCCAGTAGAGTGTCCGAAGTATTCACCGTATCCTTTTTCCGTTATGTAATCGCGCGTTAACGCATCCGCTTCACGGCCTGTTAAACCAGCTTTAATACCGTTCACACCACGTAGTTGTGCTTCTAAAACGATATTATAAATTTCTTTCAATTTATCAGATGGTTCACCAACTGCAATCGTACGAGTAATATCAGAACAATATCCTTTATAATAAGCGCCGAAGTCTAATGTAACGAAATCTCCTGTTTCTATCACTTTTTCAGATGCCACGCCGTGCGGTAATGCCGAACGAAGACCTGAAGCAACGATAATATCAAACGAAGAAGATGTTGCTCCTTGTTTTCTCATGAAAAATTCAAGTTCATTTGACACTTCAATTTCAGATACTCCCGGGCGAATGAATGATAGAATATGCTCAAAGGCAGCATCTGCAATCTGTGCAGCTTCCTTTAATATCTTAATCTCTGAATCAGTCTTTATCAAGCGTAACTTTTCTACAAGGCCAGAAGTCGGGATAAATTCAGCATCAATCGCTTCCTTATGCACTGAATAAGAACTATATGTAAGAGTATCTTGCTCAAAACCAAGCTTTTGAATTCCAAGCTCTTTCACTTGCTTTGCCACTTTATCAATGATCAATCCTGCGTGCTGCACAATCTCATATCCAACCGCTTGTTTACTTGCCTGCTCGACATAACGGAAATCTGTAATAAATTGAGCACGATCTTTTGAAATAAGAACAACACCAGCTGTTCCTGTGAAGTTAGCCATATATCTACGACTATGTTCATTTGTTAACAAAATACCGTCAATACCAGCCTCATCAAATGCACTTCGTAATCTTTCGATTTTCTCCATTACTTTATGCCTCCCTCAATTTCTCCATTAATGCAAATAACGCTAACTTATAGCCATAAAAACCAAATCCAACAATTTGTCCCGCACAAACAGCTGCCGTCACAGATTCATGACGGAACGACTCACGCTGGTGAATGTTAGAAATATGTACTTCAATAACAGGAATCGAAATGCTCGCAATTGCATCTCGAATCGCATAGCTATAATGTGTAAATGCTCCAGGATTTAAAATGATCCCTTCATATATATCTTCCGCCTCATGAATACGATCGATAATCGCACCTTCATGATTCGATTGGAAACATTCTAACTCCACTCCCATTGTTTCTGCTTCTTGCTTCATATCTGCTTCAAGTGTCGCTAGCGTGCCCTTTCCATATACATTTACCTCACGAACACCAAGGCGATTTAGGTTAGGACCGTTTACGAGGAGTACCTTTTTCATATGCTTAAAACTCCTTATTATTAAATGTCTATACAACATTTTAACATAGGAGTTACTTATTTGAATAGTTTGTCTTCTCTTCCCCTTCTCGCTCGGCCTTATTGGTATTTACTGCGTAAGAAACAGAGTAGGCTATAAACACACCATACAATATAAAAATGCATATGGTCGTCACAATTGTTTCTTTCGGTAAATGGAGTGCACTTTTAATAGCAGGAGCCATTAAACCCATCCCCAAAAACAGTAGTGCCCACCAAAATAGCCCATAAATAATTCCCGCTATAATCCCTTCAAACTTCGCAAAAAATGCTTTATACAAAAAGGCAATCAAAATTGAAAGAAGTCCCATACACACTATTCCGGACACATTGCCCCATACACCCTCTTTCCAACTCCCAAACGCAAATGGTAAAAGGAAATAATTTGGTCCCGCCTCCGTGAATGAAAATATATGAAGGAAATACCATATTCCGCCCCAAAAGATTCCACCAAACAAACCAATCTGCACAAAATTCCTTGTTCCTAATTGTTCTTGACTCACATCAACACCTCCGCTCAATAGTATGCCCGAAACTATTTTGAAGCATGTTTAAATACTGCGAAATTTGTCTATAAAAAGAATAAGAAATGTCCGACTCTCATAACATTTTCACTTGTCATCTACTTGTATTTGCCGATAAAATAAAGGAAACTCGGTGATTGTCTTATTTCAAAACGACAGAACCCAGTATGACAATTGCCTCTTTTTCTACATAAGAGAGAAACAAATACAGGTTGGTGTTAACATGGCAGAAGAGTCAAAACAAATATATGGCGGGCAAGCGGTCATAGAAGGAGTTATGTTTGGCGGTAGAGAATATACTGTTACAGCGGTTCGTCGTAAAGATAAATCGATTGAATTTTATCGATTACCACGCGTTCGTAATAAAGTACTATCTACCCTAAAAAAAATTCCATTTTTACGAGGGATTGCCGCTATTGTGGATGCAAGTGCGAATGGAGCAAAGCATTTAAACTTCGCTTCAGAACGATTTGACGTCCACCCAGAAGATGATGAACAAATTGCAAATAAAAAAGAAGAACAATCAAAATTAACGATGGTATTAGGAGTTGCAGCTGTTGGCGTTTTATCTTTTATATTCGGTAAAGTCATTTTCACAGCAGTTCCTGCACTATTAGCTGAATTAACGAGACCGATTTTCCCATCTCATACTGGGCAAATCATTGTCGAAAGTGTCATTAAGCTCATGCTATTATTGAGCTATATATACTTTATTTCTTTAACCCCACTTATTAAGCGGGTATTTCAGTATCACGGTGCAGAGCATAAGGTAATCAATGCTTACGAGAATAACCTTCCTCTGACTGTAGAAAACGTTCAAAAGCAAACTCGTCTCCATTATAGATGCGGCAGTAGCTTTATTATATTTACAGTCATTATTGGAATGTTCGTTTATTTCCTAGTCCCTACAGACCCTCTTTGGGCACGAGTTATAAACCGAATTTTATTAATTCCAGTTGTACTTGGTATTTCTTTTGAAGTATTGCAATTTACAAATCGATTAAGAGATATTCCCGTATTACGCGTACTTGGATATCCTGGGTTATGGCTACAACTATTAACAACGAAAGAACCAACAGATGACCAAGTGGAAGTAGCAATTGCATCGTTTGAAGAATTATTACGTTTAGAGAACAAACAATAATTATTTAAAAATGGTGTTCAACTCCTTTCCTCATCGTTAATATACTAATTTTAATATACGTTTTTAGGAGGTGTCCCTTATGAACGGTCGTTCGTTTACTTTCGCTATATTTGTGCTTATTATCGGATTGGCAATATTCGGCCTTGTTTCATCTGTTATTACAAATCCCATGGGTGTATTAAGAAATATCGGGTACATGTTACTTGTTGTCGGTATCTTTTACTTGCTATACAAGATGTTTACAAATTCCAGTGGTTCTGCAAATTCGCAAAGCTCATATAAGCGTGCGGCAAAACAATCGAACCGCAAACATGGGAAACAAAATGTAGCACCCCTAGGCAATTCTTTCTTTAAGTCAAATACTTCTAATGACAAAATTAAAAAAGGGAATTCTTCCACTTTGAAACGAAAAAGAAAACAGTCTCATTTAACTGTCATTGAAGGCAAAAAAAGCAAAAAGAAAGACCGTGCTTCCTTTTAGGAAGTACGGTCTTTTTTTATACTTTGAAGCACTTCTTTTAAACTTTTCTCTTTCATACTTTCAATTCGAAGATGATGATTTTCAAATGGTAAATTCCGCGTCACATCATTGGGTACCACAATGCACGTTAATCCCGCTGCAACTGCTGCTCTCAATCCATTTAATGAATCTTCAAATACAACAGCTTCAGACGGCTTAATTCCTAATTCTTCTATTGCAACTCGATAAAGAGCTGGATCTGGTTTTACCTTCTCAACATCTTCTCTCGTTTTAATTACTTCAAAATATTCTCGAATTTGTAGTTCTTCTAAAAAATGAATAACCCATTCTCTAGACGAACTAGAAGCTAGTGCGATTTTTAATCCCATTTCTTTCGCTTCTTCTAAATATTCTTTTACCCCGTCACGAGCTTTTGGTATTTTCATTTTCTCTTTATGTAAAGTTGCCACTTTTTCTTTTAATGCACTTTTGTTAAAATTCTCTTTTAATTGATCATTTAAATATGCATAAAGTACCTCATCTGTTGTTCCAATGCATTTTGCAAATTCCTCTAAAGGTAGTTCCCCGCCGTATTCACGAACAGCATCTCTGAAAGAGTGAAACCATATCGTTTCTGTGTCCACAATTAATCCATCAAAATCAAAAATAATTGCTTTCATAATTCTCCCATCCTTTTCGAATTGAAATAAAAAAGGAAACGCCATACGTTCCCCTTAATTACTTTTCTCTTCATTTGCTCTTTGAACACCGCGAAGTGTTTCCACTCGGACTGCATCTTGTTCAAAGTATTGCACTAAATCACCAATGCGATCAATCGCTTCCCAACTTAAATGATGTTCAATTCCTTCTACATCATTGTAAATTTTACCTTCATCCACACCGATAATACGCATAAATTGCTCTAGCAAATCATGACGATATACGAGACGTTCTCCGATTTTTTTACCTTTTGTTGTTAATACAAGCCCTCTATATTTTTCATAAATTAGATATTCATCTTTGTCTAATTTTTGCACCATTTTTGTTACAGAGGATGGATGTACACTAAGCGCTTCAGCAATATCAGATACGCGGGCATAACCCTTTTCATCAATCAACAAATAAATTTGTTCAATATAATCTTCCATACTAGGGGTAGGCATCGGTTTCCTCCATCCAAGTTCATTTTGCTTATTCCGTACGAAGCAATCAATAAAATGATACACCAGAAAGAATAACGTGACAAGGTGGAAACGAGCCTAAATATATAAAACAAAAAAGAATCTGTATTTGCATACAGACTCCCCTTAAGTAAAATATTGTATTTCGGCATTAGGGAAAAACTCATTTATATAACCTCTTATCGTTTCTTCCAATACTGTTGCATCATCCTTTTTATATACATATTTTCCGATGCCATATCGGCCCCATTTATACTTTCGCTTCTCTTCATCCATTTCAAGCTTCGTATTTGGATAACGCTCTTGAATAACCTTTTTCGCTGGTTTCGTAAAACGATGCTGAATTAATTCAAACGTTAAATTTGGTATCGTCATATCTTTCAGCGCATTGTACAGTCGCTCAAATAGTTCACGATATCCTTCTTCCCATCCTTCATGCATATAAAGTGGCGCGACTATAAAACCAAGTGGATAACCTGCACCTGCTACTTTACGCGCTGCCTCTATTCGCTCCTCAAACGGCGATGTCCCTGGTTCAAAATTTTTAATTACATATCGTGAATTTATACTAAACCTGAAACGAGTTTTCCCATTATGTTTTGCATCTAATAAATGATCAACGTGCGAATATTTCGTTACGAAACGTAAGCGCCCATGTTCACTTTCTCCAATGAATTCAATCGCCCGCTTTAATGCATGTGTTAAATGGTCAATCCCAACAATGTCTGATGTACACGCTGCTTCAAATCTTGTTATTTCAGGTGCCCTTTCATCCATATATTGCTTTGCCTTCTCAAATATTTCATCAAGATTGACATACACACGAACGTAAGGCTTACTCCCAAGTGTCGTTTGCAAATAGCAATAATGACAATGTCCCATACACCCTGTTGCGAGCGGAATTGCATATTCAGCTGACGGTTTTGACGTATCAAACTTTAGCGTCTTCCTTACTCCAACAACAAGTGTAGCCTTTGCATTACGATACTTTTGCAAATCATTTTCTCCTGGCAAATTTCTAATTTGATTATGTGATGTCGTTTCACGAATTTCTAATCCCATCTTCGTAAACTTCTCATAAAGCTCTTTTCCAAGTGGATATTCAAGTGCCTTCGGTTCAAAGTAAACGAGTTTTGGCATAAATGGTTTCATACGCTTCCCTCCTCTTGTTAGTATGAGGAACGCGGAAAAATTAAAACACATTAAAGTTTTCCACTTCAGTAACTCGCATTGCAAGTTACTGGATGTTATAATTTGGATAACAGCTACCTTGCAACGCAAGTTACCTGAGTAAAAGGTGGTGAAATCATGCACAGCCAAATGTTAAAAGGTGTACTAGAAGGTTGCATCCTATACATCATTTCACAAGAAGAAGTGTACGGATATGAACTGAGCACAAAATTAAATAAACATGGCTTTACATTCGTAAGCGAAGGAAGCATCTACCCTTTATTATTACGTATGCAAAAAGAAAAATTGATCGAAGGAACATTAAAAGCTTCCTCACTCGGTCCAAAGCGAAAATATTATCACGTAACCGATAAAGGGTTAGAACAACTTAAAGAATTTAAACAAAGTTGGGGAATGGTTTCTACTACGGTAAATAACTTATTACAGGGGGAGTGATAGGGATGAATGCACAAGACATGATTGAATTGAATAATAAAAAACGTGAGTTTCTAACTTCCGAAAACGAAGCTGCTTATGGCGATATGTTAGTATATCTTCGAATATCAAACGTACCTGAGCAACAAATGGAGGAACTGTTACTAGAAATATTAGATCACCTCATCGAAGCACAAACAGAAAATAAAAGCGCTTATGACATTTTCGGTAGTGATTTACAATCTTATTGCGATGAACTTATATCAGCTTTACCAGCCCAAACAAAATTAGAAAAAACTTCTTTAATCGGTTTTGTTATTAGCTTACTTCTTGCTATACAGTTTGGCATAAATGCAATTATTTCATTTTTTATGTTTCTCTTTGAAAAAAACAATACATTATCAAGTCCGCCTTTTAGCATCCTTGGAACTACTTTGTCTGTTTCAATAATTATACTAGGTATACTATTTATTTTATATTTATTAAAGCGTTACTCATTTAATCAGAAAATGAATTGGAAAAGAAGAATTCTATTTGGATTCGCATTTGCTACTCCATTTTGTTCCGCTGTATTCTTAAATATTTATTTCCAAAAGCAACCTTATCTCATTTATCATCTAAACTTTTGGCAAAATGCTTTAATTGCTATCTTATTTTTTATTTTATATAAATTACTATATAAAAAATCAAATTTTTAACAGCCCTTCAAAAGGCTGTTTTTTCTTCTGTCTAATTTTACAAATTGAAAAATTTCATAAAGAAAATAAGAAAAATGCAAAATAATTAAAGTTAATTGTTGACGTGATGCTTTTATTATCGGTATCATAAATCTTCGTGAGCAATTATTTTTCGTTATACGATTTTTTTATTATTACTGAATTTTTGAGAGGAGAAATTAGATGTCAGTTAAGAAGAAAACGCAAGTACGCACCGGCAAAATGGTACGTGAACTAATGTTAGCAGACGAAGATGTAAATGCTTCGCTAATTATGGTATATAGTGAAAACGGTGTAAACGCAGAAATTAAAATCGAGGGCTTAACGCCGAAATGTAACGAAGAATTATTTTTGAGCGGAAACGTGGATTGGAACAAGAGTGTTATTTATAAAATTGTTGATTTCACTGGAAACGCTGAAGTTGGTAAAGTTACATTAACAGCGATGAACAAAAATAATGTTTCTCTAGAAATTGAACGCGTTATGTGGAGTAAAGAAAATAAAGAAGCTGCCGAGCAAGAAGAAACACGGGTAGAAGCAGCACCGAAAAAAGAAGTAGTTGTAGAAGCTCCAAAAGCAATTACACCTGCTCCTAAGCCTGTTACGCGGGTGGAAACACCTGCTATGGCACCTAAGCCTACTCCGGTACCGAAACCGAAGCCAGTAAGCGTAGAAGCAGCTGTAGAACTAGCAACTCCAGCGCCTGTGAAAAAAGCAGTCCCTACTCCAGTTACAAAGCAAGAGACAGCACCGGTTGCTCCTGCAAAACCGAAGCAGCCTGCTTTGACTGAAACAAATTCAAAACTACAAGAAAATTATGTTAAACTCGTGAAAAAGACAATTGAAGTTTGTCAAGATTACGAGCTTGGCATCGACATAGATGATTCTATTGAAAGCTTAAAAGAAGAACTACAAAACCAAGGTATTAGCGTTACATTTGACAAAGAAATTATGGACGTTGTAAGTCGCCTTCGTTCTTTACAAGATAAAGGAATCAAAGTAGAAAAAGTACTTAATTTACTATAAAAAATAAGAGATGGCAATTGCCATCTCTTATTTTTTATAGTTCCACTCATTACTTTCATACTTTTCTTTCGCTAACGTTTGAACTTCATGTAACTGTTCTTCTGTTAATTCATATGGAACAAGTTCTATATCTAATCCTTCTTCAAAGCCAACTTCAAACGCTTTAATTAACTGTTCTATCGTAAATGTACGGTCTGTTAATTCATTAATTGCTACTGCTTTAGAAGAGAACATACTCTTCATACGTTCCTTCACACGTTCATTTGGGAATAAAAATAGATCATATAGTTCATCTAAATCAATTTCTAATGGAATCGATCCATGCTGTAAAATAACACCTTTTTGACGTGTTTGAGCACTACCAGCAATTTTTCGTCCTTCCACTACAATTTCATACCAAGATGGTGCATCAAAACATACGCCTGAACGTGGATTTTTTAAATTTTCACGATCTGCTTCTGTTTTTGGAACTGCATAATAGGCTTCTAACCCTAATGCCTTAAAACCATCTAATAAACCTTGCGAAATAACACGATACGCTTCTGTAACTGTTTTCGGCATGTTCGGATGATCTTCAGACACAATAACACTATACGTTAACTCTTTGTCATGTAGTACCCCCCTGCCGCCTGTTTGACGACGAACGAATCCATATTTCTTTTCGTTAACTACATCCATATTAATATCTTTTTCAACACGTTGAAAATATCCAACTGTTAATGTTGGTACTTCCCATTCATAAAAACGAATTGTTGGTGGCATTTTCTTGTCACTTTGCCAATTTAACAAACATTCATCTAACGCCATATTAAATGCCGGTGAACATTGACCAGAGTTAATATAACACCATTTTTCTTTTCCCATCCTGCACCTCATATAACCAATTATTTTTCACATTCTCTAGTCTACCAAATTCGACAAAATTTGTGAAAGAATACGAAATTTCTTCTTATATGCAAATGAATCTGTTGCATAAATACATATGGGCATTATAATATTGAAAGTAGGATAAGAAAAAAGGGAGCGATAGAATCGTGTCAACAACTTGGATTATTTTATTAGCCGTAATCGTAGCATTTATCGGCTACACTGTATGGATGTACTTCTATCAGAAAAAATTAATTAAAACTCTTACAGAAGAAGAATTTCGCGCTGGCTACCGTAAAGCACAGCTTATCGATATTCGTGAAGCAGACGAATATAACGCAGGGCATATTTTAGGTGCACGTAACATTCCGTTATCACAAATTCGCCTTCGCCATAAAGAACTTCGTCAAGATCAACCTGTTTACTTATATTGCCAAAGCGGATTCCGTACAGGTCGTGCAGCGCAATACTTAAAAAAACAAGGCTACAAAGATTTCTACCAATTACAAGGTGGATTTAAATCTTGGACAGGCAAAATTAAAAAGAAATAATAACATACAAAAAACTAGCTGAATAAATCAGCTAGTTTTTTCATTTCATCTTATTCACAATGTATAATAAACTCTGCTTGATTACCTTTTCATCGTTCTCTTCTACATTCCGATATAGCAGGCGATATTCAATGCCTTTCTCTTTCCACGTTATTCTCACACATTTTGACAACACTTTTTGCAAACAAAAAAGACCCCTATTATTCTTACGCCCAAGTGAAAAGGTTACGCGAATAAAAAGAAGTCTTATTAATACCATAGTTTGTGAAAAGCTTTTCAGGTCAAGATTTTTTCTTTCTTATTATTTTCCCTTTATAATAAGGGAAAGAGGTGATACATATGGCCAATATAAAACAAATTGCTAAAACTGCTGGTGTATCGATATCAACTGTTTCTCGTGTCCTGAATAATCACCCTTACGTAAAAGAAGAAAAGCGTAAGCGTGTTCTAGATGCTGTTGAAGAATTAAACTACGCAAAAAATATAAATGCTGTCCATTTAATAAAAGGGAAAACATATACAATTGGCGTTATGCTTCCTTTCATTAACCTCCCCTACTTCAGTACGATTATTGAAGGAATCGGAAACGAAGCGTTATTAGCTGGGTATCATATTAATTTATGTCAAACGAATTACGATAGCATTGAAGAAATTCGTGTTCTTGAAATGATGAAAATGAAACAATTTGATGGGATGATTATTTGCTCCCGAACGAGCTCTTGGGAACAAATCGAACCTTTTGCAAAATTTGCCCCTATTATTTCATGTGAAAAAATGAAGCATCCCCTCATTTCATCCATCTACGTAGATCATTATGAAGGTTTCCGTCTCGGTACTGCCTATTTACTAAGTAGAGGCCATGAAAAAATCGGAATTTGTTTAGCAAGAAAAACAAGTGTAAATTCCATGGAGCGCGAAAAAGCATTCGCCGATACACTTCGTAACGAAGGGAAAACGTTGCATCCTGAATGGATTTTCCACCAATGCTATACAATGCAGGATGGTGCACAAGTACTCCATCGTATTGTAAACATGAAAAATCGTCCAACTGCTATTTTTACAGCGAACGATCAAGTTGCAGCTGGTTTATTAACAGAGGCTCGAAAACATGGCATTCGAGTACCTGAAGACCTTGCTATCCTTGGATTTGATAATCATGAAATTTCAAAGGCATTAGAAATTTCCACAATTGAACATCCCGGTCTCGCAATGGGCTCACATGCTTTTTCTTTATTCCATAAGCAGATCCAAAGCGAGCAAATTGTCAGCAGTGCAAAAGAGCTTTCATTCCATTTAATTGAGCGAGAGACTGTCTAAAAAGAGCGTTACCTATAACGCTCTTTTTCAGCTTTTCACCTATTGACTTTATATTTTCCATCTCATATAATGAACCTAACGAACGGTAGGTAGGGGATGAAAATGACAGCAAACCGCATTAAAGCTGTAGCACTTTCTCATTTCGCACGCTACGGCTACGAAGGAACTTCATTAGCAAATATTGCTCAAGAAGTTGGGATTAAAAAGCCATCGATTTACGCACACTTTAAAGGAAAAGAAGAGCTATATTTTATATGCTTAGAATCCGCTCTTCAAAAAGATTTACAAAGCTTCACTGACGATATCGAAAAATTTTCAAATTCGTCTACTGAAGAATTGCTCTTACAATTACTAAAGGGCTACGCAAAACGATTTGGTGAAAGTGAAGAATCAATGTTTTGGTTACGAACTTCTTATTTTCCGCCTGATGCATTTCGCGAACAAATTATCGAAAAAGCGAATGCGCACATTGAAAACGTCGGAAAACTTTTATTCCCTATATTTAAACAGGCAAACGAGCAAAGTGAACTGCATAACATTGAAGTGAAAGACGCTCTAGAAGCTTTTCTATGCTTACTGGACGGACTTATGGTTGAACTACTATTCGCAGGTTTAAATCGCTTTGAGACTCGTTTAAACGCCTCTTGGCAAGTATTTTGGCGAGGCCTTTCAAACTGACGGATTGCTCCTTTGCAATGCGTCGTTTTTAAGCCCTTTACCTAACGACTGGTAGGAAGGAGAAATGACAAATGGCATGGATTTATGTAATCTTAGCTGGTATTATTGAAATCTTTTGGGTGATTGGATTAAAACACGCGGAAGCACCACTTCAATGGGCTGGTGTTGCTCTATTAATTACAATTAGTTTCGTCTTATTATTTAGAGCTTATAAAGATTTACCTGTCGGCACTGTATACGCAGTCTTTACAGGTATTGGAGCTGGTGGAATCGTTCTTACTGAGATTTTCGTTTTCGGAGAACCTTTCTCTATCGTAAAAGTTTTATTAATCGGTTTAATCTTCTTCGGAGTAATTGGTTTAAAACGAGTAACAGAAGAAAAAGAAGCGAAGGAGGCCGCATAAAATGGCTTGGGTATTTTTAATTCTAGCTGGTATTTGTGAAATTATTGGTGTACTCTTTATGAAAGTAGCCACTGAAAAGAAAGGCTGGGCACCAAAAGTTATCTTAATCGCTAACTTCGGCGTAAGCTTCTTCTTCTTATCCCTTGCGATGAACACATTACCGATGGGAACTGCTTACGCGATTTGGACTGGAATCGGAACTGCCGGAAGTGCACTTCTAGGCATTCTCATTTTCCGAGAATCAGCGGATTGGCGTCGTCTTGCTTTCTTAAGCTGCATTCTATGCGGCGCTGTTGGCTTAAAACTATTAAGCTAACGTGAGGTGAATGTCATGTGGAAAGAAAAAGGAAAGAAAATATTAGCATGGATCACACTTGGTATCGTCATTCTATTACAAATAAGTTTTCATATAATAGAATCATTGTTTCATAAAGTATTATCCATTCTCACATTCCTTCCTAACATGACACTTGAAATTATATCGATTGTTTGGTCCATTATCGCCTCCATTGCAATCGTCATTATATGGAGTATCGCCAAACTATGGAATAAGTTATTAAAAAAGGACAGTACTTCTGAAAAAGAATAACTGTCCTTTTTTATATTCATTCAGACTTTCTGTAGAAGTTAGATGTGATAAGACAAAACAGACCAATTATAACAATACTTATACCAATTGCTTTATGCAAATTAGGAAACGGTGATGGTATGTCTGAATAAAAATTTGCTAATATGAGACCGATTGAAACGAAAAGTACCCCTATTCTATATAACCATTTTCTTTTGTCCATCATTCTCCCCTCCTAAAATTTTTCATACACTCCTTTCTTTTGGACATACTACCTAAAAAAGGAGTGAATAATATGCAAAATTCTATACATAAGCAAATCCTATTTTTATTTTTCCTCTTTCTTATTCTCGTTATCGTTTTCAGCTTTATATTACATACTCCGAAAGATGTGCCAAATAGCGTTTCTTTTTATAAACTACTGCTCTCGTATTGTCGTTATTGAAGAAGGTGCCTTTTATAGGGCACCTTTTAAAATTCTCTTTTTTCATATATTTTTACTGAAACAAAGATAGATGCTATGAACATGCACATTGAACTAATGAATAACAAGCTGTTGTATAGTTGAATTTGTTCTAAGTTAATTTGAAACAAAGCTTCTAAAACAACTATCGGTGCCATGAATATTACTATCGTAATGAAAATGGTTTTCTTATACCCTAGCCAAAAGGATATTGGTAAAACAAAACTTAAATACAATAAAATAAAGCTAATACTAGCAACCATTGTCGTTTCAATAAATTCAAATAAGTTAACCCCGCTCTTCATTCCCATCGTGAAACAACCGACCGTTACACTTATAAAAAGAATAATAATTGCTACTATATATTTCGCATACACAATTTGTTTTCTCAATATTGGTAAACTATTTACTATAACTTCACTCTCATTTTTACTATCTGCTTCAAATGTTTTTACTGTTGCCCCAATTGTAATAATTACTGACATAATGATGAACAAATTTTCCGTATCTGTTAAGGCCATATAAAAGAAAACAGGATACAATATGTACCAAACTAAAAATTTCCATTGAATGATGAAATCTTTTAAAATTAGTGGCTTGATCATGTATTACCCCTCCTAATATGAAAATGTCCCTTCTATAACTCTGCCTCCTGAAACATTTTCATTGAGAGAAACATTGATATGACTATACTTACTAACACTCCGATACCAAGAACACCCATTGCTTGTGTAGCCTCTTGAGAGTGAAGTACTTTTAACATAATTGTTTTATCACCAAAAATATTGCACATAAGACCAATCATACCCATTAAAGGAAAAAGCATAATCAAATTCAAGACAGTAATAGCTTTATATCCCCCAATGTAATTAGTCGGTATCGTTACTGCACAATAAATCAAAGTTGCTACTATTGCTGAAAATATTGCATATCCAGGCATAACTATATCTCTGTTCAATAAAATATTTCCTAATATTACGACTATAAAAGTTACACTCAAACCAGCCATAATAAATAATGTACTTGAAATATATTTAGCTATAATTATCTCTTTTCTCGTTATAGGCAAACTCACTAATACTTTTTCTGCCTTACTTTTCTCGTCATAATAAAAAGAAATATATATAATCGTACTACATGTTATAAATAATCCTATTGCAATCCCCATTGGTTCGACGGAATTCTTAAAAATAGATAAAATGGGTATTAAAAAATAGAAAGGAAACATCTTCTTCTGTAAGAAAAACTCCTTCAAAATCAACTGTTGCATATGAACTCTCCTCTCTATAAATCACACGTTTCATAAATTTTAATTGTAAGAAACATAGAAGCGATATAGACACTAGCTAATATCATTCCTCCAACTATAAATACACCAATATGTACTGGATTCATAATCCACTCACTGAATGAAGATGTTGTTTCATTCAGTCCATCACTAATAAATATCCAAAGAATTACACCCACTCCTATTGATGCTGCTGATACTATACTTCTTACTACCTTCGATTTTGTACCATAATAACTAGGAAAAAACGTGACAACAAAAAATGTGGCATAAACAGCTCCATTTATGACTTCATACCATGGAATTTCAATGTATAGATTAGTATGATATACACCGATATCACTAATAATCACAATACCTCTTATAAGAAAAACAACTAACATCGTAGAGATCATGCCACCTACAATGAATATTGCACAGGAAATATATCTAGCAATTATGATTTCCTTTCGACTTACCGGTAAACTATTTATAACAATGTCACTTTTATTTCTTTCATCCATAACGGTTAACGTCATAACCGATGAAAAGGTTATAAATAGACAACTCATTGGAAATAACAATTCACCACTTGCATCTAACATAAAGAACAAAAGGGGCATAACAAAATTCACTAACCACATAACCCGAAAAAAGAACAAATCTTTATATACGAGCTGACGCATAGGCACCTCTCCCTTTCGCAGTGTAAACGATGATATCGTCTAATGTAGGCTTTTCTATTACAACCTCATTTCCAAACCAATCGATAATTGCTTGTTTATCCTTCGCTAAACCTTCAAAACCAAATTTATTTTTTCGTAATCCAACAAATAGTTCTTTTCCTTCTTGATCTAATAAATCATTGCTTCCCTTTACGATTACGTAGTTCTCCATTAATTCATCTTTTTCACCAGTAAATATAATCTCTCCATCATTGATGAACGTAATATAATCTGCAATGCGCTCTAAGTCTGTTGTAATGTGTGTTGAGAATAATACAGATACTTCATCTTCCATTACAATTTCTTGCAACATATCAAGTAATTCACTTCGGACAACTGGATCTAATCCTGCTGTCGGTTCATCCATAATAATGAATTCAGCATGATGTGAAAGCGCGATTGCAATCGCAAACTTCATTTTCATCCCTTTAGATAGCTCTTTAATTTTTTTATACTTTGGAACTTGTAATCTGTGCATATACGATTGGTATTGATTTTCGTCCCACTTTTTATATAACGGTGCAATAATACGTTTCATTTGTTCACACGTTAAATCTTCGTAGTAATGATTTTCATCATATACAAAGCCGATATTTTGTTTTATGTCCTTTCCGGCTTTCTTATTGTCTTTGCCAAAAATTTTTATATAGCCGCTATCTTTTCTAATTAAATTCATAATCATTTTGATCGTCGTACTTTTTCCGGCCCCATTCGGTCCGACAAACCCCATAATATATCCGCGTGGCAGTGTAAAACTTATATTTTCCACTGCGAAATCTTCATAACTTTTACAAACGTTTTTTAGCTCTAACACCCTTTATTCCCCCTCATATAAACACGCAATCATCTGCTGTAAATCTTCAAGTGAAAGCTGCAACGCTTTACTTTCATTTACAACCTCTTCCGCTTTACTTTCCAATAGACGAAGCCTTTGTTCTTTTAGTAGTTCATTATTTTTACGTGAAACATAAGTCCCCTTCCCAGCAACAGTTTCTATATATCCTTCTTTTTCAAGCTCCTCGTACGCACGCTTCGTTGTAATTACACTAATTTGTAATTCCTTCGCTAAGCTACGAATAGACGGTAATTGGTCTCCACCCTTTAAACCACCATTTAAAATAAGCTGGCTTAATTGTTTTCTTATTTGTACATAAATAGGGTCTTGGGAAGAATTCGAAATAATAATATTCATGTTTTCCTCCAGTGTGTATATACTGTATATACCTTATATATACAGTATATACACACCATCCTATTTTTGGCAAGAAAAAAAGACCAACATTGCCCTGTTGGTCTTTCGTATATGTATCACTTTTCAAAGCGATCTAACATCTCGTCTCTCATTCCGAAACTTACTACTGCAATTCCTATATACATAAACAGAAGGAATGCCGGATGAACCGTGTTGTACCAGCTGCTGTCAACGATTAAGTAAACCGTTAATGCCACAACAAGAACAAACGCTAAGATAAACATATAAAAGTGTCTTGTACTACCCATGATAAACTCCTCTCTTCTCACTTCACCATTCAACAGTTTATTTTATCGAATAATTGGATATGACTCAAGGTTAACTTTCTGTTATGTAATCAAGTTCCACCTTTACAATATCCTCACATGCTATTGAAATGATTGTTCCTTGTTTATCAATCGCCGTCACTTCTCTATTATCCATTACACGATTTGCTACTCTTTCTAACACTTTTCCTTGGTCTCGATAGCAAAATTCTTTTACATCTTTAATTGTTTCTCCATTTTCTAAATGGTATACCATTCTATAACATCGATATCCCACACTTTCACCCCCGTCTTGCTCGTTTTTTCACATATACATAAAAATGAGTAATCTTTGCCTCATCACACCTTCTTAATTTCAATAAAATTCTAACAAAAATAAATACTTTTATCAAACCGACTTTTTCAACAAAACTACCTATAAAACTACATCTTTACACCATTAGGAAACAAAAAATATAATTTTTCAACATTTTCTTCACTATTTCTGCATAAAGTGAAACTTTAATCAGTGGGGATTTTTGTTCATCCCCACTGATTATTAGTTGAACCAATCGGGCATTAACGGACAGTTTATCTCCCACCTGACTTCTTTGCACCAGCTAAGTTTTGAGTTGGGAGTTTACTGTCCGTTAATGCGGGACAAATTCTCCATACAAAAAAAGAACTCGCAT
The DNA here is from genome assembly GCF_001595725.1 of Bacillus thuringiensis. Classification (GTDB taxonomy): domain Bacteria; phylum Bacillota; class Bacilli; order Bacillales; family Bacillaceae_G; genus Bacillus_A; species Bacillus_A thuringiensis_K. Next base: position 4,038,294 of record NZ_CP014282.1, read on the forward strand.
ATAACGAGTTCTTCCTTTGTTATTCTAATCAAACTTGTACAGGAGCTGGCTTTTCATAACGTAAAACTGGTTTACGTGCAGCCATCGTTTCGTCTAAACGTTTAATGACTGTCGTATGCGGTGCTTCTTGTACAACTTCTGGATTTTCTTCTACTTCTTTAGCGATTTGAATCATCTTATCAATGAAACCATCTAATGTTTCTTTTGATTCTGTTTCTGTCGGCTCAATCATAATACATTCTTCCACATTTAATGGGAAGTAAATTGTTGGTGGATGGTAACCGAAATCAAGCAGACGTTTTGCAATATCTAATGTACGTACACCAAGTTTCTTTTGACGACGACCTGATAATACAAATTCATGCTTACAATGTCTATCGAATGGAAGATCGTAGAATGGTGCTAATCTTCTCATCATATAGTTCGCATTTAATACAGCATACTCAGTTACTGCACGCAAGCCATCTGGACCCATAGAGCGAATATACGTGTATGCACGAACGTTAATTCCGAAGTTACCATAGAATGGTTTCACACGACCAATTGCTTCTGGGCGGTCGTAGTTGAAGTGATAACCATTTTCCGTTTTCTCTAAAATCGGTTTTGGTAAGTACGGAATTAAATCAGCTTTCACACCTACTGGACCAGAACCTGGGCCACCACCGCCGTGAGGACCTGTAAATGTTTTATGAAGGTTTAAATGCACAACGTCAAATCCCATATCTCCTGGGCGTGCTTGGCTTAATACCGCATTTAAGTTTGCACCATCATAGTATAATTTACCGCCTGCATTATGGACGATTTCTGCCATTTCTAAAATATTTTCTTCGAATAGACCTAATGTATTAGGATTTGTTAACATAAGTGCTGCTGTTTCTTCGTTTACAACACGTTTTAAATCTTCTAAGTCAACAAGACCATGTTCATTTGATTTTACTGTAATTGTTTCAAAACCAGCTACAGTTGCAGATGCTGGATTCGTTCCGTGAGCAGAGTCAGGAACAATTACTTTCGTACGGTTAAAATCACCATTTGCTTCATGGTATGCACGAATTAACATTAACCCTGTCCATTCTCCGTGTGCACCAGCTGCTGGTTGTAATGTAACAGTATCCATACCTGTAATTTCAATTAAATGCTCTTGTAAGTCGTACATTAATTCCATTGCACCTTGTACTGTCTTTTCATCTTGCAGTGGATGAATATTTGCAAATCCTGCGAAACGAGCTACATTCTCATTAATTTTCGGATTATATTTCATCGTACAAGATCCAAGTGGATAGAATCCAGAATCAACACCGTGGTTACGGTTTGAAAGTGCTGTATAATGGCGCATAATATCAAGTTCAGATACTTCTGGTAGCTCCGCATCTTCTACTCGAATATAATCGCTCTCAAATACATCTTCTAGTTTCACTTCTTCTACATCTAATTTTGGTAGGCTATATCCTATGCGTCCTTCTTTACTCACTTCAAAGATAAGTGCTTGGTCTTGGTTCTTCATTGGATAGCCCCCATTTCGTTTACAAGTGTGTCAATTTCCTCTTTTGTTCGAAGCTCAGTTACTGCTACAAGCATATGGTTTTCATGCTCTTTATAATCACGGCCTAGGTCGTAACCGCCGATAATATTCTTTTGTAATAATGCATCGTTTACTTCTTTCACTGGACGTTTGCAATCTACAACAAACTCATTGAAGAATGGTCCAGAAAATGTTACTGTGAAGCCTTTCGCTTCAAATTGACGTTTGGCATATTGTGCTTTAGAAATGTTTTGACGTGCCATTTCCTTCACACCTTGTTTGCCAAGTGCCGTCATTGCAACAGAAGCTGCTAATGCATTTAACGCTTGGTTTGAACAAATGTTAGATGTCGCTTTATCACGACGAATATGCTGTTCACGTGCTTGTAACGTTAATACAAATCCACGTTTACCATTTGAATCTACAGTTTGTCCAACAAGACGTCCTGGAATTTTACGCATAAATGCTTTCGTTGTTGCAAAGTAACCACAGTGCGGTCCACCAAACTGCGTTGGAATACCGAATGGTTGTGCATCACCGATTACAATATCAGCACCAAATTTCCCTGGTGGTGTTAATGCGCCTAATGATAATGGATTTGAAGAAACGATAAATAATGATTTTTGTTGATGAACGATTTTTTCAATATCAGCTAATTTTTCAACTTGTCCGAAGAAGTTTGGATATTGAACGATTACACAAGCAACTGTATCATCTACTTCACTTTGTAATACGTCTAAATCTGTTACACCATCTTTATGATTAATTTCAACAACTTCAAGATTTTGACCTTTTGCATACGTTTCAAGTACTGCTCTTGATTCTGGATGAACCGCACTAGATACAAGAATTTTCTTTTTGCGAGTATGGCCAGCTGCTAACATTGCCGCTTCAGCTAAAGCTGTCCCCCCGTCATACATAGAAGAGTTTGCTACATCCATTCCTGTTAATTCACAAATCATTGTTTGGAATTCAAAGATTGCTTGTAATTCCCCTTGTGAAATTTCTGGTTGGTATGGTGTGTAAGCTGTATAAAATTCTGAGCGAGAAATAACATGATCTACAATTACTGGAGCGTAATGATCGTATACGCCTGCTCCTAAGAAAGAAGCGTATTCTTTTAAGTTAGCATTTTTACTAGCCATTTGAGATAGCTCTTTTAAAAGCTCTGGCTCTGATTTTGCTTCTTTAATTTTTAAATCCCCTTTAAAACGAACACTCTCTGGAATATCAGAGAATAATTCATCGATCGTTTGAACACCGATCGTTTGTAACATTTCTTTTTTGTCTTCTTCTGTCATTGGAAGATAACGATGCAACATGAAATCTACCCCTCTCCCCGTTACTTTGAACGTTTGTAAAATGGTGTTGGAACAACTACTGCTTTGACGCGTTTATTACGAATTTCAATTTCTACTTCTGTATCAACTGTTGCGTATTTTACATCAATTAGTGCTAAACCAATGCTTTTCTTTAACGTTGGAGATTGTGTACCACTCGTTACTTCCCCAATTTTTTCTTCACCAATAAATACAGGGTAATGCGTACGAGGAATTCCACGTTCGATTACTTCGATGCCGACTAATTTACGAGGCGCACCGTTTTCTTTTTGCTCTTTTAACGTTGCTTTTCCAAAGAAGTCTGCTTCTTTATTTGTTTTTACCGCAAAGCCAATTCCAGCCTCAATCGGTGTAATATCTTTTGATAATTCTTGTCCATAAAGTGGTAATGTTGCTTCGAATCGAAGTGTATCACGAGCACCTAAACCACATGCTTTTAAGCCCTCTTCTGCTCCAACTTCAAGAAGTTTCTCCCAAAGTTTTGCAGCATCTTCACTCTTACAATAAATTTCGAATCCATCTTCACCTGTGTAACCTGTACGAGATACAAGTGTTGGAATTCCATCTACAAGAATATCGTTTTTAAATTTAAAGAACTTAATTTCTTTCAAATCTTCTGACACAACTTTTTGTAAAATGCCTTCTGCTTTTGGTCCTTGAATTGCAAGCTGTGCAACTTCACTAGAAACATTGACTACTGTCGCATCGCCAATTACATGACTTGCTAACCATTCGTAATCTTTCTCGATATTTGATGCATTGATTACTAATAAATAGTCTTCTTCACCACGTTTGTAGATTAATAAATCATCTACTGTACCACCATTTTCGTAGCACATAGCTGTATATTGTGCGCCCCCTACCTTTAAGGTAGATACGTCATTTGTAACAACACGTTGTAAAAATGCTAAACTATCTACACCTTTTACCTCAACTTCTCCCATATGAGACACATCGAACAAACCCGCAGCTGTACGTACAGCTGCGTGTTCTTCTTTAATGCTTGAAAATTGAACTGGTAATTCCCAACCACCGAAGTCGATTGTTTTCCCACCATACTTCGCGTATACATCAAATAACGGTGTACGTTGTAATGTAATCATGCTCTCTCCCCCTTATGCTTTGACAAATCAATAAAAGTTGCTTCCCTTTTCTAAACATTTTCATTCTGAAAAGATAGGATATACGGAATCTCATTATATTTTTTTATGAAAGCGTAAATAAAAAATCACTTTCTTGGATAAAATACGAAAGATTCCACACATTTCACACCATTATCCTAACATCATTCGCTATATTTCATCAATATTCTAGCATAAAAAATAATTTAGAATTTTTTATGTTAAAACACAATAAATACAGCTTTTGAGATTTAATACTTTATTATTGTCTATCATATAGCCTTTAATAACGATAATTATGCCTTCTTTTAAGGCAAATCATCATACATTAAAAAATAATTACTTTAGTTTATAAAAGGTGGGAGAGTTGTAATGAATGTCGATATTTCCGTAGATCGGACATGGCAAAACAATTTTTTAAATAGAATTGACGAAGATGGTCCTTGGACAAACTGGGATTTATATCACTTAGCTTATGAAACAGAAAAATCGTTACTTGTTCCTACTTTTGATGGACTACAAGCACCGAAACATTTATCCCATTTCACACCGCTTCCGCATCAATTAGAAGTCGCTCAAAATGTGATTGAACAAATGAACGGTAAAGCGATTCTAGCAGATGAAGTAGGCCTTGGAAAAACAATCGAAGCTGGACTTATTTTGAAAGAATACATGGTCCGCGGGCTTGTGAAAAAGGTACTTATACTTGTCCCAGCTTCTCTCGTATCACAATGGGCATACGAACTGAATACAAAGTTTTTCATTCCCGCTGTAGCACAAAAGAAAAGCTACTCATGGGAACAAGCTGACGTAATCGTATCATCAATTGATACTGCGAAACGTTCACCACATCGCGATATCGTGTTGAACTTGGAATATGACCTTATTATTATCGATGAAGCACATAAACTGAAAAACAATAAAACAAAAAACTATGAATTTGCACAACGATTAAAAAAGAAGTTTTGTTTATTACTAACCGCTACTCCTGTTCAAAATAAGATTGATGAAATTTTTAACCTTGTTTCTTTATTAAAACCAGGACATTTAGGCAATCAATCCAACTTTGAAGAATATTACGCTTCCAAAAATCGCTCAGCCGAATCAGATGAAGACTTAAAAGCTCTCATTAATAAAGTAATGGTGCGAAATAGACGACATAATACCGGTATCGATTGGCCGAAGAGACATGTACGTACAATTTTTGTTGAGTTTAATGAACAAGAACAAGCTCTATATAATGATATCGAAAATTGGCGAGGACAAGACGCCTTCACATCTGCTTTCTCATCGTTAACTTTAAAACGGGAAGCGTGTAGTAGTCGGGAAGCTGTTTACTATTCATTGAAAAAGCATGTAGAAAAAAGACAGAAAGAAAATGAACATTATATAAAAGATCCACATATCGATGTGCTAATGGACAAAATTAATCATATTCCTTTCAACTCAAAAGCAAATAAAGCTCTTGAGCTTATAAAAGAAATTGACGATAAAGTCGTTATCTTCACAGAATATCGAGCGTCACAAATGTACTTACAATGGTTTTTACAACAACACGGTATTTCTTCCGTTCCATTCCGCGGCGGGTTTAAACGCGGGAAGAAAGATTGGATGAAGGAGCTTTTCCAAAACCACGCACAAGTATTAATTGCAACTGAAGCTGGTGGTGAAGGGATTAACTTACAGTTTTGTAGCCATATGATCAATTATGATTTGCCATGGAATCCAATGCGTCTTGAGCAAAGAATCGGACGTATTCACCGTCTTGGACAAAAAAATGATGTTCATATTTATAACTTAGCTACAAAGCATACTGTTGAAGAACATATTCTGAAACTGTTATATGAAAAAATCAACTTATTCGAGCGTGTTATCGGTGAACTCGATGAAATTTTAACAAGAATTAATATGAAAAACATCGACGCGCACATTCAAGAAATTTTCGCGCAATCAAAAAGCGAAGGTGAAATTAGAATTAAGATGGAAAACTTAACATCTATTATCGACTTTGCGAAACGAAATGAAGCTGAGGTGCAAGGCTATGCAGCAACATGAAATTCATAATTACTTATACAATTTCTTTGAGGCGAATAACTGTGAAATTTTAGAACGTTCTCCTCATTTATTAGATGTACAGTTAACAATTGAGATGGATAAATTATTAATGAATCGCCCTTTTTATTGGCACTATCTTGAGAAAACAGGAGGCGTACCGAATCCAATGCGCCTTACTCTTATTACAAATCCAGAAAATGAAGAAAATGATGGTGAGCTTATTCACTACGGTTCACCACGTCTACATCAAATTTTCCAAACGACAAAAGAATTAGGCTCATACATACGTTTATATGAGGATGTAAGACATAATGGGGCAACACATACACCGCTCCACCCTTGGCTCGGTATTAATATAAAAGTTTCCTATCAATGTGATCGAAAAAAAGACATCCTTCACTCGATTGGTATTCATCTCATTTCTGGAACAATGATGGCAAACTTTCATGAAACATTAACAAACATTAAACTTACACCAAAAATACCTGATTTTTGTTTTACGCTCTCGCCCATCATTAAACCTCAAAGTGGTTTACAACGCATAGAAGACGCTTTAAAAAATATAATTGCAGAAGATGACCATACGTGGGCAAAAGAAGCAAGAGTGCGTTGGAATCATGATTTAGACCTTTTAAACCGTTTTTATGAAGAAAGTGACGAACTTCCTGAGAGCTATGAAATTGAAAAACAAGCTCTGCAAGAACAGTATGAACCACGTATTACAGTGCAAATTATTAACGGTGGACTCTTTTATGTTACCGCGAATCATTTTCTATCAAAATAAAGCTCCTTCTGCTTTAGAAGGAGCTTTATTTCGAGTTATTCTCTATCCTCATTACGCTCTTGTTGTTTTTGCTTTGCCATGCGTTTTTGATACGCACGATCCTTCGCGCTCACATGATTTGCATCAGTTGGAAGATTTTCTTTCGAACGTCCAATTCCATTGCTCATCTTTCCCACTCCTTTTTACGTTTTTCAGAATACATGTTTATTTTCAGCTAGAGTTACAATCCTTATACAAAAAAAAATAAGAGCAGCCATTGGCCACTCTTACTCGCTCACATATTTTTGAAACATATCATGGATGCCTTTATTTACTAGGTTCGAGATCTGCTCGTCAGATTTATTCGGATAACGATCACGCAATCTGATAGATGCCTTCACCATTAAATTTTCTAATACAGAACGGCCACCTTCTCCATAAATAATTTCAGCATATTTAACAAGCCTTCCATCCTCTACTGTTGCTGGATTATGATTGAAGAAAAATTTACTCATTGTCTCCACCTCTCTCTTTTGATAACGTTTACATTTATATAGATTATTTATGTTATTTATTTCACAATATTGTATGCATGTATATTTAATTAGTTTCATTATAAAGCAACATATAGATAGTAAATATGTGATTTTCCGTCCATTTTGTGAACAAATCAAAATGAAAGCGTTTCCTTTATTATATACTAAAAAAACTTACTACGCTAGGGGCAATTTTTTTCAATCTACTAACCCCTCGAAAATTGATATATTTTTTCTTTTCCCATTAAACCTTATACAATTTTCAGAAATTATATTATAAAATATATGTATGACTTAAGGAGGCTTTGTATGAATCAAAATAAAAAAGCTATATTAGATCTTGTCTTTTATCTCGTAATCCCATTCCTCATTTGGAAATTTGCAAAACCTTATATCGATCCTTATTACGCGATGTTACTTTCCTCTGTTCCGGGGATTATTTATACACTGTATACCTTTAAAAAAGAAAAACAGTTTAACGTGACAGGGTTCTTTATTTTAATTACACTTATTTCTAATACAACGGTAGATTTATTATCTGGGTCAGCTGAACGAATGTTGTGGAATGATGCATATTATCACATCGTACTCGGTATTATCGTCATCTGTACAATTTTCATAAAAAAACCACTCATGTTATATTTCGCTGCGGATATTGCAGCGCTGCAAGGGCATGACCGCGATAAAAGTCGTGAGCTTTATCGTGATAGTCGTATCTATCCAGCACTACAATATTTAACGTTATTTTTCGGGCTGCAATTTATATTAAAAAGCTTTTTAAAAATTTATTTCATCTCTGTTTTTGGTGTAGATGGCTATGGTGAAATGAGAGCGATTATGACCGCTGTCGGCTGGGGCATTTCTATTTGTATCGGAATAGGGTTCGTATGGGTTAACAATAAAATACATGCCGTTACGGAAGAAAAAGAATCCGTGCAGTAAATAAAAATCCCCTAGTGTAATACGACACTAGGGGATTTTTGGTTTGCTAGACATATGACTAAAATTTAACTTGATTTTTTTCTTTTACTTTTTACATTTCGGTAAAACAAAGCAGCACTCAGCGGCATAACACCAAACCACTTATTCATAAATGGCTCTTTTTCAGCACGGCGTTGTTCTTTCTTTTGTTTTCGATCTTCTTTTGGAGCATCCATATACGACACAAACTGCTGCGTCACAAAGCGAACATAATCATTAGTAGACATATTATCATCACCTCTACTTGATTAGTATGTCCACTTTTTTATACATTAATCTTTTCCTTTAACTCATTCATAATTTGCCTTACAGACTTATTTGTCGTATCGATATGAATGTGAGCCTCTTCATAATAAGCTCGGCGTGATTCAAATTTCTTTACGAATGCATCTATATCTTTCTTTTGAAATAGTGGACGTGTCGTATCTTCACGAAGCCTTTCTGCAATTACATGCGGATCACAATATAAATACACGACAGTTCCGTTCTCTTTCATCCACTTGCGATTTTCCGCTCGTTCAATAATTCCCCCACCAGTTGTAATAATGACATTATGGACTGGTAGCGAACGTAACATTTCGCTTTCATATTCCCGAAAAGCCATTTCACCTTCTTCGGCAAAAATATTTCGAATTGCCTTCTCTTGCTTCTCTTCAACTTTTTGATCAGTATCTACAACATCTATTTGAAGTTCTTTACTTAACGCTTTTCCAATTGTTGTTTTTCCTGCTCCCATATAGCCGGTTATGTATATAGATTTCATTTTCTGTCCTCTCAATCGTCATTTATTAATTGTTATTATAACGAAAGATGCTACTTTGTTTAATAAAAAACGTTTTGTTCTTATACTATGAAGAACAAAACGTAACACTCGCTTTTACTTATAAGTACCTCTTCTCACCCACTGCGTTGCAATCCATTTCTCGCCTTTCGTTACAGGTGCCCCTCCGTGTAACGTAAGCTCATTTAGTGATTGATCTTGATAAAAATACTCAAAGTATACTGCCATTCCCTTTCTAGGGTGTACAGAAAGATTTAATTTCGGGAAGTACGTTTCCCCGCCTTCTTCTACATCATTTAAGTACATTACAAGCGTACTAATACGATTGTTAGCAGCTGATCTACTATGTTCCGCAAAATAATCATAGTGTGCTTTATATTGTTGATCCACTTCATAATTTAAAATGTGCAATCCTTCACCATGCGACGCAGGAACATTCATGATAGATGAAATTCGTTTTTCAATCTTTAAAGTAAGTTCACTGTCTTCTAAAAATGCACCGCTACTTGTTCGAATATCATTTACATCACGTGATGAACCAACTTTAGAACGCTTCATTTTATTTTTAGACATTTCAATTAATTCATCACACTCTTCATCACTCAGTACATTTGCTAATACGACAATAAGAGGTTCTTCGAATTTTGAAATAATGTGTATTTCTCTATCTTCTGTCATAATCGTATTTCCTTTATGATCAAAAATAGTTTGTTCCTTATTTTCACCTATTTGATTGTTGTTTGTCATTTCCCTATTCTCCCTAAAAATAATGATTGGATAGCATGAATATATCACATTCTTTCTACCTTTCTCTTTTTTGAGAAAATTTAAACTTTTAATCATTATATTTATCCATTTCTTCTAAAAAATCAATTCAATTTACAATAGAAATCCCTGGTTTTTCTTCGTATTTTTTACATATTATCCTTCTATCCAATCGACTATTTTTCCATCCTTTTTTCTATACCGAAAGCTCACCGTATAGAAAGCTTCCTGTTTGAGTGTGCACTGTAACGCAACGAGAATTAAATCATTTTCAAAGACATAATTTCCACTCGCTTCTCCCTTTTCATACTGAAAGAAGAATGTACCTTCATTTTCTTGTTGCTGTAAGTCTTTTTTTATATCTGTAATAGATCGGTTAAGTAGTTCATCCAGTAAAAACTTTTGTTCTATTTCTATATAAAAATTTTTATCTGTAAACAACATATTTGTTTCGTATATAAAAAAAGAAGTTAATAAAATAAGAAAGATAATCGTCCCAGGCATTGTAAATCCATTTTGCTTTCTCATACGTTTATTCCTATTTCGCTATATCGCATAACTACACCTTCATATATTTCCCCACTAGTATCTTTCACATTTATAATGAGTACATGAGGTGTTAGTTTGTAAGAAACCGTTCCAATATTTTGTAAAACAACTTCCCTCCCGCGCCTATTTACCTTTCTTATAAGACGACTATTCTCTTTTTCATACGATACTTCACTCCCCTTACGCGATCGGAATCGTAAAATACTTTCTCCATTTTCAAATGCTAGCTGTTCTCCAGATGATACTTCACGAAACTCCAATTGCATTTGACCTAAAAACACATTCCACTCCCAATCATTTAACCCTTTCGACTGTTTATTTTCCATTTCAATGAAATGTAGGCGGGGAAAGAGCAAAAAAAATATTGATAATAGAAACAGACATACAATCATTTCTATTAATGAAAAACCAAATTCTAATTTATTTTTTCTCCTACATAAAAGCATTGTTCCATCATTCTGTCTTTCACATCTCTCCACATGGTACAAACTTCGTTGCCTCCCCAATATGTGTAATACACAATTCCATTTATATTCTTTTCTATTATTCGCTTTTCTTCATTTCCATACATATATATAGCTGCTTCTTTTTTTAATAACCCAGATGCCTTATAACGAATTTGTATATTTTTTCTTTCTTGCATAACTAATGCTGTTTGCGGTAGTAGTAACGATACAGCCATCATTAAAACACTTAACGATACAATCATTTCAGCCATTATGGATCCTTTTTGACATTTCACGATACGTAAATCTCCCTCTTCCAAGCTGAAATACAATTTCATATTTATAATTTCTATACGAAATTATAATCGTACCACCTCTATTAATATTTCCACTTGGATTATATGTCATCGGATTTGGAAACGTATGCAAATCGATTTGTATATCTTCTTCATACTCTCGCTTGACGATATAATACTTTGTACCTGACTCTTTTATAGCATACATATTTCTATCTTTATGCCAACGTAATGTATAGTGCTTTTGACGGTTTATCGCTAATTGCTGCATATATAAAATATCATTTGAAAACTGTCTCAAAAATTGTTCAACTTTTTGTCGCTCGTATAAGGAATGAACACTAAAATACGTAACTATACTTAATACAGAAATAGCAAATAAAACGAGTAACATTTCTAAAAAGGTAAATCCTTGCTGTTTCACAATGCCCTAATTGATACTGTGCCATCATCTGATATATGAATAGATTCGCCATTCGGACACTTATCAGCTGTAATATACTTTTCATCTGCCAGTTCTTTTAACGATGGAATTTTATTATGTTGTAATTGATATACTTGTATTTGCGCTTCTATAGATTTCACGTAAGCTGCACACCCTTTTCCTTGGACCGATGAGCGCTGTGTAACTACATTCGGAATAATTAATAGTAATAATATAGTTATGACAACCATTACTAATAGCATCTCTAACAGAGTAAATCCTTCCTCATTTTGCATACAAATGCCCCCTAAATAGAATCCATCATTTGAAACATCGGCATAATCATCGCTAAATACATAAGGACAACGATTCCTCCAATACATGTAAATAAAATAGGCTGAATGATAACTAACATATGTTTAATTTTCCGTTCCATCTTTTCCATAATAAGATCGCTATAGTCACCTAATTCAATCCCTAAATTGCCGTTTGCTTGTCCATGGGTAATAACATAAGAAAGTTCTTTCTCGTAATACCCACTTTTAGCAATGATAGATTGTAACTGTTCTCCTCCAATTAATTGTCTTTCAATCCGGCTCGCTTCATATTGAAAGAACGGATGATATCTTTGCTCCATCATTATTGTTAAAGCTTCGCATACTGATAGTCCACCATTTAATAAACCACTCAACTGAGTAGCAAAATAATGTGAATGCTTTAAAATAAGAAATGTTTTGATGAGAGGAATACGAAGCATGATTTTTACCTGTCTAATATGTGGAAGTTTCCTAAAATACAACATATATAAACTACATCCAATAATAACAGTTAAAATAGCGGTTAAAATAATGTAAGGTAGCAGTTTTATTGCACTTAGAATTTGTTCTGTAAGTAGTGGTGTATTAGAACCGAACGAACTATAAACCATTTCAACCTGAGGTAATAAAATAAGTTTAAAAATAAAAAGCATGATTAGTAAAAAAAACATCAAAAACATAGGATACTGCATTATTTTCATCATGTCTCTCCTATACTTATCTTTCTTATAAAGAAGTGCACTTCCTTGTTGCAAAGCAAAAGAAATATCACCATGTTGCTCGGCATAAAATAAATAACTTAACATGTCCTGATGAAACTTTAACTGATGAAAAGAATCGTGTAGACTTTTCCCATCTTTTAACCCCTCAATCATGCCCTGCAATTGTACTTTCTTTTCTACAGGTAATTGAAACTGTAAAAATTCTAATGCTTGTAAAAGAGAGTAGCCTTTTTCTAATAATTCTCCTAAACGTTTCAACAATACTACTTGATCACTTAAACTCCAAGTTTTCTTAAACATAAACATCTTCTTCTAAAAAACCTAAAGCATATCCTTTTCGTATTGACGATTCTAAAGTCTCATGTTTGTAAGTAACACATTCTCCATCTGCTTCTTTAAGCGCTTGTTTTAACTCATATCCATATAGTAGCTCATAAATGCTTGCTTGCCTTACTTGCCTCATTGATTTACATAAAGTTGAGCACTTTCCTCTGCAAAACGGACACTTCAATTCGACAAGTCGCTGTGCAGCCACAGCCAATAAAGACTGTTCAATCTCTTGCCTCGTTATACCATAATCCATGAAACGAATGATTGCTCCTTTCGCATCATTCGTATGCAGCGTTGTCATTACTAAATGTCCTGTCAAACTTGCTCTTATAGCTATTTTTGCTGTTTCTTCATCACGTATTTCACCGACTAAAATAATATCTGGATCATGACGTAAAATAGCCTTTAATCCTGTTTCATATGTGAGACCCGCTTTTTCATTTATTTGAATTTGTAATACATCGTCACTTCTTTTTTCAACCGGATCTTCAAGTGTAATGATGCGGCGTGTTTTCTTTTTTCTAATTACCTCTAATAATGCATACATTGTCGTCGTCTTCCCAGATCCAGTCGGTCCAGTAAACACGAGTAGCCCCTGTGAATAGCGTAAAAACGAGAGTAGTTTTGCTGCTGTACTTGGAAATAACGAAAGTTGTGATAAGGGCTGAACAGATGCTTGTAAATGGAGGCGAATAACAAGACTTTCTTGATATACTGTTGGAAGTGTTGAAAGGCGTAAATACACTTCTTGTCCATCAATTTGCAAATACAACGAACCATTCTGTGGCTTCCGTTTCTCTCCTATGTCCATAGATGCTAAAAATTTGAAATGTGAGACAAGTTTTTCTCCAAACTCCTTTTCAATACACTGTCTCGTCATTAAATCTTTTCCTATACGTAGTTGCACCGCTACATCCTTCTGCCGGGGCACAATATGTAAATCTGACGCTTGTACCCTACACGCTTCTTTTAAAATTGCATTCGCAAAAATTTCAATCCCATTCATCACTTTTCCCTCCTCACTATGTATATAGCATGAAAACATGCGCAATAAAAATTGGGACTTTTGTATTTTCAATAGAAGAAAAAGGAAAAATATGTTTGTGAAATTATGAACAATTTCCGAATTATTGTCTGAAATTACCTATACTTATGTTTATCTGTATTATAATGTTATTATCTTGGATAAAGTGATAAAGGTGGAGATCCTCATGGAACAAGCTTTAAAAATTACAGGTGTTTTAGCTGACCCAACTCGTTATTACATTTATAAATATATTTCGCAAAAACATAGTTACGTAACGGTACAAGAAATTGCAGATGAATTCGATATTCATCCAAACGTAGCACGTTTACATTTATCTAAATTAGAAGATGTTCATATGCTTAAATCGGAAACGAAGAAAACTGGAAAAGGCGGAAGACCAAGCAGATTATATGTCTTATCTGAAGATGTTATTCAATTGCAATTTCCATTCCGTGATTATCAATTGTTAGCAAGAATCGCATTCAATTCTTTACTTAGCCTTGGCGCTGCTGGTGAGAAAGCGCTATACGAAACAGGAAAACAATTTGGGGCAGAATTAATGCAACAACATATGCTGCGTTTAAATGTGAGTGAAGATGCTTTAACAGTGGAACAAAAGGTTCAAATTGCAAAAGAAGCTTTCTCAACAGCTGGCTTATCACCTGCATTTGAATTAAGTGCAGATGGAACAAAAATTTTCTATGATGTACACAATTGTCCATTTAAGGAAGTTGCTGTTCATCACCCAACTGAAATTTGTAACATGCACGGAGATATGATGAAAGGAATTTTTGAAATCCTATTCCCTAACATGGAATTAACTCGAAATGATAGTCTATTAGATGGATGTAAATCTTGTAATTATAAACTAACAATTTAATTTCTCATATAAAAAGAAGCCATTTATAAATGGCTTCTTTTTATATGAACGAATATTTACAATAGTAAGAAAAATAAACTATAATGAGGTGAGGTTTACTTTTTTTAGAAAAGGAGGGAGATGGCATGGAGCGCATGTTTCGCGTTCTCGGCTTTTGGACTGGAATTTTCTCGGTTATGTTTTACGTAGGGGATATGCAACAGGCCGCACTACTATTTTTAGGACAAACAGGATTCTTCGTACTTTTAAGCTATTTAAAATTAACAGAGCGTATGTATATATACGTATTCGGGGCATATCTAACTGTTTTCTTCATAGGATTTACATACTACACGACATTCTTACTTGTGCCTGGAGCTGGACATTAAAAGATGGCATTTTGCCATCTTTTTTTAATTCCGTAATTTCCTAGTTGACTTATAGGTTTTATTACCTTATATTCTATATAACAGATTGGAATTAGGGGGAATCAACATGAATACACTGCTTGTCGGAATTAACGTTGCAGTCATGCTCATCTTAGTTGGCGTATTATATTATATGCAACGTAAGCATGTATCTTTTAATAAACGTGTATTTACCGCTTTAGGAGTCGGTATTTTATTCGGTCTTATATTACAATTTATTTATGAGCCAACTTCTAAAGTAATTATTGAATCAAATACTTGGTTTGGCTTAATCGGTAACGGTTATGTAAAATTACTTCAAATGATCGTTATGCCACTTATTTTAGTATCTATTATTTCAGCATTTACAAAATTACAGTTAACGAAAAATCTTGGTAAAATTAGTGGCCTTATTATCGGTATTTTAATTCTTACTACAGGAATCGCTGCAGCTGTCGGTATCGCTGCAAGTGCAGGATTTGATGTATCTGCAACAGGCCTACAACAAGGTGATGCAGAATCTGCTCGTCTGAAACTAGTTGAAGAAAGATTTACTTCTATTGAAAAGACAACAATTCCAGATAAATTATTAGAGCTATTACCTACAAATCCGTTTCTTGATTTAACAGGCGCTCGTCCAACATCAACAATTTCTGTCGTAATATTTGCAGCCTTTATCGGCATTGCCTTTATAGGTGTAAAACGAAAATATCCAGAACAAGCAGAGCTATTTAAGAATATGCTTGATGCTGTATATGCAATCGTAATGCGTATGGTAACATTAATTTTACGCCTTACTCCATACGGCGTATTAGCTCTTATGGCAAAAACAGTTGCTGGTAGCGATATAAATGCTATTTTAAAACTTGGTAACTTCGTGTTAGCCTCTTACGTAGCACTTATCGTAATGTTTATCATTCACTTATTATTAATTGCATTGTCTGGTTTAAATCCAATTCAATATTTGAAAAAAGTGTTCCCTGTACTAACTTTTGCATTCACATCTCGCTCTAGTGCTGGTGCGATGCCATTAAATATTGAAGCTCAAAAAGAAAAGCTTGGTATTTCCGAAGGAATTGCAAACTTCGCAGCTTCATTTGGGGTATCTATCGGACAAAACGGTTGCGCAGGTATTTATCCAGCAATGCTTGCAATGATGGTCGCTCCAACTGTAGGAATTGATCCATTACAACCACAATTTATTTTAACTTTAATCGCTGTTGTTGCTATTAGCTCATTCGGTGTTGCCGGAGTTGGTGGCGGCGCAACATTCGCAGCTTTAATCGTACTATCTACGATGAACTTACCAATCGGTATTGTTGCTCTAGTTATCTCGGTTGAGCCATTAATCGATATGGGGCGTACAGCTCTTAACGTAAGTGGTTCTATGACAGCAGGTCTTATTTCAAGTAAATGGCTTGGTGAATTAGATCAAGATACGTACAATCAAGATGATACAAAAACTGGTGAAATTGCTTCATAATGAAAAAAGACGCTAACATACAATTGTTAGCGTCTTTTTTATTCCGTTCCCTCTTTATAGATTTTATCTTGAGAATTATCACTCCAAGTATTCTTCTAGTTACTCTTTTAACTCTTCCTCAATCTCATAACAAGATTCATCAGCGAGTTCCCCTACTTTCTTACTCCCCAAAATGTTTGATTGAATTGGCATTCCTAAAAAGATTCTTTCGCATTTCCAAATTAGAATATTATGAAATTCAATCATCTCTTTTTCTTCATCTAATATAGCTATAGCAACTGATGAATAATAACCCACCTCAAAGGGATTCTCTTTTTCTCTTGCAAATCCCATATCTAATTCCATGTGTTTTTCTATGTATAAATGCGAATACTCTTTATGCAGTTTAAGTGATATTCGCTCTATTTCCTTCTCCATACATTGAATGTTCTCTTTTAACTCCAACGTAAACTCCTGTTCTTTATATTTCATTTTCGCCTCCTTAAACATAGAAAAAGAGAATACAATAACATATCCTCTTTCCTCAAATATATTTCATTATCTCACAGCCCGTCCTTTTCACAAATAACCATTTTGTTCGCACCATTTATGAAATTGTCCTACGTCTACTCCAACTAACACGATATCCTTTAGCTCTACATCAATGATTTGTTCTCCAATTACAATAGCAAACTGCGATGCTAATTTTGTCTTGTTTTTCTTTACAATTCCAATTCGGTTCCGATGCGGTCCATCTTTTATATATGCTTTTTGTCCTACAATATCAAAGTTCAAGATTCTCACCTCTTTTACTGCGCTCAAATTGGAAATACGATCTCCACCTCGGAAAATTTCCTTTCATTGCACTATTTCTCTATATATATGACGAAACAATAAAAGAGTCCTTCCTTCTTTACAATTATTTTTTCTTTGTTTCATTTTTGTGATTGAAACGTAAAGTTTATAATAAAATACATTTGGAAGCGCTTTCTATGTAATTTTTTATGTTATAATATATAAGTAGAACTTCGCAAAGAGGGTTAAAAAATGAATACAAAAATGATTAAAAAAGTAATTGAAGCATTAAAAGTATATGGCTTTCAGGATGTATCATTCTGTGACAAAACGAAGCAATTTTTATTTCATAACGAAACCGATATTATGAGCGGCTATGCAGAAATAACATATAGTAGTCAATTTGAAAAATTCAACGTACAAATTCATCCAATTGAAACACATCACCAAGCAGAGTTACAAGAGATTGAAAGACATATACAAGCTTGTATAAGAAAAGTGGAATATTTAAACGCACTTCTTACCGGGCAGACAAAACTAGATGATAAAATTATTATTATGTAAAAAAGAACGTGATCCAATCACGTTCTTTTTTCATTATACGTTCATCTTTTCCTTTAGTTGTAATCCTGTAACAGATTCTAATACATCCATCGATTCTCCAAATGTCATATCAAAAATTGTCTTGTCCTCTATGTATGGAAATTGTCTGAAACGCTTTTCTAACACCTTCACAGCATCTGATGTAAAGCTTGCACTATCAATGCCAAATTCTGTTTCAAGAAGAACTATCCAATCTAGCACATGAAAACCTAATCCATTGACGAATGAAATAAGTTTTTCTTCTGGGTTTGAAGATAAGAATACTTGGCGTTCCATCTCACTAAAAAGTTCTTCTCCTAAGATTTCAGCTAACTCATCATCATGTTCACGTTCAACAAGTTCTTCGTAGCCGTAATCATCCACAAGCTCTTCTACTTCTTCACTATCCTGACAAAGCAATTGACTAAGAAGTGCCTCTTTCTTAAATTCACTATTTTGTACGACTTCTAAAAAGCTCGTTTCCCATCCATTTTCTAATTTCATATTATGTACTCCTTTATATACGTTTCTTATCATCACTGTACCCAAAAGATCACTTTTATAACCTTTTAGGTAGTTACTATTATTTCATATGATTGATAACATAAGATGCAAACTCAGCTACATCTCCTTCAAAAATATTTATTTCCGGCAAGTGATAGAACGTTGTTTGGAGCGGGTTTTCTGCCTGATATACATATATCGTTTTCTCTAGTGCAATCGCCATTCCAAACTCTGTATGGCTCCCGTTTCCGCCATCTAATATAAGTAAAAATACATCCGCTTTTTTTACAGCGTTTTGTTCTGCCTGACCAATTTCTCTTAATTGTTCTTCATTCGCTACTCTTTCGTTTTTTGTCCAATCATATGTATGGTGCCATCCTGCATGTTTCAGTTCATTTGCTACGGAACGTACAAGATGTTTATTTTGGAAACCTGAGGCGATATAAAAATTCATTTATATATACTCCTTCATTATGTATGGGGAAACTCCTTTTTAGCGTTATTTGTTATAGCTATAATAAAGAACAACTTCAAAAAAAATCCCCATCTTTAAAACTTATTTGCGTTTAAATGATGGGATGCTTCATGGTCTTCTTTTATTTTTTGTTTTTTATAACTTTCATCAGCTAACATTTCTAGTTCAGCTGTTATCTCTGACTTTTCAAGCTCTCTTTCTTGCGAAAATTTCCTTGAAATATAAACAATAACACTACCAACGTACAACACAAAGCATATAATAAGTGCAGTATTTTCATAGAGACTTAGCTCCAACACAGTCACTCCTAATCCATTCGTATTTTCACGCTTCATTAATTGGAATTTCCCTATTAACCCATTTGTTATCCCGCTATTTGAGGGCAGTAAGACTCCCTCCTCAAAATTCAGTAAAAGTAAAGAAGTTAGATGTGGGATGCACCCAACTGATTAAAGTTTCACTTTATTGTAACATAAAAATATCAATTCTTGGAATCTTTCACCCTACTAAAAGAGGCATGATTGTTTCATCATGCCTCTGAAATATTTTGAATGATTGTTTTAATTGCTTCTTTTCCATTATATTTTTTTAGTGCTGTTTTATACTTCTCATTATTTTGATTCAATTCTTCGACATACTTTATAAGAGATTTTACAGTTACATCTTCTTCATATAATACGGAGGCATACCCTTTCCTTTCAAAGGACTCTGCATTTAATATTTGATCTCCACGGCTTGCAAATTTCGATAATGGAATTAAAACCATCGGCTTTTGTAATGTTAAAAATTCAAAAATTGCGTTGGAGCCCGCGCGTGAAATAACAAAATCTGTTACCGCTAATATATCTGGCAGTTCTCCATGTACATATTCAAATTGTCTATATCCATCTTTATTTTGTAAACTTTCGTCAAGGTTACCTTTTCCGCAAAGGTGAACAATTTGATACTTGTTAAGAAGTTCTGGTAATGCTTCTCGAGCCGTATCATTAATTTTTTTCGCGCCCAAGCTGCCCCCCATAATCGTAATAACTGGCTTTTTACGTGAAAAACCTAAAAATGCTAAACCTTTTTCACGATTTCCCTTCAGCACTTCTTCACGTACAGGAGATCCCGTATATATTACTTTTTCTTTCGGTAAATGTTTCGCTGCTTCTTCAAATGTAACAAATATTTTCGAAGCAAAACGAAGCGCAATTTTATTTGCTAGTCCTGGCGTCATATCAGATTCATGTAATAAAACTGGTACTCTATTTAGCCATCCTCCAATTACGACTGGTACAGATACGAAACCGCCTTTTGAAAAAATCACATCTGGTTTTAGTTTTCGAATCCTTACATACGCATCCATAACACCCTTCATTACAAGAAAAGGATCTTTTATATTTTTCAAATCAAAATAACGACGTAGCTTTCCACTCGAAATACTATAGTAGGGAATGCCTTCCTTTTCTATAATCGTTTTCTCAATACCTTGATGAGAACCAATATAAGAGATATCCCAGTTGTCTTCCTGTAAATATGGGATAATGGCTAAATTAGGTGTTACATGTCCTGCCGAACCGCCACCTGTAAAGACTATTTTCTTCATACGTCTCCCCCTTCAAGACTATAATACACTAAAATATCTTGCCTCAGGATGAGAAAATACCATAGCCGTTACGGATGCTTCTGGCTCCATCATGAATCCTTCTGTTAATGAAATACCTATTTCCTCTGGATGAATTAAGCGAAATAGCTTTTCTTGATCTGCAAGTTCTGGACACGCTGGATAACCAAATGACACACGTATTCCTCTATATTTCGTACGGAAACGTTCTTCCATCGTCAGTTCAGGTGAGTCCGGAATGCCCCAGCGATCACGAATGAGCATATGTGTTTTTTCAGCAAGTCCTTCTGCTAATTCAAGCGCTAACGATTGAATGGCATGACTACGTAAGTAATCACCTTTCCCCTTCCACTCTTCAGCAATGTCCCGAACTCCTTCCCCAACCGTAACAGATAAGAAAGCAACATAGTCCATCTCATCTCCAATTGGGCGCAAATAATCACTTAAAGTACGATAGGGGGCCTTTCCTTGTCTAGGGAATGTGAAACGCTCTATAACACGCGTATGATCTTCTGGATCATATATTACAATGTTTTGTCCGTCGCTTTGCGCTGGGAAAAATTGATACACTGCTTTCGGCTTTAACCAAGATTGTCCTTCCTGCAATAATTCATCTATTAAATCATTTAATTCATGCGCTCTCTTATCTCCCTCTTTCAAAAGCTTCTTCACATTTCCTTTTAATCCAAGGTGATGCCCAAGTAGCATTTGTCTATTTAAAAATGGGGCGAGATGAAGGGCCGGAATATCGCGTAATACAATTCGTTTTGTTGAATCAGGCACGATAACTTCAGCCTTCGGTAATAGCTCAATTACTGCTGGAATTTCTACTTTCTTCTCCTCTTTTTTTACGATATGAAGATGACGTTCTTTTTTATCCTGTTTCATCTTCTCACGCTCTTCTTCTTTTTGAAGCTTATTAATAATATCGAGCCCCGTCATCGCATCACTCGCATAACAAACGAGCCCTTTATATGATGGTGAAATCCGATTATCTGTAAACTTTCTCGTTAACGCTGCACCACCTACAACAATGGGCACATCAATATTTGCTGCTTTTAAATCTTCAGCAGTCGTTACCATTTGTTGCGCTGATTTTACTAATAAACCTGAAAGACCTATAATGTCTGGCTTCTTTTCTTGTACTTCTTGAACAATTCGATCCGAACGTACATTAATTCCTAAATTAATAATCTCATATCCGTTATTCGCTAAAATAATTTCAACGAGATTTTTCCCAATATCATGCACGTCACCTTTTACAGTTGCTAATAACACTTTCCCTTTTTTCGCACTATCACTAGATTCCATATGTGGCTCTAAATAGCTTACAGCGGCTTTCATACTTTCGGCACTTTGCAATACTTCAGCAACAATAAGTTCATTATTATTAAATAGTCGTCCTACCTCGTCCATCCCTGTCATAAGCGGACCGTTAATAATATCAAGAGGTTTTCTTCCTTCTTCAAGTGCAAGACTTAAATCCTCGTGTAATCCTTGTTTCGTACCTTCTACAATATAATTTGCTAGTCTTTCATCAAGCGTTAACGTTTCTTGCACAACGACATCTTTCTTTTTAGCAACTCGGTAAAAATTTGTAAATTCTTCCAATGTCTCTTTCGTCGTTTCAAACAGTAATGCATCTGCAAGTCGTTTTTCTTCCTCTGGAATCGACGCATAGCGTTCTAATTTTTCCGTATTCACAATCGCGTAATCTAATCCTGCTTTCGTAGCATGGTATAAAAAAACTGAATTTAATACTTCACGTCCAGCCGGTGGTAAACCAAATGATATGTTACTTACACCTAAAATCGTTAAACACTCTGGTAACGCTTCTTTAATAAGGCGAATTCCTTCTATAGTCGCTGCCGCTGAACCAATATATTCTTCATCACCTGTCCCTACTGGAAACACAAGTGCATCAAAAATAATATCTGACGGGCGTATCCCATACTTCTTTGTAAGTAATTCATAGCTTCTTTTCGCAATTTCTATCTTTCGTTCCGCACTAACCGCCATACCGTCTTCATCAATTGTTCCTACAACTATAGCGGCACCATACTTCTGAAGAAGCGGTGTCACTTTTTTAAATCGTTCTTCTCCATCTTCTAAATTAATTGAATTAATAACAGCTTTTCCTTGAATATAAGTAAGAGCTCGCTCCATCACATTTTCATCTGTTGAATCAATCATAATCGGTACTTTTAAAACTTTCGTAACTTCTGCTAAGAAGTTTTCCATATCTTCTATTTCATCGCGATCAGGATCTGCCATACAAATGTCAATAATATGAGCATTTTTCTTCACTTGCGCTCTTGCCACTTCAGCAGCCTCTTCAAATTTCCCTTCTGCTACTAATCGTTTAAATTTACGTGACCCAATAACATTCGTTCTTTCACCCACAAATAACGGTCTCATAGACTCATCATATTGCAGTGCTTCTAATCCACTAACTCCATGCCCTTCTCTCTCATGATGGTCACGAGGCTTAAGAGGTGCTAGCGCGGATTTCATTGCTTTTATATGTTCTGGTGTCGTGCCACAACAACCACCAATAATATTAACCCATCCTTCTTCAGCAAATCGCTTCACCTTTTCAGCAAGAGAAGATGGAGATTCATGGTAATGTCCATCTTCATCAGGAAGACCTGCATTTGGATAACAAGAAATGTAACACTCCGATAAATCAGATAGTGAACGAATATGGTCCCTCATAAACTCCGGACCAGTCGCACAGTTTAACCCAACAGATAATGGTTTCATATGTTCTACTGATAAATAAAAAGCTTCAATTGTTTGCCCAGCCAGAGTCGTTCCCATTGGCTCAATCGTTCCTGAAATCATAATAGGAACCGTTTTTTTCAGTTCTTCAAATGCAGCTTGAATTCCAATATAAGCTGCTTTCACGTTACGCATATCTTGACTCGTCTCAACGAGTAATACATCAACTTCTCCTTTTAATAATCCTCGTGCTTGCCTTGTATAAGCCTCAATCAATTCTTCAAAAGTCACACCACCAGTAACACTAATTGCTTTCGTTGTTGGTCCCATCGCTCCCGCAACATATACTTCCTTCCCGCTTTCTTTAACAGCTTGCTTCGCCAAAAGTGCTGCCTTTTCATTTAGTTCTTCATCTAAATGAGACAGCTCATAATCACTTAGTACAATATTCGTTGCCCCAAATGTATTTGTTTCAATAATATCCGCTCCAGCTTCAATATAAGTTTTATGAATCTTTAAAATAACGTCTGGTCTTGTTTCTACTAAATATTCATTACAGCCCTCGTACTCTTCCCCTCCGAAATCTTCAGCAGTTAAATCCTCTTGCTGAATCATTGTCCCCATTGCACCATCTAATATTAAAATGCTATTTTTTAATTTTTCTTCTATACACTTCATCAATTAATACCTTCTTTCACTTCTTGCTTTTCTCTTACATATTTAACAAGATGTTCTGTAATTTCATACTTTAAAAATGGTGTAATAAGATAAATACCATTAAAATATTTCATCGCTGCGTCAATCAATTCTTGTGAAATGCGAATCCCTTCCTCAATTGCTGCCTCTTTCGTTTCATGTCCATCCATTCTCTCTCTTATTTCTTCAGGAAGAGTAATACCCGGCACCTCAAAATGAAGAAAATCTGCATTCCGCTTACTTACTAACGGCATAATTCCAATAAAAATAGGTTGTTCCAAATGCTTTGTCGCTTCATACACTTCTTCAATTAACTTGATATCATAAATTGGCTGAGTTAAAAAATACTCCGCTCCAGCATCTATTTTTCGTTCCATCCGCTTAACCGCTGCTTTTAAGTGCCTTACATGAGGATTAAATGCGCCGCCTACAGAAAACCTTGTCGCCGGTCCAATTGATTTCCCTAAAATTGAACGTCCACCGTTCATTTCTTTAATCATTTTAATAAGCTCAATAGAGGATAAATCATATACAGAAGTGGCACCGGGAAAATCACCAACGCGCGCTGGATCACCAGTTAAAGCTAACACTTCTTCCATCCCTAACGCCGATAAACCTAACAAATGAGATTGTAGTCCAATGACGTTATGATCTCTACACGTTAAATGCGTCAATACCGGGATATCATGCTTCGTTAATAACGCACCCATTGCCATATTAGAAACACGAGGTGATGCTAATGAATTATCTGCTAGAGTAATAGCATCTGCTCCCGCTCTTTTTAACGCTCTTGCTCCTTCAAAAAAACGCTGTGTATCTAACGTTTTCGGTGGATCTAATTCCACTACAACTGTCGTTTGTTTTTTCGCTTTCTCTGCTAGAGTGACGTGAGCCTTCGAGCGTTTCTCATGCGTATGAACGACTTTCGGCCTTTGAATCGTGTCTTTTTCTATTACAGGGGTAATATTCGCAACAGCGCGCTTCATACTTTGAATATGTTCTGGAGTCGTACCACAACAACCACCCAATAACCGAATACCTTGCTCAATAAATCTCGGTGTCATCGCTTCGAAATAAGCTGGGCTTCCCTCATATACGTAACGTCCCTCCACATAATTCGGGAGACCTGCATTTGGGTATGCTGATAAATAGCCATTTTGCGGAATCGATATCATTTTGAAAGCTTCCGTCATATGAAGCGGCCCTAGTTGACAATTCAATCCAACAACATTTGCACCGTAATCTATAAGTTGCTTTAATATTTCATTGACATCATTTCCATTTTGAGTCGTACCTGCTTCATGTAACGCTAATTGAGCAACAATTGGAATATTCGTTTGCTTACGCAATACTTTAACGGCATGAAGTAATTCAAATTCATCGTAAAAAGTTTCTAATAGTAATCCATCAACCTGTTCTTCTAGTAAAGCCTCCGCCTGTTCAAGTAACATAAACTCTCTTTCCATATCAGTCGTTGTAACAGCTCCGATATGTTTCATACCACCGATTGTTCCTAAAATTGCATTTTTATCTGCCACAGATGCTTTCGCCAGTTTTACTGCCGCTCTATTAATTTCTGTAACTTGATTTTCTAAACCATACATACGTAATTTCGCCTCATTTGCTCCATACGTATTCGTTTGAATTACATCTGCTCCAGCAGCTACATATTGTTTATGAATTGATATAATTAAGTCTGGATCAGATACATTCAATTCTTCAAAACTACTTTGCAAACCATGTGAATGCAATAACGTCCCAACCGCACCATCACCTATTACAATTCCTTTTGATAATAAATCTAGTAATTTCACGAATCTCCCTCATTTCTATCAATATAAAAAACCCCTCTTCACTTTGAAGAGGGGGACATAATCGTTCCTCCTCTTATTATGCAAAACATTCGTTTTGCAGGTATTAGCACCGTTTCAAACATTTCGTTTGAAGGTTGCCGGGTTTCACAGGGCCTTTCCCTCCACCGCTCTCAATAAGAGTTGTCTTTATTATTTTATTTATGTAGCTAAAAGGAAATGTGTTCCCCTTTTAACAATGTTTGTTAATTTTTTATAAATTTAGCATGCACAAAAGTAAAAGTCAATGACAATTGCGGAAAAATAAAAATTATTTAAAATAAAGTTGCAATTCAATTATCTTTTGTTGTAAAGTTAAAAACATAATAAAAATTTCATACGAACATTCTTATCTAGAGAGGTAGAGGGACTGGCCCTGTGACGCCTCAGCAACCATTAACATTTTGTTAATAAGGTGCTAATTCCAGCAAATTGTGAAAGATTTGACAGATGAGAAGAAGACTCTATTCAAACCGAAAGCCTTCTTCTTAGAAGGCTTTTTTTATTTTATATTCACTTAATGTTTCAATTTAAAAAGGAGGAATTTTCACATGTCAACAATCGAAACAAAACTAGCACAAATCGGAAATCGCAGTGAAACTAAAACTGGAACGGTTAATCCACCAGTTTATTTCTCAACCGCTTATCGTCACGAAGAAATTGGTAAATCTACTGGCTTTGACTATTCACGAACTGGCAATCCAACTCGCGGTCTTTTAGAACGGGCGATCGCAGACTTAGAATATGGCGAACAAGGTTATGCCTGTAGTTCAGGGATGGCGGCTGTTCTCCTCGTCCTTTCTCTATTCCGCTCTGGAGACGAACTTATTGTATCTGAAGATTTATACGGGGGAACGTATCGATTATTTTCTGAGCATGAAAAAAAGTGGAATGTTCGATGTAGATACGTAAATACACAGTCTATTAAACAAATTGAGCAAGCTATCACAACTGAAGTGAAGGCTATTTTCATAGAAACTCCAACTAATCCATTAATGCAAGTTACTGATATTGCTGCTGTCGCAACTGTAGCGAAAAGGCACGGACTACTTCTTATTGTAGACAACACATTCTACACACCTTATATACAGCAACCATTAACAGAAGGTGCTGACATTGTACTTCATAGCGCAACGAAATATTTAGGGGGACATAACGATGTACTAAGCGGGCTTGTCGTTGCAAAAGGAAAGGAACTTTGCGAGGAAATCGCTCATTATCATAATGCATCAGGTGCAGTTTTAAGTCCATTTGACTCATGGTTATTAATTCGCGGTATGAAAACGTTAGCGCTTCGCATGAGACAACACGAAGAAAATGCGAAAGCAGTTGTTGCGTATTTAAACGATGAAGACGGGGTAACAGATGTATTTTATCCAGGAAGAGGCGGCATGATTTCATTCCGCCTTAAAGATGAAGCTTGGATTAATCCATTCTTACAGTCTTTATCCTTAATTACATTTGCCGAAAGTCTTGGTGGTGTAGAAAGTTTAATGACTTATCCAGCAACGCAAACACATGCTGATATTCCTGAAGAAATTAGAACAGCAAACGGCGTATGTAATCGTCTTCTTCGATTCTCAGTTGGCATTGAAAATAGTAACGATTTAATTCAAGACTTAAAGCAAGCTATTAAACTCGTAAAAGAAGGTGTAAGAATATGAGCTATTCTATAGATACACTCTTACTACACAACCAATATAAACATGACTCGCAAACAGGCGCTGTGAACGTTCCTATTTATAACACATCAACTTTTCACCAGTTTGATGTAGATACGTTCGGAAAATATGACTATAGCAGGTCAGGAAACCCAACTCGTGAAGCTCTTGAAGATATCATTGCTTTATTAGAAGGCGGAACAAAAGGATTCGCCTTTGCATCAGGCATTGCAGCGATTTCCACTGCATTCCTCCTTCTTTCACAAGGTGATCACGTACTCATTTCTGAAGATGTATACGGAGGCACTTACCGAGTGATAACTGAGGTACTCTCCCGTTACGGTGTTTCACATACATTTGTTGATATGACCAATTTAGAAGAAATAAAACAAAACATTAAACCAAATACAAAGCTCTTTTATGTAGAAACACCTTCTAACCCACTTTTAAAAGTGACAGATATTCGCGAGGTTTCTAAACTCGCAAAGTCTATTGGCGCTCTTACTTTTGTTGATAATACATTTTTGACACCACTATTCCAAAAACCATTTGAACTTGGAGCTGATGTCGTTCTTCATAGTGCTACAAAATTTATTGCTGGTCATAGTGATGTTACTGCCGGATTAGCAGTAGTAAAAGATGCAGAACTCGCTCAAAAGCTTGGATTTTTACAAAATGCATTCGGTGCTATTTTAGGGCCTCAAGATTGTTCTCTCGTACTTCGCGGTCTAAAAACATTACATGTACGCCTCGAGCATTCAGCTAAAAATGCCAATAAAATTGCACATTATTTACAAGAGCACGCTAAAGTACAAAATGTCTATTATCCGGGATTACAAACACATCTCGGATTTGATATTCAACAATCTCAAGCAACATCAGCTGGCGCGGTCTTGTCGTTTACTTTGCAGTCTGAAGATGCACTCCGCCAATTTTTATCAAAAGTAAAATTACCTGTTTTTGCAGTTAGTTTAGGAGCTGTAGAGTCTATTCTTTCTTATCCAGCAAAAATGTCACATGCAGCACTGTCGCAAGAAGCTCGTGATGAAAGAGGAATCTCTAATTCATTACTTCGGTTATCAGTCGGTCTTGAAAATGTTAACGATTTAATATCCGATTTTGAAAATGCCCTTTCTTATGTAGAAGAACCTATAAATGCATAGAGAAAAAAGAAGATATGAGATTAGGTTTTCATATCTTCTTTTTATGCGGTTTAGTTATATTCATTTGAATTTCTTCTTTTCTTATAGTCCATAAAAAAATAAAAGTATATCATCTATTTCTAAATAATGGATTAATTGATATATTAAGAAATGAACAGGGGTGAAAATAATGGTTACTTGTGCAGATATTTTAATCGTTATCGATTTACAAAATGGCGTATGTTATAGCGGAGAGCATTTATTTGATTTACAGAACTTACTAACAAAAGTAAATAAAAGAATTTCTTCATACAGAAAATTAAATAAACCAATCCTTTTTGTTCAACATTGTGATGATGATTTAGTACCCGAGAAAGAACTTTGGACTATTCATACCGATCTAGATGTTCAAGAACAAGATTTTTTTGTAAGAAAAACACATGCAAATTCATTTTATAAAACAAACTTAAAAGAAATTTTAGATCAATTATCTGTAAATCGCATTGAATTTTGTGGTGCCCAAACAGAGTACTGTATGGATGCTACGATTAAGTTTGCCCACGGGCTGGGATACGAAAACTTTATGGAACAGAAAACAACCTCTACGTTGAATAATCCTTTTATGTCCGCAAAAGAGACAATTGATTTTTACGAGAACATATGGAATCACAGATTTTTAACGTTGCTAAAAGATGAATTTTAGAATAAATGACTACTGACTTGATTATCCTAAGATTTATCAGCCGTAATCAAATATTTCATTATCACCATAAAGAAGCGAATTACATTCAGCTTCTTTTCTTTTAACCTGTTTTATATTCTATATATATCATTATAATTCCTTTGTCATATTATTTTAAAAATTTAGTATATTCATTTGAAAGAATAAGAAAATCATGATAAAATTGTGTTACAAATATATTTATATCTTTCAATTTTTAAAACGCATCGAAATTTTCACCCAAAAATGTCATTTTACAAAAACGTGCTAATTTACCTATTTTATTTACATCAGGGTCTCTTTTCTTACAATTTCTTTACTTTAGGACTTTTTTTCTGCAACAACTATTTTCTTTTCTTTAAATTTTTGGTATGTATAGTATGGTATAATAGCTCACACGGAGGTGGAAAAGAACATGTTAGAAACCTTTCAAAAAGAATTAGAACTATATGAAAGTAATGCAGAATTATTAAAAGTGCTAGCTCATCCTGTTCGTTTATGTATCGTAAAAGGATTAATCGAGCGCGGTCCAAGCAACGTTTCTACAATGTATACTGGATTAAACATGCCACAATCTACAATTTCACAGCATTTAGCAAAATTAAAAAGCGCTAAAATCGTTTCTAGTGAAAGAAAAGGATTAGAAATTTATTACAAAGTAGAGAACGAAACAATAATTCAACTCGTTCGCGTATTATTAGGTTAGGGACTAATAATCGCAGAAAAAGAACGTATTCTATATTTTTTATCTCATATCTTTAATATAAATATATATCATGAGAGGAAATATATAATACTACATAAGTCGTATTAAAAAACAAGACACAGTATATACTGTGTCTTGTTTTTTATATTGTTACATACCGATCCAAATGTAAATGTTGCATATCTTTTGTATGTATAACAACATCAAACGAACTCCCTACTCCTCCATTTAAAATCATAGAACGAACTGCTCGATTTTGTTTTTGCGTTTCAGAAAAAGGATTCATATCTTGATGGCTCGTAAGCTGTTCTAATATCCCTGCAGCTAACAAGAACTCAGATTGTTTCTTATGCCATACTGCACTCATTCCTTGCATACTAAACATCTCCTTTAGCTCGTCCCAATGAATATGAGTAGTAAGATCCATTTCACCTGGATGAGCTAGTGGATTACGTATTAGCTTGTGCTGATAATACCCTCGCAAACTTCCTTCACGGTGTGCTGGATGCATCCATTCTTCTTTTGTGTATCCGTAATCAACTGTAATACATATACCTCTTTGAAACCATTTCGCAATTTCTTTTATATAATCCTCCATCACAATTGGTACTTCAAAACGTTGCCCTTCAGCAATATGAATATTATATTTCAATAAATAGCGACCAATTCTTTTATCTAACGGCCTACATACTTCCGAAAGGTTTCCTTCCTCTGTATATGTAATACGCACTTCATACAACATACCATTTCTTTTCTCAATTATTTCAACAGGAAATGCATCAAACAACTCATTCGAAAAAAGAATTCCCTCGAAAGAATCTCCCATTTCACTATAAGAGGTATAGTACGATACATTAGAAAATGAGCCAAGGTGCTCCTGCTGTAATTTTCTATGAAAAGGGCTCACTTCAATCATTGAATAGTTTAAATCAATAAAGGTTTTTGGAGATAATTGCTTCCATTCTTGTAAAACATCATAGGCAAACTTCCCTGTTCCTCCACCAATTTCACAAATATTCGGAGCAACTTCACCATTTTCAACAAGACGAATAAAAAGTTTAGCAAAAGTTTTTGCAAACACAGAGGATACGTTGCTACTTGTAAAAAAATCACCTTGTCTTCCAATCTTTTCACGTTCTTTCATATAATATCCATGACCTTCTGTATACAATACAAGGTTCATATACGTACTATATGAAATTGAATAATCCTTTTCTTTCCCCATCCATTCTCTTAAAATGAGCTCCATTCCCATAATGACTCCTTATTGTAAAAACGGATTATTTTCTTTTTCAAAGCCAATGCTTGTTTCTGGACCATGTCCACATAGCACCGCTGTTTCATCTGGTAATACAAATAATTTCTCTTCAATACTTCCAATTAATTCAGCGAAACTTCCACCAGGTAAATCTGTTCTTCCAATGCTCATTTGGAACAATACATCTCCTGAGAATACAGCATTCGCCTCTTTACTATAATAAGAAATACTTCCTGGAGAATGTCCTGGTGTCTCAAAAATTTCAAAATTAAATGATCCAATTGTTAATGTACCTTCTGCATCAATAATATGATCCGCCGGTTTTGCTGTAATACTGCGGTTCATCATAAAAATTTGAGAGCCGTTTACAGTTGCATCTCCTAACCAATCTGCTTCTTCTTTATGTACGTACACAGGAATATGAAAAGCGTCTCTTACCGCATCAACAGCACCGATATGATCAAAATGAGCATGTGTTAATAAAACAGCCAATGGTTTTAATTGTTCTTCTTGTAAATATGTAACGAGCTTTTCACCTTCATGACCAGGGTCAAAGATAATGCACTCTTTTTGATCGTTCATTAAAATATAAGCATTTGTTTGTAATGGGCCTAACGGCATTTGTATCCATTTCATATGAAAATCTCCTCCAGTTATTAAACTTACTTTTAATGATACAACATTTCTTTCTCTGAGGAAAAGAAAGGATGCTATCTCGACAATCATTTTTAAAACATGTACAATATAAAAGAGTAAATATTCCAAAAACTCATAATAAGAAATGGGTAGACAGAGGAGGATATTGTATGGGCCTTGTTATTATTTTTACACTTGTCACTCTGTTAGCTGTATTCGCTACGCTTAGAACACTTCGTGAAAAAAACTTTTTCGCAAGCGGCTTTGCAATTGCAACTGTACTCGTTTTCGGATGGTTTACGATCATGACTGTTCTATATAACGGGTATCCACCAGCAGCTTAATTCGTTTACACTTTATTCTTCATCGAGATTTCACACAAAAAGAGGAAGGGTTCCCCTTCCTCTTTTCATATTTCACAACTTATATCATCTTCGCTTCGTATTTGTGCTTTTTTACAAGCCAAGCTCCTCCGATAACACCTGCATCATTACCAAGTGTTGCAATAGCTAACTTCGTGCTCTTTACAGCACGTGAGAAAGCATATTGCTCGAAATAGCGTTGAATTGGTTCTAATAGCGCATCTCCAGCTTTAGACACGCCTCCACCAATAACAATTTTCTCTGGGTTCAACGTACTAGAAAGGTTCGCTACAGCTAATCCTAAATAAGAAGCTACTTTTTCTACTACTTCTCCTGCTAATTCATCACCTTGTCCAAGTGCTTCAAAGACATCTTTTGATGTAATACGTCCTTCTTCAGCTAACATAGAACGCAACATGCTCTCTTTATTAGTCTCTTGTATTTTTTGCATAGCAACACGTACAATACCTGTCGCAGATGCTACTGTTTCTAAGCAACCAGACTTCCCGCAATTACATGGGAAAGCATTTTCTGTAACTACTGTAATATGTCCAATCTCACCAGCAGCACCACTCACGCCGTGTACAATCTCACCATTGGCGATTACACCACCACCAACGCCCGTACCAAGTGTCATACAAATTAAATCTTTTGCACCTTCACCAGCACCTTTCCACATTTCACCAAGCGCTGCTAAGTTTGCATCATTATCAATAACAACAGGTAATCCTGTTTCTACTTCTAATAAATCTTTTAGTGGATAATTTTTCCACCCTAAATTAACCGCTTCATAAATCATTCCAGATGCCACATGTACAGGACCAGGAGCCCCCATACCAATACCAATTAACTTGCTCTTCAATTCGCCTAATTCTTCTAGCTTTTTATCAATTGCTTTCGCAACATCAAGTGTAATATGTTTTCCTTGCTCACCTGTATTCGTAGGGATTTCCCACTTATGTAAAATTTCACCGTATACATTAATAAATGCTAATTTAATCGTTGTACCACCAAGGTCAACACCAACTAACCATTTCTCTTCCATGTTGCTTACCTACCTTTATCTAATTCTTATTTAGCTCTTTTTGAATTTCTTGCTTCAATAAAAATAAAGCTGTTTGATAGTCTTGTGGATCGATTAGCTGTGATTGATTTAATTCACGCAATTCATCTTGCATTAATTGTAAATCTGCAATTCGATCTCCCGTATAAATAATCGTACCAAATTTCTTTAGCAATTGCTGAATATCATAAATAGATACCATTTCATCACCCTCTATACTCACTTACTATAAAAAATTATAATAAGAAAACGTTCACATATTTTATTATAATCAAGAAGAAAAAGTCTCGTCAATTTTTATTTGTCTATACAAGCTTATTTATAAGTATTGTTCCTTTTTCTGTAATAATTTTTTCTATGTTTTTATCAAATGGCTCTACCGGAATGTGTTTTACCATTTGAAAATCATACGCTAATGATAGCGTTTTCCCTTTATAATGCACGAGATAACGATCATAATAGCCACCGCCGTACCCAATTCGCTCTCCTCGTTCTGTATAAGCTACGCCCGGCACAATTTGAAGATCAATTTCATCCATATTCACTTCTTCCGTAAGCCCAGGAATCGGTTCACGTAAATTCATATACACCGTTTCTAATTGATCAAAATTATTAATTTGCCGGAAAGACATCGTTCTTGTTCCTTTATTACACTTAGGAACTACAACTTTCTTTCCTTCTTCCCAAGCTTTTTCGATAATAGGATATGTATTCACTTCATTTTCCATTGAAAGAGTAATTCCAATTGTTTTAGCTTCAACCCACTCTTTTTGCGCATACAACGAAAATGCAATCTGTTCTGATAAAGTTGTATACTGTTCTTCTGATAAAGAATTCATGTGTTCTATTATTTGTTTACGTAAACGTACTTTCTCTACTTTCACACACTCTCCCCCTTACAGTGACACTTTACTCTATGCTGATAGTGTATCACTTTTAACATAGGAATCGAATAAAAAAAGAAACAGTAGGAAAATATTCCTACTGCTTACTTTGTTTCACGGTGTAACGTAGACTTCTTGTCACGCTTGCAATACTTTTTAAGCTCGATACGCTCAGCGTTGTTACGTTTATTTTTCTTTGAGATATAGTTACGATCTCCGCATTCTGTACATGCTAGAGTAATATTCACACGCATTCTTATTTCCCTCCAGTACTAATAACTTAAATCAGACTATACTATAATACCACTTTTAAAATAAAAATTCTACACCTTTTGATATTGTCTAATTTTTTCTATAAGATTTTTCATGTTTTCCCTTGCTATTACTGGGTTTCTAGCATGTGAATACACCAAAAACTTTGGTTGTTTTGTGTCAGAAACGATATAAGACCACTCTTTTTCAGTATATTTGAACTGTACTCCTTCAAATATACCTTCTCCCTTCCTTTCCATATCATCCAATAATTTCCTCATAATTTCTCCTTTTTCATTCCATGAACATACCACTTCATCATAAAGTAAATAGAGCGGAGGTGATTGCTCTACTATGCTGAGAAACGTTTTTCCTTGCAATGCTATTAGCTCAAATAATTTTCCAATTCGATATAAAATATCTCGCTTCCACCTTACTTGAAACGACTTTCTTTCATCCTGCGTATAAAATAGAAGATAACATTCTCCTAACTTCAAAGACATTGGGTAAATATTTCCTGTCGATTCGAGTAAGAAATCCGGAATATCTACCTCTTCCAAATCTGTACCTTGGTAAATATTACTATGTTTATCGTATAACTCGAAATGATTTCCTTGCTCAGAAAACATAAGAGCCATATTCGCTTTACTTGATTTCATCAAAGCTTTCACATGATCTTTTTGTTCGCTTGCATAAATCCATGTAACTGTACAACCAAGTCTTTGCAGAAAGAGCATGAGTAAATGTTGCAACGTATCATTTCTCTTATTAATAAGAAGATGAAACTTCTGCATCTGTATTTTCTCGATATCAATATGCTCCAATATAACTTCTATATACTCATTCATAGAAACATGAACCAGCTTATTACGCCCCATTTCTTTCTCATGCACGTAATAAAACAATTCGGACATATATACTTGTTCTATCTCTTTTTGCTGCTTATACGTTAACGGCATGCCAGCTTGACCGTATAACTTTATAACAATCTCATTCCCATTCTCCACTTGAATGAAAACACCACCTGCACATTGCAAATGATGAACACTATATTGAAAAAGTGACTCGTTCATTTCTTTACATTCCATCGTATGAATCCCTATACCATGAATAGCATGTAAAAATAAATTTTTATAAGAGGTTGTTTCTATATTTTCTTGACTTCCAATTAATATACTTTCTCCTTTTGTAAAAAGAGAACCATACGCCATCGCAATCTTCACGATAAACTGGGGAGTAATTTCAACATTCCCTCTTCCTACAATGCGGCTTTTTTGTAACCACCCTGCACTCATTTCACTCTCTTGAATACCAGCCGCTCCTACTATCGAATGACTATCAATCGCCTTATAAGGCCATAGTTTTCCTTTTTGCTTAATTACCGTACTTCTCCCGATATGACAGTGATCCGCTACAACGCTTTTTTGAAACAGTGTAACATCATCTTCAACTATTGTACGCTCTCCTATTGTCGTTTCTAATAGTTCACAATACTTCCCAATGTGGGCATTTGCAAAAACAATACTCTTTTGAAGATGAGAATAATTTGAAACGATACTATTTTTCCCAATAATAGAATATGGCTCAATTACAGCTCCTGTACCAATCTTTGCTCCTTCTCCAATAAAAGAGGGGCCATGAATTTTCGTCCCTTTACCAATCGTCACCCCTTCTCCCATCCATACCATCGGTAATACTTCCGTATAAGGAATAGGTACTTGTAACTTTTTCGTTAACAAATCAAATTGTGCTTGTCGATATTGATTAAATGTGCCGATATCTAACCAATAACCTTCTGACAAATATGCGAATAACACATTTTTGTTTGCCAATAGCGGAAACACATCATGACTGAAATCAAAAAATTGCCTAGGCGGTATGTAAGAAAAGATTTCTGGTTCCATAATATATATGCCTGTATTCACAACATTAGATACTACCTCATTCCAGCCCGGCTTTTCTATATATCGTGTAACCTCCTGGTCTTTATTCATTACAACCAATCCAAATGAGAGTGGATTTTCTACTTCTTTCACAAACATTGTTACCATTCTTTTCTTTTGTTCATGAAACCCAATTCCTTCTGATAATTGAAAGTCAGTTAATGCATCCCCGCTTATCACAACAAATGTTTCATCTAAAAATTGTTCTGCTTGTTTAATACTCCCTGCTGTGCCAAGCGGAGGAGAGTCTTCAAAATAATACAAGTTAACTCCCCATTTACTACCGTCACCAAAATATTGCTTAATGGTCGTACTCATATATTGAACAGTAATTGCAATTTCACGAATACCATGCTGGCGTAATAACTCAATATTATATTCTAAAACTGGTTTTTCTAATAATGGTAACATCGGCTTTGGAGTATTACATGTTAATGGCCTAAGGCGTCTTCCTTTTCCTCCAGCTAAAATAACCCCCTTCATATACTTCAGCCTCCACTTATATAATGTTCAATAACTCCATATACCATATGTATATTCCCTATCCCACATGAACTAGCAGCATAAACTTGATTAGTTAAACAAATCCTCATTTAGAAGACCATATAATTAAATTTCTCACCTATAAAAACGTACGTTTCAAACAACAAGAAAGCGCTTACTATTAATTGTTAAATAATACTTATTAACGACAAACATATATACTAATTTTTCCATTATATTATGATACATCTTATCATCATAAACTAAAGGAAACAACGAGCTTTTTTTGTCATGTTTTGACTAAAAAAAGCAGGTGATTTCTCATCACCTACTTTAATTCCTACTCATTCAATAAATAATGCTTTCCTTTTACTAAATAAAAGACATTTTCAGCAATATTTGTAATATGATCTGCTACACGCTCAATATATCTCGCGACAAATGATAATTGTGTAATTTGCGTAATTGCTTCTGGTTGTTCCGGAACTGAAGATATAAACTCACGAATTGCTTTTCCATATATTTCATCAACGGAATCATCCATTTCAGCAATTTGTTTCGCAAAAGTTAAATTTTCTTGTTCATATGCTTCTAACGCTAAATGCAACATCTCATTTGCAACCGCAAACATTTCATCCAGGTTGTGCAAACTAACAGCCACTTCTTTTTCCCCAAGACGAATTGTAGCCTTTGCAATATTAACAGCATGATCTGCAATACGCTCTAAATCTGTCGCTGTTTTAATTGAAATAAAAATCCTTCTTAAGTCACTTGCTACAGGTTGCTGCTTCGTAATGAGCATAAGTGCAAGATCGTTTATTTCCTCTTCTAAATTATCCATGCGGTAATCACCATCAATGACCTCTAACGCTTTCTCTACATCCCTTGTATGCAGACCTTCCATAGCAATCAATAAAGCCGCATTTGCTAATTCTCCAAGCTCGATCACCTTTTGCTGTAACGCTTTTAAATCACCTTGAAACTGTTCTCTTACCATTTTTCTTCCCCCTCAATATTATGTGCCATTATATAAAAGTGAAACTTTAATCAACCCTCATCAATCGGGCTTTTATAGGCAGCAAGATCCCCTCCCTAACTTCTTTGCTTTCGCTAAATTTTAAGGTGAGGGGCTTACTGCCTGCAAATAGCGGGGCAAATCTCCTACATAGCCTCTTGCGCTTGTAATAAACCTTAAGATAAGGAGAAGTATTACTTCTCTATTAACAGTAAGATAAAATAAGAAATGCCCTCTGTTAAGAGGGCATTTGCTCTTAGCTTTGAAACGATATCAACCAAAGCGACCTGTAATATAATCTTCTGTACGCTTATCTGAAGGAGTCGTAAATAATTTGTTTGTATCTGTATACTCCACAACTTCCCCGCTTAAGAAGAAAGCTGTTTTGTCTGAAATACGCGCTGCTTGTTGCATATTATGCGTTACGATAACAATACTAAAATCTTTCTTTAGCTCTTGAATTAATTCTTCTACTTTTAATGTTGAAATTGGGTCTAATGCCGATGTTGGCTCATCCATTAAAATAACGTCTGGCTCAATAGCTAAGCAGCGTGCGATGCATAGACGCTGTTGCTGTCCACCAGATAAACCATATGCATTATCGTGCAAACGATCTTTTAACTCATCCCAAATCGCTGCTCCACGTAAACTTTTTTCAACAATTTCATCTAATGCCTTTTTGTCACGAATACCATGGATTTTTGGACCGTATGCTACATTCTCATAAATAGATTTTGGAAATGGATTTGGCTTTTGGAACACCATTCCTACATGCGTTCTTAATTCTTCAACTGGATATGATTTATCAAATATATTGCGTTCTCTATACTCAATTACACCTGTAGTTCGAACGATCGGTACTAGCTCTACCATGCGATTTAATGTTTTTAAGTAAGTTGATTTACCACAGCCACTTGGACCGATAATGGCTGTAACTTCATTCTCATGAATACTTAAATTAATATCTTTTAAAGCATGGTCTTCCCCATACCATAAATTTAAGTTTTTCGTATCA
Organism: Bacillus thuringiensis; assembly: GCF_001595725.1. Classification (GTDB taxonomy): domain Bacteria; phylum Bacillota; class Bacilli; order Bacillales; family Bacillaceae_G; genus Bacillus_A; species Bacillus_A thuringiensis_K. The sequence continues at coordinate 4,077,367 of NZ_CP014282.1, forward strand.
AATACTACCTTCTTTGGCGCAGTCTCGATTTTCTCTTCGTTTTTCACCTGTACATTTACTACTGTTGCTACCATTTGAATTCCCCTTTCATCCACTTCCAACTTATTTTCGATTTCGTAACCATAAAACAAATATATTAATAAATAGCAACAAACCTAACAAAACAATCATCCCAGCTGCTGCTACATACTGAAATTCTTCTTTTGGCCTACTCATCCAATTAAAAATTTGAATTGGTAGAACTGTAAATCTATCAAACATACTAAATGGAACATAATTTGCAAACGCAAGTGCCCCAATAACTAATAGTGGTGCAGCTTCTCCAATTGCTCTTGATATCGCTAACGTACAGCCCGTTATAATCCCTGGGAAAGCATATGGCAATACAATTTGATACATCGTTTGCCACTTCGTAGCACCTAATCCGTAAGAACCCTCTAATAATACACTTGGTACTGATCGAATTGCTTCTTGACTCGCCACAACAACTGTTGGTAAAACGAGTAAACTCATCGTCAGTGCTGCTGCAACTATACTCTCTCCTAAATGAAGAGCATATACAAAAATAGTTAAACCAAGCAATCCAAATACAACGGATGGTACTCCTGCTAACGTTTGATTATTAATCTCTATTATTTTTTTAAATAGAGATTCCTTCGCATATTGCTCTAAATAAAGTGCTGTTCCAACTCCAAATATAAAAGAAACAGGTATAACAATACTCATAAATAATATTGTCCCTGACAAAGCTGCAGCAATACCAGCTTCTTTCGGATTACGTGAAGCGAAATTTGTAAAGAAATCTATTGAAAGATAACTTATACCTTTTTCAACAATTTGAAACAGTAACAAAAACAAAATTACAATTGAAAATAAAATTGCTATATAAAATAACAATTTGTAAATTCGATCTTTTAAAAAGCGTGATGCCATGTTTTTTTGTATTTTTTTATGATTCAACATTCGCATATTATGTCATCCTCCTAAAACGGCGCATAATTGACTGCGAAATGATGTTCATAATAAAAGTAAACAAAAATAACGTTGCACCTACAGCATACATGCTGTAATACGTAATCGTTCCATGCGGAGCATCACCTAAACTTACTTGTACAATATAGGCTGTTAACGTTTGAATAGAATGTGTCGGATCAAGCGATACATTTGGTGTGGATCCTGCTGCAATTACAACAATCATCGTTTCACCAATTGCACGAGAAGCCGCTAATATAATTGCTGCCATAATCCCTGTAAAAGCGGACGGAAACACCACTTGTTTTACCATTTCAAACCGCGTCGCTCCGAGTGCTAATGAAGCTTCTTTCGTCCCTTTCGCCACAGCTCTCATCGCGTCTTCAGATAGAGATGCAACTGTAGGCATCATCATAAATCCGATAACGATTCCTGGACTAATCGCATTAAAAAACTGTAAGTCTGGTATAATCCTTTGTAAAAGTGGCGTAACAATTGTTAATGCAAAAAAACCATATACAATTGTCGGGATACCTGCTAATAGCTCTAACATCGGCTTTAATATTTTCCTTGCACTATTTGAAGCATATTCGCTTAAAAATACGGCACACGCTAAACCGATAGGAATTGCTACAAACATAGCAATTGCTGTTACAAGGAACGTTCCACATATAAGTGGTAATATGCCGAATTTAGGATCTTCAAAAAATGGTAACCATTCTTTCTCCGTCAAAAAGGAGTATAATGATATTTTTTGAAAAAACATGATTGTTTCATTAGAGAGCGTAAAAACAATTCCAAGTGTCGTCACAATAGAAACGCTAGCAATTATTTTTAGTAATAAAGGTACTATTCGATTGATTCGCTGCGTTTTTTTTCTTTGTTTTGTATTTCTTTCAATCAAATGTTGTACAGAAAATGTAATTTGACTTTTGTCATTATGAGCCAAAGATGAAAACCCCTTTCCACCCCGACATTACCTTTTTATTTCTGTTAACATACGCAGCTGTTCATTGTATTTTTCTTTTCGTAATTTTACATACCCGACCTCTTCAGCGAGGTTACCGACATGCTGAATCATAAACTCAACATAGTTTGCTACATTCATTTTATTTCGGATAGATGCATTATTCACATAAGCAAGTAGCGGCCTAGATAACGGCTTATACTTACCTGATTGAATGGTCTCTTTCGTCGGAAATACACCATTTACTTTTATTGCTTTCACCTTATCTCGATTAGCCATATAATAAGCATATCCTACAAAAGCAATGGCATGTTTATCATTCATTACCCCTTGCATAATAACTTGATCATCTTCAGACAAAGAGACTTTTTTTACAATGCGATGATTTTGTAAGATGACATTTTGAAAATAATCATACGTACCAGAGTCTACGCCTGGTGCATAAAACTTCACTTGTTCACGTGGCCATGTTGAATGAATTTGTGACCATCGCTTCTCTCTTCCATCTTCACTCCAAAGTAGTCGTAACTCGTCTACTGACATATCGTCTACCCATGTATTGTGGCGATTCACAACAATCGTAAGACCGTCGTTAGCAACCTCAAAAGGTGTGAACTGAATAGAGTTTTTCTTCATTTCATTTTTCTCGACTTGTTTCATTACTCTCGAAGCATTATTTATATCTACTTCTCCTTTACTGAAACGATTAAATCCTCCCCCAGTTCCAGAAATACTGATGGAAATTTTCACGTCTGGATGCACCTTTGTATATTCCTCCGCTACTGCTTCTATAATAGGAAAAACCGTTGAGGATCCATCAACTCTCACTTCTCCCGTATCATTTAAAGCAAATGCAGTAGACATTTCAAAACAGAGGAACCATATTGATAATACGAAAATTTTAATAGGTGTACGCATCCATTTCACGTGTTCTTCCTCCTAGAAGTAACCGGAAATAACAGGATTACAGATATAAGAATACTGCTAAACTATTAATTCGGTTTTAATTGTTTGTAAAAGTTTTGTAAAGTTCCACAAAAATCAACATACGATACAATTTTAATTCATTAGTAGCTATTCATTTCCTCTGATGATTTCCCTATAAAATATTTATCCCCTATCCCACCATATACAAGTATCATTTATACGGCCGCGCTTTTTCCAATGTTGTATACTTGTCCACATTTATTACACGATATGCATAAACCATAAAAAAAAGCACACTATCTTTTCAGATAGTGTGCTTTTTTACAACTTTTTTATTCATCATCTTGATCTTTATTTTTATTGTCTTTATCATCTTTTGAAGCTTGACCATTTACTTCTTTGTTTTTCAAATCAAAGTAAGCATCCATAATTTCACGACCAATATATCCATTAATACCAGTCTTATCATCATGTACCCACGGAACGACAACAGAGAATGCTACTTCTGGATCTTCAAGTGGCGCATAACCTACTAATGTTAAGTTATATGTTTCCACACGTTCACCGTTTGCCTTTCTACCAATCTCTTTATCTCCGCCATACACAGTTTGCGCGGTACCTGTCTTCCCTGCCGCTTTATATTTTGCACCTGTAAAGTATTTTGTAGCTGTACCACCCGAATCATTATACACTTGTCTAAATCCTTCTTGAACGCGTTTAATTTGCGATTCCGGCATATCAACACGATTTAATACTTTCGGTTCCATAGATTGAACAACTTTCCCAACTTCATCTGGTTTCACTGCCGGTTGACGAATTTCTTTTACAACTTGTGGTTGCATACGATATCCGCCATTGGCAATCGTCGAAATATATTGCGCTAATTGAAGCGGTGTATACGTATCATACTGTCCAATTGATAAATCTAGTAAGAAACCTGGTTGACTACTTCTACCCATCTGACCAGCAGATTCATTCGGTAAATCAATTCCTGTTTTTACACCAAGTCCAAACTGTCCGAAATAATAACGCATCGTATCAAATGCTTTTTGAGGTATATCTAACGTACCACCTCTCACATACTGAACACCGGCGATATTCATCGCTGTTTTAAACATATAAACGTTAGAAGACATTTTTAAAGCTGTAAGGTCATTAATATATCCCATCGTTTTCCAAGACGACTTCGTAGGTGTACCTTTTAATTTAATTGGTTCATCCAATTGTACTGCCCCTGGTTGAATCGCACCAGTTTGATATCCAGTAAGTACTGTTGCACCTTTTACAGTTGATCCCATCGGATAAGAACTTGTCATGGTACCTAATGCAAAGTCATTTACTTTCGTTTGGCCATCTTCGTTAACTAATTGTTTCCCCGCCATAGATAAAACTTCACCATTTTTTGGGTTCATCATTACAACGAATGCGCGATCTAAAAGAGGTTCGCTTCCTTTAAACCTCATTAAATTCTTCGCAAGAATATCTTCCACGCGCTTTTGTAATTCCATATCAATTGTTAAGTTCAGGTCATTACCACTTTGTCCTTTTGATACATTAATCGTTTCTAAAATATTACCGTTTTTATCTGTAACATTTCTAACTTCTGCTTTCGTACCGTGCAGACTATCTTCATACTGTTGTTCAAGATAACTTTTTCCTACTCGGTCATTTCGATTATAATCACGAACAAGATAGTAATCTAGTCTTTCTCTCGGTAAGCCTTCATCAGATGTCGACACCCCACCAAGTACACTTCGGAATAAATCATCGTACGTATATTTTCGCTCCCAATCAACATTCGTATCTACACCTGGTAATGCTGCTAGGTTTTCACTAATAATCGAATATTCCTTTTCTGTAGCATCCTTTTTAATAACTTGAGGTGTCATTGCATATCCGCCGTCCATCTTACTTTTAATCGCTAGTATTTCTAGATCTTTTGCAGATAATTGATTAATCTCTTCTTCTGTTACACGACTTCTCTGACGCTCGTCTAATTCTTTATCATCAATTTTTTTATCTTTAAACTCTTGACGATCTTTATTCGTAATTTTTTCTTTAGCTTCCTCTTTATGCATAGCAAGCCAATAATCTTTTTTATCGCGATCTGTTAATTTATCTGTCGGTACTTCAATCAAATCTGCTAGCTTTTTCGCTGTTTCTAAGCGATCTTCTGCAGTTGATCCTTTCATTTTTGTAAATGTAATAGTACGAACGGCTGCATTATCTACTACAGGTCGCCCATAACGGTCAAATATTTTCCCACGCGGTACAGGATTACTTATCGTTGAGTTTTCTTTCTTCTCCACTTCATTCTTATATTCTTCACCGCGAACAATTTGTACATATCCGAGCCTTACAATAACCGCGGAGAACATTAAAAACACGCAGAAAAACAGCACGTTTAACCGAAAAGGAACGTGGGTCTTTTTCTTATTTTGCTTCTGCTTCTTGCTCATACAAACCCCCTCTACCAACAGCTATGTAATGTGAAAGGGACACCTTCTACAGGTGTCCTCACTGCTGTCTTACATCTTTTTCTATTCTAGCATAAAACAAACGAGAAGTTAACCTTCTGGTTCAGTTTGGTTTTGCGCGTTCCCTTGCGTTACAACACTTGTTTTACTCGCATTTCCCTCATCATATTTGACATTTTTAACTGCAAAATAAATAAGAAAATGTCCAGCACCTAAAATACATAATAAGTAAGGTAAACTTTTTTCAGGTGGAAAGAATAGTACAGCACATAAAAAGCTTAAAATGGAACAGATTCTTCCGGCGTTTAACCACAGCTCCCGAACAACGACATATTCCACACGCCATTCTCTCGCATTTTTCGCTCTACCAATTACGTCATATGTCATTGATCCGTACGGAACAAGTAAAATAGGATATGCAACCGCAATACATGCCGCATAAATAAGTAATTTCGTGTATGTAACATTGAAAATGACTAAAAAGACGACAGCATATAAAATAATGCCCCCAAGTAAAATTGCTTTTTTTCGCCACTCTTTCTTTAACATACGAGCAACTAAGTAATAACATACAAAGGATACAGCAGAGTTAACTAAACTGTATTTTCCTAATGCGAACTCACTATTAGTTGCTAAATAAACATATACTGAAATGACAAAAATAAACGTTCCTTCTCTCAATCCTTGGAAAAAATGAGCTCGTGTAATCTTTCCCCAATTTTTATCAATCCGTCGTTCTTTCAATACTTGCACGATTTCATAACGCCCTTCACATTCTCTTTTAGATAAAAAGAAGCTTAAGACGACAGCAATTGCAAATAGAACTAATGAAAGAAAGAATATAACAGTATAACCACTCCATTTCTCCATACGTGAAATTGTGTATCCTGCTGCTATTGGTCCGATCATCCCAGAGAAGGATGTAAGAAGTCCAAGAAACCCATTAAAGAAATCTCTTGTTTCTGGTTCTGTAATTTCAAATGTCAATAAGTTAAAAGCCAACCAGTAAAAACCGTATCCTACTCCTAAAAGAGCCCCCATTAATAAAATATACTGAGAAGCACTTTTTCCTGCTACTAAGACAACGATAAAAAAAATTGCGAGCGTTCCTACCCCTATCCGTAATAAAATCGAGCGATCGATACGTTTCGCTAATTTCCCCCCTACAAGAAATGTGAGAGGCTGTAATACCACGCTGGCTAAATTATACAAGCCAAGATTCACATAATTTTGTGTTTGTTTCCATAAATAAATATTTACAAACGTATTCGATAAAGAAATTGCGAGCGTGTATAAACCTCCTATAAGGAGCAATAACACTAAATCCCGATTCACTTCAACGTCACCAATTATATGTTTCCATTTCATACACAACTCTCCTTTACTTCATGTTCTAGTCTTCCAAAGACAAGCCCAATTATGTAAAAGGAAAGCATAGAAAAAAGCTAGGGGCTCTCCCCTAGCTTTTTCTATATTTATTACAATTATTTTGCTTCTTGGTAACGTTTTTCAGCAGCGTTCCAATCTACAACGTTCCAGAATGCACCGATGTAGTCTGGACGACGGTTTTGGTAGTTTAAGTAGTAAGCATGCTCCCAAACATCTAAACCGATAACTGGCGTTTTACCTTCAGTTAAAGGAGAATCTTGGTTTGGAGTGCTTGTTACTTCTAACTCACCATTGTTTACTACTAACCAAGCCCAACCAGAACCGAAGCGAGTTGCGCCAGCTTTTGCGAATTCTTCTTTGAATGCATCGAAGCTACCGAATTTTGCTTCAATTGCAGTTGCAAGTTCACCTACAGGTTGTCCTCCGCCGTTTGGAGATAGGATTGTCCAGAAGAATGTATGGTTAGCATGTCCGCCACCATTGTTACGTACTGCTGTACGGATTGCTTCTGGTACTTCGTTTAAGTTCGCAACTAATTCTTCTACGCTTTTGTCAGCTAATTCTGCATGACCTTCTAAAGCAGCGTTTAAGTTTGTAATGTACGTGTTGTGATGTTTTGTATGATGGATGTTCATTGTTTCTTTGTCAAAGTGAGGCTCTAAAGCATCATACGCATAAGGTAAATTTGGTAATTCGTGTTTTGCCATTGTTATATTCCTCCCAGTTTATGTATTGCCACTTAAGTGACATACAACTTCATTCTACCCTAATTGCCATAGGGTGCAAACAAATAAATCACATTGTCTTGCTATCATTAAAGTAGCAAAATTCCCACTTCTTTTCAATTAAAATGCTCATATATTCCGTAAAAAAAGCTTCCTTCTACAAGGAAGCTTCCTGCTAACATAATAAACATATGAAATGGATATGGACCCTGTAGGACTCGAACCTACGACCGGACGGTTATGAGCCGTCTGCTCTAACCAGCTGAGCTAAGGGTCCACAATTATGTATGTAACAACATATCAAATAAAGGAATTCCTATCGGATATGCCCTTTAAGAAAGGTAAGATAAATTTACCATATAGAAAAGAAAAGTGTCAATTGTATTTTTCTTATTTAAAAGAAGAAAGTTAATAAAAAGAAATTTAGTTATCTCCACTATATGTAAATATAATATATCTTGAGATTCTCTAGATTCCTACGTTACAATGATTTTATACATACATAAAGGAAGTGAATCTATGTCCATATTTACCCAATTCGTAAAAAGCATATACTCGCCTAAAGATATGGCGCTATTCCGTTTTCAAAAAATCGGTAAAACCATTTTGTATATTATGCTACTTTGCTTAATTACTACTATTCCAAGAACTTTTTTGTACGGTAGTTTTATCCAGGATGGTGTAGGCATGGTAAATCAAGTCATCGATAAAGATTTACCTGATTTTAAAATTGAAAATGGCGAACTAAAAGCCGATATTGATCAACCTATTGAAAAAGAAGAAGGAAATGCACTTTTCGTATTTGATCCAAATTCAACAGACCTAGAAAAATATCAAAATAAAACAGGTTTATTTGTTTTAAAAGATAAAGTAGTCTCTATGGGAAATGGTCAAACACAAACGTATTCTTATAACGATTTGTTAGGTGCATCTCTTGAGAAAAAAGATCTACAAGAATTTATTTCTTTATTCGATAATATTTACCCAATTTTATTATTTGTTATTGGATTTTTAGTGTACCTATTCCAATTATTCATCACTTTTGTAGGCGTGACTTTACTTGCGTTCATCGGTTCTGCTATGAGCGGTCAACGTAAACTATCCTATAAACAAGTTTGGACACTAACTGCATATAGCTACACAATCCCAACCATTTTCTTCATGATTATGGATTTATTCAAAATCGTCGTACCTGGGGCAACGTTCATTTATATCGCTGTTGTTTTAATCGTTCTATACTTAACGATTAAAGAGGTACCCAAACCGAAAGAAAAATAAAAAATGCCTAAATAGGCATTTTTTTTTTGGACAAGCATATATTCCTAGCAAAGGAGTGAAGAATATGAAGAGATTAGGTATATTCCTATTCGTGCTTGTTCTCGGTTATATATTTTATTACGATATAAAAATCGGTACTTTACCGATGTTAAGTGCATATAAAAAAACAACTACTGCTCAAACGATTAAAAAAGAAAACACAGACAGCCAACAAAATAAAGAGAACAAAACAGAAAAAGAAACGGATGTATCTTATAAAACAATTGAAGTAAAAACTGGTGAGACAGTTCTTTCTATTACAGAACAAATTAATAAGAAAAAAATTCCTTCCATAGAAAAAGTCATTGACGACTTTAAACAATTAAACAAAAGTACATCTGCTACAAAAATACAAATTGGAAAGTCTTATAAATTCCCCTTATATCAATAAGCTATCACTTAATCCTTGTCAATTACATAAAGGCGCTGATACAATAGTAAAAGTGAAACTGAGTACTTCGGTTTCTATAGCCCTATATCACGTATACTATCATTGATATGAGGGACTAAATAAGAAACTTCTTTTATAAGGAGAGCGATCTATTCGTGAATGAAATGACTCATCGTACAAAAACACGTCCAGTTAAAGTCGGTAATTTAACAATCGGCGGTAATAATGAATTAATTATACAAAGTATGACAACAACAAAAACACATGATGTTGAAGCAACAGTTGCTGAAATCAAGCGTTTAGAAGAAGCCGGCTGTCAAGTCGTGCGCGTTGCCGTTCCAGATGAACGCGCAGCAGATGCTATTGCTGATATAAAAAAACAAATCAACATTCCACTTGTTGCTGATATTCATTTTGATTATCGCCTTGCTTTAAAAGCAATTGAAGGTGGCATCGATAAAGTACGTATCAATCCAGGTAACATCGGTCGTCGCCATAAAGTAGAAGCTGTTGTAAATGCAGCAAAAGAGCGCGGTATTCCAATCCGTATTGGTGTAAACGCTGGTTCATTAGAGCGTCACATTTTAGAAAAGTACGGGTACCCAACTGCAGATGGTATGGTCGAGAGCGCGCTACATCATATTAAAATTTTAGAGGACTTAGATTTCCACGATATTATCGTATCTATGAAAGCCTCTGATGTTAACTTAGCAATCGAAGCATATGAGAAAGCTGCTCGCGCTTTTGATTATCCATTACATTTAGGTATTACAGAATCTGGAACATTGTTTGCCGGAACTGTAAAAAGTGCTGCTGGTCTTGGAGCAATCTTAAATAAAGGCATCGGAAATACATTACGTATTTCATTAAGTGCTGATCCAGTTGAAGAAGTAAAAGTTGCTCGTGAACTATTAAAATCATTCGGTCTTGCATCTAACGCAGCAACACTTATCTCTTGTCCAACTTGTGGTCGTATTGAAATCGATTTAATTAGCATCGCTAACGAAGTGGAAGAATACATCTCTACACTTCAAGTACCAATTAAAGTCGCGGTACTTGGTTGCGCTGTAAATGGCCCTGGTGAAGCTCGTGAAGCTGATATCGGTATTGCCGGTGCACGTGGAGAGGGATTATTGTTCCGTAAAGGGCAAGTCGTTCGTAAAGTACCAGAAGAAACAATGGTAGAAGAACTGAAAAAAGAAATCGACGTAATTGCTGCTGAAATGGCTGCTGAACGAGAAAAAGAAAAAGAGACGCAAGAACAATAAAAAGAAGGTTGCCACAATATTTGTGAGCAACCTTCTTTTCTACGTAAAAAAGCTCGTCAGTTATATAACCGACGAGCTTTTACTTTGCACATTTTGGACAACGACCATATATTTCAAACTTATGACCCGTTACTTCATAACCGGTAAAATCTTTATTCATAAAATCCATTGGGCAGGAAGTAATCTCTTTCGTTCCTCCACAATCCAAACAAATAAAATGATGATGATGTTCCATAATAGAACAAGTAAAACGAAAATGTTTTTCACCATTTAATTCCGTTTGTTCTAAAACACCAATCTCAGCAAAAACTGTTAAGTTACGATAAATCGTATCAAAACTAAGCCCTGGATAATCATCTTTCATATGCTCTAAAACATCTTTCGCAGTTAAATAACGATTATGTGCTGCAAATAATCTGAGCATCTCTTCTCTTTTTCCAGTATGTTTGTATCCTTTTTCTTTCATTAGGCGTAAAGCTTCTGTTAGATTCATACCTATCCCTACTTTATGCAGTTTTTTTCTTCTTCCATAAAATCGCACCGATTAAAATAAGAACTGCTATCATAACAATTGTACCACCTGGCGCTAGATCAAGTTGATACGAAGCAAACATTCCACCAATTACTGCAATTTCACCAAATAAAATGGAAAAGAAAATTGTTTGTTTAAATCCTTTAGCAATACGAATACTTGCTGCAACTGGTAACGTCATTAATGATGATACGAGAAGAACCCCTACTACACGCATTGATACTGCAATGACAAGAGCAACTAATATAATGAAAATAAAGTGAATCCATTTCGCTCTTAAACCAGTTGATACTGCGTATTCCTCATCAAATGATAATAGAAACAGCTCTTTATATAATAAAATAATTGTCGCAACAACAACAATTGCTACAATCCCAATAATAATTAAATCTGTACTTGTTACAGCACTGACACTACCAAATAAATAACTAAATAAGTCTGTGTTAAATCCATTTGCAAGTGAAATGAAAATAACTCCAACCCCCATCCCTGCCGAAAGGATAATCGGAATTGCTAATTCTTGATAGTGCTTATATACAGTTCGTAACTTTTCGATTAGTAGCGCTCCACCAATCGAGAAAATCATCCCCATATATAAGGGGTTTAAAAATCCACCTGTAAAAATGGTTTTTTCAAGTAATAAACTTGCTGCAATACCCGATAACGTCACGTGACTTAATGCATCCGCAATAAGAGATAAACGACGAATAACAACAAACACACCAATTAGTGGTGCAACAAGTCCAATTAAAATACCTGCGTATAAAGAATTACGTAAAAAGTCATATTGTAAAAAATCTTGTATCATTATATCCTCCCGTGATGCTCATGTTCGTGTTCTAAACGATGAACATGATGTCCATATAAAACGGACATTTCTGCATCTTCTAACTCTCGGAACTTCTCTACATTTCCATGGAAATGTAGATGTTGGTTTAGGCATGCAACATGTGTTACTTTTTCAGTAACAGCTCCCATATCATGAGTAACAAGAATTAATGTGATCCCGAGCCTTTTGTTTAAATCCTCTAATATTTCGTAAAAACTTTCCACATTTTTCACATCGATTCCAACAGTAGGCTCGTCCAAAATAAGCAATTCAGGATCACTAACGAGCGCACGAGCAATAAATACACGCTGTTGCTGTCCACCAGAAAGCTCTCCAATGTTACGACCTTGAAACTCACTCATCCCTACATCAGCAATTGCTTTTTCTACCTTTTTCTTATCCTCTTTTGTGAAAAAGCGAAAAAGCCCTTTTTTCGAAACAAGTCCCATTGACACAACTTCAGAAACAGTTGCTGGAAAACCAGAATTGAAACTATTTGCCTTTTGGGATACATAACCAACTTTGTTCCATTCCTTAAACTTCTTACTATCAACGCCAAACACGCGAATGCTTCCTTCTTTTGGCTTTAAAACACCTAATAAACACTTAAGTAAAGTTGATTTACCTGAACCATTCGGTCCCACTAAACCTAAAAAAGCTCCCTTCGGAACTTGCAAATTAATATTTTCTAACACATTCCGATCTTCGTATCGGAATGTTAAACCTTCAATTTCTAATATATTATTCATAGCATCTCACCTATTTTAATTCAGAATGATTCCGATTTATATCTATTTGAATTATAGTACAGCTTATTATAGTTGTAAACCAATCTGCCTAAAATATATCTATTTTTTCAAGAAACCTTACTATTATAACAAAAAGCAGAGAAAAATTCTCTGCTTTCGAAAAATATTCCTATAAACTTTTTAGTGAATAGCCGATTTAAACTTACCACCATTTGTCTCTTGCGTGCTCATAATCGTAACAAACGCATTTTCATCAATTTCATGCACAATTGATTTTAACTTCGTCACTTCTAGACGCGTTACAACTGCATAAATAACTTCTTTTTCTTTATCCGTGTAACCACCTTTCGCTACAAGCTTTGTAGTTCCACGGCCAAGACGATGCAAAATCGCGTTTGATACTTCCTCATATTGATCAGATACAATTAAAACCGCCTTCGTTTCATCTAGCCCTTGAATTACTGTATCGATCGTTTTAAATGCGATATAGTACGTCATAACAGAATACATCGCTTGTTCCACACCAAACACAAATGCTGCCCATGCAAAAATAAATAAGTTCACAAACATTACGAATTCACCAACAGAGAACGGTAATTTCTTCGTTAATAAAATCCCCATAATTTCAGTTCCATCTAGCGATCCACCATGACGAATTACAAGTCCTACACCAAGCCCTAAAATAAGACCCCCAAACACTGTCGCTAAAATAGGTTCTGTTGTAAATGGTGGTACCGCATGTAACGTTGACTCAATGAAAGCTAACGCTACAATACCAAATGTCGAAGATAACATAAATGTTTTTCCAATTTGCTTATAACCGGAATACATAAATGGGATATTGAGAACAACGACTAAAGTAGAAAAACTTAACCACCAAATGTTAGGAGTAAGATAATCTAATATAAGAGAAATACCAATAATTCCACCATCAATAATTTTATTTGGCATTAAAAATAGTTCAATTGCTACCGCCGCGCATGCTGCTCCAAAAATAATCATAACTAAACGATAAATGAGATGAATAACACTTTCTTTTCGATGTTGCTTTTGCTCCATAAGCCCTCCCTGTACTCTTTTTCTGTAGTTTCGTTCTTATATTATAACATACGCTTCTTTTCCTCATGAAAAAAGAAACTCCATACGAATATGTACAAGCTACATGCTCATATATTTCGATAGAAGAACGCGTGAAGGAGGATAACAAGATGAACCTCATTAAACAAATTGTTAATAAAAAATTAAATCATATTTCTACAAAAGAGTTATTAAAATATAGCAAAGAATACGAAGTTCCCATTACAGCAGCACAAGCTGATCAAATTGTTTTACTTATGAAGGGTAAAAATATTAATATTTACGATAACAACGAGCGACTAGAGCTCTTAAAACAGATCGCAAAAGTAACTTCCCCTGCCACTGCCCAACAAGTAAATACGTTATTTCAGCAACTACTAAAATAAGGAGGGGATTTCCCCTCCTTATTGCGCTTTAATTTTTTCAAGAAGCCCTTCATCAAAAGTGCCGTTTTTCAGCATTTCAATTTCCAATTTGTATGGTGGCTTCTTATCTTTTTTATCTTCCCCTACATACGGTGTTTCAAGAATTTTTGGTACATGCATTAACTGTGGATGATGTACAATGTGATGCAATGCTTTATACCCAATGTGACCAAATCCAATGTTTTCATGACGGTCTTTTCCTGCTCCGCGTACATTTTTACTATCATTAATATGAAGTACTTGTAAACGATCTATACCAACGATCTTATCAAATTCGTTTAATACGCCGTCAAAGTCATTTACAATATCATATCCTGCATCGTGCGTATGACACGTATCAAAGCATACAGATAGCTTTTCATTATATTTCACACCATCAATAATCTTTGCAATTTCTTCAAAGCTACGACCGCATTCTGTTCCTTTTCCTGCCATCGTCTCTAACGCAATGTTAACCGTCTGTTCTGGCGTTAATACTTCATTAAGCCCTTTAATAATTTGTTGAATACCAGCATCTGCTCCAGCACCAACGTGCGCTCCTGGGTGAAGAACAATTTGTTTTGCTACACCTAATGCCGATGTTCTTTCAATTTCCATGCGAAGAAAGTCTACGCCTAATTGGAATGTTTCTGGCTTCGTCGTATTCCCAACATTAATAATATACGGTGCATGGACGATAATTTCCTCAATTCCGTTCAGCTCCATATGTTTTCTTCCTGCTTCTATGTTCAATTCTTCAATTGGTTTTCTTCGTGTATTTTGCGGTGCACCTGTATAAATCATAAACGTTGTTGCACCGTATGAAACAGCCTCTTCACTTGCTGCTAATAACATTTTCTTACCACTCATGGAAACATGAGATCCAATCTTTAACATACAATCACCTCTTCAATATACAATAGATATAATGATAGCATAATTTGTAGAAATATGTAGTGAATTGTTTGTTCACAAAAGACGCACTAGACAAATTCATATGACTATTTAGACAGACTATACTCTTCATTTAAATTAGCAGGATAAAAAAAAGATAAGGGAAATCCCTTATCTTTTTTTATGGCTGTATTTTCTCTTCACTTTGTCACGTTCTGTTGCAAGTTTACGTTTATAGTTTGGTTTTACTTTTTTCGGTTTTTTAACAACTTTTGTTGCCATAACATCAAGTTCGTCATTTGGCTTTTTACGGCTCTTACGACGACGACGCTCACCTAAATCTGCCCACTCATCTCCACGTAAATCTACATGTTTAAACTCGATATGACGTTGTTTTTCTAAGCTATCTAACGCTTCTTCGTTTGCTGGATCATAAATCGTCACTGCAATACCAGAATGCCCCGCACGTGCTGTTCTTCCAACGCGGTGAACGAAGAAATCTAAATCTGATGGTAGCTCATAGTTAATAACATGGCTAATCCCTTCAATATCAATACCACGTGCTGCTAAATCAGTTGCAACAATATATTGGAATTCCAGGTCACGAATTTGTTTCATCATTTTTTTACGATCACGTGGTGATAAATCCCCGTGAATTCGTCCAACTTTTAAGCCACGTTCCATTAATCCATCAGCAACTTGGTCTGCCATCTTTTTCGTATTCGTGAAAACAACTGCTAAATACGGTTTAAATTGAAGTAGCATTTTATGCACTAAATCAATTTTATTACGATGTTTAGAAGGCACTAAATAGTGTTCAATGTTTCCAGCTGCAACTTGTTTTGGATTGATATGAATATGTTCTGGATTCTCCATATACTTCTTCAGAAACGGTTTTAGTTTTTGAGGAATTGTTGCAGAGAAAACTAACATTTGCAAGTTTTTAGGCATGCGTGCTGCAATTTTATCTACATCATGAATGAATCCCATATCAAGCATTAAGTCTGCTTCATCGACAATAATCGTATTTGCTTTATGAACAAATAATGCTTGCTCTTCTACTAAATCTTTAATACGTCCTGGTGTTCCAACTACGATATGAGGTTGTTTTTTCAACTTTTCAATTGAGCGTTGTTTATCAGTTCCACCAATTAAACAACGTGCTGTAATCATTTGGTCTTCCGCACAAAACTTTGTTAATTTCACGATTTCTTCGTAAATTTGTTGTGCTAACTCACGAGTAGGCGCTGTAATAACAAGTTGTACTTCTTCACGGCTTGCATTAATTCTGTTTAATGTAGGAAGTAAGTATGCATGTGTTTTCCCAGAACCTGTTTGGGATTGTCCAATTACACTTACACCTTTTTTCACAACCGGGAAAATTTTCTGCTGAATTCCTGTCGGCTCTGTAAAGCGTAGTTCACGAACTGCATCTATTAAAAATGGTTTAAAATCATACTGTGTAAAAGTTTGTTGTGTCATAAGTTACACCTTCTTTCTAAAATTTCTACTGCGCGCACAAATCAGTCAAGTCTACATTATATCGAAATCTACAAGTAAAATCCATCTTTAGTTTAGGTTTTCACTTCAAAAACTAACCTTCTTCCCTTTTATTGCATATTGTATGTGTATATACCTAACTGAAGAAAGGAGGATTTCTCACATGTTTCCGAAATCCCCTACAAGGCAAATGTATCCGAATCCAGGGCAGCAACCTTATACACCATATCCAATTCCACAACTACCACCAATGGCACAAAAAAAGAAAGGTTTTCTTGCCAAGCTTTTTAAAAAACACGATCCAACCGAGCCTTTTATGCAAATGGTTCCACCTTACCGACAAATGGAAGGGCAACCGATGATGCATCAGCAACCACCGTCGCCGCCGCAATATCAACAGCAATATCAGCAGCAATACCACCAACAATATCCGCAGCAACATCCACAATATCAACCATACATGCAGCAACACCCTGAGCAAATGATACCGCCTCAAATGTATGAATCAAATGAAACGCGCGGCGGCGCAACTACAGCTGCGGCAACAGCAAGCAGTGGCATCGGCAGTTTTTTTTCGAACTTAATTTCGAATCCAACTAATATGATAAATAACATCGAAAAAGTATCCCAAGTCGTTCAATCTGTAGGTCCTGTTGTCGAACAGTACGGTCCTATTATGCGTAGTCTACCAAGCATTGTTAAAATCCTCACCTCTGGAAAAAGCACGGAAGAAAATCAAACAGAAAATGTAACAGAGCCAGTTGAGGTAGAAAGTCCGCCTCCTGCACCTCAAAAAAAGAAACGAAAACGAAAGAAAATAGTGATTGAACCTGTAATACAAAAAGAGTTACCGAAAGAACCAGTTCAACAAACAGCAACAAAACCAAAACTATATGTGTAACAATCCTTTGTTTTCTATCCACTCCTCCTTTATAATGTAAAAGACTATGCACAAAAGTATCCCTTGTTTAGAAGGAGA
This sequence comes from Bacillus thuringiensis, assembly GCF_001595725.1. GTDB lineage: Bacteria > Bacillota > Bacilli > Bacillales > Bacillaceae_G > Bacillus_A > Bacillus_A thuringiensis_K. Next base: position 4,094,764 of record NZ_CP014282.1, read on the forward strand.
GGATTACTCATATGAAAATTGTTAAAATTTCCCCTCGTGGTTATTGCTACGGTGTTGTCGATGCAATGGTAATTGCACGTAACGCCGCATTAGATAAATCATTGCCGAGACCCATTTATATTTTAGGTATGATTGTTCACAATAAACATGTTACAGACGCTTTTGAAGAAGATGGAATCATCACATTAGACGGTCCAAGTCGCTTAGAAATTTTAGATAAGATTGATTCTGGTACTGTTATTTTCACAGCACACGGTGTTTCTCCAGAAGTTAAACAACGCGCAAAAGAAAAAGGTTTAACAACAATCGATGCCACTTGCCCAGATGTTACCAAAACGCATGATCTTATCGAAGCTAAAAAAGCGGAAGGATATCATGTCATTTATATCGGTAAAAAAAATCATCCTGAGCCAGAAGGCGCAGTTGGTATTGCACCTGACATCGTTCACCTTATCGAAAGAGCCGATGATTTAAAAACATTAGAAATCCCAACAGATAAAATTTTAGTAACGAATCAAACAACGATGAGTCAATGGGATGTTCAACATTTAATGGAGGACATTCAAAAAAAATTCCCAACAGCAGAATTCCATAAAGAAATTTGTTTAGCAACTCAAGTTCGCCAAGAAGCTGTCGCTAAACAAGCTGATGTTGCAGACTTAACAATTGTTGTTGGCGATCCGAAAAGTAACAATTCAAATCGCCTAGCACAAGTATCACAAGAAATCGCGGGTACAAAAGCATATCGAGTTGCTGATGTAAGCGAAATTCAATTAGAGTGGCTACAAGGTGTAGAAAACGTAGCTGTCACAGCAGGTGCTTCTACACCAACGCCGATTACAAAAGAAGTTATCGCGTTCTTAGAGCAATATAATCCAATGAATCCCGCTACATGGGAAAGAGTTCGAAAAGTACCGTTACAAAAGATATTACCTCGCGTAAAGGTGAAAAAAGAACAATAATAAAAACCGTTGCCCTAATGGAGCAACGGTTTTTATTTTTCTTATACAAATGTGAATGGATCTGTATGTAACTGCGAAGCATGAATTTGAACATTGAATTTCTTTGCATCCACTTTTTCTTGCAGTTGCTTTTGTACACCTTGCTTCATTACTTTTTCAACATTATGTCCTGGGTCAACTATATTTAAACCAAGCATCATCGCATCATGAGCAACATGATAGTACATGTCACCAGTTACATATACATCTGCTCCTTTAAATTTCGCTTGGTTTATATATTTATTACCATCTCCACCAAGTACAGCTACTTTACGCACTTTATCATCTAACTTACCGACAACTCTTGCACCCTTAACATCTAATGATTGTTTCACATGTTCTGCAAATTGACCAAGCGTCATTTCTTCTTGTAAATATCCTATTTTTCCTAAGCCTAACGTTTCACCTTTATTATCAAGCGGATACACATCGTATGCTACTTCTTCATAAGGGTGCGCCGTTACCATTGCTTTAATCACTTTTCGCTGTAATGAAGCTGGAATAATCGTTTCGATTCGCACTTCTTCTACACGTTCTAACTGTCCAGTTTCCCCGATATAAGGATTTGTCCCCTCTTGAGGTACAAATGTGCCTATACCCTCGCTACTAAACGTACAGTGGCTATAATTGCCGATATGACCAGCACCTGCGTCTCCTAATGCTTTCCTTACTTCTTCTGCATGAGTGACTGGCACAAACACAACAACTTTTTTCATTTCTTCTGCATATGTTGGTGCCAAAACTTCTGTATTTTGCAATCCTAACGCCTCAGCAAGTAAATCATTTACCCCGCCCTTAGCAACATCCACATTTGTATGCGCTGCATAGATTGCAATATCATTTTTAATACACTTTTCAATAATTTTCCCATACGCCTTATCTGTATGAATCGCTTTTAACGGGTTAAAAATTAAAGGGTGATGAGCAATAATGACATTTGCCCCTAATTGAATCGCTTCTTCCACAACTTCCTCCGTTACATCTAAAGCAATCAATACGTGCTGCACAGGTTGATTAAGCGCTCCAATCTGCAAACCAATCTTATCACCTTCCATCGCTAAATGCTTTGGATACATACTTTCAAATAAAGAAATTATTTCATGACCATTCGGAATTTTACTCATGATAAAATCTCCCCTATCATTTTCATTTTCGCTTCTACTTCTTCACGTTTCGCTTTTGTTTCTTCAGAATCAGTCGCACGTTCTAACTGTTTTAAAATATTTTGGAAGTTTTTTAATTCTCCTTCCCATTTTTCAACAAAAGCTTCACTTTTTTCTTTTATTAAAAATGGTCCCATAAACAATTCAGCTTGTTTATTTTCAGAATAAGGCAACGCGATGTTTCCCCGCTCCCCTACTAGAATTTCATAAATTTTTCCATCTTCTTTTACGATTTTTTCATGGATAAGCTCCCATCCATTCTCAATAAACCATTCACGAATGTGATGCGCTGCAATATTCGGCTGTAAAATTAAACGCGTTACACCTTTTAATTTTTCTTTACCACTTTCTAAAATATCACGAATTAACGCTCCACCCATCCCAGCAACCGTAATTACATCTACTTCTCCTGGCGCGATAACAGCTAATCCATTCCCTTTACGCACATCTATCTTATCTTGTAAGCCACTTTCAGCTACAGTTGCTTGTGCAGAGCGGAATGGTCCATCTACAACTTCTCCTGCAACTGCTTTTGTAGCAATATTATTTATAATTGTATAACACGGTAAATACGCATGATCCGATCCAATATCAGCAACTGTAGATCCTACTGGTATTTCACGCACAACTTCTTCTAATCGTTTTGAAAGCTTTACTTCATTCATGTATTTCCATTACTCCTTCTCTTGTCAGTCTGTCTCCATGATAATGAATTTATAGTAGTTGTTGCAAGCCCATAACAACAATTCACCACTCTATCATTCATCGTATTTTAGAAAATATAGAAAAACAAGCCCTTTGCATAAGCAAAAGGCTTGTCATACGGAACTTTATTTTTTCTTCGATAACCAATCAGCTACTTTAGCAGCTTGATCAGCTGGAACTATATTGGCAGGCATATTGCCTTTTCCTTTCGAAAGAATTTCTTTAATTTCATCCTTTGAAAGTTTCCCACCAATTTTTTGTAAGTTAGGTCCAACTGCCCCTTGTAACTGATCACCATGGCAGCTCGTACAGCTTTGCTTCACAATATCCTCTGGTTTTGATGCTGTTTGTGCTGGCTTCCCGCCATTTTTTGCATCAGCTAACTCTTTAGATTTATTTAGCCCCTGAAATGAAAATACAAACATAACGATAATACCCAATGCTGCAATAAGAGCGAACGGAATCAGCGGATTACGTTTCATATCTCTTCTCCCCCCTCTATACCCCTAAATAGTTAGATGATTCAGTCATTTATATTGTACTTGAAAACGCTCTATCAGAAAAGAGCAAACTACTACTTGTTAAAAATATTCCATAAATTCAGTTTATTGTTTTTTATTGTCATATCGCTTATTATTTCGATAATTATTAACGTTTCTCATCATATTTTTCGCTTTTCTACATATATTTTTGTATATAATAAACAAAATTAATCGAAAAATCGAAAAATGAGCATTTGCAAATCAAAAGACAATTCTGTAAAATAAATTACAAGAAATTGTAATCGTTGCCCACAGCTAAATTTTAACAAAAATTAACAAAATAAAAAAGTTTACTTCACAAAGGTGAAGTAAACTTAAAAAATAACCTATTCTAAGAAATCCTTAAGACGCTTACTACGGCTTGGATGTCTTAATTTGCGAAGTGCTTTTGCTTCAATTTGACGGATACGCTCTCTCGTTACGCCGAATACTTTCCCAACTTCTTCAAGCGTACGAGTTCGTCCATCATCTAAACCGAAACGAAGACGTAGAACATTTTCTTCACGATCTGTTAGCGTATCTAACACATCTTCTAATTGTTCTTTTAGCAATTCATAGGCTGCATGGTCCGCAGGCGATGTTGCTTCTTGGTCTTCAATAAAGTCACCTAAATGGGAGTCATCTTCTTCACCAATTGGTGTTTCAAGAGAAACTGGCTCCTGTGCAATTTTTAAGATTTCACGTACTTTTTCTGGAGCAAGATCCATTTCCTCACCAATCTCTTCAGGAGACGGTTCGCGACCTAAATCTTGTAATAATTGACGTTGTACACGAATTAACTTATTAATCGTTTCAACCATATGAACTGGAATACGAATTGTTCGCGCTTGGTCTGCAATGGCACGTGTAATAGCTTGGCGAATCCACCAAGTTGCATACGTACTAAATTTGAAACCTTTACGATAATCGAACTTTTCAACAGCTTTAATTAGACCCATATTACCTTCTTGAATTAAGTCTAAGAAAAGCATACCACGGCCTACATAGCGCTTTGCAATACTTACTACAAGACGTAAATTTGCTTCTGCAAGACGACGTTTCGCTTCTTCATCGCCTTCTTCAATACGCGTTGCAAGTCGAATTTCTTCTTCTGCAGATAGTAAGTCTACACGACCAATTTCTTTTAAATACATACGAACAGGATCGTTGATTTTAACCCCAGGTGGTACACTTAAATCATTGAGGTCAAACTCTTCTTCTGTTTTTGAAATTTGGCGATTATTAGGGCCTTCTTCGTTGTCATTATCACCAACTAAGTCAATACCTTGTTCACCTAAATATTCATAGTATTCATCCATTTGATCGGATTCAATTTCAAATCCATTCATGCGTTCTGCAATCTCTTCATATGTAAGAACGCCACGTTTTTTTCCGAGCTCAGTGAGTTGTTCTTTCACTTGCTCAAGGGTCATTTCAGTTTCAATTTGTTTAGAACGAGCTGGTTTGTCAGCCATCTGTTCCCCTCCTTACGCGAGATACAAACATTCATTATACTAAAAATTTATCAAAAAAGCTATTTTCTCGCTTTTTGATTTTGTAAATATGCTACATAATATTTAGCAGCCTCTACAGGATCTGTTTTTTCCATTTGTTTCACTTTAAAGATGATCTCCATCTTTTCAAGTTTTTCCTGATGCCGTCTAAGCGTCTCCAAATGGCCTTGCAACACTTCTTCAGTGTATTCTGGATTAATAAATTCATCCGTCGAAATATCAGTGATAATATTTTTCAACTTTTCATCAGAGAGCCAACTTAAAAATGTTCCGACTGAAGGTTCATTTCCCTTTTCATAATATGCGTATAGTTCATATAAAATCCCTTTATGTTCTTCTGTATGAAAATCTTCTATATGGGATTCCATACGAACAGCTACTTCTGCACTTTGCAACATATGGTAAATAATTTCTCTTTCCGCTCTTTCAAAACCTGTTAACTTAGGTTTTGTTTGAACGACTTGAGACGGTTTAGCAACCTGCTTTATTTGTTTTTGCTGTACCTTTTGTTCTTTGCGATATTGGTGCAATTGGTTCAAAAGTGTTTCCATTGAATACGAAAATTCTTGCGATAATGACTTCAAATATGACTCTGCCTGCATCGCATCTTGTAACAACGATAACTCTTTTAAAACACTTTTCACATATTCTTCTTTGCCAGACTCATCTTGCAAATTTTTCCCTAAACGCAAATAATTTATTTTAAAACCAACAAAACTCACACTTGATTTCACAAGATTTTCAAAAGCAGTAGTGCCATATTGTTGCACATATTCATCAGGATCAAGCTTATCTGGCAAGGATGTGACTTTCACTTGGCAACCAACTTTTAGCAATAATTGCCCTGCTTTCATCGTCGCTTCTCGCCCTGCTTTATCACCATCATAGCAAAGAACAACAGTTTCAACGTTACGTCGCAGAAGTTTTGCTTGTTCTTCAGTTAAAGCTGTTCCCATTGTCGCAACAGCTTCTTCCACACCACTTTTTACCGCAGCTAGCACATCGGCATATCCTTCAAAAAGAACCACCTGCCCACGCTTTCTAATAAACGGTCTTGCTTGGTGAAAGTTATACAACAATTTACTTTTGTGAAAAATCGGCGTTTCAGGGCTATTTAAATATTTCGGAGTGTCATCTCCTAACGCCCTTCCACTAAATGCTATTACCTTACCTTGTAACGTATAGATCGGGAACATAACTCTTCCGCGGAAGCGATCGTAATGACTACCATCCTTCTCACTTCTTATTAGAAGGCCAGCTTGTTCCATACTAGACAGCGATAAACCTCTTTTTTGTAAAATTTTCGTCGCTGCGTCCCAAGCAGGTGATGCATAACCAATTTCAAACTTCTCAATCATTTCTTTCGTAATACCACGGTTTAATAAATATGAAAGTGCTTCATTTCCCTCTTCCGTATTTACTAATAAATGATGATAATACTTTTTCAATAATTCATGAGCTTGCTGCATGATGACAGTGTCATCAGATATGTCTTCTTGTTGTCCTTGCCCTGATGTGTACTCTGCAACCGCAATTCCATTTCTTTCGCCTAGCTTTTGAACAGCCTCGGTAAAAGCCAGTCCTTCCATTTTCATTAGAAAGGAAAATACATTTCCACCTTCTCCACATCCGAAGCAATGAAAAATTTGCTTATCGGATGAAACAGAGAATGAAGGAGAGTTCTCACCATGAAATGGACAAAGGCCGAAATAGTTACGCCCCTGTTTTCTAAGTTGAACGTATTCACCAATGACTTCTACAATATCGGATGATGTCCGAATTTGTTCAACAACTTCTTCGGGAATTCTGTTCCCCATAACTCCATCTCCGTGTCGTATTTTGTATTCGATATAAATTAAAAAATTCCTTTATAATTCGACAATATTTTTCTAAACTTGTTAGAAAGTGTTGCCGATTACATTGTATAAACGATTTTGAACCTTCCTATAGGTCCTTTATATGCATAAATCGCATATACATACTTGCTATATAAATTTGTATACATTTGCTCATCTGTTACAAATGTATCTCTTAGAAACAATACATATAGACCTTTTTACAAGAACAGTAGCAAGCCACATATACTGTTTGACCTTGAGATCTGTAACTTTTTCATGTTGATCCATATAACAATCAACTACATTTTGTTCAGTATCTACAAAGATCCAATTGCCTTGCTATTTTCCAAAAGGATGAGCATATGATGCGACAAACAAAATTCCGACATGAAATTCCGCTCCAACTTGCACAACTTCAGCCTTCACGGGACATACATATACACCAACTGATATGTTGTTGATGTTTTGCATATTTCTGTATTCTACATCCCTTCTGTGAATCCTTCCATAATGTGCGTTTTCTTGTATAGATTTTGTCGATTTAACGTAATTACATGTCTTTTTCGTAAATCCTATCCCTAGTTTATTCTGAAAAATTAAAGTCTAAACGTAAAATATAGGTTTTTATCACAATTTTTTATTATAATATATTTTCTTCAACTACGCTACATATCCCTTTATTTTTTCATCTTACATTTCAGGATGACAAACTCACACCTTGAATATACTAAAAGACAAAGGAGTATAAGTATAACCATTACAATACAATCTATTACAAAATCCATAGGTGTCATATTTCACACGAGCGAAAAAAGCACATTCACCTTTGGTAAATGTGCTAAAACATTTTTTGGTTTTGCACTGCATTCACAATAATATTTGCTGTTTCTTCAATCGCTTTATTCGATACATCGATTACTTGGCAATTTATTTTACTAATTACTTCCTCAAAGTGATCAATTTCTTCTTGAATACGATTAATATTTGCATATGTTGCTCCGTCACTTAATCCAAGTGATTTTAATCGCTCTTTTCGAATATGATTTAACTTATCTGGCGTAATTTTCAAACCGAAACATTTTTCTTTTGCCACTTGATATAGTTCTTCAGGTGGGTCAACTTCTGGCACGAGTGGTACATTCGCAACTTTCAAGCGTTTGTTATGAGCTAAATATTGGGAAAGTGGTGTTTTTGATGTACGCGAAACACCGATCAACACGATATCTGCTTTTAAAATACCTCGTGCATCTCTGCCGTCATCATATTTCACAGCAAACTCAATCGCTTCAATCTTTTTAAAGTATTCTTCATCTAACCTACGGACAACACCTGGCTCATATCTCGGCACTTGCCCCGTAATTTCTTCAATTTGATCAATAAGAGGGCCAATAATATCGTATGCCTCTACCCCTTCTTTTGCAGCCTCTGTTACTAAATACTGGCGCATATCAGGCTTAACTAACGTAAAACATATAAGTGCTTGATTACTCTTAGCAATCGAAATCACTTCTTTTAATGTCCCTGTATCTTCTACATACGGTACACGTCTAATATCAGGAGCAAACGGGAATTGCCCCATTGCTGCTCGAACAACCAAATCAGCCGTTTCCCCTACAGAGTCAGATACGACATATACGATTTTATTATCCATTACATTACCTCACTTTAAACAAATTACACTTATTCGTTATTTACTAAATTTACAAACGCACGTGTAATATTTGTTTTTGTAATTCGCCCAATCACTTCTAAACCTTGTTTCGTATCTTTTACAACTGGCATTGCATCAATCTGTCTTTCTATTAATTCCATCGCAATATCATATAAAGAATCCTCTCTACGACACATCGCAATGTTTGGCATCCTTGTCATGATAATATTAACCGGAAGAGAGGTTAAATCCTGCTTTCCTAAGCTCGCTCTTAATAAATCTTTACGAGACACAACACCAACTAATAGAGTCATCTGATCTACAACGAACAATGTACCAACGTCCTCTAAAAACATCGTACAAATTGCATCGTATACGGAAACATTTTTATCAATTACAACCGGTCTAGATTGATAATCTTGTACTTTAATTTTCTTAACAGCTTCAGATAATAGCTGCCCCCCAGTTTTACCCGTATAAAAATAACCTACGCGTGGACGTGCTTCTAAATAACCAGCCATCGTTAAAATTGCTAAGTCTGGTCTTAGCGTCGCACGTGTTAGACCCAATTGTGCTGCAATTGATTCCCCTGTAATAGGACCGTGATCTTTTACAATCTGAATGATATGTTCTTGCCGTTTATTCAGCTCTATGATAATCACCACCTTTAATGCACAACGAAAAAAGTTATACTATCTCTTAAATATTATATACTAAATATGCTATTCGAAAAAGAAAGTATGTAAAAAGGACCGTATACGGTCCAAAATTATATTTGAAACTTATCAAGTTGTTCTAAAAAACGTCTTGATTTCAAATAAATTCCGCAATATTCATCATAATATGTATTCAATACTAAACGCATTTGTTTTTTTGTGCTATCCTTTACCGATACATTTCCGAGCCTATGTAAATCGAAATGGAAGAAAAGACGTAATAATTTATGAACAGCTTCTCCTACCGGTATACGATATGGGTCTTGCTCTGCATGACGTGAGCACAGAAAACCGCCTTCCCTGACGGAGAAGGCGACAAAGTCTGTTTCTTGATGACAAATCGCACAAGTATCAAAGTACGGGCGCATCCCTAATACTGGAAGCATTTTCGTTTGATAAATTAATGATAATACTTCTGAATCAACACCCTCACACATATAATGCAACGTTTGATATAACATTTCAAATAAGTACGGATTATGTTTTTTATCTTCTGTTGCTTTATCAGTTAACTCAACAATAAATGATGCATAAGCAGTTAAAAATATATCCTCGCGAATTTCTTTCATAGTTGAAATAATCTCGCCTTGTTGCAATGTTCCAAGCCCAGATCCCATTTGAATAAGAAAATGGCCATGTGTCATTAATTGCGACACAGATGCTAATCGGCTTTTCGGTTTTTTTGCTCCTCGTGCCATTGCACTTACCTTACCAAGTTCTCTTGAGAATATTGTAACAATCTTGTTCGTTTCTCCGTAATCTGTCGTACGGATAACGATGCCCTCAACTTTTTGAAACATGTTCGTCACCATCCAAGGTTTGAACAAAACGGGTCAAGAAATTGGAGAGTCTAGATGCGCTAGCTCCTCTTCATGTTGATCCATCTCATCGTTTACGTCTTTTTCCATTTCTTTCAAAAGCAAGTACGTTTCAATGCTTCCTGTTTTGGAGAAAAACTTCCAGGTAAAATCTAGCATAAGAATCCACCTTTCTCAATAAGCGTAGCCTATAAACCAATTTCCTTTGTTGTTATTAAATTGACCCATTTTGTCCATTTTCATGTGAGAAAAATTTTTCCTAATTTATCAAAGTTCATAAAAACCAATAATCAGCGGATGAACCAACCATCCACTGATTACAGCTTGACTCTATTTTAGTACTCATCCTCGCGGAAACCTAGGTCACGAAGCTGAGACATTTTATTACGCCAATCTTTTTGCACTTTTACCCATACTTCTAAAAATACTTTAGAACCAAGTAGCGCTTCAATATCAAAACGAGCTCGTTTACCAACTTCTTTTAACATTTTTCCTTGTTTTCCGATGATGATTCCTTTTTGTGATGCACGTTCAACAACAATCGTTGCATTTATATAAACTGCCCCACCCTCACGCTTTTGAATCGCATCGATAACAACAGCCACAGAATGCGGTACTTCTTCACGTGTTAAATGTAGTACTTTCTCACGAATAAGCTCTGCAATAATAAATCTCTCCGGATGATCCGTTACTTGATTATCTGGATAGTATTGTGGTCCTTCTGGTAAATACTTTTTAATTGTTCCAATTAAAGCGTCCACATTATTACCGTCTAACGCAGAAATTGGTACAATCTCTGCAAACTCATGTAGTTTACGATATTGATCAATTAACTCTAGTAATTGCTCTGGATGAAGTTGGTCAATTTTATTAATTACTAAAAATACTGGTTGTTTCGTTTCTTTTAATTTCTCAATGATGAATTCCTCACCACGACCAAAGCCTTCGACAGCATTAACCATAAACAGAACGATATCAACTTCTTTTAATGTCGTTTGCGCCATCTTCACCATGAAGTCGCCTAGTTTATGTTTAGGTTTATGTATTCCTGGTGTATCAATGAAAATAACTTGTGCATCATTTTCTGTATATACACCTTGAATTTTATTACGAGTCGTTTGTGGCTTATCACTCATAATAGCAATTTTCTGGCCGATAATACGATTTAAAAATGTAGATTTTCCAACATTCGGTCTGCCAATAATAGAGACAAAACCTGATTTATAACCTTTTCTATTCATGTAAATCCTCCGCTAAAAATGCTCCTGGTAACAATTCTCCGACTGTCGTCTCTTGAACGTCACCATGTAAATTTGATAAGTATACTTTCGTATCCTGTTTACATAATTCTACCATAACTTGTCGACATGCTCCACAAGGAGGTACTGGGCGCTTTGTATCTGCTACAACCGCAATGGCTACAAATTCTTTATCTCCTTCAGAAACCGCCTTAAATAAAGCTGTTCTTTCAGCACAATTACATAAGCCATATGATGCATTCTCAACATTACACCCACGATATACTTTTCCACCGCGCGTTAATAATGCTGCACCTACTTGAAATTTAGAATATGGTACGTACGCTTGTTTACGCGCTTCGATTGCTTCTAGAATTAATTGTTTACTATTCATATTCCCGCATCCTTCCTGTTCACAGCTATGAAGAGATACACTCTCTCATTAAAGGCCCTTACGGCACTTCCAAAGCTTAATAAAAGCTTCGGAATGCAACTATACCATATACGGTAAAAAGATAATAGCACCAATTATAACAGCTATAATTGTAAATAATAAAACCGCTCCTGCCGCAACATCCTTTGCAATTTTTGCAAACGGATGAATATCGGCAGTCGCTAAATCTACCGTTTTTTCCACAGCCGTATTTACCATCTCTAAACTCATTACAATCCCTATTACAATAAGTAATATCATCCACTCTATTTTCGTAATATGGAAATAAAAGCCGCAGCATATAACAATGACTGCGGCTAAATAATGGATTTTCATATTTCGTTCATGACGAAAACAAAAGAATATACCAGCTATAGCATATCCAAAACTATCTATAAGTTTTCCTTTTTTCATCTTCCTAATCCAAAAGCTTCTAAAATTTCTTTTTGTCTTCCGAACATTTCTTTTTCATCTTCTTCCGTCATGTGATCATAACCAAGTAAATGTAAAAAGCCATGTAACGCCAAAAATCCAAGTTCACGATCGAAAGAATGTCCGTACTCTTCAGCTTGCTCTTTCGCCCTTGGAATAGAGATAATAAGATCACCTAACATGCGCGGCATCTCTGCACCAACGATCTCCATTTCTCCTTCTCCCATCTCTTCCATGGCAAAAGATATTACATCTGTAGGTTGATCTTTATCTCGGTAATCACGATTAATTTCTCTAATGCGCTCATTATCTACAAATGTCACCGATACCTCCACGCCATCCTCGATATTTTCCATTTGAGCTGCTTTTTCTAACACTTCACGAATTAAACTCATATACGCTTCTTTTACTTCTTCTGTTTCATCAATAAAATCAATTAACAAACTCATTCTTTCTCCTTTTCTTCCGGAAGTTCCGGATATGTAATACGCGAATGGAAAATACCATTTAACGTTTCACACAACGTTTTCCCAACGATTTGTAGTTCTTTAAACGTCAAATCACATTCACTAAATTGACCGTCTTGCAATCGATCTTTAATAATACTTTGCACTAAATTATTAATTTGTTCTGGCGTTGGGTGATTCATAGAACGTACCGCAGCTTCTACACTATCAGCAATACCAACAATTGCCGATTCTTTCGAAGTTGCTTTTGAACCTGGATAACGGAACATCTCTTCTGTATATTTTTCTTTATCTTCTTTAATTGCTTTATAATAAAAATATTTCAGTAACGTTGTACCGTGATGTTGCCCAGCGATATCAATAATTTCTTGTGGAATATGATATTCTTCGAGCATTCTTACTCCATCCGTTACGTGAGCAATTATAATATCTTTACTCGTTACAGGATCTAATTTATCATGCGGGTTTTCAATTCCCATTTGGTTTTCAATAAAGAATTGCGGTTGTACTGTTTTTCCTACATCATGATAATATGCACCTACACGTGCTAATACACCATTTGCCCCGACTGCTTCACACGCAGCCTCAGAAAGATTCGCTACCATTACACTATGATGATATGTCCCTGGCGCTTCTAACAAAATTCTACGTAAAAGCGGATGATTTGGACTTGATAGTTCCATAAGCTTCATACTTGATACGATTCCAAGTCCACTTTCTAAATATGGTAAAATCCCCATAGCCAAAACGGACGATATAATCCCTGAAAGTGAAGCCATTAATAATTGCGTACCAATTTCAAGAGGCGAAAAATTCCCATTACGTAATAATAAGAGCGCCGCCAATACGACTACATTTAATACAGAAACGAGTATACCAGCTTGTAAGATCATTGTACGACGATTTTTTTCTCGCAAGAAAATACTAACCGATAATGAACTTAACAATACGTAAATCCCTACACTATAATTTAACGTACTCGTTACTCCTTCATTAAACATAATACTTCCGCATACAGAAAAAATCATACTCGTTAAAAAGACAAATCGATCACCAATCATTAGTTTTACAAGTAATGTTCCCATCGCAACTGGGACAACATATGCAATCCCTGCGTATTCAAGTTTTTGAAACAAACTAATGATTTTCATTAAGACGATTGTGATAGACAAAATTGTAATATACGCTAAAACATACGGTCTATCTTCTCTTTTTCTCTTTAAAAACAATTCAAATTGTTTATGCATAAAGTATAGTAACACACTAATGAGTACCGCTAATCCAACATAAGGTTGAAAGCCATTCCCTTTTTCTAACAAACCAACTAATTTCAACTGATTATACACATCACTTGAAATTGTTTCACCTTCTCTAACAAGAACTTGTCCTTGAAGAATATAAACAGGTGGAACTAAATCTTCCTCTGCTTTTCTCTTCTCTTTCGTTAAGATCGGGTCATAAAAATAGTTCGCTGAAATTGCATATCTTCCTAGCGCCTTAATTGACTCTTTTAAACCATTATCAACATTAACACTATTCATCTCACTTACATATCGTTCTTTCGCATCTTTCAATTCGTCCATTTTAATATGCTCAGTCATGATACTATTAATCGCTGTGACCGCAGCATCTTTCGCTAATACTAATTGGCCCGAATCTGCATTAATCAAATTTAGTAAGTTTGAATCAGATAATTCTTTCGTTAAGTCAGCAGGTAGTTTCTTTTTTAACTTATCCACTTTCTCAGCATCAGTAATCTTTTTTTGATCATCCGGTCCAACAGCTTTAATCTCTTGCACCACTTCATCCACTTTAGCGAAGACGTCATTCACAATATCAACTTTATTTTGTTTATACTCACTTTTATATGTATATTGATCTTCAACTTTTGTAGCGGCTTCTTTTTCTTTTTATCCGTTGTAACTTTATCTTCAATTTTTATAGGAGAATGGATTGTCTTTTTCGCAATAGAATACATGTTAACATCTAATTGCTCTGGTTTTACATTATTCATAAGCGCAAAAAACAGCACTGCTCCTAATACAACGTAAGAAATCCAACTTAGTTTTTTCGAATGTTGTAAATTACGAAACCACTTAGAAATTTCTTGAGATCTTGACATGATTTCAATACTTCTCCTCTCCAGAAATAAAGTGAAACTATTTATAGCTTTCATTTCTTCTACCCAACGATACTTTGAGGCAACATTTTATACACCAGTACCTATAGTTTATTTTCCTTATCTTTCATGATAGTAAAAAATATGACGTTCGCCAACCTTATCATACAAAAAGAAATGATCCTGACAAATAGGATCATTCCATTTTATCATATGCCTCAATAATACGTTGCACCAATGGATGTCTCACAACGTCTGTTTGTTCTAATGTAATAAATGACAGACCTGATACACCAGATAAAATATTAGAGGCTATAGATAGCCCTGATTTTACCCCTTTTGGCAAGTCTACTTGTGAAGGATCCCCTGTAATAACCATTTTAGAACTAAAACCTAATCTCGTTAAAAACATTTTTATTTGAGCACCCGTTGTATTTTGAGCCTCATCTAAAATAACAAATGAATCATCAAGCGTACGTCCCCTCATATAAGCAAGTGGCGCGATTTCAATTACTCCTCGCTCCATCATACGCTGCGTATATTCTTGTCCAAGAATATCATGTAAGGCATCATATAATGGACGTAAGTATGGATCAACCTTCTCTTTCAGATCCCCTGGTAAAAAACCTAAGTTTTCTCCAGCTTCTACAGCAGGTCTTGTTAAAATAATTTTCTTTACATATCCTTGTTTTAAAGCCCTCACAGCCATTACTACAGCTAAGTATGTTTTTCCAGTTCCTGCTGGCCCTATTCCAAAGACAATATCATTCTTCTTCATCGCATGAATATATCGTCTTTGCCCCATTGTTTTTACACGAATGGATTTACCTTTTGCAGTCTTGAAGATTTCTTCTTCATATAACTCTTCAAATTGAGCAATTTTCCCTTGTTGTGCGAGCTGAATTGCATACGCAACATCTCTCTCCGAAATTGATATACTTTTACGAATTACAACAAGTAATTGCTGTAAGATTTTTTCTACGAGTGTTACCGTTTCAACTGCCCCAGATACATGAACAGTTTCTCCTCTAGTTACGATCGATACATTGAGTTCTCGTTCAATTACTTTTAAATGCGCATCATTGACTCCAAAAAGAGCGATTGCTTCGTTAGTATTTTCCAATTGTTGGTTCATTTCTACTAATTGTTCTGCCATTACTCAGTCTCCTTGAATATCGGATTCAGATATTGGTTGTGGCTCTGCAATATTTTCAACTACAGTATAATGCAATGTGACCTTTAGTTGATCCGCCTCAACCTCTTTACTCAAAATCTTATCACTTACAATCATAGCATGTTCATCCAATTTTTTCTTTAGTTCTTTTTCGGCCATCTCTTTCGCTACTTTTAACGCTTGCTTTTCTGTATATTCTCGATTCGCTTCTTCCTCTTCTCTCACAACATCTTTTTCATATGCAATCGGCAGTGTAAAACCAAATAATTTCACATCGTGCTTTACACTTTCAGTACGAGAGCGTTTATACTTATCATGTTGAAATCCCCATATTTTTATTTTCGTATCCCCAAATTTAAGAAAATGTTTATTGTATACATTACCAGTATACACTTGAAATTGCGTCTTTAACGGGACATTCACTTTAGAGGTATACCACGTTTCGCCATACACAATACCTTTCGCTGAAACAATTGTCGGGCTTTCCTCATTACCATATATTCCAGATACGAGAATCTGCCCTTTTTCCACATGATCATTTTTCAGTACAACCGGTTTTCCAACTTCTACAAACGTTTTTGTAATAATCGCTTCTTTTTTTGCTACTAAATTTTGTGGCCTTTGTTCCTTTTCTTTTTTCGGTTCGTTTTTTTCAACAATTTTAAAATGATACGTCGTTCCTCTTACTTCTAGTCCCGCCCAAGTAATGGCATTAATATTATCTGTCAAATGGCGTTGTACATCCTCTACATTCGGCATTTGAAACTGTAGTTTCCCTTTTTTAATACCCATTTTATCCAATTCTTTCATTAATATATATTCTGTTTCAGGTTTTGCTCCTGTAATTTCAATTTTCCAAACCATATTTGACATTGCAATCACACCAAAAAAGAAAATTAAAAACCCAATTAAAAATCCACTATTTTTAATTAAACGCTTATTCCAAAAAGGAAAACCATAACGTCCAATAAAATATAATTTACATTCATTTTTTCTATAAATTGGTTTTATTTTTTTCACATCGCGTAACAATATACAAAAAACTAACGTTTCATCAGCTATCTTCTTAACATCCCAAACTAATAAATTCCTCCGTACACATTCATTAACAAACCGTTCTGCCCCTCTACCTTCAATTCGCACTTTTACATACCCAAGCCACTTTATAAACCATTTATTTTTCATTTACCACCTTCACTACCTTTCTAAAAGTAGGTATACGACTTTTTATTTGAAGCATTAAAATAGCTCGTACTAAAATGAAACAGAGTAAAACTGTAATCAGTCTCTATCAACGGAACTTTTACAGGATAAAGAAGAAAAACTTCACAAATGGAAGTTTCACTTCAATCACCTTTTTTTTCATTTTCTAAAAATGTTACTTGCTCAATTATACCTTCGAGTAAAAGCTCTTCTGGAAGAATCGTTTTAATAACAAAGGATTGTCCTTTAATTAATAATTGACCATGTTTTAAAAGTAATCGTACTTCTTTATCTGAAAACACTAATAACCCCCGATGATTTTCTATATAAATATGTATTTGCCCAACAAGAGTAATCCGAGGCAGATCCATTAATACATCCACTGGTAGATCTACTTGTTTTGTTAACCAATTTTTCATTTGTTCTAATTTCTTCATCTCGAAAGACCCCCTCCTCATCCCATATATATATGTATTTCTTCACAAGTGCCTATCGTGTTATAACGACTTCACTAACATAACTATATTCTGTAAGAGTTCATATCATGTTAATTAAAACAGTCGCTATATGAAATCATATTTGTCAGGACAATGATGGATCAGAGGATATTACCTTTAATAATAGAAGTATTAATACAAGAATATGCGCCCCTACAGGATATCAGTACAAGTTACATTAAGAAATTGAGCCTAGCGAGAAGTTGGAAACTTGAAAAAACCTGTTACAATTCGTTCTGGACGTGACATACTGACCATAGAATAAGTAGTTGTCATTTATTGGACAAATGAGATAAAGTGAAACTTTAATCAACCCTCACCAATCGGGTTGCCTGTTAATGCGGGATAAAATTCAAAAAAGAAAATTTCCCCGCTCTGAATGTTACGTTGTAAGTAAGAATATTTTATAGATGGTTGTTATATGAATTTCAAAAAATATTAGGGTTCATTAAAAGATGAATTAATAAATGAGGAAATACGAAAGTAAATTGGCTTTGGTCAAGAAATTTTGAATGCTATAAAACAAGTTATCGACAGTCATATCCGGCCATTTTATGCAACTGATGCAAAATCTAATATAGTTAGAATCTCTTTTGTTACCTTCGAGGATTATGCTGAAGAGCACGCTATAAAACTTCAATCTGAGTTTCAGAAGGCTCGGTACTTAGCTTTTATTTGCGAAAGAAGTTTTAGTCAAGGAAGTAAGAACAGGTGTAGAATCAGAATTATACAAGGAAATAATAAATTGAAACTTTAACTAGAGGGGTTTCTATCACTTACAGAAACGCTTTTTAAGCAATATAGCGTTTCTCCTTAATAAGAACAATAAAAAAACGTCTCATACGAAATGAGACGTTTTTTTATGCTAATAGCTGGATAACCAGCTTATTCACAAGTGATCCGTCTGTTTTACCTTTTACTTTCGGCATAACAGCAGTCATCACCTTACCCATATCTGCTTTAGAAGTCGCACCAACTTCAGAAATAACTTGCTTGATTACATCAACTAGTTCTTCTTCAGTTAATTGCTCTGGCAAATATGCGCTTAAAATCTGAATTTCACTTTGCAGTTTATTAACAAGGTCTTCACGACCAGCTTTTTTAAATTCAAGGAGGGAGTCCTTATACTGTTTTACTTCACGAGCTAAAACTGTTATTTCCTCTTCTTCAGTAAGAGTATGTTGCAGTTTAATACCTTCATTTTGTAAAGCAGCCTTAACCATACGAATAACGGTTAATTTTTCTTTTTGTTTATTCTTCATCGCTTGTTTCATATCATCGTTTAAACGACCGAGAAGACTCATAACTTACACCCTCTCTTAGAATTTACGCTTTCTTGCCGCTTCAGATTTCTTCTTACGTTTTACACTTGGTTTTTCATAAAACTCGCGCTTTCTTGCTTCAGCAAGTGTACCAGTTTTAGAAACCGATCTTTTAAAACGGCGAAGTGCATCCTCCAAAGACTCGTTTTTACGAACGACTGTTTTTGACATTCTCTTTCCCTCCCTCCGAAACATCACACTTACATACTAACTTCAGCATGCAAAAAGAAACACTTCTTCAGCATGTCTTTTACGATTATAATACATTTTATCACTTCAGGTCAACTATTTGGCAGAATAAAAGAAGAATAGAAGCATTTCCTTTTCAAAAGTTATGGCAAATAGCTAGTATCCTTCACTGATGAAGACAACTATATTTTTATCATTTCATCTTTTTTCATACAGGGATGCATGAAACGCCTCCACGCCCTCTAGTACTTAACCGATTCAAATAAAGAAAGCATGCAAACCGTTTCCGGTTGCACGCTCTTTTTATGCACTAGCTGATTCTTTTTTTACATCATCTTCAAGAACACGAACAAATTGCGCTTCGTTATATGGATAACCAGCTTTCGTAATTTTCACTTTCACTAGCTTACCAATTAATTCTTCTGATCCTTCAAATACAATTTTCAAGTAGTTATCTGTATAACCTACATATAACCCTTCACGGTCGCCCTCTTTAAATTGCTCTTCCGGAATGATTTCAAGCACTTCACCTTCAAACCCTGATGCGTACTCTTTCGCTAATTGATTAGATAGCTCAATTAAACGATGAACACGATCGTTCTTCACATCTTCAGGAACTTGATCTTCCATGCGTGCTGCAGGTGTTCCTGTACGTTTTGAGTAAGGGAACACATGTAACTCAGAGAAGCGGTTCTCTTTAATGAAATTGTATGTTTCCATGAATTCTTCTTCTGTTTCACCTGGGAAACCAACGATTACATCAGATGTAATCGCAAGGCCTGGTAACGCTTCTTTCAAACGATCTAAACGCTCTTGGAAGAACTCCATCGTATATTTACGACGCATACGTTTTAATACAGTATTAGAACCAGATTGCAACGGAATATGCAAGTGGCGTACAACTACTTCAGATTTATCTAACACTTCAATTACTTCATCTGAAATTTGACTCGCTTCAATAGAAGAAATACGAAGACGTTTTAATCCGCCTACTTCCGCTTCCATATCACGAAGTAATCCAGCTAAGTTATAATCTTTTATGTCTTCGCCGTATCCACCTGTATGAATACCCGTTAATACGATTTCTTTATAGCCTGCATCCACTAATTGTTGTGCTTGTTTAATAACTTCTTTTCCATCACGAGAACGCATTAAACCACGCGCCCAAGGAATGATACAGAATGTACAGAAGTTATTGCAACCCTCTTGTATTTTTAAAGACGCACGTGTACGATCCGTGAAATAAGGTACATCAAGTTCTTCATACACGCGTGTTTTCATAATATTGCGGACAGCATTAATTGGTTGACGCTCTTTACGAAATTCTTCGATGTAACCTAACATCTTTTCACGATCCTGTGTACCAACTACAATATCCACACCTGGGATTGCCATAATTTCCGCTGGAGATGTTTGTGCGTAACATCCCGTTACACAAATAACTGCATCTGGATTTTGACGCACAGCACGTCTAATTACTTGACGACTTTTTTTGTCCCCAGTATTCGTTACTGTACATGTGTTAATAACATATACATCAGCTTTCTTTTCATATTCTGTTCTTTCATAACCACCTTGTTTAAACAATTGCCAAATGGCTTCTGTTTCATAGTGGTTTACTTTACAACCTAACGTATGGAACGCAACAGTTGACATTGATCATCACCCCATCAATTCAAAATGATACGAAGCAGCACTTAACGCGTATAATGGCGCCGTTTCTGTTCTTAAAATTCTTGGTCCTAAACTACATGGTACAAATTTATGTTCACGAAGCGCTGTAATCTCTTCCTCAGCTAAACCGCCTTCTGGGCCAAATACAATCAATAGCTTTTGACCTGGTTTCATTGTCGTTAAAGCTTTCGCAAAATTAGATTTCTCGCCTTGTTTTGCTTCCTCTTCGTAAGCAACAAGACAAACATCATACTCACCACTCATTGAAAGCAATTGCTTAAATGATGCCGGAGCATGTACTTCTGGAATTTCACTTCTATGTGATTGTTCCGCAGCTTCTTTCACAATTTTTCTTAAACGCTCAACTTTTTTATCAGCTTTTTTCGCATCCCATTTTACGATAGAGCGAGATGCTTGAAATGGTAAGAATGCAGCTGCCCCAAGCTCAGTTCCTTTTTGAAAAATTAACTCTAGCTTGTCTCCTTTTGGCAGTCCACTTGCAATCGTCACGAAAACAGGAAGTTCACTTGACGCCTCTACCCATTCTACAATAGTCGTATTAATAAATTCACTGGTAATTTCATCAATTGAACATACTGCTGTTTTTCCGTTTACACAGCAATAAATATGATCTCCAGCTGACATACGCATCACTCTTGCGATATGATGTACGTCATCACCTACAATGCGAATACTTGTCTCATTTACATATTTCTCTTCTACAAAATAACGTTGCATATAATCACCTTAGTAGAGTTTCGTTCCTTTCGTAAGTCAACACTTACGAAAAGAACGAAACGTTATCATTTTTCATATAACAAACGGCAAGTCCCTCACCTTATAGTGAGAGACTCCCCTTTTCATTATAGACTAAAATCTATATTACGCATTTCGTGCAATAATTGCTACCCAATCTTCCATTCGTAACACTTCTTCAATTGTAAATCCAGCTTTTTCTAGCGCCTCAGAAATTACTTTTTCCTTCGTAGCAATAATGCCCGATGTAATAAATAATCCACCTGATTTCACAACTCTTGCTGCATCTTCAGGGAATAATAGAATGATTTCTGCTAATAAGTTAGCTACGATTAAATCAACAGGACCTTCAATACCTTCTAAAAGACTATTTTGTCCAACAGACACGATATCATCTGTTTTATTTAAACGTACATTCATTTCTGCACTTTCAACCGCAACCGGATCTAAATCATATGCTTGAACAGAAGACGCACCTAATTTTGCCGCTGCAATACTAAGTACACCAGAACCTGTTCCTACATCAATAATAGTGTCACCTGGCTGTACTGTTTTTTCTAAAGCACGTATACACATCGTTGTTGTTGGATGAGTTCCTGTACCAAACGCCATACCCGGGTCTAATTCAATGATTTTTTCATCAGGAGAAGATGGTGTATATTCTTCCCAAGTCGGTACGATTGTGAATGTATCAGAAATTTGTACTGGATGGTAATATTTTTTCCAAGCAGTAGCCCAATCTTCTTCATTGACTTCGTTAACGGTAATATTTCCAGTACCAATTTCGATGTCGTAAGATGGAAGCACATCAATAGATGATTTTACACCTGCAATCGTTTCATGTAAAGAATCGGTTTGCGGGAAATATGCTTTTATTAATACACCTTCCGCTGGATATTCATCGGGATTCAATGCATAAATTTCACCATATTGTTGCTCGCGCTCTTTCGTTAACTCCGCTGGGTCCTCAATCGCAACTCCGCTAGCACCAGCTTCGTGTAAAATATGAGAGACAGCTTCTACTGCTTCTTCTGTTGTATGAATACTAATTTCTGACCATTTCACAATTTACCAACTCCATTTTTTATTTCCATTATTCCCCTTTGAAAGCACGTTTAAGCTTTCCGAATAAACTATCATCCTGCTCTTCTTGTCCTGCAAATTCACGTAATAAATCTTTTTGCTGTGAAGTCAATTTCGTTGGTACAACAACACGAACGACTACATATTGATCTCCTTGGCCGTATCCACGTACGTTCGGAGCACCTTTTCCTTTTAAGCGGAATTCAGTTCCAGTTTGTGTTCCTGCTGGAATTTTCAGCTTCACTTTACCATGAACAGTAGGAACTTCCACTTCATCACCAAGCGCCATTTGCGCAAATGTTAATGGCATTTCGCAAATAATGTGATCTCCTTCACGCTCGAAGAATTCATGATTTCTTACATGAACGACAACATATAAGTCTCCTGCTGGTCCGCCATTTACGCCGGCTTCACCTTTTCCAGACACACGAATTTGTTGACCATTATCAATACCCGCTGGAATTTTAACATTAATTTTTTTACGTTTACGAACTTTACCTGAACCGTGACATGTCGTACATTTTTCTTTAATAATTTGTCCAGTTCCTGAACAATGACCACAAGCTTGACGGTTTACGATACGACCAAATGGTGTGTTTTGTTCAACACTCACTTGACCAGAACCTGAACAATGTTTACATGTTTCTTTTGAAGTTCCTGGTTTTGCTCCACTACCTTTACAAGTATCACATGGATCTTCTACTGGAATTTCCACATTTAATTCCTTACCAAAAATAGCTTCTTCAAAATCTAAAGTGACTTGATATTGTAAGTCAGCACCTTGGCGCGGAGCATTTGGATCACGACGTCTGCCGCCGCCACCGCCAAAGAAAGAACTAAATATATCTTCAAAACCGAAGCCACCGCCGAAGTCTCCTCCGCCGCCAAATCCACCGAATCCTTGATTTGCACCAGCATGACCAAATTGATCGTACTGCGCACGCTTTTGATCATCACTTAACACTTCGTATGCTTCTTGTACTTCTTTAAACTTTTCAATTGCATTTTCTTCTTTACTTACGTCTGGATGGTATTTTTTAGCCAAACGACGATACGCTTTTTTAATTTCATCTGTTGCAGCGCCCTTGCTAAGTCCAAGGACCTCATAATAGTCTCGTTTACTCATAAATTTACAACCCCCGAATCTTTCACATAAACGTAATTTTAACACCGAAAGAAAGTGCTTTGCAACAAAGTTTCCTCACTTACAGTATGCAAAGCGAAAAACTTAAGATCCTCACACATCGCTTCTCATTCGTGAAAAAAGCCAAAGTCAAGGCACGCTTGACTTTGACTTTTTGTCATCTTACTTATTATGTTTACAGTTGAATTACTTGTCTTCTTTTACTTCTTCAAACTCAGCGTCAACTACATTATCTTTCTTCGCGCCAGCGTCTTGTGCACCTTGCGCACCTTCTGCTTGACCAGCAGCAGCTTGAGCTTGCTCGTATAATTTAACAGTTAACTGTTGTACGATTTCTTGTAAAGCATCTTTTTTCGCACGAATTTCTTCAAGCTCGTTTTTCTCAATTGCAGCTTGTAATGCTTCTTTTGCTTCTGTTGCTTTTGCAACTTCAGCTGCATCTACTTTACCTTCTAAATCTTTTACAACTTTGTCTGTTTGGAATACAAGTTGGTCAGCTTCGTTACGAAGTTCAACTTCTTCCTTACGTTTTTGGTCAGCGTCAGCATTTGCTTCCGCTTCTTGTACCATACGTTCTACTTCTTCATCAGAAAGACCTGAAGAAGATTGGATTGTAATAGCTTGCTCTTTGCTTGTTCC
The DNA here is from genome assembly GCF_001595725.1 of Bacillus thuringiensis. GTDB lineage: Bacteria > Bacillota > Bacilli > Bacillales > Bacillaceae_G > Bacillus_A > Bacillus_A thuringiensis_K. Next base: position 4,119,061 of record NZ_CP014282.1, read on the forward strand.
TAAGTCTTTCGCACGTACGTTAACGATACCGTTCGCATCAATATCGAATGTTACTTCGATTTGTGGAATACCACGTGGTGCTGGTGGAAGGTCAGTTAATTGGAAACGACCTAACGTTTTGTTGTCAGCTGACATTGGACGCTCACCTTGTAATACGTGAATGTCTACTGCTGGTTGATTATCAGCAGCTGTTGAGAATACTTGTGACTTACTTGTTGGAATTGTAGTGTTACGCTCGATTAATTTCGTGAACACGCCACCCATAGTTTCAATACCTAAAGAAAGTGGAGTTACGTCTAATAATAGAACGCCTTCTACATCACCAGTAAGTACGCCACCTTGAACTGCAGCACCTAATGCTACAACTTCATCAGGGTTTACACCTTTATATGGCTCTTTACCAGTTTCACGTTTAATAGCTTCTTGTACAGCTGGGATACGAGTAGATCCACCAACAAGAATAACTTTATCTAATTCGCTTGGAGCAAAACCAGCGTCTTTTAATGCACGACGAGTTGGCTCTAATGTTCTTTCAACAAGACCTGCTGAAAGCTCTTCGAATTTCGCTCTTGTTAACGTTAATTCTAAGTGTAATGGACCAGCAGCTCCAGCACTAATGAATGGTAATGAAATTTGAGTTTGTGTTACACCAGAAAGATCTTTTTTCGCTTTTTCAGCTGCATCTTTCAAGCGTTGAAGCGCCATTTTATCTTGGCTTAAATCAATGTTATTTTCTTTTTTGAACTCAGCTACTAAGTGATCGATGATAACTTGGTCAAAGTCATCGCCACCAAGACGGTTGTCACCAGCAGTTGAAATAACTTCGAATGTGCCGTCTGCTAACTCAAGGATAGATACGTCAAATGTACCGCCACCTAAGTCATATACTAAGATTTTTTGTTCTTCATCTTGTTTTTCTAAACCGTAAGCAAGTGCTGCTGCTGTTGGCTCGTTAATGATACGCTCAACTTCTAAACCAGCGATACGACCAGCATCTTTCGTTGCTTGACGCTCTGCATCGTTGAAGTATGCAGGTACTGTAATAACAGCTTTCGTTACTGTTTCACCTAAGTATGCTTCAGCAGCAGCTTTTAAGTTTTGTAAAATGATTGCAGAAATTTCTTGAGGTGTATAATCTTTACCTTCAACTTCTACTTTGTAGTCTGTACCCATATGACGTTTAACAGACATGATTGTATTTGGGTTTGTAATTGCTTGGCGCTTTGCAACTTCCCCAACTTGACGTTCTTCATTTTTGAAAGCTACAACAGAAGGTGTTGTACGATTTCCTTCTGGATTTGGGATAACCTTTGGTTCTCCACCTTCCATAACAGCTACACAAGAGTTTGTTGTACCTAAGTCAATACCGATAATTTTACTCATGGCGAATCCTCCTAGTTTTATGTAAATTATTGATTTACTTTTACCATTGATGGGCGAATCACACGGTCTTTTAGTTTATAACCTTTTTGGAATTCTTCTACAACCGCGTTTGATTCAAATTCACTATCTTCCACTTGCATAATAGCTTGGTGTTCATTAGGATCAAACTGTTTACCAACAGCTTCAATCACTTCCACACCTTCTTTATTCAGTGCTTCTAACAATTGACGATGCACCATTTCCATACCTTGTAACAAGGATTTCGTTTGCTCATCAGTCGCTTCCACTTGCATCGCTCTTTCAAAATTATCAAGAGCTGGCAAGATGTCTGAAACTAGACTTTGTGCTCTATATTTTTCAGCAGCCTGTTTATCCATTTGGACACGGCGCTTATAATTTTCAAAATCAGCTTGTAGACGTAATGTGCGACCTTCCGTTTCCGTTAGTTTCGCTTGTAACTCATCTACTTTTTCTTGTAAAAGAGCAGCCTCACTTTTTTCTTCTACAGTTTCTTCACTGTTTTCTGGCGTGACAGCTTCTTCAACTTGCGCTTCTTTTACTTCTTCTACCACTTGTTCGTTACGCTCTTCCACAATATTCACCTCCTTAAAAGGTATTAGGTATCATGCATAGCATGATTACCTAAGGATTATATATTACACACAGCAATGAAAATTTCATCACTTGAGCGAATGTATTACTCTCATTTACTTTTTAAGCCCATCAGTAAATTGTCTCGTAAATAACTGTAACAAACTAATTACACGAGAATATTGCATTCTCGTAGGACCTAAAATAGCAATTGTTCCAAGTTGCTCTTCGCCGATCGAATATGTTGCAGAAATTAAACTACAATCCTCCATAGCCGTCGAAGAATTTTCCCTACCAATTTTCACTTGAATCCCGACTTGTTTATGACGCAAAATGTCATAAAATTCGGCTTCATTATCAATCATGGTAAGTAAAGATCTAACCTTTTGAATGTCATGGAACTCTGGCTGCGAAAGCATATTTGCTTTTCCTCCAAAGTATATCTTTTCCGATAACGGAACTTGAAATGTACCATCCAACATTTTTATTGCACTATCGTAATTATGAACATACCCACGTAAAACTGTAACAATCTCTTTAAAGATTTTATTATGAAGTTCTTCCATCGGTACGCCAGATAGCTTTTCATTTAAAATATTAACCATTTTTTCTAAATCTGATAAATCAACAGATTCCGGAACGGTAATCGTTTTACTTTGTACATGCCCTGTATCAGTTACAATAATAGCGACTGCAGTTTGACGATCAAGCGGCACAATTTGTACATTTTTAAGTTTATTTGTACTTAACTTCGGTCCAAGAACAATGGCCGTATAATTCGTAAGTTCTGATAAAATTTGAGCAGATTGCTGTGCAATTTTTTCCGCTTCAAAAATTCTTTCGGCAAATAAATCTTTAATTTGTACAATTTCAGCGTTTGGTAAGTTTTGCGGCGCTAAAAGATGGTCTACATAAAATCGGTAGCCTTTCTCAGAAGGAACACGTCCAGAAGAACTGTGCGTTTTTTCAATAAAACCTAATTCTTCTAAGTCCGCCATTTCATTTCGAATAGTAGCTGAACTAAATGTAATTTCATCTTTTTTAGCCAACGTTCTAGACCCAACGGGCTGCGCTGATCCAATAAAGTCATCAATAATTGTTTGTAAAATTAAGAGCTGACGTTCCGTAAGCATCTCATCATCACCTCTGTTAGCACTCTTTGTCTTTGAGTGCTAAATCTATTAATAACTTACCAAAATTGACATTCAATTGTCAACGGAAACGTCACGAAATAATGAAAATTTTTCACACCTATGGAACATTTAATTAGTCAATCAAAAATGATTGGAATACTTCATTCCCTAATAATTTTCCTTTTCGCGTTAAACGTACATGTCCATCTTCCTCTTCAAGCAATCCCTGCTCTTGATTGCTTTGTAACTGCTTCGCGAAAACTTGATCCATCTCCACATTAAATTTATTGCGGAACGACGTTTTAGAAACACCTTTTGTTTTTCGAAGCCCTAAGAACAGTTCTTCTTCCATTCTTTCTTTCTCCGTCACTTTGTGAACATCTAAATACGGAAATCTTGTTTCATCAATTTTATTAAAATATTGCTTCAGGGGACCTACATTTTGAATACGTTCCCCGTTCACATAACTATGAGCTCCAGCTCCAAATCCATAATACTCTTCATTATTCCAGTATGTGAGATTATGTCTACTTTTATTGTCACCTTTTGAGAAATTACTAATTTCATACTGGTTATAACCGTGTTTCTCCATTTCATCCATTACTATTTCATACATTTTCGCTTCATGGTCTTCACCCGGAAGACGCAATTTCCCTTTGTTCATTAAGTTATAAAACACTGTTTTTGGTTCCACAATTAATGAATATGCCGAGAAATGTTGTACACCAAGCGTAAAAGCAATATCTAATGTTTCTTTTACATCTTCTATCGTCTGTCCTGGCAAAGCATAAATAATATCTACATTAATATTTTTAAAGCCTACTTCCTGTGCTTCTCGAATCGCTAGGAATGCATCTTCCCTCGTATGCTTGCGCCCAATTTTCTCAAGCAGTTCATCACGGAACGTTTGCACACCAAAACTAATTCGATTCACTCCGCCTTCTAGCAGTACATTCAACTTCTCTTTCGGTAGATCTCCTGGATTCGCTTCAAATGTTAATTCACAATTCGGGGCGAATAGACGCAAATGACGATTAATAATCTCGAGTAATTTTTTTGTCTGCTCCATATTTAACGCTGTCGGAGTTCCCCCGCCCACAAAAATCGTTTTCATACTATCAAACGGAACTTTTTGAACCGTATTTATTATTTCCTTCTCTAGATAATCTAAATATTGATCAACCGGTTGGCGTTCAATAAACACTTTATTAAAATCACAATAGTGACAAATGTGCTGACAAAACGGAATATGAATATATGCAGCTTGTACCAAATATAACTCCTACCTTTCTAAAAAGAAAACCTCCGCACTCCGGAGGGTTCTCTACTTCTCTAACGTATTACGAATTTGTTCCATTCGCATTTTTCCCCAATCATACATCATTTCAACGATCGGTAAAAGTGACATGCCTAGTTCCGTCATATAATACTCAACGCGAGGAGGAATTTCGGGATATACTGTCCGATCAACAATCCCATCTTCCATTAACTCTTTTAATTGGTTCGACAAAACTTTATGAGAAATGCTTGGGAATAACCGTTGTAATTCACTGAAACGATGCGGCCCTTCCACACCAAGATGCCACAGTATCACAACTTTCCACTTTCCACTAATAATAGAAAGCGTCAATTCCTTTTCACAATTAAAATTACCATTTTGTATTTTATCTTGAATATCTTTTCGAATATTTTCGGACATTAACAGTCTCCTAACTCTATATGAACTAAAAAGCTCTCTCATTATTGTAAATGAGAGCTGCTCAGATGTCTAAAAAGTAATTATACAGAAAAAAGAAGCCGCACAAACGACTTCTTTTTTATTTCAAATATTAGTTGTCATCCATTTTCAGTACAGCCATGAATGCCTCTTGTGGTACTTCTACAGAACCAACAGACTTCATACGTTTTTTACCTTCTTTTTGCTTATCAAGAAGTTTACGCTTACGAGAAATGTCACCGCCGTAACATTTTGCAAGTACGTTTTTACGCATCGCTTTAATTGTAGAACGTGCTACAACTTTATTTCCGATAGTCGCTTGAATTGGCACTTCGAACTGTTGTCTCGGAATTAATTCTTTTAATTTCTCTACGATTACTTTACCACGGTCATACGCTGAATCACGGTGTACGATAAATGATAAAGCATCCACTTGTTCATTATTTAAAAGAATATCCATTTTCACAAGTTTAGATGGTTTATAGCCAATTAACTCGTAGTCAAATGATGCATACCCTTTCGTATTTGATTTCAATTGATCGAAGAAGTCATATACGATTTCTGATAACGGGATTTCATATGTTAATGTAACACGCGTTTCATCTAAATATTGCATATCAATAAACGTTCCACGTTTACCTTGGCAAATCTCCATTACAGCTCCAACATAGTCATTCGGAACCATAATTGAAGCCTTCACAAACGGCTCTTCTACACGATCGATAGACTGTGGATCTGGCATATTAGATGGGTTATCAACAATAACATCTTCACCGTTAGTTAAATAAACTTTATAAATAACGCTTGGCGCTGTTGTAATTAAGTCAATCTTAAATTCACGTTCAATACGTTCTTGAATGATTTCCATGTGAAGAAGTCCTAAGAAACCACAACGGAAACCAAATCCTAGCGCTTGAGATGTTTCTGGTTCAAACTCAAGAGCAGAATCGTTTAACTCTAATTTTTCTAATGCATCACGTAAATCGTTATAACGAGCAGAGTCAATTGGATACAGACCACAGAATACCATCGGGTTTAACTTACGGTAACCTGCTAACGGCTCTGCAGCTGGACGTTTCGCATGTGTAATCGTATCACCAACGCGTGTGTCACCAACATTTTTAATCGATGCTGCTAAGAAACCTACATCACCTACTGTTAACTCGTCACGTTGTGTAGTTTTCGGTGTAAATACACCTACTTCTGTTACTTCAAATTCCTTACCCGTTGCCATCATACGTACTTTATCGCCAACTTTTACTGTTCCATTTACAACACGGATATAAGCAATTACACCGCGGTACGGATCATATAAAGAGTCGAAAATCATACATTGTAACGGCTCTTCTGAATCACCCGCCGGAGCTGGTACTTTTTCAACAATTTGCTCTAAAATTTCTTCAATACCAATTCCAGCTTTCGCAGAAGCAAGTACCGCTTCTGATGCATCTAAACCAATTACGTCTTCCACCTCTTGACGTACACGTTCCGGATCCGCACTTGGTAAGTCGATTTTATTAATAACTGGTAAAATTTCTAAATTATTATCAAGCGCTAAGTATACGTTTGCTAACGTTTGCGCTTCAATACCTTGCGCTGCATCTACTACAAGAATCGCGCCTTCACAAGCCGCTAAACTACGTGATACTTCGTACGTAAAGTCGACGTGTCCTGGTGTATCAATTAAATGAAGAATATACTCTTCACCATCTTTTGCTTTATAGTTTAATTGTACTGCGTTTAATTTGATTGTAATACCACGCTCACGCTCTAAATCCATAGAGTCAAGCAACTGAGCTTTCATTTCGCGTTGTGTTAACGCGTTTGTTTTCTCTAAAATACGGTCTGCTAACGTTGATTTTCCGTGGTCAATATGAGCAATAATAGAGAAATTACGAATTTTGGACTGTCTTTTTGCTCTTTCTTCTTTATTCATCTATGTTCTCAACTCCTAATAGTCTCGCCAATATACACTAGCACTGATTATATCAATAGAGCAACAAAGATTCAATGAAAACTCGTGCTGCTTACGATACAAATCATTCTATCTATATCTTATGCGAATAAACCATAAGAGACAAACCCTTTTCAAATTTTAAAACGGCTGTCTTACAAATCAGTAAAACAACCTTCTCCCATGTTACTCTTAGCTAAAAATTTCTTTTATTTTCCCAACAACTATATCCGTTCCGAACTTCGTCATTTCATAAGCTACACTTGCTACAGCCATCCCAATTCCTTCTACAACATTAAAACTTCTTAAACGTTCTAATTGTTGTTGTTTTTCTGAGGCCGAAAACGAGCTACCCAAAATTTCTGATTCAGCACCTGTACTTTCTGTCCCTGTCATATGAGCGATTTGTTCATATGACAATTGCTGATAGCCTTTCATACTTTTCAAACCATGATTAGCAAGTGCCACTCCTGCTATCATCATAAGTAAACATAAAGCTACACTACATATACACAAAAGCGTAAAGCGACTCAAACGATAATCATCTGTTCCCCTCAATGTGTATATGCTCCCGTATTATCTTGATCAATTTGATGATGCAGCGCCGCATTTAAACCACTCGCTATTACATTCGCCATATCCTCAATAAAAGTATCTACTTCTTTTGGGGTTACCATTAAATTATGACCAAGAGGAGATAGCACCTCATAAATCAGCCTTCTTTTTTCTTCTTCTTCTAACGTACCAACAGCACCTAAAAACATATTTCTGCTCTTTTCATCCGGCATATCTTCTTCTGTTAATTTTTTCTTTTCTCCAAATGAAAATCCCGCTGGTAACAAAGATCGTGAAGGTTTATTTCCTTCTTTCATCTCCCGGCCAAAATGTTTCAAAATAAAATCAATCGTATCACTTGTAATCGAAACAGCATCGACCACAGTCGGAACACCAATTGCGATAACAGGGATACCTAATGTTTCTTTACTTAGTTCTTTACGTTTATTCCCAACCCCCGATCCGGGATGAATTCCAGTATCAGAAATTTGTATCGTGCTATTTACTCGTTCAATAGAACGGGCAGCTAATGCGTCAATCGCAATTACAAAGTCCGGGTTCGTCTTCTCAATAATCCCATAAATAACATCGCTCGTTTCGATCCCTGTAATCCCCATTACCCCCGGCCGAATTGCACTAACAGGCCTAAACCCTTCTTCTACACTTTCAGGCTGTAATTGAAACAAATGTCTCGTTACTAATACATTTTCTACAACTATCGGTCCAAGAGCATCTGGTGTTACATTCCAATTCCCAAGACCTACAATTAAACAGCTTGCTTCTTTTGTAACGCCAATCTCTTCTAAGAAATAAGAAAATTCTTTTGCAAAAATACGCTCCACTTTTTGTTGAAGTTCTGTATCTTGCTGACGTATACCTTGAACTTCAAGCGTTAAATAATTTCCAGGCTTTTTACCCATCGCTTCAGAGGCAGCCTCATCAATTGTTACTTTTGTAATTATAGTACCTTCTTCTTCCCTCTCTTTTACAATAACTCCCTGTATCCCTTTTTGTTCTTCTTGGCTTTCTTGCAACATTTGATGAGCTTCTACAGCTAGGTCAGTTCTAATGCTATATTTACTTAAATCTAATGGTTCTTTCATCGTATCTCCTCCGTAATTCATAGTAAATATCGTTAGATTTCCCAAAGTTATATAAGGTCATTCTTTCCTTTACGTGAAATTTCATGGATATACTATTGCAATTCTCTTCACCGTTTGATAGAATATCACTTGTTCTATGTAAGAATCGAGTCATTCGATTGCACCAGGGAGGTGAAAAGTATGGCAAACATCAAATCTGCTATCAAACGCGCTAAACTTAGCGAAGAGCGTCGTGCACATAACGCTTCTATCAAGTCTGACATGCGTTCTGCTGTTAAAACTGTAGAAGCTTTAGTTACTAATAACGATCTTGAAAATGCTAAAGAAGCTTTCAAAACTGCTTCTAAAAAACTTGACAAAGCAGCTCGCAAAGGTCTTATCCACCAAAACGCTGCAGCTCGTCAAAAATCTCGCTTAGCGAAACAAGTAAACGCGTAAGGCGTTTAAAAAACGATCCATTTGGATCGTTTTTTTATATACAAAAAAGTTCATATACTTAGTACATGAACTTTTTTGTGTCATCACATATGATTTAATCGCATTAAGAAAAACTCGAGCACAAGCTTCTTATCCATCTTTCCCGTCTTCATACTATAATCAGCTTCCGCTAATTCTATAATCACTTTTTTTAATTCTTCAAAAGAGAAAAACTTCGTTTGATTCATTGCCAACTTTACACGATACGGATGTACACCAATATGAGATGCAATTTGATTTTGGCCATAACCACGTTGCTGTAGCTCTTTCACTTGATGGAGCAAGCGGAATTGACTCACTAATAACGCAAGCAATTTAATCGGTTCTTCCTGCTGCGTAAATAATCCATCCAAAATTTGCATTGCACCTGCAATATCTTTTTTCACCACTTTTTCTGTCAAAGCAAATACATTTTGCTCAACTGATTTTGGCACAAGCTCTGCAACAAGTTTCGTCGTAATCTCTCCGCCCATACCAACGTATAACGTTAACTTGTCCATTTCCTTCGCCAACATTGTTACATTACTCCCCACAAGCTCTAGCAACAAACTAACAGCCGCGTTATCAATATGCACATGTACTTCATCTGCACGAGCAACAATCCACTTCTGAACATCCTGCACTTGCATCGCATTTGCTTCTACTACATCTGCTGTTTTCTTTAATAGTTTTGTAATTTTTTTTCGCTCATCAAGTTTTTCGTAAGGCGCAACAAAAACAAGAATAGAAAATGGGGAAGGTTCACCAATGTATTCTTCTAAAATTTTTATATTTTGCTCTAACTTTTCTTTTTGCGAAGTCAAAAATAGCGGTGACTTTATTAACAGTACTTTCCGTTCTCCGAAGAAAGGAAGCGTACGCGCATCCTCAACCACATCTTCTAAATACGCTTCTTCTAAATCATATGTCACAACATTAAACTCTCGATCTTCTTCTTCAAGTGCTTCTGTCGTAATAAGCTTTATCGTTTCATTTATAAAAAAAGCTTCCGTTCCATATAGTAAATATAACGGAGCAAACTGTTTCTTTTTAATTTTTTTATGTATATCACTCATACTTTTTCCTACTCCCTAACTTGGCAATATATATTTATACTAATGCCCTAGCTTTTGTTTTACAAGTACAAAGGAACAGGCTTTATAACCCGTCCCTTTATTTATATTAAACGCCACGCAATAAGCCCCGGGTTTCTTATTGGTGTGCGGTAATCACCTTCCCTTTATTATTCACAATAAAAATTTGAGTATAAGTGCCAACTGTTAACATGCTTGGAAACGAAAAACTCACATTACTTCATGATTTAAAAGTAACAAAAAAGCTCGTTTTCTCTTCATATGGAAATTGTAGATTTTTTTCTGACAATATTTTATACTAAAGTGGAATGTTGGGGAGGGATTCTAAATGAATGATTTTGAACAAAACGTTCAAAGTAAACGCAATGACGCTATTGATTCAGGGGTAGGATTTATCGTCTCATTTGGTTTTTTCGCAACACTTTTCATCATTGCAACTGTTATTAAATTTATCGGTTCTTAAAGACTGCCACTTCATGGCAGTCTTCTCTTTTTCATCTATTATGTGTTTTATCATATGTGATTTTACTTTTAAAGGTTCCATTTTTCCCTTTAAAAACATAGGAAATAGCACCTTGCTCGTCCGTGCGCCATATCGCACTCCCCATCTTCTCAAAACGCTCTATCACTTCTTTATGCGGGTGTCCATACCTATTCTGCTTACCAACAGATATAATCGCTACACGAGGCTGTATGACGTTCAAAAAAGGCTCTATAGATGACGTATTACTCCCATGATGAGCAACTTTTAAAACATCTACTCGTAAATTTGGATATGCCTCTACTAAAATCTTCTCCCCGTCTTCTTCCAAATCGCCTGTAAATAGCCACTTCAGCCCTCCAAATTTTGCCCATATTACAATTGAAGCGTTATTTTCGCTTTTTTCTTTTCCTTTTGGAGCTAAAACGAAAAATTCTGCTTCATTTACACTCCAATTCTCCCCTTCCCCCACTTCAGTTATTTTCATTTCCTTTTCTAATGCCTGTTTCTTTACTACTTTTTCTAATACTGCATCTTTTCCCTTCCGGCCAAATACCACTTCTTTTACAGGTATATATGATAATAATTCTTGCGCAGCACCTATATGATCTGCATCTCCATGCGTTACGATTAATTTATCAATTGTTTTAATACCTTCTTTTTGTAAATAGGGTATTAAAATATCATTCCCAACAGAAAATTCATGCTTTTTTTGCTGCCATTCTTCCTTATTCACACGAAGCGTTCCACCTGTATCAATAAGATAAATTCCTTTATCATACGGAAGGCGAATTAATATTGCATCACCTTGTCCAACATCAATAAATGTTACACTTCCGCTTCCTCTAAAATATGGATATACATAATGACATGTGCTAATAAAAAGAAATACACTGGCAACTATACAAACTATTTTTTTCGGCGCTCTCCTTTCCCAAACCATCAATATACTGACAATACTCGCGCAATATACAGCTACAAGATTGAAGGGCGTTTTCCCGAAAATAAGCTGGGTAAATGGTAAACTTTCACAATAACTTAGAAAATCATTAGACATACTCAAGCCTATTGATAATATATCCGCAAATTCTTTTGCGAGAAACGGGACAATTGGCATACACAGTAAAATAATAATGCTACATGGTAATACAATGATAGATAAAAACGGAACGTATAAGAGATTGAGGAGAATGCTATATGGAGAAAAATAACCAAAGTGATATAACAAAATCGGAGTACTAACGAGCTGTGAAATGATAGAAATATAAATAGAATTTCGGATTACTCCGTTGCTACTCCCTAACAATAACGGAGCAGACAAAAGTAAAGCGAAGCTACCTACAAAAGAAAACTGAAATCCAATATTAAAAACAAGATAAGGGTCATATATAAGCATACATATAGCTGTTACACTTAAAGCATCTAAACTAGATAAACGAATCGAGCACATAAAAGCAATCAACATCAAAACTCCTGTTATAGAAGCTCTTATAACAGAGGGTGACGCCCCTGCTAAAACCATATACAAAGGAATACAAACGATAAGGCAAATTGTTGCTACCTCCCTTGTCACACCGCTTCTTAGCAAAATAAAATATACTATCACCATTAACAATACAATGTGCGAACCTGAAATTGCTAACAAATGTACAAGACCAAATTGTTGATATTGCTCTTCCACTTCAAACGTCATTTGTTGTCTATCACCAAATAGTAATGCATTCATAAAAGCACCTGATTGCTCTGGAAACATTTCTGTAACTTTCGAGATTGCTTGTTGCCTCAAAAGAAGAATCCATTGCGTGAGCGATAGTGATGTTTTATAGCATTCAGAAATATATGTAGCCTCAAATGTGAAATAAATATGTTGTTTGTATAAATAATCACGGTAATTAAAACCATGAAAATTCCGAGCTGTTTCCGGTTCTTTCCTCTCACCCTCGAATACACATGATATCCCTATGTATAATTGTTGCATTTTTTTCTTTTCCAAGGCTGATTTGATTCTATAACTTAACTGCACTATATTTTTATTCTGATCTTCAAATTGAAAAGATAGGCGATCCCCATTAACAAGCGGTGTATTTTGTATAACCCCTCTTGTAACTCCATAGGACTCCCCTAGAGGCTTATTCCACGTTTGAACATAGGAAGTGTATATAGCGCTACTAAAGCACGCTACAATACAAAAAATGAAGGTTTTACGCGAAGTGCGATATAAACAGAAGAAAACATTTAAAAAGAGGCAAAAAACTATCAATAAAAGTGACGAGGAAAAGGCAATTGCAACCCCTATTATAAACGAGATTGCAACATACCCCCATTGTTCCTGCAACTTATACTCACTCCTTATAGCATCATTTTTGCTTTCGTGAATACATGCTGTAATTCTTCCATTGATAAATTATCTTTTTCTAAAGGCGCAAATAATTCTTTTAACTCCTTATAACGTTTTTGCTCCTCTAATGCAGCAATATCATATTCTAGCGGAACGTGCTTCACTGTTACATTCGCTTGTTCGAATAATTCTATGGCGTATGGATGATTTTTATAATCCTGCGCATAATAAACCGCTGTAATACCACTTTGAATAATTGCCTTACAACATTGTAAACAAGGGAAATGCGTAACGTAAATTTCTGCTTCCTCTGTTTTCGCACCAAACTTGGCACATTGTAATAAAGCATTCATTTCGGCATGAATTGTCCGAACACAATGATTATCGATTACGTAACAACCATCATCTATACAATGTACACCACCTTTAATTGAACCATTATATCCACCCGCAATAATTCGTTTATCGCGAACGATTGTTGCTCCTACCGCAAGCCTTGTACATGTACTACGCAACGATAGTAGATGGCTTTGCGTCATAAAATATTGATCCCATGAAATTCGTTCCATATTTTCACCTACTTTTTTGTCTACTTGTAGTGTAGCGAAAGAAGAAAAACTTCGTCAATCTTTTACGGAATAATAATTTGATCTTTTATCTTTTCAAGAGATTTCGCACCAATCCCATCAATCTCTAATAAATCTTCTATTTTCTGAAACGGACCATGCTCTTCTCGATATTTCAAAATACTTTCTGCCTTTCTAGAGCCAATCCCTGTAATTTTTTCTAATTGCTCTTTCGCCGCTGTATTTATTCGAATCTTGCCATCTTCCTTAGAAGAAGTAAGCATCCCTTGTTCTGACTCATTTTTACTCGGTATATAAAGAAGCATTTGATCTTGTACAATTTGTGCTAAATTCACTTTTTTCATATCTACCTCTGATAAAAAACCACCAGCCTTTTGAACCGCATCCTTTACGCGATCTCCTTCCTCCATTTCATATACCCCTTCTTTATTAACCGCTCCTTTCACATCAATTATAATTGTTCTTTTCTGTTCCTTTGTATCCGACATTTTCGGTTTACTCTTTTTTTCTATATCCTTCTCTTGTACATTCATTGTAATAGGCGTTCGTTCTACAATCTGATTCGTTTTCCAAAAAACAAGAAAAAGTAAAGTTCCAATAATAGCTACTAAACCTAACCACTTTTTCGGAAAATCCCACATCATTTTACACCTCTAATCATAAATTTATAACATCATTCATATTGTTTAGGAGAAAGCTGTTACGAAGGAGGGATGAAACTTTGAACATAGGAATTATAGGGACAGGAAACATGGGGAATATACTAATCGATGCATTTTTAGAAACCCGTGCTGTCAAACCTTCGTGCCTTACAATCATTAATCGGACGCCTGCCAAAGCATATCATATAAAAGAAAAATACCCTTCTGTTCATATAGCAAAAACTATCCCGGAAATAATCGAACAATCACAACTGATCTTTATTTGTGTTAAGCCGATAGATATATACCCTATCCTAAAAAAATACACTGAACATTTTTCTGATGACACGTGCTTAGTTTCTATTACAAGTCCAATATCTCCATCACAATTAGAGACTCTCGTACCTTGCCACGTCGCGCGTATCATTCCAAGTATCACAAATCGCGCGCTCTCTGGCGCCTCACTATTTACATTTGGAGATAATTGCTCTGAAGAATGGCAACAAAAACTACTTCGTCTATTCAAAAATATTTCGACACCTCTTGTAATAGAAGAAGATATAACGCGCGTTTCATCTGATATAGCAAGTTGCGGTCCTGCTTTCTTTAGTTATTTACTACAATGCTTCATTAACGCTGCTGTAGATAAAACAAATATTACACACGAAGAGGCTACTACTTTAGTAAGTGAAATGGTCGTGGGAATGGGGAAATTACTTGAAAAAGAAATCTTCACATTACCTACCTTACAAGAAAAGGTTTGCGTGAAAGGCGGCGTTACTGGGGAAGGCATCCGGGTTTTAGAAGAACACGTTGGAGATATGTTCCATAAGTTAATTGAGCGAACACATGAAAAATTTGATGAAGATTTAGAATGCGTTGATCAGCAATTCAATAAACACACATAATAAATACGTCATTTTCATTCCAAATCCTTTTTATAAATACTTACTTTTTTACAATACATTTTCACTTCAACTACTATTCCCACACTTTACGCATACAATCTTCAGATTATGCTAGAACTAAAAATACATCTTCTTTATAAAACAAAAGCAACCTTCTCGGTTGCTTTTGTTTTATCCGTTTTTCTTCGCCATGAAGAAAATACGCTCTGTTTGTTCTGTAACTTCAAGTCGCTCAAAATCACCTGTTACACGAAGCACTGTAAAACCTGCTTCTTCAAGCCATTTCGTTAACTCTTCCACTTGATATGCACGTTGCACGTGACATTCGTCAAACCGATGGTACACATCTTCTTCCGGATCTTGAACAAAGAATGTTAAATCATGCTCTACACTATTTGATTCTTCACCAGGGAAGCAATTCCAAATAAGAGATATTTCTTCTCCATTTACTGTATACGTTTCATTTTGAAATACATGATGTATTTTATATAAAGAATGTACATCAAATAAAAACAAACCATCTTGACGTAAATGGTGAGATACTCTTCTAAATGTTTCTTGTACTCCATCTTCTTGCAATACATAATTTAATGAATCACAAAAGATGGTTACACAATCAAACTCACCTGGAACATCAAGCTCGCGCATATCTTGTTGATAAAAAGGAATAAAGTATCCCTCTCCTCCTAGTTTTTGCTGAGCGACTGTTAACATTTCTTCTGAAAGATCGACACCTATTAAATCGTAACCCTTTTGCACAAGCGGAAGGGTTACATTACCCGTACCGCATGCTACATCAAGAATTTTTACCTCTTTCATATCTGCCTGCTGTAAACTTTCCTCTGTAAATTCCACCCATTTATCATAAGGGACATCATTCATTAGTTCGTCGTACAACAATGCAAATTGTTCGTATTTCATTGGCCTAACTCTTCTGTAATATCTTCACGTGGCACGTCGCCCCATAGACGCTCTAAATTATAGTGATTACGCTCATCTTTATGGAATACATGAGCAACTACATCTCCAAGATCAACTAATACCCAACGTGCTTCGTCAAATCCTTCCATACGTTGTACGTCGATTTGGAACTCATGTGCTTTTGATTTAATTTCACGTGCAATTGCTTGCACTTGTTTATCTGAATTACCGTGACAAATAATGAAATAATCTGCAATTGGTGAAATACCTTGCATATTTAGGACAACCATATCTTCTGCTCTCTTATCATCAGCTGCTTTTGCCGCTAATACTAATAAATCTTTATCGTTCATTTACTCATTTCCTCCTTGATAACTGCATTGTATGTTTGGAATGTTAATGGATAAATCGTCTGATCTTTTTCCATTAAAAATTGAATTGTTCTCTTTAACGCAAATAATAAAGCTTGATTTATATCCGTATATGCGAGTTTGCGAGCCTCTTCCACTCCTGGAAACTTTCGCCCCGGTTCAATGTAATCAGCTACATAAATCACTTTATCTAACATCGTCATGTTCTCATGACCACTTGTATGATATGTAATAGCTTGCAAAATTTCAGAATCCGTAATGCCTACTTCTTTTTCTACTAAGTATGCCCCAACAGGTGCATGCCATAACTCTTTGTTATAGCAAAGTAAATCTTTCGGCAAATCTTCACGTTTAATAATCTCTTCCATCTCTGAAATTGCTCTACATTTCGCATAATCATGGAATATAGCTGCCATCTCTGCTTTTTTCTCGTCCACACCGTATAACTTAGCAAGCTCAATCGCTGTCTCCATTACACCAATTGTGTGTATATAACGTTTTTCATGCATTTGTTGTTTGACAATATGCAGTGCATTCTCACGATTCATACAACCCATTCCTCTCGATATATACCTGTACTTTTTCAGGAAGTAAATATTTACATGTTTTTTTCTCCTTATATCTCTCACGTAATAAGGATGAAGAAACTGCAAATTCCGGAATTTCCACTGTAGTAATCTTATATGGTGTATGCAATGTATACCCAGGTCTTGCAACTCCAACAAACGTTACAAGATTAAGTAAAGCTTCAATGTTATACCACTTCGGTAAATACTCAACCATATCCCCACCAATAATAAAGTGAAACTGCACATCCGGATACTTCTTCGTCAATTGTAACATAGTGTCATACGTATAAGATGGGCCCTTCCTACTTAGCTCTTCTAAACAAATAGAAAAGTGTTCTTCTGCCTCAGTCGCGAGCTCTAACATATGTAAACGACTTTCCACACTTGTAATATTCCGCCCTTGTTTATGTGGCGGAATCTGGTTTGGCAAGAACCATACTTCTTCCAAGTTCAAAGCGTGATATACTTCATTTGCAATTAGCAAATGTCCATAGTGAGGCGGATCAAATGTACCGCCAATGATGCCAATTTTCCTCAAAAGAAACGCCCCTTCCTTTTACATACAGCAACTCTCCTCGGTTAGGAATGAAGAGAGTTGCTATTAATAAAAGTTCAATTGGTTTCGCTCTGTACATCATTACGCATCAGCAATAAAAATAGCGCATGCTAGTCTTTTTATCGAGGAAGCTTAATTTGTTTATTTTCTCTTGATTCTTTGTATAAAACGATTGTGCTTCCAATTACTTGAACGATTTCAGCACGTGCACCTTTTGCAAGTTCTTCTGCAACCTCACGGCGATCGAATTCACAGTTCTGTAGCACACTTACTTTAAATAGCTCACGAGCTTCTAAAGTATCTGCGATTTGTTTAATCATATTTTCATTTACTCCGCCTTTTCCTACTTGAAAAATTGGTGTTAAATGATGTGCTTGTGCACGTAAAAATCTTTTTTGTTTTCCTGTTAACATATATGTTAGCCTCCAAGCTTTCTTATAACTAATTGTTTCATTCGTTCGATATTTGGCGCGTGGCCTGTCCACATTTCAAACGCAAGTGCACCTTGATAAACAAACATATCAATACCATTTTGAATGATTGCACCTTGCTCTTTCGCCTCGCATAAAATTTTCGTTTCAAATGGGTTATAAATTATATCTGATACAATCGTCCCTTTTTTTAACGAAGAAATTTGTAACGGCGTATGTTCAACGCGTGGATGCATACCTATCGTTGTCGTCTGAATGATAATATCATAATTCCCTTGCTCTTCTGTTGCTTTTTCTAAAGATAAAGGAACAGAATGAACAGTAGCCGTACATGCAGCAATAAGTTCTTTCGCCTTATCTACTGTACGATTGGCTACATCAATCTCTTTCACACCTACATCGGCAAGAGAAAAATAAATCGCTCGACTAGCACCACCTGCGCCAAGCAATAAAATACGTTTCTCTTGAAGTGGTTCACTACTAACGGACTGCAATGCTCGGACAAAACCAATTCCATCTGTATTGTAGCCAATCAACTTTCCACCCTTATGAACCACTGTATTTACCGCACCAATTTGTTTTGCTAGCGGGTCAATCTCATCCAAATAATCCATAATCGCAACTTTGTGCGGAGTTGTTACATTAAATCCTGAAATACCTAATGCTTTTAAACCTCTTACTGCTTCCCCTAGCTCTTCCTCTTTAACAAGAAAGGCATGATAATGGGCATCCATATTCAAGTGTTCAAATGCATCGTTATGCATAACGGGTGATAGTGAATGTCCAATTGGATTTCCGATTACACCATATAATTGTTTCATAAATCCCTCTCCATATTAAATTAAAGATTTACGCAATGAAACACTTACTCCTTTTGGTACGTGTGCAACAATTTTTGCTCCCGGTTCGTTCACAGTAACCCATCCTAATCCAGAGAATACAACATCCGTTTTTGGTTCACGAATATTAAACTCGTATTTCACTAGCTCTGGCATATTTTCTAATTCTTCTGGTGTTGGCGGGCTTAGTAAATCTCCAGCATGATTTTTATATAATTCATCTGCTTTCTCAAGCTTTGTACGATGGATTGTTAAACGATTCGAGAAGTGACAAGTAAATGCACGACGACCGCCACTTACATAATCAAAACGTGCCAGTCCACTAAAGAACAATGTTTGTTCTTCATTTAATTGGAACACCATCGGCTTAATTTCTTTTGTTGGTGTAATAAGCTTTAAGCTTTGTTTTCCAACATAGTGAGCCATTTGATGGTGGTTAATAATACCTGGCGTATCATATAAAGAAGATTCTTCATCTAACGGGATATCAATTAAATCAAGTGTTGTTCCTGGGAAATGAGATGTTGTAATTACATTTTCAGTCTCATCACTAAATTCTTTAATCATACGATTAATAAATGTCGATTTCCCTACATTCGTACATCCAACAACATAAACATCTTTGCCGCCGCGATAATACTCAATAGCCTCTGCTAGTTCAGCAATTCCTTGTCCCTTCGCTGCACTAATTAAAAAGACATCTTCTGGTTTTAATCCTAGCTGCTTTGCACTATAGCGCATCCAATGCTTTACTTTATCATGTTTTACTGACTTTGGAATTAAATCAGCTTTATTTCCAACAAGTAATACTTTATTATTTCCTACGAAACGATGTAAGCCAGGTAACCAGCTACCATTAAAATCAAAAATATCTACAATTTTGACTACTAATGCATCTGATTTTCCAATTCCATTTAAAATGCGTAGGAAGTCATCATCTGTTAACGATACATCTTGAATTTCGTTATAATGTTTCAAGCGAAAACAGCGTTGGCAAATGACTTGTTCTTTTTCTAAAGATGAGGCAGGAGCATACCCCACTTCGTTTTTATTTTCTGTTTGAATTTCTACACCGCAACCAATACATTTAATTGTTTCAGTCAAACTTTATTCCTCCCAGTTAATTAAACCTTTTTTCTTCATATTTTTCATAATTCTTCGTTCGATTTTTCGATTAAAGCGCGTTACTAATCCGTCCGTTTGTGCCACCGGTACAACTAAAATTGTATGAAGGCCTACTCGGTTTCCACCAAGCACGTCAGTCAGTAACTGATCTCCAATTACTACAACTTCATCTGGCTGCAAACGCATCTCTTGTATCGCACGCTTAAATGCGCGAACAAATGGTTTACGTGCACTATGAATAAATGGAATACCTAATGGATCAGCAAAATCTTTCACACGTTGCTCATTATTATTTGAAACGACCGTTACTTGGATGCCTTGCTCTTTCATCTCCAAGAACCATTTTTCAAGTTGCGGCGTTGCATTAGGACGATCCCATTCAATTAAAGTGTTATCTAAGTCAGTAATAACGCCTTTAATCCCACGTTTTTTTAAATCTTCTGGTTGAACATGATATACATTTTTTACATATTCATTTGGTAAAAATAGTTTCAATTTCTTTCACCTCTTTGAGGATTTTTCATAAAATTTTTCGACAACATTTTTCGATATATAACCTGTGGATAAAATTGTACACATTTTCCACATTAATCTTTCAGTTAATTTGGAATTTACTAACAAACTATACACACTTTATCCACCTAGGTATGTGGATAACCACTCGTTTGTGGCTGTCATATTTTTTTGGTACATTAAATGCATCAACGAATCAATCCTTATATTATTAGGAGGTGACTCACCTTGAAAACAAAACATATGGAACAGTTATCCACTGAGTTACTCACTGAGTCTTATTATAAAGCAAAAGAACTAAAATTAAATCCCGACTTCATTTTACTTATAAAACAAGAAATCATTAGACGCTCATTAGAGGACAAGCTTGTCAAATCATCTTGATTACATATAGAGTGAAAGTTTAATCAGCCCGTACCAATTAAACAGTTAAAGGATACATTATTGGATGCCCTGTAAAAAGAGCCATCCTACGATGGCTCTCGAATAAACAAGTACTCCCATCTAGGGGATTTCATCATTAAGTATCTTTGCCCATAACTCTTACTTACGGTTATAAAAGCTTTTCTTTATTTATGAGCTAAGCGAGTAGCTATTTTTTCACCAAGACGAAGCTCTTGTCCACTCTTTAATTCCTGCACTACTTCTATCATATCTTTTTCAAACAATAACACAACTGTTGAACCAAATGTAAAGTATGCCATTTCTTCACCTTTTTGAACAGTGTCTCTCTCATGCAAAAGC
Organism: Bacillus thuringiensis; assembly: GCF_001595725.1. GTDB lineage: Bacteria > Bacillota > Bacilli > Bacillales > Bacillaceae_G > Bacillus_A > Bacillus_A thuringiensis_K. The sequence goes on from NZ_CP014282.1 coordinate 4,140,071, forward strand.
TCAATACTATTAACAAACATGGCACCTACTTTTACAAGAGCCATATGCTCGCCATCACTGCTTACTTCTGTAACAGAACGATAATTTTTTGACAGTGGTTCTTTCCCGTATTCCATACCAGCTGCATTTACCGGATATGATTTTCTACCGAGTACAAATCTTTCAGTCACAGAACCAGAAAGCGGACTATGAATACGATGATAATGACTTGGGCTTAAATAAATAACCATATATGTACCACCTGCATATCGCTGTGCACGTTCTTCATTACCTAGCATATCCACAATCGAATAACGCTTTCCTTTAATATCAAATGTTTTTGTATCCTCAATAGGACCATGATCTGCAAAAACACCATCAACAGGACTAACGATACTCGATGCATCTGCATCAATACTACGCTTTCCTTCTTTTAGCTTACGCGTAAATAATTCATGCAATGTTCTATATTCCTTCAAACCCTTTTCCATCTCATCTTGATTAATTTGAAAAACTTTCGCATACGATGGAATAATGATAGAGCTCAAACGAGATTGTGCAAATTTACGTAATATATAAGAAGTAAAGCGACCATTTGTAAGTTCTATCATAAGTCGATATAATGTACGTCGCAAATTGCGAAACCCCCTAATCAGTCTATAACTTTAGTTTTCCCTTCTTTTCTTTCTATATCATATGTAAAATTGGTTCTTATTCCCACATATCATATAAAGCAGCCTTATTATACATACAGAAAACTAAGTATGGTATTATTCTTAAATTATTTAGCACCTTCTAATATTACAGATAGAATCCGTCATTTTCAACAGTGAACATGTATTTCTTCTTAGCATAACGCGTTTTCTTTTCTTATTTACAATAAGAAAAGCAGCCCATTTTAAAATATGGCTGCTTCTAATACACTTTACTCTTTCGCTTTTTTCTCTTTCTCTGCCCTTACAAACTCGTGGAACATTTTCATTAAAGCACGCTTTTCGATCCGTGATACGTAGCTTCTAGAAATACCAAGTGCCTTAGCGATTTCCCGCTGTGTTTTCTCCTTATCTAGCCCAAGTCCAAAACGTTTCACAATCACTTCTTTTTCTCTTTCGTCTAAAATATCGATATACTCTTTAATTTTTTCTAACTCCATACTAAGCTGAATCATGTCAATTACATCTTCAGACTCTGATTTTAATATATCAATAAGCGATATTTCATTGCCCTCTTTATCTTGCCCGATCGGATCATGAAGTGAAACATCTTTTTTCGTTTTCTTTAGTACACGTAAATGCATCAAAATTTCATTTTCAATACAGCGTGCTGCATACGTCGCAAGCTTCGTTCCCTTTCCTGCAGAATAGCTCTCGATCGCTTTAATGAGCCCGATCGTACCAATTGAAATTAAATCTTCTGCATCTTCTCCTGTGTTCTCAAATTTTTTAACGATATGAGCTACAAGCCGTAAATTATGTTCAATTAAAAGATTTCTCGCTTGAGCATCACCTTGCTCCATTAACTCTAAGTACTTTCTCTCATCATCTGATGATAACGGCTGCGGGAACGCATTATTCTTTACATAAGAAACAAAGACAAACACTTCTCGAACCATGTATCCAATTGCGGCGAATAGACTCAAACCTTTCACCTCCGCCAAAATAGTGGTCTTTATTATGTGTATGTGGGCGTGAGGTTGTTTGTGTCTGTACAGTTTATTTATAAAACTCAACACTTCCAACATTTAAAATATTTTATCGTTATATTATAATTAAATAAAATTGTTATTTATATGAATATGCTATTAAAGGGGACACTATTCATGATTACATTAGATCGATTATTAAATGTAACAATTTATTTAGGGGTATTTTTACTTTTCATTTCGTTCATTACTTTTGTTATTAAAAGAGGGCCTGATTTATTATTTTTTCAATTTGGAATTTCTTTATTTTTTGGAGCTCAAATTATAACTGGAATAAATTTTTTTCATAACTATGGTTTCTCGTTTCACTCAAAACTAGAACTACTTATCTTTATTTTCTATGTAATTGGAATTATTACATGTATACTACTGTTCTTTCACTTTCAAAATCCGTATCGAATTTTTTTATTAATTTGTAGTTTTTTATTTTTAACTGGTTCCAATTATTACTTTAAAGAAGCATTAAATTTTAGTAAAAAAATTCCAAATCAACATAAAACTTTTTTAAGTACACAAGAAGACTCTTTTCCAAAAGAAGTCCGTAAATTTTCAGAGGATTATAATAACATAATAAGGAATGATTTTTATGAAATACCGATGATTCCTACTGAATTACAGATTACAAGCAAAAAAGATTCTTCCCATAGTACATCTTTCTTAGTTGAACTTCATAATAGCGAGAATGAAATTACTGATGACTCTGTACAATTAACTCCATCAGACCGTTTTTATATACTGTTAAATACACAAAAAACAAAAATATCAAAAATAGTATATGAAGGGCAGAATTTTTTCACATTTACAGTCACACTAAAAGCTTTTAATTTACAGCAAGAACCAGAAATTCATAATATGTTTTTAGAAATAGATAAACGTAGAGCGATGAATCTTCTTAATTTTGAAATTAAAGCCCATACTAAAGAATGGAACGTAATATTTAAAAGTGATAATTCTTCTTCCCATCTTCCTATCACATTTACTTTTGAAAAACGAACAGGCAAAGTATAAAAATAAAAAGAGTTATTTTCTTTGAAAAATAACTCTTTTTATTTTACTTACTCCAAATCTTTCTCCCAGTTTTGGCATCAATATAACGAATTTCTCGACTACCGTCGAAGAACTCTTTATAATTCTCATCCGTTGTTTGTTTATACAGCAATTGATATACCGTTTCCTCTGCATCATGATCTACAAACCATTCTAATTTAACTCGGATAGCCTCTCTGTATATTTCTAATGCTTTTTCTTTTGTTACTTTTGGTGTTGTTTCATATGTAAGTAATTCTTTTATAAAGTTGCCACACTCTCCAGAGTAGTGCATCACAGCACCATTTTCTGCATTGATGTTGATCATAATATATTTCCGCTCTACATGAATGTCATTTACATAGATTGAAAAGGAAAACCTCTCTATCCCCTCTTCCTCCTCATAATTATCCCAAAGTTGAACATACTTTGTCGCATCTGGGATAATATGCTCTAAAAATTGAAGTGCCTTGCTTAAACATTGCTCTCTTGATAAGATTGTTTTCCTTTTTTTCTCATCCTTCCACATAAAAAAAGAAAGCAATTGATTTGTTTCTTTATCTAGAGTAATTACAACGAATTCATCATGTTTCAACATTGGAAAATGTTTTTTATAAAACTCATCCATTGAATATGAATCCTTCTCTTCTATTTCTTTTTGTAATTCTTCTTTTAATACAAATTTTATCCGGACTTCATCCTCATCTACTTTTTCATCTATTTTGACAAACTTCCCCTTGCCCCAATCAAATAAATCAAACACATCTTTTTTTTGACTACTCTTTAGCGGTTTATCAACAAGTACTGTAGAAGGTAATTTATAATGTTCTGGCCCGTATAAATCTTTGCCTGTACTTGCATCAATAAATGCATGACTAGGCTCTGGTTCATATACAAGATGGTACCCTTTTACTTCTTCCCCGTTTTCATACTCCCACGAAGAGTATGTTAAATCTACAAATACAAGTCTCATATCTTGTCTAGCTTTCAAATTTTCTAAAACGACATTCTCCTCAACAATTTCACTTGGCCATGACGGCTTTTTCTCTATCGCTTTTTGTCCATTATAATGGAAATTCACAATATTTCCTGAAGGATGAACTCGCACAACACACCCTGTATTCGGCAATGGATAGCCATTCACTTCTTGCATATAATTTACTTCTTTCCAACTGCGCCTGTCATCCTTAACAGTTACATATGTATAAAATTCAGATCCTTCTTTTGTATATTTTTTTAAGAATGTATTTGCAATCGCTCTTGCTTTATTTTCCTCTATCGCTTCCTCACCGCTCGAAAAAGCTTTTTCATCCTCTATCCTAAGGTCAACTAAACTACCAGTATGTCTATTCAACGTAATCTGTATTGTTCTCTCCTCATCCGCTTTATGCTCCCACCATAATAGATGATATGGGTCATCCACACCTTCTTGATCATCTACAACAAGCCTATAATCATCTGGAATGTTAATAATATGAGCCACCTGCTCTTTTCTTTCTTTATCTTTTTGATTCATCATACCGCTCCCTTTATTACAATTTAAGGTAATTATAACAAACACAACCAAAAAATATAAACAAAAAAAGACTAGAGATATCTCTAGTCTTCTACTTCGTCTCACGATGCAACGTTACTCGCTTTAATCGTGGACAATATTTTTTTAGTTCGATGCGCTCTGGATTGTTTCGTTTATTTTTTTTAGAAATGTAATTACGATCACCGCACTCCGTACAAGCTAGTGTAATATTTACACGCATATGTAATTCTCCTTTCTTTTTAAGATTGCAAACTAAAACGTAATGATTACGATTTATATATTATATAACTTCATTCTATTTGTCAATTACAAAACAAAAGGGTCTAAATAGAACCCTTTTGTTTAAGTAATCTATGCTTTGTATTAAAATGTTTCGTATGTAACAAACTCACTAATCGGCTTTCGATATCCTCGTGGGCGAGTTTTAGTCGTATCACTTTTTCCTATCGTAATCATTAAAACAGGTACTATATGCTCCGGCATATTTAATTCACTTTGTACTGCTTTTTCATCGAAACCAATCATTGGACATGTATCATAGCCATAATATTTAGCTGCGTACATAAAAGTCATCGCGCTTAACGAAGCATTTCTAATCGCTTCATCCTCCATGAAACGCTCTCCTTTTCCTTCATATAAACCTTTCGTTTGCCTAATTGTATCTTCATATTCACATTCATCAATCATTTTTAAAACTTTCATACCGAAGTAAATATTTTCAACATTTTGGTATGCTTTTTTATCACCACAAACGAGCACTACCGCTGATGCACTCGATACTTTATATTGACCGAAAGCTAATTCTTTTAATCTTTCTTTTCGCTCTTGATCACGAATTACAACATAATGTGTGTGCTGCAAATTATAGCAAGATGGAGAAAGCTTAGTTAACTCAAATATTTTTTTAAAGTCCTCATTAGAGATTTCTATACCTTGTATAAATTTCATTGCAGAACGTCTAGCAATTGCTAATTCTTCAAAGTTCACCATATATCCTCCTCAATAACTATAAATTTAACTATAAATTTAAATATACATTAATTTATACAAATAGATAAATAAAATAAAAACACTTTAAATTCGAATAATAATTATGATTAACAGCAAAAAAGACAAAAAGCTGAAACAATTAGTTCATACGAAATTCACACGAATCTATTACTATAGAAACTGTACATAGTGAACTTATTAACAATCACGTTTATTTATATAAAATCTTACTCGAAAGGAGTTGAAAGTATGAAAACTAAATATCGCTTTATGATCTCATCATTTGCTGCTTGCGCTTATATGATTTGGTATTTAGTATAATAACGACCTCACTTGCAAATAGGAAAAGGTGTGTATATAAATGGAATATAATCAATCAACAGTTAACTACTGGAAAGCTTTTGTATTACCATATACATTTGCTTTAGAAGAGTTAAAAACTAAATTTGAAATTATGAACCGGGAAGCTCAATTTCTAGAGGATTACAACCCGTTTGAACATATAAAAACAAGACTAAAACAACCTGAGAGTATTATTAAAAAACTAGAGCGCAAAAGCTTATTACCAACAGTTGAAAACGCTCAAACACATTTACAAGATATTATTGGTATTCGTATTACATGTTGCTTCGTAGAAGATATCTATCATTTGAAAGAAGTCATTCAAAAACGCGAAGATATGGAAGTCATAGAAGTAAAAGATTATATCGCTAACCCAAAACGAAACGGATATAAAAGTTTACACATGATTATTAAATACCCTTTATCATTAAATTCTGGTACAAAAGATGTATTTGCAGAAATTCAGTTACGTACACTGGCAATGGACTTTTGGGCAAGTTTAGAACACAAACTTTATTATAAATATGAAGGGAAAATACCGGAGTATTTAAAAGATGAACTACATGATGCAGCAATGAAAGCTGAAGATCTTGATAATAAAATGGCCACAATTCGTCAAGATATTGATGATATTGAGGCATGCTCAAATCAAATTATGCTACCACTATAAAAAAAGGTTCTCGCCAATGAGAACCTTTTTTTATACCATTTTGGGAAATATGACTCCTACACTTATTAAAGTTTCACGTTATTTTTTCTCTATTATTCGAACCTCTTCAATCTTCCATTTATCCTCTTCTTTTCCAAGGGCATACTGTACTTTCTTTTGAAGAGTAATGCTGTCGTCTACTTCCTTTTCTTTCGTTTCAACAATAACATACCCTACTTTACTAACTTTCATATCTATATGTTCCAATTCAATTTTCTTATTTCCCTTTTGAAATGCGGCTTCTTTTTGTACTTTTAAGTCTTCGGCACTAGGCATCTTCTTTGAAAATAACTCCATATGTTCTGCAAGATTTTTTTCATTCGTCGTTCGCACAAATGCATTAATAACATCTTGAATAGATCTCTCTTCTTCTTTTGGTATTTGTACCTTTTCCTCAGTTTTTTTAGTAGTAGATTTTTGTTCTACGTTATTCTCTTCTTGTTGACATCCAACTAGTAATACTACAAATACTAAAAGGAACCTTAATTTTCTAAATAATTTTTCCATATTCCCAACTCCTAAAAAGAAAAGTGAGGCATTTCGCCTCACTTTCGCTCTTAATTAGCGTCTTCCTTTATTCGGATCGCCACCGCCAACAATATCAAAGACACGTTTCGCTATATTTGTATTCTCTTGAACGCCAGAGAACAAGTATTTACCTGGACCAAATGCATACACGTTCACATCTTCCCCTGTATGTCCACCCGTTGTCCAGCCTGTAACCGAGCGCTTATTGAAAATATCTTCAATTGCATTATCAATCTTTGTTACATCTTTTGACGGAGCTATATCATTTACAGCTTGAATTTCTTCTGGAGTTAATTGTAAATCAATATACTTTTTCAATGTTTCTTCTACATTTGCACCTTTTGCAATCTCATTTGCCATAAAGTCTGGTGTGCGCTTTGCAGCTTTAATTGGTTCTACTTTAAAGTTATACTCGCCATTGGCACCTAAAGATAAGCCACCAGTAGCGTGATCTGCCGTTGCAACAACTAACGTATTTTTATCTTTTTTCGCAAACTCAATCGCTGCTTTGAAAGCTTTTTCGAAGTCTTCCATTTCACTCATTGCACCAACAATATCATTATCATGTCCAGCCCAGTCGATTTGACTTCCTTCCACCATTAAGAAGAAACCATTTTTATTTTTGTTCAAACGCTCAATTGCTGCATTAGTCATTTCTTCTAATGAAGGTGTTTTTTCATTACGGTCAATCATTTTATCTAATCCACCTGGTGCAAATAAACCAAGAATTTGATCATTTTTATCATTTAACAATTGATCTCTATCCGTTACATAGCTATAACCAGATTTCTTAAACTCTTCTGTAAGATTACGATCTTTTCTAACAAAGTTCTTTACGCCGCCGCCAAGCATAACATCTACCTTATGCTTCCCTTTAATTTTCTCATCAAAATAATCATTTGCAATTGCGTCCATATTTTTACGGCTAATGTCATGCGCACCGAAAGCAGCTGGTGTTGCATGTGTAATTTCAGAAGTTGCAACGAGTCCCGTTGATTTCCCTTTTTCTTTCGCTTGCTCAAGAACTGTTTTCACTTCCGCTTTATCATTATCAACTGCAATTGCAGCATTATATGTTTTAATCCCTGCTGACATAGCTGTTGCTGCCGATGCAGAGTCTGTAATATTTTCATGTTCATCTTCTGGGTATGTTTTTTGTGTTCCTACAAGATGCTTATCAAATTCTGTAGATTCCATTTCAAAGGTTTTCGGATTATCTTTCATATAACGGTGAGCCGTCATATATGAAGGGCCCATACCATCCCCAATTAATACGATAACATTTTTAATCTTTGCATTGCTTCCGTTCTCATCTGCATTAACCTCACTAGAACGAGTAAAATTCCATGTTGCTACCGAAGTAACTGCTAATGATGCCACAACTGCTAATGGCCATGCTTTTTTCACAAACTTTTTCACTGTCTTGTCCCCCTAATTAGGTTATTCATTTCCCACTATCAAATTTAATGGAAGACTATTAAGAGAAAATTAGCTGTATGTAAATTTTTTGTTAACTTATGTAAATATCAGTTATAATTTGTATAACTTTGTCTTTTGGTATCAATCATCCCGCCCTTTACAATTTAAATATAAACAAGTTGGATTTCATTTATTAACCTAAATCTCTTTTTTACATTTTGACTCTATTTTTATGAAAATAAATAGAAATGCGGTGAGCCTTTATGAAAATAGTAAAGCTAAATGAGTCTTTTATTTTTGAATTACTTAATCTTTGCAAATCTGTTGGATGGTTACACGATGAAATTTTTATGAAAAAACAATTCGAAATGTATCTTTCTATCGGCACACTTGTAGGTTACATTCATGAAAACAAACTCATTGCGACTGGAGGAGTATTTCCCTTTACACGTAACTTCGCTTCCATTGGTATGTTAATCGTTCACCCTAATTTTCAAGAACGAGGAATAGGGCGCATGTTGCTAAATCATTGCTTGGAACAAATTCATCCAAAACAACCCATTGCACTTATTGCGACAAAAGCTGGCGAACCTCTATACACATCATGCGGATTTCAAACAGCAACAAAGATTCATCGTTTTGAAAAGCAAACTATTAAGACGGACCCTTCTCACTTACAAGAAGTACAAGAAGAAGACCTTATATCTCTTACTTCTCTCGATCAAATTGCAACTGGTATGAATCGTTCTCTACTTTACTCTTTGCTACTACCAAGGGCCGTACACTCTTTTAAAATTGAAAGAAATAACTGTATAGAAGCTTTTTCATTATGCATACAAAAGGGCAATATATTATGTATCAATCCACTTATCGCCAAGCAAGAAAAAGATGCTATTCAATTATTAAAAAAGATATGTGAATGTTGGAATGGTATAGTACGAATTGATGTCCCACACTCACAATTTACATTTCGTAAATTTCTTCAAACAGAAAATTTCCAAGAAACGCTCCTTTCACCGCTTATGATAAAAAATGGTAGCCGACTTCCTGGAAATCGTAATATGCTATTTGCTATGATAGATACAGCGTTATGTTAGAAAGGAGACACCTAATTGAAGCGATTTAGCTATTTTATGGTAGGTTGTCTTACTCTTACACTATTAGTAGGATGTAGTGCAACAGAAAAGCCAGTAGAACAAGTAAAGCAAGTGAAAAATACAATTACAGCGAAACTAGCTACCGAGGAAAAAATGGTAGAAATAGATGGTCAAACCATTTACTTTAAAAAAATTGGTAATGAAAAACCACCTTTACTTATGATTCATGGCTTTGGAGGGTCATCAGATGGTTTTCAAAAGATTTACTCCGATTTAGCAAAAGATCATACAATTATTTCTGTAGATGCTTTAGGATTCGGGCGCTCATCTAAACCAATGGATTTTTATTATTCTTTTCCAACTCATGCAAATTTGTATTATAAATTAATGAAAAAACTAGGGTATGATTCATTCGCAATACTGGGTCATTCCATGGGGGGAGAAATTTCTCTAAATTTAACATATTTATATCCTGAAGCAGTTACTCACCTTATTTTAACTGATGCTACAGGTGGCCCTCATACATTCGTTAATAAACAAGGCTCACCAAAACCACAATTGTCGACTGATTTAAATGCCGTTTCTTCTATTGCAGATTATGATGAAAGCAAAGTGAAATTCAAACGTAATGATGAAGAGCATTATAATAAAATGAAATTATGGCCTAGGCGTCTTAAAATTAATGCAAATGAAATGAAACAGCCAACTTTAATTATATGGGGAAGAAATGATAGTAGCGTTTCATGGAAAGAAGGAGAAACGTATCATCAATTCTTAAACAATAGTACCTTCCATATTATCGAAAAGGGGTATCATGCACCGTTTCGTCAAGAGCCACAAGAATTTGTTGGTTATGTAAAAGAATTCTTTAAAAACAATCCGATACAATCTGAAAAATAACATAAACGGGTATCTCATTTTGAGATACCCGTTTTCATATATTAAGCAGCTTGCTTTTGGCGTTTTTGAGTTTTTGATCCTAATACTTTTGGGATAACGAAGCCGTCAATTCCAAATTTACCAGCATTCATACCAGAAACCAGAACGAACATAGATAAGATAACCATTTCAGGATTCACTCCAATTGACCCACTAAACATATAGGAAAAGTTCATTACAAGGCCAAAAAAGACCGCTGTTTTTGTTAAACAGCCTACAATTAAACCAATTCCTACTAAAATTTCTCCCCATGTTACAAGTGTATTAAACAAATCTACATTTGGAATTGCAAATTCTTGTAAGAATGATGCCCACCAAGATTGAACAGCCGGTTGTGCACCTTTAGATTTTTCAATTGCACCTTGCAAATAACCTGTTGCATCGAATCCTTTCCCTTGTAGTTTACCGATTCCAGCCATTAACCATGTGTAACCAAGATATACTCGAATTACTGCTAATACAAAAGAAACTGCTTTGTTTTCTCTTAAAAATTGAATAACCATATCTTCCTCCTAAAGTTGTAATTAAATTAGTTACAGATAATATAATAACATTAGTTACTTATTTTTCAAACGTTAATTATGAATAATCCGTGACATGTGTATGAAACATTAAAAACTAACGTTTATATAGTAACTTTTATTACCTGTAAAAACTTGAACATATCATACCACAGGTGATAATCATTTTCATTGAAAAAATTGTAAAAAAAATGTGAGTTAAATGTGAAACACGTTTATTCGAATATAGAATAAACGTGTTTCACACTAATTATAGAATCGAAATGTATGTGTCTCCTCATCAATTAAACTTGCTTCTTGAAACGCTTCTTCTAACGTTTTCCCATGGTTAATAACCCCATAAAATAAGCGTATAGTAAACATAAGTGCTGCATTTCCATCTACATAATCAATCGATCCAATATACGATTTCGCACCACTATGTAAAAAAGATTTTGCTAGATTTTGCTCCCCTAACGTGCACCCGCTATTTACAATATGTGTATTATGCAATTTTGCATATTCATAAATTTCTTCTGTACCAAAATACCCTCTCGGTTCATCTTGTTCATATACTTCTTCGCCTAACTCTTCCATGACAAACTTCCCTTCTTCACCATGAAAGCAAAAAATAATATAATTAATACCATTAAATAAGTTCTTTCCAGAAAGAACTTCCACAAAATCTTTCGGTCTACCAATCCAATATGTCACAACCCTTGCACCAAAATATTCAAGAGATGCTCGGATTGATTGCGCCTCTAAATCCGAATTAAAACCAACTACTAATGCAATATTCAACATACAACCCCATCCTATAATCAGCCCTTATCAATCAGAATTTTATGGTATAAATCCATTTCATATATGCCCGTTTCCTGCAAAAAATCTGATCTAGTTAAAACGACTTTCTGTAAATATTGCCTATATGCTGTAATTGTTCCATCGTGGGATACAATGCAAATTCTTTCAACACTCAGTTCATAACACCAAAGAAGAAATTCATCTACTATTTGCTGAAAACTATTCTTTGAAATAGTGTTTATACCTTCCTTCCATAACTGATTATTTGAGCTTTTCTCTATCGAAAAATGCGGAAATAACTTTGTTATCATTCCCTGATCTACTATATAATCGCACGGTAATGTTCTCGCTTCTTCTCGATAAGGAAAAATACGCGGGGATACATATGGATGGACGATTTTTTGACAAGCTACCTTCTCACTCCATATTGTCGCCGTTTGTAAAGTTCTAAGTGTAGGACTAGCAATTAATATATCCGTTTCTTGCAATGGCACATTGCATTGAAGTAATTTAGCCTGATTCCTTCCCTCATCCGTTAATGGGGGATGCAACACTTGTAAACTTGACGGCAAGTCCTTTGTATGTTCTCCTTCACCGTGCCGAACAAAGACGAGTTTCATACCCACCCTCCTCTCTCTATGAAATCCTTCAACATAATTTCTTCCCTATCTCATCCATTATTCCTGCTATATAAAAAACCGATATGTAAAAAAGATTTGACATAAATAATTAGTAAATATTACAATTATTTATGTCAAATACTTTTTACAAGAGAGAGGGGAATCACAAATATGAAATGAATAACCATCTTAATCGGAATGATCATATGGGTATATATAAACGGATTTTTTAGTAGTGATAAAACTGCTAATCCTTGGATTACAGATGATGAACGGGAAACAAAAATTAAGCAGAAAGCAATTATTGCAAGCTGGTCTGGTGTTTTTATGTTTTGTATCATTAACCTCTTAAACAAATGGTTAGGTGTAGAAACGAGCAACGCGTCACCTTACTTACCACCTTCTGTCGCAACTATTTTAAAAGAAAATGTAGAGCTACAAATTTTATTTATGCTATTTATTACGTATGGCATATTTTACGTATACTATAGAAGAAAACTAAGTGCTTAACTTTTATCTCATGATTATCCTCCTAAATGGTTATAGTAATTAGGACGAAATGAAAGGAGCGATATAAAAATGAGTAACTCGAATGATTTTTTAGATACACTGCATGAAAAACAAGCAAAAGATGAACAAAATAGAAAGCGCCAAGGGAACGGAAACCCAGCGAAAAAAAAGCCAAATAAAACGCATAAATAACAATAAAAACCTGCCTAAAATTATCTTTTAGGCAGGTTTTTTATTCTTCTTTTACCGAAATGACATTTTCCCAATTCCATTTCTCATAATACCACTCTGGTACATCTATATTTTCAATCCACTTCTTTTCTTGCTTTCCATCACTATTGGCAAGCCATACATTGGCTTTCTTACGGTCTGAACGTATCCATATTAAGTGATTGCTCTTCTTTATAAAGATTGGATGATAATCACCCTGCTCATGAGGTGGCTTTGTAATTTGATGTTGTTTATCGCTTGTACGATCAATCTCATATAAAGATGGCAGTGGCCTTTTTTCCGGCGGAGTTTCTATTCCTGCCTCTTTTGCCCTCGAAACGATAATTACTTTGTGGTTCTTCCATGCAAAATCCCAATCGACATATCCTTTCGGCGTAAATGTGTTCTGCTGAAGTACTGGCAATTCTTTTACTTTTAAATGTTTATTCTCTAACGCAACTCTCCCGCTTCCTTCAATATAGGCTAATATGTTGCTAGATGGCGCCCATTTGAACCATTGTGTGTTTAATAACATTTGGTCTATCTTTTCAAACCGGCTGCCATCTGCTCGAACTAAGCAAAGCGTATTACTATCAGCTGACCATGAAGCTGTCGGTACCGCTAAAAATGAAATCCACTTTCGATCTGGTGACCACTCAAATCCACTTGCAACTAGCGCTAGAAAGTCATCATGCTCATTTGGCAATGCATACAAATGCTTCATTTTGTGAGGATTCATATGTGCATCTTTTTGCACTTCATATAGCTGGGCTCCTGTCCATCCTGTTGGAAGTAAGTGTGCTTCAGATGATATAAGAAAGTTCTTTCCATCAGGGTACCATGCATAATCACCTACACCAGCTGATACATTTTCAAAATCAGCATTCTTTTTTTCTACCTCAAATGTATGTAATGTACCTGTAAATATAAATGCAATTATATTTTCTATTGGTGACCATTGATAATTTGATACTTCTAAGTGAAACGGCGTAACTTTCTTTCCATCTTTCAGCCGATATAACTCAAGAGTACTTTGTTTCTTCCCTTTTACATATGCTAGCCACTCCCCATCATATGACCATTTCGGTCCTGTTATGTATTCTCCTTTTGTAAGTTGTTTTTCTTTTCCATCAACTTTAATCCAGAGGTCATGATGACGAATAAAAGCAATTTTCACTCCACTATTTTCTGCTTTAGTAATAGTAATTGAACTTAAAAATATGAATAATAATGCGGTGACACTTGCTATAGCCTTTTTCATAACACTCCTCCATTTCCCTCATAGCATTCCTCAATGTCCACCTACAATATGTGAAAAATACCTATTCGACATAATCAGAAAAAATTTCTCAAGAAATTTTCAATTCATAGAGGATTAGTATGAATTATGCCGAAAATATAGTTTAGCTAACATCCGATTATGTAATTTAAGAGAAATTTGTAAGATTATATTTCGGAATATTAGCACTTTTTATTAGGGGGAGTCTCAATGAAAAAAACTACATCTACACTATTAAGTATGGTACTCGTCTTTTCTAGTTTTGGAGCTTTAAGCGCCCATGCTGAATCAATGCAAAAGGAGAAGCAATTTAGTCCACAACTAAAAACAACGATTGAACAGTGGGGAGAACATAAAATTGCTCAAAATGTTGAAACGAAAACAACAAAAGAAATATCTGTAATTGTAGAATTGCAACATGCGCCTCTTGCTGCGCAAAGTAACATTCAGCATGCTCCAGATTTACAAAATAGTAATGCACAGTCTTATCATGCCGAGCTAAAAAAAGCACAACAAGAGACGACTAAGAAAATAAAAGAAAAAGCACCTGGTGCAAAAATTAAAGAAGTTTATAATACGTTATTTTCCGGTTTCTCTATTTCAGTTCCAGGAGATCAAATTACTGCTCTTGCTTCTTTACCTGAAGTAAAGACAATCTATCCGAACTTAACATATAAATTGCACGAAACAACGAAAAGCGCTACTAACGAAGAAGTACCTAATATCGGTGGACCGACAATTGGTGCGCCTGAAGCTTGGAATTTAAAAGACCCCTCTGGCAAACCTCTTGATGGAAAAGGTATGAAAGTAGCTATTATCGACTCTGGCGTAGACTATACACACCCTGACTTAAAGGCAAATTATATTGGTGGATATGACACTGTCGATGAAGACAACGATCCAATGGATGGTAACGTACATGGTACTCATGTAGCTGGAATTATTGCTGGTAATGGAAAAATTAAAGGCGTTGCTCCAAATGCTTCTATTTTAGCTTATCGTGTCATGAATGACGGTGGTACTGGTACAACAGATGATATTATTCAAGGTATTGAACGAGCGATTCAAGATGGTGCTGATGTGTTAAATCTATCCCTTGGACAAGATTTAAATGTACCTGATCAGCCTGTAACTTTAACGTTAGAACGTGCAGCAAAGCTTGGGGTTACTGCAGTCGTTTCCAATGGAAATGATGGTCCAAAACCTTGGTCTGTTGATGCACCTGGGAATGCAAGTAGCGTGATATCAGTTGGAGCATCTACAGTTTCTATTCCGTTTCCAACATTACAAATAGCTGGTTCCAGCAAAACCTACCAAGGATTACCGTTATCAAAATCAGATTTCCCAATAGGAAATGCTTCTCCACTTGTATATGTTGGCTATGGTAATCCAAGCGATTATGCAAAACAAGATGTGAAAGGAAAATTTGCACTTGTTTTACAAGGTACTTCTAGTACGTTAGTAAAAGCTGAACAAGCGAAGCAAGCTGGTGCAATTGGTGTACTATTCATTTCTACAGAAAAAGAAATCAATATTATGCCTGAATACTTTACACGTGAAAACCTAGCCCTTCCAGTTATGCAATTATCCAATGTAAACGGTGAAGAGTTGAAAAACTTAATTACAAAGCGCAAGAAAAATATAAAAATTAGACAACCGGTTCCGACTGAATTAATTGGAAACTTTAGTTCCAGAGGTCCGTCACAAGGAAGCTGGCTTATAAAACCAGATATCGTTGCACCTGGCGTACAAATTACTAGTACAGTACCACGAGGCGGCTATGAATCGCATAACGGAACAAGTATGGCTGCTCCGCAAGTAGCTGGAGCGGTTGCCCTCCTGCGTCAAATGCACCCTGATTGGACGACGGAACAATTAAAAGCATCACTTGCCAATACAGCAAAAACTTTAAAAGATGTTAATGAAAATACGTATCCTGTTATGACGCAAGGATCTGGCTTAATTAACATTCCAAAAGCTGTTCAAACAAATGTATTAGTAAAGCCTAACAATATCAGCTTCGGTCTTATAAAGCCAAACAGTGGTAAAGTAAAACTGATGCAAAATATTACGTTACAAAATCTTTCTAGTAAAAAGAAAAGCTTTTCAACTCGTGTAGAATTACTAGATGCAACCACAAAAACAAAAGTAAAAGATTCTGTTCCTTCATCGATTAGCGTACAACCAAATAGTAATACGGAAAAACCATTTACTATCACTGTCGATAGCTCACTACCACAAGGTGTGTATACTGGGAATGTATATGTAAAAGAGCAAGGAGCAAAAGAAGAAATTCGAATTCCATTTACATTTAGTATCGATCCTAAAGATTATAAACGAATTGATGGTCTCGAAATTGTGAATTCTACTTTTAGTCCAAACGAGGATAACATATTAGATGATAATCTCATCAACTACTATTTAGTTTCTCCTGTTGAAGATGTAACGTTACATGGTAACTTAGTTACAAAAGAACGTGTGACATACGAAGGAATCATTTATGAAGGTAAAAATGAAACAGCAGGTTATAAACCGTTCAAATGGGATGGTACAAAAGTAGATGGATCACCACTCGCGGATGGTTTATATCAAATTGAAGCAGTTGCTTCTAATTCTGGCGGAGAAACAAAGCAAACAGCTGCTGTATTCCTTGATCGAACTGCACCTAAGTTAACACATGAGGTTGACCAAGAAAATCTTGTAATTAGAGGAAAAGTTGATGATATTCTACTAGATTGGATGTCAGAATCTGGTTGGATAGCACCTGGCATTCCAGTGAGAATGCAATATGAAACTAACGGAAATGGTGTATGGGAACAGGCATTCCTGAACCCTTGGGAGAAAAGCTATGACATTTATTTCGATCTTACTCAATTACAAGAAGGAAAAAATACTATTCACATTGTAGCAACTGATGCAGCTGGCAATACCTCTAATTTAACTGTTAATTTAGAAGTGAAATAAAGTGAAACTTTAATCAGTGGAGATTTCGTTCATCCCCACTGATTATTAGCCTTCACCAATCGGGGGTTCACGAGCAGTTAGGCTCCCATCTTACTTCTTTACTTCCACTGAATTTTGAGGTAGGAATTTTACTGCTCATTAACACGGGATAAAAAATTTTTGTTGACAATTTTTTTAATATAGTTTTATAATACAAAACATAGTTTAGTTGAACGAATTATATATCGGCTTTGAAGGAATACTAGTAGCGACTTATATCACTGTCTCAGAGAACTGATGGTTGGTGCGAATCAGTACATATACAAGCGTGAATTACAATTCTGGAGCTTCTTTCCCGTAATGCTTTTTATGCATGAAGAGAAAGACGGATCTTTCCGTTATCGTAAAGTGAGTGGTAAACAATTAGTTGTTTACAAATAGGGTGGTACCGCGATTTTTATCGTCCCTATCGGATTTTCCGATAGGGACTTTTTTGCATCCATCCTCTTACACAATTTCATATATACGCGTTGAAAGAATCGCAGTAGTATCTTATATCCCTGTTACAGAGAGCTAATGGTCGGTGGAAATTAGCACATATATAAGTATGAATTACAATTCTGGAGCTTCTTTTTCGTAGTGCTTTTATGTATGAAGGAAAAGACGGAATTTTTCCGTTATCATTAATTGAGATGTAAGTATATTTTCACTTACAAATAGGGTGGTACCGCGATTCTTTCGCCCCTATCGGATTTTCCGATAGGGGCTTTTTCTATTTCTCATAGAAACATATGTTAAATAATTCCGAATCTTATGATAAAATTTTATAAGCGCTTACAAAAATGAAAGGAGGTGATACAAGCTATACGAAATCGATATTCAATTTTATTGAAAAAAAGGAGGATGTCTAAATGACAAAGAAAACAGAAATTCCATCGCATTTAAAACCATTCGTATCCACACAACATTATGATCAATACACACCGGTGAATCACGCTGTGTGGCGTTATATTATGAGACAAAATCATAGCTTCTTAAAAGACGTTGCTCATCCAGCCTATGTGAACGGACTACAATCATCTGGTATTAATATAGATTCAATTCCAAAAGTAGAAGAAATGAATGAGTGTTTGGCACCAAGTGGCTGGGGCGCTGTAACGATTGACGGACTTATTCCCGGCGTAGCATTCTTCGATTTTCAAGGACACGGATTACTACCAATCGCAACAGATATTCGGAAAGTGGAAAATATCGAGTACACACCAGCTCCAGATATCGTACACGAAGCCGCAGGACACGCACCGATTTTACTTGATCCTACATATGCAAAATATGTGAAACGTTTTGGGCAAATTGGTGCAAAAGCTTTCTCTACAAAAGAAGAACATGATGCATTTGAAGCTGTTCGTACATTAACGATAGTAAAAGAAAGTCCTACTTCTACTCCTGATGAAGTTAAGGCTGCTGAAAATGCTGTAATTGAAAAACAAAACTTAGTTTCTGGTTTATCAGAAGCTGAACAAATTTCACGTCTTTTCTGGTGGACAGTAGAATATGGATTGATTGGAAATATAGATGATCCAAAAATATATGGTGCTGGTCTCCTTTCTTCTGTTGGCGAAAGCAAACATTGCTTAACAGACGCTGTAGAAAAAGTTCCATTTTCTATCGAAGCATGTACAGGGACAACTTATGACGTAACAAAAATGCAACCACAACTATTTGTTTGTAAGTCCTTTGAAGAATTAACAGATGCGCTTGAAACATTTTCTAAAACAATGGCCTTTAAAACAGGTGGAAAAGAAGGTTTAGAAAAAGCAATTCGCTCTGAGAACTATGCAACAGCTGAGCTAAATAGCGGATTACAAATTACAGGTACATTTAGCGAGACAATTGAAAACGATGCAGGTGAATTAATTTACATGCGAACAAATTCGCCAACAGCATTAGCGCTTCATAATAAACAGTTAGCGAATCATTCTACTTCTGTACACAGTGACGGATTTGGAACACCAATTGGATTACTCACTGAAAATATTGCATTAGAAAATTGTACAGACGAACAACTACAATCATTAGGAGTTACAATTGGAACTATCGCTGAGTTTACTTTTGCAAGTGGTATTCATGTAAAAGGAACAGTAACAGATATTGTGAAAAACGATAAGAAAATTGCCCTTATTTCCTTTATCGATTGTACAGTTACTTATAACGCCCGCGTTTTATTTGATGCTTCATGGGGCGCATTTGATATGGCTGTTGGCTCACAAATCACTTCAGTATTCCCAGGTGCCGCAGATGCAGCAGCATTTTTCCCAATGGATGAAGAAGTTCAAGAAATTCCTGCTCCACTTGTACTGAATGAACTTGAACGTATGTATCAAACAGTTCGAGATATTCGAAGTGAGGGGATTTTACATGACGCGCATATCGATCAATTAGTAGCAATTCAAGAAGTATTAAATAAATTTTATGCGAAAGAATGGTTGCTGCGCCTTGAAGTATTAGAGTTACTTTTAGAGCATAACAAAGGGCATGAAACATCGGCAGCATTACTACATCAACTTTCTACTTTCACAACTGACGAAGCTGTAACACGCCTTATTAACAATGGTCTTGCGTTACTTCCAGTAAAGGATGTGAAAAATGATGCTAAGATTAACTGAAGAAGAAGTTCACGAGGAATTATTGAAGGTAGATAAATGGATGGTAAAAGATGAGAAATGGATTGAACGAAAATATATGTTTTCCGACTACTTAAAAGGAATCGAATTTGTCTCTGAAGCCGCCAAACTATCAGAAGAACATAATCACCATCCATTTATCCTTATCCAGTATAAAGCAGTTATTATTACTTTGTCATCTTGGAATGCAAAAGGTTTAACGAAACTAGATTTTGAGCTTGCAAAACAATTTGATGAACTATTTTTACAAAACGAAAATGCAATTATAAGAAAATAAAAAAGAGAAGCCTTTTTAGGCTTCTCCTTTTATTTTGAAATGGATACAATGTCCAAATGGATCCTCGACTTGTAATATTCCATCTTTGTACGTAGCAATCTTGCCAATATTTTTTAAGCTTTCACATACTTGCTCTTTTTGTTTTTCATCCGCTAGTACAATTGTGAAATATTTTAAACCAACAGAACCTGGCATTTGCGGTGGCACCCCTTCACCTTGCCACGTATTTAAGCCGATATGGTGATGATAACCACCTGCTGATACGAACAACGCTCCATTACGAGCTGGGATCGTTACTTCAAAACCAAGACCATCAACATAGAAACGTTTCGCTTCCTCTAAATCAGCTACATGGAAATGAATATGCCCCATCACAGTACCAGATGGAAATCCATTCCATGTACTTCCTTGCTGTAATAATTCTTCACCAGCTAACGGGTTACTAACAAATGGGAGTTCTCCATTCTCATCACGCCAAACTTCTTTTTGTCGATCATGATAAATTTCAATCCCGTTTCCATCTGGATCAGCTAAATAAAGAGCTTCACTAAAGTAATGATCGGCTCCGCCATGTAGTGGATATACCATCTCTACAAGATGACGAAGAACATTCGCTAAATCCTGTCTACTTGGTAATAAAATTGCGTAATGATATAACCCTGTTCTTGCTCTTTGCTTCGGAAAAGCTTCTTTCTTTTCTTCAATGATAAGAAGTGGTTCATCATTTTCATTCCCAAATGTAACGACTGCTTCTTCTTCTTTTAGCACCTTCATACTTAGTACTTCCGTATAAAACTCTAGTGATTTCTTTACATTAGATACGTATAAATGAACAACATCAAGTGTTGTATCGGGATGAAGTTGAAAACTCATCTTGTTAGCCCCCATTTAAATTAGTTCTTCTTTGACATTTTTTCTTTTAAGAAATTATCTACAAAACCATCAGCTTTTGCAACAAATAAGTATGCACCCATTGCTAATAATGCAAGTTCTAATTCGAAACCAGGATTTTTTCCATCTCCCAATAAACCAGCTGACCATTTCACTTTTACGATTGCTCCAACCATAACAAGTGCAAATAATAATCCAATATATCTTACACCTAAACCTAGAATTAATAATAGGCCTCCAACTAATTCAAATGTTGCTACACCGTATGCAAGTCCTCCTGGTAAACCAATGCTTGTAAACCACCCTGCAATATTGTCAATTCCTGATTGGAATTTTGTTAAACCGTGCATGAAGAATGTTACCCCTAACACGATACGAATAATTAAGTTACCAATATGTTGATTCATTTCTTTCTCTCCTTTATAGTTTTCTTATACAAAACTTTTATTTACATTACAAAACATACACTAATTTTTTTTATTCGTCAATTCATTTTCACTGGGAAAATATATATTTTTTTTGCTATGATACAAATAGTTGTTTACAAAAAGGAGCTTGATTTTATGAATATTGGTTCTGCAATACGTGAAATTCGTCAACGTAGAGGCATAACAATCGCACAAATTTGCGAGGGAACAGGTCTTTCTAAAGGATTTATGAGTCAGGTTGAAAATAATAAAACATCACCATCTATTTCAACTTTAGAAACGATCTCCAACTTTTTAAACGTTCCCCTTCCCTATTTATTGTTAGAGCAAAAAGATCGATTAAAAATTGTCAAAAAAGAAGAACGGAAATACAGTGTATACGGAAAAGATGAACAAAGAATTGAACATGTCGCTGAGCAAGGGGGCCTTCGCCTATCTTTAGTAGAAATACCTACTGGATTCCCGAAAGAAAACTCACCAAATGCCCATGAAGGGGAAGAATGTCACCTTGTATTACGCGGAAAACTAGAAGTTCAGCACGGTGAAGATATTGCAATTGTAGAAGAAGGTGATTCTTTCTCATGGAATGCATGCGTTCCTCATATTGTTCGTAATATAGGAGAAGAAACTGCATTACTACTCATCTCTAGTTATGCGGAAAATCGAAAACGTGTTTACTAAATAATAAAAAAGAAGCCTGCTAAACAGGCTTCTTTTTTATCCCCTTATAATTCCATAACTTGTCCCCACTAGTACAGTCTTTTCGTGTTGATTGCGATAAACTGACTCGATTGAAACTTTTTTATAGCCTTCCATTTGCTCAACATTTGTTAAAGTTAATTCACAAGTGATTGTATCTCCTGTGAAAACTGGTCTAATAAACTCACTTACTAATTCTCTTGCTATGTAATGTAATTCTTCGCCTACTTTCGTTCCAATGCTAGCAGTCAATAAACCATGGACCATTAATCTTCCATTTTCATCATATTCCACATGGTGTCTGCCTTTATCTCCGGTAATATTTGCAAATTCAAAAACCTCTTCCTCAGTAAATCTTCTTTCATATTTAAATACATCCCCAACTTTTATGCTCATTTTTATCTCCCTAACAATAAACAGAATTTTCTTTTATTTTATCATAAAATGCGCCTCAATCCATTCTCTATTATCAATAGCCTCAAAATTACCTCGCTAAACTTTTTACTTTTCATTCATTTATCGGTGACCATCTCTTCTCGCGACTTGATATCCATAATACGCACATGTTCCATTTCTCGATAGCTCTCTAACTTCAAATCCACAGCTTCTATAAAAATCAAAATTGTTCGCAGAAGTATGTGCAAACCAGTCACCATGTGGTAGCTTTTGCAAACAAAGAGCGACAAGTTTCTTACCTAATCCCTTCCCTCTATATTCACATTTCACAACTAAATTTACTATGTTCGCGACCATGATTCCATCAGAAATGACTCTAACCATCGCAACCATCTCTTCTTCATCCCAAATTGTGAATGCCCATGTTGAATTTTCAAATGCTATCGTGAATTTTTCAATTTGCCAAGAAGGGATATTATCATTGCTCCAACCGGCATCTTCGAATAAAGTCTTAATTGCATATGCAGGTACACCATTCGTTCCCTCACGAATAATAAGTCCATTATGATAAATGTACATGTAATCCCCCCTTTATTTTTATATACCATTCTTCAAAAAATGCAATTAACCTTTTTTCATCCAATGCGCCTAATGGAATAAACGAGAACATCCATCCCATGAAATGAAGTTGTTTTCTCATAACTAAGCCCCGTTTTTCTAGCAACAAAGATTGAGGCGGGGTGGTCCGGATTAATAAGAGAAATTAATTTATTCATTCGTAACGCTTGGAAGCCATAGTCTCGAAATGCTGCCGCTGCTTCTTTCGCATAGCCTTTTCCCCAATACTGAGGTAATAACCAATAACCAATTTCAATTTCCTCTTTTCCATCTATCTGCTGCTTTACTAATCCTGCATGACCAATCCGTATCCTCGTTTCCTTTTCAATTAATACAAATAAACCGAGGCCATTTTTATAGCTAGGAATTACCCACTCCTCCAAACTTTTTTTACATTGCATATATGTTTTTAACGTCCCATTTCCAATATAGCGCATTACTTTTTCGTTTCCCCATAGTGAAGCGTAGAACTGTAAATCATCCATTGTATATTTACGAATTTGTAAACGGTCTGTATGAAACATTCCTTCACTCCTTTCTACTAATTTCTTCTTAATTTCACGATCATATTTTGTATGCACAATAAATGTTACCATTTATTATAAATGAATCAACTACATAACGCAGAATATTCAATCTTATAGAAACAAAAAAAAGCAGTAGACAAATATTGTCTACTGCATCCATATCATAACTAGCATAAAGAAAACTACAATTGAGGGGGGTGTAGGATTTTCAAATATACTAGATACTTATCCCGTTCTAACGGGCGGTAAACTTTCCAATTGTTTCAAGTGAAAAGTTTACCGCACATAAGAACTTCCTTCGTTCATTAAGATAGTATTGCTAAATAATCATATACACGCTTAGCTTTCTCTCCACCCATTCGTGCATGCTGAAGAAGAGAAATACCATGAGGACCAGATGCACGTAATGCTTCTGGTTGAGCTACTAAAATAGCTTGTACGACTTCTAATTCCCCAAGCATAGCTGCCGCGAAAATATCCATACGAGCACCCTTTTCTAGTAAATAAAGAGCAATATCTTTACGACCTACATGTGCCGATGCGCCTAACGCACTTTCCCAATCTGATCCACCCCAATTATAAGAGGCGTGAAGTAAGCTTGGTGATTCAACCAATAGCTCTTGTACTTTCTCTAAATCCCCGTGAGCTGCCATAACAAATTCTCTTACTAATTCAGTGGTAATACGCTCTTCTGTTTGCATCGCTCTTCTCCCCTTTTAAAAATTCGTTTCGGTGTAAAAAAAGGCTTGTCACTTCCCTGAAAAATATCTACATCTATGCCAAATACATGTTGAAACATTTCATGGCATAGTACTTCTTCTGGTATACCATCATACTGAATCTTTCCTCGCTTTAATACAAGTAAACGATCGCTATATTGAGCAGCTTGGTTAATGTCATGTAAAACCATTATAATTGTCATTCCAAACTCCTCATTTAATCGTTTCACAAGTTCCATTACTTCCAACTGGTGAACGATATCCAAAAAAGTTGTTGGTTCATCCAATAATAAGACATTTGTACGCTGAGCTAGCGTCATCGCAATCCAAGCACGTTGCCGTTCCCCTCCTGATAAAGAATGTAAAAGACGATATTCATACCCTTCAAGATTTGTAACAGACAATGCCCAATCAACAATTTCTTCATCTTCTTTATTTAAGCGGCTACTCCATGATTTATGTGGACCTCTTCCGAACTCAATTAGTTCTTTCACTGTTAAATCTAATTGATGATCATGCATTTGTGGTAACATTGCTAATTGCTTCGCTACATCAGCACTCTTCATCATATGAATATTTTTCCCATCTAAAATGATGTCCCCTTCGCTTTGTTTCAGTAGCCTTGCTATTAAACGAAGCAAAGTAGATTTTCCCGATCCATTCGGACCAATTAAACTAACGATTTCTCCAGCCTTAATATGTACATTCATATTTTGCATTTGAAATCTTTCAGAGTGTGCGTAAAACACTTTGTTAACGGAAATCACTTTGTTTTCCTCCTCTATGAATTAAATATAAGAAGAACGGACCACCTAAGAAGGACAGTAAAATACCAACAGGCAATTCGATTGGGTCAAACCAACTTCGAGCTATTGCATCCGCAAAAACAAGTAATACCCCGCCGCCAAGGCATGATAAAGGTAGCAAATATCTATAATCATTTCCAACTAATAAACGTAGCATATGTGGTACGACAAGACCGACAAATCCAATAAGACCAGACACACTTACTGCAATTCCAGCTAATAATGTACTTACTACGATTAAATAAAACCGACTTTTTTCCACATTATGTCCTAATAACTTTGCCATTTCATCTCCAAGCATTAACACTCGAATATGCTTAATACCAAAGAAAGCTAATATAATGGCGAATATTGCATAATAAATAATCATGTTTAAATGTGCCCAACTTACACCACCAATACCGCCCGCTAGCCACGGTAACACCGATTGTACTTTGTCACTATGTAATAACATTAATGCTGACGTTGCTGCACCAATTAATGCATTGATCGACACCCCTACTAAGACGATTCTTGAAGGTGGTGCCCCTTTTTGCCATGATAAAGCATAAATAACCATCGCTGTTATGAAAGCTCCTAAAAACGCCCCTAGTGGTAAAAAAGCTAGATGCTGTGGGAATAAAATCATGATGACAATTGCTACAAGGCCTGCTCCAGATGAAACTCCGATAATACCAGGATCTGCAAGAGGGTTTCTCATAACCCCTTGTAGCAGTGTACCAGATGCAGCTAAACATGTTCCTACTATAAACCCAATAAGCACTCTCGGTATGCGAAGATCCCATACAATTCGATGAACTGTCGAACCTTCCTCTTGTATACCTGTTAAAATATCTCGTACAGAAAAGGATAAACTTCCTGCGAAAAGACCGTAAAAGAGAACTAGGATTGTTAATACAACTAAAGTGAATGCTATTATCCATCTTTTTTTCGCAAAAGGATGTTCCTTTTCTCTTACTACTTCACTACTTTCCATACGTATCATTTCCTTACATCTTGTATACTTTTATACATAAAGTCCATTGCTTCTGTAACTTTTGTACCAGGATTAGATCCAAATAAATCAGGTGGCAAAATAACTACGCGGTTTTGTTTTACTGCCGCTAAATTTTTCCACGCTTCATTTTTCATCATTTCGCCTTCGAATGCTTTTTTCACACTTTTTGGATCTCCGTGTGTAATTAAATAAATCACATCTGGATTCGCCTCAATAATACGTTCTATACTTAGCTGTGCATATTGCGGATATTCTTTCGTTTCTGGAAAATCAGAAGCAATATTTTTTCCGCCTGTTTTTTCTAAAATATCACCTGATAAAGATGTTGGTAATGCCGCTAAATAAGTACCTGGTGCGCCATACACTAGCAATGCTTTCACATCGCTCTTTTTCTCATATTTCTTCATTTGATCATTCATTTTTTGATTAATTGCTTTTGCTTTATCTTCTTTCTTCATTACCGTTCCATATAATTCAATATTCTTTTGAATATCTTGTACAGAATTCGCAGAAGAAATGATAACTTGCGTGCCTTGTCTTTCAACCGTTGGCACATTCTTTTGGAATCCATTGTTAGCAACAAGTACATCGGGCTTTAAACTAGCAATTTGCTCAAAGTTCGGTTGATGTGCATTCCCAATTACTTGTGCTTTCTTTAACTCCTCTGGAAGAGTTAATTTCGTATCTGGGCGACCTACTATGTTTCCACCTAAAGCATGAATAATATCCATGTCTCCCATACTTAATGTTGCAAAACTTTCTGGCACTTTATCGAATGTTACCTTTCTTCCTGATAGGTCGGTAATTTCGATTTTCTTTTTTCCTTTTTCTGTTTTGGTTGCAGACGCTTTTCCGTCCCCTTTGGCACTGCAACCTATTAACAAGAAAAAAATAGATAAAATCGCTGTAAATAGCGTAATAGATTTTTTCATTTCTTCACCTCTAATTGATAATGATAATCATTAATCACTATTCTACTTTAATTGATAAGGATTATCATTGTCAACACGAAACGCATACATTTTTCTACAAAAAACAAAAAGCGTGACAAAAAGATTTTTTCTTTTCGCCGCGCTCTAGTTAACAATATTATTCACATTCATTTTCCTCTAGCTGTTCACGCATCACTTTCACACGCTGAAAGAAAAAGAACGATAAACTTAAAAATATAACGATGCTCCCCATCATAACAAAAAATTGGATTGTCTCTTTTGCTCCACTCGGAATCAATAAGCCAACCATTAACAATGTACTTACAGCGAGAAGCATTTGTCCAAACCGAGTATAATCTTCTATTTTTCCTTTTAATTCTTTCATTATATTCTCACTCCTCCATTTCACTGTATCATATTCTATGAAACTGAAAGACCAGTAAATACAGCCATTCTGGGAGATGTTTTCCAATAAAAAAAGAGCCGCTTTTACTGCGGCTCTTTTTTTATCATTATTCACCTTTATATGCTTCCATATAAATTTCTTTCAGCTCTGAAATAAGCGGTAACTTTGGATTAGCAGTTGTACATTGATCTTCAAAAGCTCTTTCTGCTAATACTCCAACAACCTCTTCAAATTGCTCTTTATCGACTCCTTGTCCCGCAATACTCATATTAATATTTAAGCTTTTTCCAAGCTCAATAATTGCTTGGACGAGTGATTCCACCCCTTCTGCTACCGAACTTGCTGGAAGCCCGAGCATTCTCGCTATATGTGCATATCTTTCATCTGCCACAAAGTGCTCATATTTTGGGAACAATGCGTGTTTTCTTGGCTTAATAGCATTATAGCGGACTACGTGCGGCATTAGAATGGCATTTGCGCGTCCGTGCGGAATATGGAATTCTGGTCCAATCTTATGTGCTAAGCTGTGATTAATACCGAGGAAAGCATTTGCAAATGCCATCCCTGCAATTGCAGAAGCGTTATGCATTTTTTCTCTTGCTTCTTCATCATTTCCATCTTTATATGCTCTCGGTAAATATTTGAATACGAGATCAATAGCTTTTAATGCTAATCCATCTGTATAGTCATTTGCCATAACAGACACATACGCCTCAATTGCATGTGTTAAAACATCCATACCAGTATCTGCTGTTACATGTGGTGGTACTGTCATTACAAATTGTGGATCAACAATTGCTACATCTGGTGTTAATTCATAATCTGCAAGCGGATACTTTATATTATTTTTCTTATCTGTAATAACCGCAAATGGTGTCACTTCTGATCCCGTTCCTGATGTCGTTGGAATCGCAACAAACTGCGCCTTATTTCCTAATTCCGGATATTTACATGTACGTTTTCTTATATCTAAAAATTTCTGTTTAATGCCATAGAATGTCGTTTCTGGATGCTCATAGAATAACCACATTCCTTTTGCTGCATCCATAGCTGAACCACCACCAAGTGCGATAATTACATCTGGCTTAAAACTTCTCATCATTTCCGCACCTTTAAACACAGTTTCATCTGATGGGTCCGGCTCAACCTCAAAGAAAACTTCCACTTTCACATCATTTACATGTTTACGTAAATAATGCGTAACCGTATCTACATATCCATGCTCAACCATTCCTGGATCCGTTACAATAAATGCTCGTGAAATGTTAGGCATATTTGCTAAATAAGCTGTAGCATGTTTTTCAAAATAAATTTTTGGTGGCAGTTTGAACCACTGCATATTCTTTTTTCTATTTGCCAGCCTTTTTATATTTAATAAATGAGTCGCTGTTACATTTTGGGAAACTGAATTCTTTCCGTATGAACCACAACCAAGTGTAAGTGATGGAATAAATCCATTATATATATCCCCTATTCCACCTTGTGATGAAGGTGCATTTACAATGAGACGGCAAGCTTTCATACGTAACCCAAATTGCTTTTGCACATCTTTATTTGTAGAATGGATAACTGCTGAATGTCCTAAACCACCGAGATTTAACATTTCTTCGCAATATGCAAATCCTTCTTCTAAGGAATTCGCTTTTACACAAGCTAATACTGGGCTCAGTTTCTCACGAGATAGTGGATACGCTGCTCCGATACCTTGTATTTCAGCTACAAGCATTTTTGTATTTTCAGGTACAGTAATCCCAACTAATTCGGCAATATACTGTGCTGATTTCCCAACAATATCACTATTTACTGCACATGTATTTTCGTTAATAACAAGCTTTTCTAATTGCCTTCTCTCTTCTTCTGTTACAAAGTAACAATTGTTTGCAATCATTTCTGTTTTCACATCATCGTAAATTTCCTTATCTACAATGATTGCTTGCTCAGATGCACAAATCATACCGTTATCAAATGTTTTTGATAAAATTAAATCATTAACTGCTCTTTTTACATGCGCCGATTTCTCTATGTAGCATGGTACATTACCAGGGCCTACACCTAGCGCTGGTTTCCCAGTAGAATAAGCCGATTTCACCATACCAGCCCCTCCAGTTGCTAGAACGAGTGCTACACCATCATGGTTCATCAATTGTTTCGTCGCTTCAACAGACGGTCTTTCAATCCATTGAATACAGTGTTTTGGGGCACCAGCTTTCATCGCTGCATCATATACGGTTTTCGCTGCTGCCACAGAACATTTTTGTGCGGAAGGATGAAATGCGAAAATAATTGGATTTCTTGTTTTTATCGCAATTAACGCTTTAAACATTGTTGTCGACGTTGGATTCGTTACTGGTGTTACTCCAGCTACTACACCGACAGGTTCCGCGATTTCTATTATTTCTTCATGAGGATCTTCGTGAATAATCCCTACCGTTTTATCTTGCTTTATACTATGCCAAATATATTCAGTGGCAAAAATATTTTTAATGCATTTGTCTTCATATACACCACGGCCAGTTTCTTCAACTGCCAATTTTGCTAGCGGCATATGTTGATCAACACCTGCTAATGCCATTTCATGAACAATGTTGTCAATTTCTTCTTGTGTAAAACTTTCTAATGCTTGTAAAGCTTGTTGACCATTATTTACTAGCGTATCAATCATCTTTTTTACTTCCTGCATTTCATTTACAACTTTCTCTTTGACTACCATGTGAATTTCCTCCTATTCTACTATTACGGTCCTTATATGTCCCTGTAGGTCAAAATAAGTCCCAATTAACACAAAAAAATAGAGATGCTTTCCTACATGAATTTCATTGTTTGTGAAATATTTCACAAGTTTATTTGTGAGTAACATTTCCTGAATTCAATATACACGAAATCATTTCGTTTGTGTATGTCTATTTTGTGAAATGTTTCACAAAATAACATAATACAAAATACACTGCTAATATTAGCAGTGTATTTTGTATTATGCTAGCGCTTGTGCTAAATCTTCAATTAAATCTTCACCATCTTCAATACCGACAGAAATACGAATTAATGTATCTGTAATTCCTAATTCTTTGCGGCGATCCGCTGGGATTGATGCATGTGTCATTTGAGATGGAATAGAAATTAAACTTTCTACCGCTCCTAAGCTTTCAGCAAGTGTAAAGTATTGTAGTTTCTCAAGTACTTTATTTAATGTTTCTTCACTATCTACATCAAATGAGATAATAGCACCAAATCCGTTTGCTTGTTCTGTTGCTAATTCGTGATTTTGATGTGATTCAAGACCTGGGTAATATACTTTATTTACTTTTGGATGATTATTTAAGAACTCAGCAATAGCACGTGAATTCGTTTCATGTTCTTCCATACGAATTCCTAATGTTTTTAAACCGCGAAGTAGTAAGAAGCTATCTTGTGGCCCAAGAATACCTCCTGTTGAGTTTTGTACAAAATGAAGATCTTCTGCTAGTTGTGGGCTATTTACAACTACTAAACCTGCAACTACGTCACTATGACCTCCTAAATATTTCGTTGCACTATGAAGCACAATATCTGCTCCTAAAGAAATCGGCGACTGCCAATATGGCGTCATGAATGTGTTATCAATAATTGTTAATAGGTCTTTCTCTTTAGCAAGAGTAGATATTTTCTTAATATCAGTAATTTTTAGTAGTGGGTTCGTTGGTGTTTCCACATAAATTGCTTTCGTATTTGGACGAATTGCTTCTTCAACTTCCTCTAAGTTTGTTGTATCTACAAATGTATGCTCAATACCGAAACGGTTTAATACTTTCGTAATAACGCGGTATGTTCCACCATAAACATCATCTGTTAAAATAACGTGGTCACCTTTTGAGAACAACATAATTGTCGCTGTAATAGCAGCCATTCCTGAACCAAATGCAAATCCAGCATGCCCGTTTTCTAATACAGCAATCATTTCTTCTAAAGCTGCACGTGTTGGGTTACCTGTACGTGAATATTCATATCCTTGATGCTTACCAACTGCTTCTTGTTTGTACGTACTTGTTTGATAAATCGGTACGTTTACAGATCCAGTTGAAGGTTCTCCTATGCGAATACCATGAATTAACTTTGTCTTTGCTCTCATTTTTTATTCCCATCCTTTGTATATGTCTTTACTTAAATAGCGCTCACTGCTATCAGGAAAAATGGTTACAATATTTGTACCTGGTGGTGCCTTCTCTGCCTCCAGTAAGCTCGCATGAAATGCTGCTCCTGAAGAGCTCCCAACGAGAAGTCCTTCTTTTTGCGCTAATTCTTTCACTCGTAAAAATGCATCTCGATCAGAAATCGTATGAATTTCATCAAAATAAGATGTCTTCAAAAATGGCGGGATAAATTCCAGTCCAATTCCTTCGGTCTCATGTGAACCAGCCTTACCACCATTTAAAATAGATCCTTCTGGCTCTACGATAACTGTTTTAATATCTATATTTTTTTCTTTCAAATAAGATGCAGTCCCCATAAACGTACCGCCAGTTCCTGCTCCAGCAACAAATATGTTAATCTCTCCATTCAATGCGTCCCACAATTCAGGTCCTAATGTTTTAAAATATGCACGAGGATTTGCCTCATTTGCAAATTGACTTGGAGAGTATGAATTCGGTATTTCATTTACTAACTCTTTTGCTTTTGCAATTGCACCGGTCATTCCTTGCTCAGTCGGTGTGTGCACGACCGTTGCACCTAGCGCTTTCATTAATTCTTGTTTTTCAATACTAAATTTCTCTGGTACACAAACGATAACACGTAAATCATATTCTAATGCTGCAAGTGCCAGTCCAATACCAGTATTCCCAGCAGTGGGTTCAATAATTGTTCCACCTTGGGTAACAAGCCCTTTTTCTAGTGCATCTTCGATTAATTCTCTTCCTAAACGATCCTTAACGCTTCCGCCTGGGTTATAAAATTCAAGCTTTGCAAATAAACGGACCCCTTTCGGAAGTGGAAAACGAGTAATTTCTACAATTGGTGTATGACCAATTAACTCATGAACTCCACGATATACATTCATCGTGTTCTCCCCCTTGTTTGCCAATAAAGAAAAGGCAACTGTATGTATTTTCTTTATATGAGACAGTTGCCTTTTTGTTACATTACTTTAACTCTTCTAACACTTTTACGATAAAGTTTGTAGAATGAAGAGCTGCTTGATCTAAAAACTGATCAAATGAAACATTTGATTCTTTACCAGCAATATCAGAAAGTGCGCGAATGATAACAAACGGAATTTCATATTGGTGGCATACTTGTGCAACAGCTGCTGCTTCCATTTCTACCGCATAAAGATTTTCAAATTTATCACGGATGGCTGCAACGCGGTTCGGATCACTCATAAATGAATCACCTGTTGCAATCATACCTTTTACAACTTGAATATTTTCTTCAGCCTGCATACATTTCTCAGCTAATGCAACTAACGCCTCATCAGCTTTAAATCCAGGCGGCATTCCTGGTACTTGACCATATTCATAGTTAAATGCTGTTACATCTACGTCATGGTGACGAACTTCAGTGGAAATAACTACATCACCAACGTTTAGAGAGTGATGGAATCCACCTGCTGAACCAGTATTAATTACTTTTTCAGGCTTATATTTTTCTAATAAAATTGTCGTTGACATCGCTGCATTTACTTTACCAATACCAGACTTTAACAAGATTACTTCATGCCCTGCTAATAGCCCTTTCGTAAATTCACAACCTGCAACCGTTTCTGTCTCTGCTTGTTCTAATTTGTCACGTAAAATACGTACTTCTTCTTCCATTGCTCCAATTACGGCAATTCTCAATCTAATCCCTCTTTCTATTGCTTAGTTGCCTCCATTACCCAAACGAAATGATTTAATCTCGTGAACGTTACATGGAAGCCATTGTTTTCAAAAATAGTCTGCATAACTGGAATACGTGTATAGTATTCCGTTTGCAAATCGTTTGCTAACTGGTGGAAACCTCTTTGTTTTGCTGTTTCAACAGTTTTATCATATGCATCTTGATCTGCAAATATCGTATCAGCAAACACTATTTTACCACCTTTGTTTAGCAATTGACTATACTTCGCAATCGCTACATTTTTTTCATCATCTGTTAAATGATGAAATGCATAGGTGCTTACAATGGTATCAATTGAATTTGGAACTTCAAATGAAAGAAAATCACCGTCTGTAATTGAAAATTCTTTTGGTAATTTCTCTTTTGCAATCATGCGCATTTCACGCGACGGTTCTATACCGTAAACTGTGCGGCCAGCAAGTAATAATTTATTTGTTAAATTACCTGTACCGACACCAAATTCTAATACATTACCAAATGACTTGTTAACTACATCCTCTAGAATGTCCTCATAATGGGCGAAAACTTCTTTATATTGTATATCTTCGCCTTGTACAAATGAGTCGTACGTATGAGCCCACTCATCAAATAAACCATTAAATTCTGTACCCAT
This sequence comes from Bacillus thuringiensis, assembly GCF_001595725.1. Taxonomy (GTDB): domain Bacteria; phylum Bacillota; class Bacilli; order Bacillales; family Bacillaceae_G; genus Bacillus_A; species Bacillus_A thuringiensis_K. The sequence continues at coordinate 4,174,048 of NZ_CP014282.1, forward strand.
AAAAATTCCCCTTTTTCTTATCGGTTTTATCAGTATGATATTCCCTCTTTCTAAAAATGTCAATTGAAATGTACATGGTATTTCCTTCTTTTCTTTGTTACACTATAGTTGATTACATAGGAGAGGGGCCGTCTTCATGTCATTTACCTTTGAAATGTTAGAAGATAAAGTAGAGTTTTTTGAAGCGGGAGACTTAGCTTCTTTAGAACGAAAAATTAGTGAACAAATTGATAATAATAAAGCACTTATGCTTGAAGTTCATCACATCTCACATCAAATGGTTATGGATCCTGAAAGCAAAAGACCGTATTATAGCGCGGTTGTTCATTTTAAATTAAAGAAATTGCGTTAACAAAAAAGAGAAGCTCCTAAGGAGCCTCTCTTTTTTAGTTTAGAGTTTGAACAAGTACTGGTTTCCAGCCCTCATTGTCTACCCAATCAATATTTACATAATATCTTTTCCCACTTTGCTTATCTTGAACATCACCATAAGCTTTGCTCTTTCCAGTTTTGTCTCTTCCAACAAAATGGAATACTAATTGCTCTTTCGGTACTTCAATACCCGCAGCAATTGCACTTTGCATCTCATTCCAATCTGATGACCCCTGTTTAAACGTCATCGCCGGTGATGAACCTTGTTCTGTTCCTACAGCTTTCCAAGAAGGTTTTGTGTAAGCCTCTTTTGCCTTGGATACAGTTTTTTCAGCTGATACTTTCTCGTTAGCTTTCGCTTCTTCTTCAGCTTTTTTCTGTTCTTCTTCAGCCTTTAACTTCTCTTCTTCAGCTTTTTGCTTAGCTTCTGCTTGCTCTTGTTCTTTTTCTTTTTTCTTAGCAGATTCTTTATCTTCTGATTTTCCAGCTTTCTCATTCTTTGTTGTTTGTTGAGAGACTTTCTTATCAGTAGAAGATGCTTGCTCTTTCGTACTAGGAACGAACAATTGATATGCTACAATAGCTACTAATAGTAATACAATAGCGATTGCAATATTTAAAACACCGTTTTGACGACGTTTTTGTTGTTTCTGTTGGAATCTTGATCCTCCTGCCATTCTCCAAACCTCCATGCAGTTTTTCCTAATTGCTATTGTAACATTAAATCTAGAAAGGTTGAACATTTACAATGATATTTTCATGAAATGAAGACATTTCACTATAAATTGCAAGATTACTTTTCATTCTCCAATTGATAGATTGCTCCCACCATATCTTTAAAAATAGGTGTAACTTTATTCACTTTGCTATCAGTCTCTAGATCAACAACAACTAAAGCATATCTTGGATTCTCATACGGAAAATAACCTGCAAACCAGCGATTCACCCTCGTCCCTTTCCCTGTTTGCGCTGTCCCGGATTTTCCAGCGACACTTAGTGGCAACGAACGGAATGCCGTTCCTGTTCCTTTCTCCCTTGTTACAACGCCTCTTAATAACTCTTGTAATGTTTTCACTGTTTCATACGAAAGCTGTTTTCCATTTAACGTATGGCTCTCAAATGTAAAAAAATCCGCTCCATTTTTATATACTATTTTTTCAACTGCTTTCACTTCCATCTTTTCTCCATTCCTCGCAATCGTCGCCATCATATTTGCAATTGCTAGAGGTGATATACGTACATCTTTCTGTCCAATTGCTGTTTGTTCTACCGCTTTTTTACTATTTTTATTTTCTTCATTCCCCCAAATAGTAGTACCCTTTTCTTCTGGCATTTGCTCAAAATGAGGTGTATGAAATACAGAACCTTTCCATCCAACCTTTTCATTTGCTCCTAAAGCTGCTACGTATGTTTCTAGCACCGTCTTATCCTTTTGTAATAGCTCGTTACCTAACTCGGAAAATGTCCTGTTACAACTCCTAGCAAAGCTCTCTTTAAAGTTAAGTGTACCCATCCTAACTTGCGGGTCGTTTTCACCATATAAATCTTTATTACAGTTAAATGTCCGATTAAACAAATTTACTTTTTGATCAATGACTGCAGCTGCAACTACTGTTTTAAAAACAGAGCCTGGAAAATGTGGCGTTAACATTTGATTTTCAAGTGTAGTTTTATATAAATTCTCATCCCTTACTTGTAAAGACGGCTTACTAGCCATCGCTAATATTTCATTTGTCTTTACATCTAGTAATACTAGTCCCCCCTTCTTTATTTCGTTCGCTTCAATCACTTCTTCTGCTTTTTGCTGCAACTCTTTATGTAAAGTAGTTTGAATCCTAACTGGATAAAATGGATTTCCTGGTGAAGTGTATTTCGCTTGCTTTCCGAAAATTGGTTCTCCTTGCCGATCTACTTGATATAATACTTTTGCCTCTCCATCAGTCAATAGAAATTCATCAAATGATTGCTGTAATCCTGAAATACCTATCGGCGTTTGTTTTGAGATTCTTTTCAATTCTCCATATCGCTTTTGAAACTCCCTTTCGTTCTCCCCTACATCACCAATTAAATGATTTATCTCTCCAGTTTGTTTTAATCGCACTTCAGCTGCTACAATACCTAATACATGTAATTCATTTACCTTCTCCATCTGCTCTCGTGTCACTCGAAATGGAGCAGTTTCTCCTTGTAGTGTAAATGCATTTTTATTATTTTTCATTTGTCTTCTAATCTCTTGTCTCGACACACCAATGATATGCGCGATTTTCTCTAACATGTCATTTTTTATTTGTAAAAATGGAAAAATAATTAAAACAGGATATTTTTCCTCACCTATTTTTTTACCATTACGATCTATAAACTGCCCACGTCCATCGTCTACTGTAATGGATTGTGTGCGTTGCGTAACACTTTTTTCAATTAAATTTATTTTGCGATCAGTAAATGATTCTGTATCTATAATTTGAATTTGGATTAAACGACAAAGCAATACAAACATAACGCACATAAAACAAATTAAAACAATTGTAATTCTCCGTTTTATTTTCATAAAAAACACCTCGTCTATTGTAGTTTAGACGAGGTACTATTTTATTTATACAATCTCCAAAACAAAAACAGATATTATATAAGGCTATTATTGTTTCTTTGGCTTCTCTAAAAATTTCATAAGAAGCGATCTAAATTCAGTTTCATTCACTCCAGTGTTTTTAGCAACTTCAATTACAGTGGTTGTTACATTAGCCGCTATTTTTAAATAATCCTTACTAAGATTATCCATTTCATTTCTTTTTTCTTTTGCATTCTCAACTGTTACAGAATCAATACAAGTAATCATCTTATCTACAATATGTAAATAATTATTTTGTGCATCTATTATTTTTTGAATATCATCTTTATTACTTACTTTCGATTGTTTTAAATATGTATATGCTTGATTCACTTCATCTTTTAAAATTTTATCATTATTCTTCGCCTGTTCTTGTAACATATTCTTCATATCATCTATTGTTTTTTGATCCATCGAATCTCGCAATAAATAATCTGGATTCCCAATTGCGTAATCATACTTAATCGTTACATCTTGAAATATTTTCATGACAATAGCTAATTGATACGCTACATCAAAATCATTAAATTCCTTTTTATCTTGTGGATTTTCTAAGGTTTTTGAACTCTCAGTTGCTTTAATATCCTTTTTTTCTTCTTGCTTTACTTTTTCTCCCTTTGATGATGTAGTTTCTTCATTCGTTCCGCATGCAGCAAGTCCTAATATGGATATACTACACACCAATCCTGTAAAGATTTTATGTTTCATAATTAGCCCCTTTTCCCTTTTAAAACCTATATTCTCCAATTATGATATCAAATCTTAAAGTGTTTTTTTGACATTTTTTGTCGAATCACTCTAAGGTTTACACAATTTTTTTCATTCTACAGAAAAAAAAGATTCTCCCGATAGGAGAATCTTTTTTTATTTTACAGAGACAATCTCTACTTGCATTTCTCCGCCTGGTGTTTGGATTGTTACTTTCTCACCAATTTGCTTACCTAATAAGCTTTTTGCGATTGGAGAATCGTTAGAAATTCTTCCTTCGAATGGATCAGCTTCCGCGCTACCTACGATTGTATACGCTTCTTCATCTCCGTTTGGTAATTCTTTAAATGTTACTGTTTTACCTAATGTAACAACAGTAGATACTTCGCCAGTATCTTTAATGATAACTGCGTTACGAATCATATTTTCTAATTGTGTAATACGTCCTTCTACGAACGCTTGCTCATCTTTCGCTGCATCGTACTCAGAGTTCTCAGAAAGATCCCCGAAGCTACGTGCGATTTTAATACGTTCTACTACTTCTTTACGTCTTACTGTTTTTAATTGCTCAAGTTCGTTCTCTAGTTTTTGCTTACCCTCTTGCGTCATAGGGTATGTTTTTTCTGTTGACATATTTTCCACTCCTTTTATATACCAATCCCCTGAAAAAAAGAGGAGTTCCATATGAAAACTCCTCCGCTTCCATTGTTAGCGGAGGTTTCTAGTACCCTTGCACTAGCGGAGTTGTCACATACAACCCCGTATTTCCAATTCTTCTTTATATAAAGAAGATATGTATGGAAAGTTGATATAAATATGCCCTCACCTATATATAGATGAGGTTGCATGTTTCATTGTATTCGATAAGAAGGGAAAAAATCCCTTCCTACCGTATATCTTTTACTATGCTATTACAAATTTACTTTTTGTTCAAGAATTGTTGCAATTTTTGTCACCATAATATCAATTGCAACGTGGTTTTGTCCACCTTCAGGGATAATAATATCCGCAAATTTCTTAGAAGGCTCAATAAATTGATTGTGCATTGGACGTACAACATTTACGTACTGATCGATAACAGAATCCATCGTACGACCGCGCTCTTTAATATCACGTTGCATGCGGCGCAGAATACGAAGGTCAGCATCCGTATCAACGAATAATTTAATGTCCATTAACTCGCAAAGACGTGGGTCTTCTAAAATAAGAATTCCTTCTAAAATAATTACATCTTTCGGCTCAACCGGAATAATTTCTTCTGAACGCGTATGCAATGTATAGTCATATACAGGCTTATCAATTTGCTCATATGCAAGCAACTGCTGCAAATGTTCAATTAACAGATCATTATCAAACGCAAGCGGATGATCATAATTTGTTTTTAAACGCTCTTCCATTGGTAAATGGCTTTGATCTTTGTAATAATAATCTTGCTCTAAGATTAAAATAGAATGACCTTTAAAATGGTCAAAAATCGCTTTCGTTACACTCGTTTTACCTGATCCCGAACCACCAGCAATTCCAATTACAACAGGCTTATTCGTCCCCATTCGACTATCACTCTTTCTTATTGAAGTATGCTTTTGCGCATCATATTATTCACATACACTCGTTGATCCACTTTGAATTTCACGATTTGCAACGGATGTCTCGCTGCATCTAATTCGTTTCCATCCTCATCCCAAATTTTCTCCACCGTTTGCGTAAAGTTTTCTATTTCTGGTCCAAAGAACTCCACTTCATGTCCTGGTTTGAAATGATTACGTTGCTCAATCGTTACGATGCCCGTTTCTTCATTATAATCTAACACTAAACCAGCAAAATCATACGTTGTTTTCTTACTATGATTTCCAAACATTTGCTCTTGATGTCCTGGAACCCCTTCAAAGAATGCAGGAGCTGTATCACGATTTGCACATTTATCAAGCTCATCTAACCATTCTTGTTTAAACTCAAAGTTATCTGGATCCGCACAATACGCATCAATTACTTTACGATATACAGTTGCTACAGTCGCTACGTAATGGATTGATTTCATACGTCCTTCTACCTTTAAGCTATCGATTCCGATTTCAATCATTTTTGGAATTGATAAAATTAAATTTAAATCTTTTGGACTCATCGCAAAGTGAGCATCTCCTTCTTGGAATAGAGGAAGCTCTTTTGCATCTTTATGTTGTGATACTGTTTGAACTAAATCATAATCCCAGCGGCAAGATTGGCAACAACCACCACGATTAGAATCACGCGCTGTCATATGGTTACTTAATGTACATCTTCCTGAATATGCGATACACATTGCACCATGGACGAACGCTTCAATTTCAATATCCACTTTTTCTTTAATTTCTTTCATTTCTTCATAGCTTGCTTCACGAGCTAATACAAGACGATGTAAACCTTCTTCTTTCCAATACTGTGCTGCTTTCCAGTTGGATAGTGATTGCTGTGTGCTTAAATGCACCTCAACAGAAGGCGCTACGCGTTTACAAGTCTCAATGATAAGCGGATCAGCAACGATAATTCCCGTTACGCCAGCTTTTTCAATCCCTTTTAAATATTCCTCTAGCCCGTCCATATTTTCATTATGTGCAAAGATATTTGTTGTTACGTATATTTTTGCTCCATACTTCTTTGCAAACTCAACGCCTTCTGCCATTTCTTCTAGCGTAAAGTTACCTGCATTCGAACGAAGACCAAATTCTTGTCCACCTAAATATACAGCATCTGCCCCGTAATGGATAGCTACTTTTAATTTTTCTAAGTTACCCGCAGGGATTAACAGTTCAGGTTTCTTCACAATAACACGTTTGCCATCGATTACTCGTGAAATTTCTTGTACAGTCATTTCCTACACCCTCCTCGTTTAGTAAACCGTTTCTTTAAAGAAGAATCCTGTATCTAACGGACGATTTACTGGTTGCATTTCTTCTATTTCTTTATATAGATCATCTTTCACGTCATAATATGCATCACGATCTTCTACGCATAAATCAATTGCTTTACGATATTTTTTCGTTACTTCAATAATGTATTCAGAGGTTTTTAGTACTCCGTCGATTTTTAAGCTATCAACTTCAGCTTCGATTAGTTCCTCTAATTCATCGATGAAACAAATATCGTTCGGACTCATAATGTGAGTACCATTTTCATCTTCATAAATTGGATATTTATTGTTACGCTCTGGGTCATATAAGAACATATTCTCTTCATATTTTTTCTTTTCAATGTCTAGATTACGTCCTTGATACTCAAAGTAGTTTCCTACTAATGAACGCTTCGATTGGAACATACAAGTCATACCGTGAATTTGTACTTCCAGTTCCACTTCAGCATTTTCTTTTAAATCAACAATTTCATCTAAGCTCAGCTCACGAGCTAATACAGCACGCTTCGCTCCTCTTTGTCCCCAGTAATTACAAGTGAACCAGTTTGTTGCTGTCGTTTCTGTATTCCAGTGCAACTGCATATTTGGCGCTACTTCGCGAACAGCCATTAATACCGCTGGATCTCCGAAAACAATTGCATCTACATTTACTTCGTTTAAAAATGAAACGTAATCTGTTAATTCTTCTACTTTATCGTTGTGGAACATAGCGTTCATGGCTACGTATACTTTCACACCATTTTCATGTGCAATCTTCACAGTTTGTTTTACATCTTCACGTGAAAACTCCCCTGCTAAACGTAAACCAAACTTTTGCTCACCGATCATTACCGCATCTGCTCCTGCTTTCGCAAGTTGTTCGATATCCGCCACCGCTCTTGGCGTTACTAACAATTCAGGTTTCTTCATACCTTGGTCACCCTCTCTTTTTACTAACAGCTACTCCATCACCAATTGGGAAAATCGTTGTATCGTATCCTTCATGGTTCATAAGCCACTCATTGTACGTCTTAATACGACGGATTAAACCTCGTGTACGTCTGTTTTCAATTTTCTCTTTTGTCGTTACAAGACCGTGGTACATAACATTATCTGAAATAATTACGCCACCAGGATTTAATAACGGTTCATATAAGTCAAAAAAGCGACGATACTGTCCTTTTGCTGCATCAATAAAAATAACGTCAAATGTCCCGTGTTCTTTTACTTGTTCACCTGTCTCTAACGCATCACCGTAAATAACTGAAATACGATCTGTTACTGGGGAACGTTCTATATATTCAAGTGCTTTTTCATATCGCTCACGATTGCGCTCAACTGTCACAATACGTGAATTTGGAATAGCTTGCATCATACGAATACTAGAATAACCGATTGCTGTTCCAAGTTCTAAAATGCTTTTCGGTCCAATTAAACGTAAAAATTGCAGCATAAATTCCATTCCAAGTCGATCCATAATCGGCACATGATTTTCTGTTGCATATTCTTCCATTTCAAGAATTAATTTATCTTTCGGATCAATAAATGATAATAGGTACTCGTTAACTGCATCCTCCATAAATGGTCCTCCTTATTTACATGGAGAAGTGCCTCTATGACGTCTTTTCACACATAGAATGCAATAAAAATACAAGCCAGCTTTATCCTTAGCTTGTACGTCCCGTTTTGATATTAAAAACGATTCTTCTGCCAGTTTTTAACCCGATATATTTTACCACAAAAAAGAGGGATGTGCGACTTTTTTCGCTATCCCTCCCCATTTCACTATTTTTTCGTAATGTATTTTTGCTTTAATGCATTATGCTCTTCTAATGTTTTCGCATAGTACACTTCACCACTTGGTGCGGCTAAGAAATAATAATAATCTGTTTGCGCAGGTTCTAACGCAGCTTCTACTGAATGTTTACCAGAGTTTGCGATTGGCCCTACCGGCAATCCTTTTACAACATACGTATTGTACGGTGAGTTGACCTTTAAATCTTCGTATAATACACGTTGTTTATGCTTTCCAAGTGCATATAATACCGTTGGATCCGTTTGAAGCGGCATACCTTTTGCTAAACGATTATAAAAGACACTAGAGATCTTTTGACGATCTGTAAAACCAGTTGCCTCTTCTTCAATAAGTGAAGATAATGTTAAAAGCTGATGAACATCCCAATTCTTCGCTTTCATTTTCGCCTCATTTTGAACAATGATTGCATTTGTTTTCTCAAGCATTGGAATTACAATTTCTTCTAACGTTGTATCTTTCTTATAAAACGAATACGTTGCAGGATATAAATAACCTTCTAATGGGTATTTAATATTACTATCAAAGATTTTATCCGTTAATAACTTCGGATACTTTTGCTGCATTTTTTGAATAAATGCTTTATCGTTTAATTGACGCGTAACATCATCTTTATTCCACTTTAGTTCTGTCGCAATCGTTTCTGCAATTTCAGTTACTTGCGCCCCTTCTTTAATCGTCACTTTATAAAGAGCTGGACGATGCACGTTGCCAGATGACATTTGTTCAATCACATCTTCAGCATTCATTGAAGGATTTAATAAATATGTACCTGCTTGTAAACTTTTCGATTTAGCCTTTGTATAAAAACTAAAAACTGTACCGTTTTTCACAGCACCTTTTTCTTCTAAAATTTCTCCAATTTTACTAGTAGATGATCCCTTTGGAATTTCTACTTCAATCTCTTTTTTATTCCCGCTATCAACTGGTCCTAATGCGGATGAAATATACGCATAGACTGAACCACAAACTAAAAGCAGTGCAATAATCGAAAATAAAAAGATGCGTCTACGCTTCTTTTTCACTTGATTCTCTATCAAAACATTTCCTCCTTACTTAATTGTAGACCGTATATACACCTTTCTATACAGCACAATGTAAAAACGCTAAAAATTTACTTATCTTTTTTAATTGACACTTTATTTTTCTACAATCCGTCTCATTATACTACAAAGACTTACACAGTTTCGACAAAAAATCTTTCATTTTACATATAAATACAAAAAAAGATGGACGATATATCGTCCATCTTTTCAGTACTTATTATTCAGCTTCTTGCTCATCAGCTAGAGTGTTGAACATTTCTTGTACCATTTCCCACTCTTCTTCAGATTCGATTGGAAGTAAAGTTCCGCCCTCTTCTTCATTTTGCTCATAGGCCATTGCATCATAAATTTGGTCTCCATCTTCGTCTACTTCACCGATTGGGGAGAAGACTACGTATGATTTTTTGCCAAATTTTTCAGCATCAAAAGTGAAAATAATTTCACATAAATGTTCGTTACCTTTTTCGTCTACAATTGTAATTTGATTTTCTTCCATTTTGGTCACCTCTTATTTACTATCTAAAAATCCTTGTAAGATTACGACTGCAGCCATCTTATCAATTACTTGCTTTCGCTTCTTACGGCTTACATCGGCTGAAATGAGCAGACGTTCCGCTGCCATCGTTGACAAACGCTCGTCCCACATTACAACGTCTAATTGTAACAGTTCTCGTAGGTTTTCTGCAAATTGTTGGCATGCTTCACCACGCGGGCCAATTGTACCATTCATATTTTTAGGTAAACCTACTACTATCTTGTCCACATCATACTGTTTTACTAACTCAGAAATGCGGTCAAAACCAAATTGACCTCGTTCTTCGTTAATCTTGATTGTTTCAAGTCCTTGTGCTGTCCAGCCCATTTCGTCACTAATTGCAACTCCGACTGTTTTTGTACCTACATCTAAACCTAATATCCGCATAAATTACTCCTCACGATGATGTTTCAAGTAAGACTTCACAAGCTCTTCGATTAATTCATCACGTTCAAGCTTGCGAATGATGCTTCGTGCATCTTTATGGCGAGGTATGTATGCTGGGTCTCCACTTAATAAATAACCGACGATTTGGTTAATCGGATTATAGCCTTTTTCTTGAAGTGCATCATACACAGTTAAAAGTACATCATTTACATGGACACTCTGTTTTTCATCTTGAATGCTAAACTTCATTGTTTTATCAAAACCGTCCATTTCAAGCACCTCACTTATATAGTAAGTATAGGGAGAAGAACTTCTCCTCTCCCTACCATTGTACACTACTATCTCTTTATTTTGAAACAGATTTAACGTACTCTTGTACAAATGCTAAAGCTTCCTCAACTTGCGCTGGGTTTTTACCGCCCGCTTGTGCCATATCAGGACGACCACCACCGCCACCGCCACAACGAGAAGCTACTTCTTTCACAAGTTTACCAGCATGGTATCCTTGGCTAATTAAATCTTTCGTTACGCCAGCTAAGATGTTTACTTTGTCATCATTTACAGACGCTAATACGACAACTGCAGATTGTAATTTATTTTTTAGGTCATCCATCATCGTACGTAAGTTGTTCATATCTGCAACATTTACTTTTGCCGCTAATACGTTTACGCCATCAACTGTCATTACAGAATCAGTTAAGTTTCCAGCTTCAATATTGCTTAATTTCGCAGCGAGAGATTCATTTTCTTTTTGCAGTTGTTTCACTTCAGCAAATAGACCATCAACTCTTGTTAAAATATCTTTCGGATTTGTTTTCATTTTTCCTGCTGCTTCTTTTAATAAACCTACTTGATCGTTCATTAATTCGTATGCAGACTTACCAGTTACTGCTTCAATACGACGAGTTCCTGCACCGATACCAGACTCAGCAACGATTTTGAAAATACCGATAGAAGCTGTATTATCAACGTGACAACCACCACAAAGCTCTAAGCTGTAATCGCCAACTTGTACAACGCGTACAACATCACCGTATTTTTCACCGAATAATGCCATTGCACCCATTTCTTTCGCTTCTTCGATTGCTTTTTGAGAAATCTCAACATCAATACTTTCCCAAATTTTCTCGTTTACCATACGCTCAATTTTTTCTAATTCGTCAGCTTGTACTTGACCGAAGTGAGAGAAGTCAAAGCGTAAACGTTCAGAAGTTACAAGAGAACCTGCTTGGTTAACGTGCGTTCCAAGTACATCTTTTAATGCTTGGTGTAGTAAGTGAGTTGCTGTATGGTTTTTCACAACGCTACCACGGTTTTTCGTATCGATAATAGCTTTCACAGCTGCATCTTTCGTTAATGTACCTTCTTCAACAACAACTTTGTGCAAGTTTTGACCGTTTGGTGCTTTTTGTACGTCTTTTACAAGAACTTTCACACCGTCAGCTAGAAGGTAACCACGGTCTGCAATTTGTCCGCCGCTCTCAGCATAGAATGGTGTTACATCAAGCATTAATTGTCCTTCTTCACCAGCTTGTAAGCTGTCTGTGTATTCGCCGTTTTTCACAAGTGCAACAACGTTACTTTCTGTTGCAACTGTACCGTAACCAACGAATTCACTCGCTACTTTCACTTCTCCAAGGACACCGCCTTGAACTTGCATAGAATCAACATCTTGACGAGCAGCACGTGCGCGCTCACGTTGTTTTTCCATTTCATTTTCAAAGCCTTCATGATCAACAGTCATACCAGCTTCTTCTGCATATTCTTCTGTTAATTCAATTGGGAAACCGTATGTGTCATATAGACGGAACGCATCTACTCCAGAAATAACAGTTGTTTTTTCTTCTTTAGCTTTTGCGATAACTTCAGCTAAAATTGCTTCACCATCATGAAGTGTTTCGTGGAAACGCTCTTCTTCATTTTTCACAACTTTTGCGATGAAATCTTTCTTTTCAAGTACTTCTGGATAGAAGTCTTTCATTACTTCTCCAACAACCGTTACTAATTCAAACATGAATGGACGGTTGATGTTTAATTTCTTCGAATAACGAACCGCACGGCGTAATAAACGACGTAATACATAACCACGGCCTTCGTTAGATGGAAGAGCACCGTCACCAACAGCGAATGTTACTGTACGGATATGGTCAGCAATTACTTTGAATGCCATATCTTTTTCTAAATCGCCATTACGATATTTTTCACCAGAAATTGTTTCTGTTGCACCAATCATCGGCATGAATAGGTCTGTATCAAAGTTCGTAGGTACATCTTGAACGATAGATGTCATACGCTCTAGACCCATCCCTGTATCAATGTTTTTCTTAGGAAGTGGTGTATATGAACCGTCTGGATTATGGTTAAATTGAGAGAATACAAGGTTCCATACTTCTAAGTAACGCTCGTTTTCTCCGCCTGGATATAATTCTGGGTCACTAAAGTCATTACCGTAAGCTTCTCCGCGGTCATAGAAAATCTCTGTATTCGGTCCACTTGGCCCTTCACCGATATCCCAGAAGTTTTCTTCTAAGCGGATAATACGCTCTTTTGGAACGCCCATTTTCTCATTCCAAATTGTGAATGCTTCTTCATCTTCTGGATGGATTGTAACTGATAGTAATTCTTTATCGAATCCGATCCATTTGTCGCTCGTTAAGAATTCCCAAGCCCATGTAATTGCTTCTTCTTTGAAGTAATCACCAATTGAGAAGTTTCCTAACATTTCAAAGAATGTATGGTGACGAGCTGTTTTCCCTACGTTTTCAATATCGTTTGTACGAATTGATTTTTGAGCATTTGTAATACGTGGATTTTGTGGGATTACACGTCCATCAAAATATTTTTTTAATGTAGCTACACCACTATTAATCCATAGAAGAGATGGATCTTCATGTGGAACTAGTGATGCACTAGGTTCTACTGCATGTCCTTTTTCTTGGAAAAAGTCTAAAAACATTTGACGAATTTGTGCGCCTGTTAGTTGTTTCATTGTATTTTCCTCCTTAAATATAAAAAACTCCCGTCCCTATAAAAGGGACGAGAGTTAACTCGCGATACCACCCTAATTATGAATTGATTACAATAACAATCAATTCATCACCTCATGGTGCCGTAACGTGGCAAGACGGCAGTGATTAGCTGCTCTCAGGATTAGCTTTCTGTTACCCTTCATTTAAAGCTTCTTTCAGCCATATGGAAGCTTCTCTCTATAAATGGACTGTAACGTACTTGTTCCGTCATTGATTTAATGTATTATATGACTAAATATAATAGAATTCTCTTAAGTTTGTCAATGTAGATAATCATTTATATTGTATTAATTGCTTATTAATCATAGGTATTCTACTATTCATTCTTAACAGCCTTTTCATATATTATGCGTTTATTAACAAATCGGAATCTCCTTATAAGAATGATTTATAAAAATTTCTAAATATTACTTTTTTTGCTACAATTAAATTATTGTTAATAAAATAAAGGAGCGATCACAATGACAACCTTACTTAACAAAGCTAAAAACATATTAGCGACTGACGAAACGATATTATTTTACGCAGCATGTTCATTAGACATATTTATTTATCGTTCCGTCGCAAGGCCAGGATTGCTAATTTTAACGAACAAAAGACTATTCTTTTATGGGCCAGATGTAAGTAAGAATCCAATATTTGAAGAGTACTCTTTCGCAAAAATTTCTAATCTAAAAGAACAAAAGCGTCTTTTCAACAATCAAATTATATTTATGTATGATAACGAATGGAAAAAAATAAAACATATTCAAACAAATGATGTGAGCTCCCTCATTCAAAAAATACACGAGCAACTTTCTAAATAAATATATGATTAGCCCTCTATTTCTTACATAGAGGGCTTCTATACTTACACATCTTCTTTTTTCAAGAGCGGTCTCACATGAACAATGACAGTGCGAATAACTGCTAAAATCGGAACCGATATTAGCAATCCTACAATCCCAGCTACCTCTCCCCCAACTAGTAAGGCAAGCATAATAATAACGGGATGCATACGAAGTGACTTACCAACGATGTAAGGCGATAAAATGTTACTCTCCACAAATTGCAAAATCGCAATCGTGATCCCCGCCTTAATAAGTAAACTCGTTGATACTGTTGCTGCAATCATTAACGTCGGGATCGCTCCTAAAATAGGACCGAAGTATGGGATTATATCCGTTACCCCAATAATAATGCCAAGCAATAATGGATATTTCATACCGATAAACCAAAAAGAAAGAGCTGATACTCCCCCTAATACTAAACAAACAAATAACTGTCCTCGAATATAACTTCCAAGTGACTTATCAATTTCTTTCGCAAGCATTTGCCCCGTACCTCGCCATTTACTTGGGACTAGTTTCCAAAAGATATGATAAAACTCACCATAATCTTTTAATATGTAAAATACAATGAACGGTATTAAGAAAATAATGAGCAATGAATCGAGTACACCACGAGCTGTACTCATCACTTTATTTAAAAGCGCTTGAATCTTCGTTTCCACACCTACAAAAAGTTGTTTCACCTTTTCATGAATGAACGAAGGGAAATTCGCTGTTTGTTCTGTAACGCCATCCATCCACGAATCGTACATCTTTGTAAACTGGGGAAATTGTTCATTAATCTCTTGTAACTGTTTAATAACGACTGGTGTTCCTTTATAAATCCCATAACCAATTCCGCCAAAGAAAAGGATATAAATGAGCAAAATGGCAAGTGTACGGGGCATCCCTTCCTTATGAATTTTTTCAATTAAAGGGTGCAATAAATACGCAATAAAACACGCGATAAGAAACGGCGTGATTGCTACTTTAAATACAAAAATAATCGGTGCCCATAGCGGCTTAATTTTTAAAAAGACGAGCAGACAAAGAAAAACAAGTAACAATAATCCTAAACGATATATCCAAATGATTTTAAGATTCTTCACATGAAAAACCTCCTCCACCTTTATTTTGAAAATAAATGGGGTAGGTTATGTGCGAAACTTTTAAAATCTTTTCATACGGACCATACTGTTTTTTAAAGACGTACATATAAATAACATAACAAGGACAACCACCCTGAGAATACAGCATGAATTAATATAATCAGGAGGGCTAATTATGGTTTTGTTTATGCTTGGATTATCAGCACTTTTTATGATTCTTGAATGGATTTGTATCGGGTTCGGTATTTGGAAGGGGTTCTTTATTCATTCCTCACGTAAAGAAAAAGCGAAGCAATTATGGCAGTATGGAATACTTGGCGTTGGCTGCTACGGTCTATCTTATCTTTTCTCAGAAATCGGACTTTTTTATTTACATATGAGTGCATAAAAAAACTCCCTTGTCTATAAGGGAGTTTTTCACTTTATCGAAATGATTATAAGTAAGACTTAATCATCTTACGTGCTTTTTTCATATTGCGTTTTGAAAATACATCTTGTTTACGAGCATATTGATATGCTGCAGCTCCAACACCTAATGCGATTAATGAATTGCGTAGATTCAAAGTAAATCCCCCTTTTCGTTATCCGATCGTTCTTTCATTCTCATCAAATAAATCATCAAGAGAGCTTAATGAACCGTCTTCCTCAACTTGATGTGTATGGATTTTCCCCTTTGAAACCGATAATTCGATATAACAATTCCAGCAATAAAATTGGTTGACACCTATTTTTCCAATGTCTTTCCCTTTGCAATTTGGACAAATGAACATATGGCTTTCATCTCCTTACAGTCTCCCAGATTCTATTCGCCATTATGTCCAAACTGCATTCATTTATACATTGCTGGAGCCTTTCAACGCTATGCGTTTGAAAGTTTCACTATATAATTTCACCTTGTTACATGAAATCATACGGTGAAATGTTTTCCACGTCCATTTCCTCGCCATTAACTGTGACCATCTGTACTTCTCCTTGTGATTCTTGCAAGCGACTAGCTAAGGTTGTTTGACGCATTGCATCATCAAGGCGATTTACACCAGATTGGAAAGCTGCTTCCTCTCCGCAAATAATAAGGAACTTCTTACTTCTTGTAATGCCCGTGTAAATTAAATTACGACGTAACATACGGTTGTAACTCCTCACGATTGGCATAATAACAATCGGAAATTCACTACCTTGTGATTTATGAATGGAACAACAATATGCATGCGTAATTTGATTTAAATCGGGCTTCGTATACGTTACCTCAATTCCATCAAACGAAACGATAATCATATCTTGTTGCTCAACGTTTTCTTTCGCATAAAACACCGAAACAATTTCCCCAATATCACCATTAAACACTTGGCTCTCCGGCTGATTCACGAGTTGCAGTACTTTATCGCCTCTTCGGTACACAACATCACCGTAAGCAATTTCTTTACTCTTTTCCCTCTTCGGATTAAATACTTGTTGCAGCGCTTCGTTTAATACATTAATACCAGCAGGCCCGCGGTACATCGGTGCTAATACTTGTACATCTCTTGCGCTAAAGCCTTTTGTTTTAGCATTTTCACAAACTTTTTTCACAACCTCAACAATTTGAGCTCCTGTACAGCCGATAAATGAACGATCTTTTTGATTTTGTGCTAAATCTGGTGGTAGAGTTCCATTTTTTATCGCATGGGCAAGTTGAATCACTGATGAGCCTTCCGCTTGACGATAAATTTCAGTAAGCTTCACTGTCGGAACTGCGCCTGCATTTAATAAATCTTTTAATACTTGTCCAGGTCCTACAGATGGCAACTGATCTTCATCACCTACAACGATAACTTGAATGTTCGTCGGCAACGACTTAAATAGCTGATTTGCAAGCCAAATATCAACCATTGAAAATTCATCGATAATAAGGAGCTTACCTTGGACAGGATCCGTTTCATTACGCTGGAACGATCCTTCTGGCGTCCAACCAAGTAAACGGTGAATTGTGCAAGCTGGAAGTCCTGTTGATTCACTCATTCGCTTCGCTGCTCTTCCTGTTGGAGCTGTTAATAGTATTGGAAATGGATTATCATCACTGTATTCATTCGGATTTAACGATAACCCGTGTAGTGATGCATACATTTCAACAATCCCTTTAATAACTGTTGTTTTCCCTGTTCCTGGTCCACCTGTCAATAACATCATCGGTTTATGAAGTGCCGTTTGAATTGCTTCTTGCTGAAACGGTGCATATTGTACGTTCAGTTGTTCTTCAATTTCACCTAACGTTTTTAACACTTCTGCTTCTGGAAATGAAGGTGTTTCTTCTTGATTCATAAGCCTGCGAATAGACTTTACAACACCTTTCTCAGAGTAGAATAACGTTGCTAAATACACTCGTTCTTCTTCTATGATGACTTTCCCTTCGCTTTGCATCGTTTCAATACAACCTATAATATCTTCCTCAGTCACTCTTCCTTCTTGATTGTTTAAAAGTGACATCGTTTCTCTTACAAGTTGATCTTTCCTCATATAAACGTGACCAAGTTGTAATGAGACATTCTCTAATGTGTAAAAACATCCTGCGCGTACACGGTCGTCATGATTACCCGATATCCCTAACGCACGCCCTATATCATCTGCTCTTCCAAAACCAATCCCATCCACTTCTTCGATAAGTTGATACGGATTATTACGAATCACTTCTAATGTCATCTCTTTATATTGCTGGTAAATCTTAATAGAAAGTTTCGTTCCAAAACCGTAGCCATTTAAAAAGCTCATTACTTTCTCTAGCCCTTGATGTTCAACAATTGTCTCATATATTTCCTGAGCCTTTTGTTTATTAACAACACCATTTAATGCCTCAGGGTCATCCATAATTTTCGAAATAGCATGTTCTCCGAGATGGTCCACAATTTTTTCAGCTGTACGCTTTCCTATCCCTTTAAATAAATCACTCGCTAAATATTGCACCATACCTGCTTTTGTTTGCGGCAATTCTTTTTTAAATGTTTCAACCATATATTGTTTTCCATACTTTGGATGGTCCTTAAAGTGACCTGTCAATGTAAACACTTCATCTTCATGCATGCGGGGAAAATGACCGTTTATCATTACTTTCTTTTCGTCATATGTTTCATTCGTTTCAATGACTTTCATACTGACAACGGAATAGAGGTTTTCTTCGTTGTGGAAAATGGTATGAAGAACTTGCGCTTTTATAAACTTTTTCTCTTCCTCAAACAAATCCATTGCATGTTGATTTCCCATCTTTCCTCTCCTTTCCGATATTTTCACTTTAATGAGCAGTACATCCCCCACCTTTTTAGATGAGGGATAACTACCCATTAAACTATATTTTTATCTTATTCAGCTTCTTGCTCTAATAAACGAATGCCATTCCCCGCTAAAAAGTGATCTGGCTGAATTTCAGTTGCTTTCTTAAATAAAGCGAGAGCCTTCTCATTATCTTCCTCAAATACGTACGCAACACCTAAATTGTAATACGCATCTGCATGCTCTTCATCCATTTCTAATACCTTTTCAAAATAAGGTTTCGCCTCTTGAATGTGTTCTAGTCGCGCGAAGCAAAGTCCACACTGGAATACAGCTTCTACATCGTTTTCATCTAATTCTGTTGCTCTTTGTAAGAATGGTAGTGCAAGACGATCATTTCCAAGCTGCACATGTGTGATACCTACCATAAATGTTACATCAGCTGATTGTAACCCAGCTTGCATTGCTTGTTCAAATACAGCTTTCGCCTCATTAAATTGCTCTTGGCCGTAATATACGTTTCCTAAACCATAATAGGCAGCTGCAGATTTATCATCTAACTCTAGTGCACGTTTATAAAATAAAATCGCTCGCTCACTATCACCTAATACGTCTAATAAATTTGCAAAATTAATGTATCCCAGCGCATCTTTCGGATTTTCTTCGATTGCTTCTGTAAAATTTTTAGCTGCTTCTTCCCAATTTCCTTCTTGCATATATTGAATACCTGTTTCAAGTTTGTTTGACATGTCCTTCACCTCTACAACAAATTATAACAAAGAATGTATTTTCCAAGCGAACGAAAATTCGCTTTATGTAAAAGAAACCTCTAACCGCTAATCGGCAGAGGCTTCTCGTTTATCCTAAATAATCCAATTTCTTACCACTACGGTATACTTCATCAATTGTAGCACCGCCTAAGCACTCATCTCCATCATAGAAAACGACTGCTTGTCCTGGTGTAATTGCACGAATTGGCTCATCACAAAGAATACGAACTGTATTTTCATCAACGATTTGAACCGTTACTTTATTGTCTTCTTGACGATAACGGAATTTCGCCGTGCACTTAAATTCTGTTTCTTTTTCTTTGTTACTTACCCATCCTACATTGGTGGCAATAACTTCATCACCATATAGAAGTTCGTTATGGAATCCTTGATCAACATATAAAATGTTTTCTTTTAGGTTTTTCCCAACAGCAAACCATGGATCACCATTACCACCAATTCCAAGGCCATGACGTTGTCCAATTGTATAATACATTAAACCGTCATGCTTCCCTTTCACTTCACCAGATAATGTTTGCATTACACCTGGTTGTGCCGGTAAGTAGTTACTTAAGAAATCTTTAAAGTTACGCTCACCAATGAAGCAAATACCTGTACTATCTTTTTTCGCCGCTGTCGCTAAACCAGCTTCTTTCGCCATTTCACGAATTTGCGGTTTCTTTAATTCACCTAACGGGAACATTGTTTTTGATAATTGCTCTTGGCTTAATTGATTTAAGAAATATGTTTGATCTTTATTATCATCAACACCGCGAAGCATTTTATATTCGCCGTCCATATAAGCAACGCGTGCATAATGGCCTGTTGCCACATAATCCGCACCAAGCGCAATTGCATGCTCTAAAAATGCTTTAAATTTAATTTCTTTATTACACATTACATCTGGGTTTGGTGTACGACCAGCTCGGTACTCATCTAAGAAGTACGTAAATACTTTATCCCAGTATTGTTTTTCAAAGTTTACTGCATAATACGGAATACCAATTTGGTTACACACTTCAATTACATCATTGTAATCTTCTGTTGCTGTGCAGACACCATTCTCATCTGTATCATCCCAGTTTTTCATAAAAATTCCGATTACATCATAACCTTGCTCTTTTAATAAAAGTGCTGCTACAGATGAATCGACGCCACCGGACATTCCGATGACAACGCGTGTTTCGTGAGGTAGTTTGTTCATCATGTCACCTCCCATGCTAATTTTGTGTTAATCGCTTCACGATTTTCACTGTTTCGTACGCCGCTTTTTCAATTTGCTCTTTCGTATTTCCAAGTCCAAAACTAAAGCGTACGGATGAACGTATTTGATCGGAGTCTTTCCCAAACATCGCTACTAATACATGTGATGGATCAATCGAACCAGCTGTACAAGCAGAACCACTTGATACTGAAATGCCAGCTAGGTCTAAGTTCACAAGAAACGGTTCAATGTTCATTCCTGTAAAACTTATATTAAGTACATGCGGTAAGCGATGTTCTAAGTTTCCGTTTACCTCGAAAGTAATGCCTTCATTTTTGAAGACAGATACCATTATATCTTTAAACTCTTCATATTGGGCATTTTTTTGCTCACGAGTTTTTTCAGCTATAAGAATTGCATGCTGAAGCCCAGCAATACTAGGAACATTTTCCGTACCAGCACGGCGTTTTCTTTCTTGCTCTCCGCCTATTAATAACGGTTCAAATTTCACATTTGCACCAGCGTATAAGAAACCTATACCTTTTGGCCCATTAATTTTATGAGCTGAAATTGATAATAAATCAATACCAAACTCTTTCACATTAATTTCTACTAAACCGTAAGCTTGTACCGCATCTGTATGGAAATACGCTTGATGCTCTTTTAACAGCTTTCCTATTTCCACAATCGGTTGCATCGTCCCTACTTCATTATTCCCAAACATAACAGATACAAGAATCGTCTTTTCTGTTAATGCCTTTTGTATGTCAGAAACTTGAATGCGCCCTGTTTCATCGACAGGTAAATATGTCACTTCAAACCCTTCACGCTCTAACAATTCGCACGTATGCAAAATCGCATGATGTTCAATTTGCGTCGTTATTATGTGGTTACCTTTATGACGATTCGCACGTGCTACACCTATAAGCGCTAAATTATCAGCTTCTGTACCACCGCTCGTAAATATAATTTCATTCGGATTCGCATGAATGCTGCGTGCACACACTCGTCTCGCCTCATCTACTGTGTGACGAGTTTGACGTCCATAAAAGTGAATACTAGACGGGTTCCCGAATATTTCTGTCATATATGGAATCATCTTTTCGACCACTTCTGGGTGAGTCGGAGATGTCGCAGCATGATCTAAGTAAATGCGTTCCATTAAATCTCCTTCTTTCCAAATCGTTTCACAAGGAATTAAATGTAAAACATATAGCCCCCGTGATTTTCTTCCTCATAACGTACTAAATCTTCTAACGTTGTACTATCTAACACTTCTTGCACCGCATCACGAACACGCATCCATAACTGGCGCTGTGCTGGCTCTTCTTCTTCTATCATTTCTACAACACTAATCGGTCCCTCTAATACACGTATTACATCACCAGCTGTAATGTTAGCCGGTTGATCAGATAATACATATCCGCCATATGCCCCGCGCGTACTCTTTACAAGACGAGCGTTACGAAGCGGTGAAATTAATTGCTCTAAGTAATGCTCGGATAAGTCATGCGCCTGCGCAATTGATTTTAATGAAATCGGACCTTCACCAAACTTTTTTGCAAGATCAATCATAATTGTTAAGCCATAGCGGCCTTTTGTTGAAATCTTCATCTATTTTGCACCTCGTTTCAAATTTTCACTTCTATTGGTTATATCTTATTTATAAAAAGAACACAATTTAAAATCCTATGAAATTATAGCATAATATAGTATTATAAGAAATTTCAACTTGTGTATCAAAATGATAACATAAAATCACATTGAAAAACTCGGAAATTATTAAAATTGAAAGAAAAATGAAAATATTATCCTTCATTTTTCCCATAAAACAGCATCCTATTTCAAATTTCGTAGAAAAAAATGATACGATAGAACGAGATTATATATTAAGGGAGACGGTCCAAATGAAACAACCACTCGCACATCGAATGCGCCCTACAAATATTCAAGAAATTATTGGGCAACAACATTTAGTTGGTGAAGGAAAGATTTTATGGCGAATGGTCCAAGCCAATCATTTTCAATCTATGATTTTATACGGTCCTCCAGGTACAGGAAAAACATCCATTGCCAGTGCAATTGCTGGAAGTACCGGTACCCCGTTTCGTCTATTGAATGCTGTTACTCACAATAAAAAAGATATGGAAGTTGTCGTACAAGAAGCGAAGATGCATCGACACCTCGTTTTAATTTTAGATGAAGTTCACCGTCTAGATAAAGCAAAGCAAGACTTTCTATTACCTCACTTAGAAAGCGGACTTCTTACTTTAATTGGTGCAACGACAAGTAATCCATTCCATGCAATAAACTCCGCTATTCGAAGCAGGTGTCAAATTTTCGAATTACACGCACTAACAGAAGATGATATTTTAATTGGGTTAAAAAGAGCTTTAGAAGATAAAGAAAAAGGCCTTGGAGAATATGCTGTAACGGTAACAGATGAAGCACTACATCACTTTGCAAACGCCTCTGGTGGTGATATGCGTTCCGCTTATAACGCACTTGAGCTTGCTGTATTATCTAGCTTTACTACAGACGATCAAGCGGCTGAAATCACACTCGAGATTGCGGAAGAATGCTTACAAAAGAAGAGCTTCGTTCACGACAAAGGCGGCGATGCTCATTATGACGTATTATCAGCATTTCAAAAATCAGTGCGCGGAAGTGATGTAAATGCAGCGCTCCATTATTTAGCACGCCTTATTGAAGCAGGTGATTTACAAAGTATTGGCAGACGCCTTCTTATTATGGCTTATGAAGATATTGGACTTGCTAGCCCACAAGCTGGACCACGTACACTAGCTGCAATTGAATCAGCTGAACGAGTTGGATTCCCAGAAGCACGCATCCCACTTGCAAATGCCGTTATCGAGCTATGCTTATCACCAAAATCAAATTCAGCTTATAAAGCACTGGATGCTGCATTACACGATTTACGCAACGGTCAAACAGGTGACATTCCAAGCCATTTAAAAGATAGTCATTACAAAGGCGCAGAATCACTTGGAAGAGGCATTGGATATTTATATCCACACGACCATCCAAACGGCTGGGTAAGGCAACAATACTTACCTGATAAAATAAAAAGCAAGCAATATTATAAACCGAAAACGACAGGGAAATTTGAGCAAGCTCTTTCTACTGTTTATGAAAGATTACAAACTTCGAATAAAACGAAAAATAAAGGGTAACATAAACGAAAACGTCACCATTATGGAGGCTTCGCTTATGAAAACACGTCAAGATGCATGGACAAAAGAAGATGATCTCCTTTTAGCAGAAACTGTTTTACGACATATTCGCAGCGGAAGTACACAAATAAAAGCATTCGATGAAGTTGGCGATGCGTTGAACCGGACTTCAGCAGCTTGCGGCTTTAGATGGAACGCTGAAGTAAGACCGAATTACGAAGATGCGGTGCAGCTTGCAAAAAAACAACGTAAAGAATTAAAACGTTCTGAAGCTAATATAGAAAAAGATCGGTTCACAAAAACGAAGCAACTCGTAATTGACGCCGATTTTTCAGAAGATATTACGCCAAGTAAACAAGATCTTACAATGCAAAATGTCATCTCATTTTTACAAAATTTAGAACATAACAATCCTTCACTTGCAAAGTTGCAAACTGAAAATGATGTATTACAAGCTCAGCTCACTTCTCTGCAAAAAACGAATCATGAACTTGAAACGAAATTAGCGGTACTCACAAAAAAACAACAAGCAATCGAAGAAGATTACGCGATGCTTGTTCGAATTATGGATCGTGCTCGAAAACTTGTTTCAGTCGAAGAGCAAGAAGAGCAAATTGCCCCGATTTTCAAAACTGATCAAAACGGGAATTTAGATATTATTTATTCTGCAGAGAATTAAAAACAGGGATGTCACTTTTTTAACTGAGTGACATCCCTGTTTGTTTTTGGTGAAGCGTACATATATATGTGCATGTCGGTAAATGAAATTATATTAACGATTTTTCAAATATTTCTATCACAACTTGCAATATATCAACGATTCGACAAAGATTGACAATAACACTCCTCCCTGTCATACAAGGAAACTCCTAATGTTTATTGGATAATTTTTACTAAAATGTTATTGTAAACATATATCTTTAAAGGGAGATGGTTGCTATTTCATTCATAATCTTCAAAATAACTCTTGGCCTTCTCATCCTGACTTTAGCTCTTTTCACCATTAAAAGTCTACACAAGACGTCCGCCTATAAATCAGATAAATATGATTATTACTTACTAACCTTACTTACATTTGAACTAGTAGTGATGCAAATATCCATATTTCTTTAATACATATAAAAAAGCATATATCCGAAATGGATATATGCTTTCACTTTATTCTTGCCCTACACGCTTCACTTCTACGTTTTTAATACGTTCACGTACAACGTGACTTGCCATAATTAGGCCTGCCACTGATGGTACGAATGCATTTGATGAAGGCGGTAATTTCGCTTTACGAATTTTTGCATTTTCGTCTGGTACAATTTCTTTACGTACCTCTTCACGAATTACGATTGGGTTTTCGTCAGAAAAGACAACTTTTACACCTTTTTTAATACCCTCTTTACGAAGCTTCGTACGAATGACTTTCGCAATTGGATCTGTATGTGTTTTAGAGATATCTGCAATACGGAAACGAGTTGGGTCCATTTTATTTGCAGCACCCATACTTGAGATAATTTTAATTTTGCGACGTAAGCACTGTTTAATTAAATGAATTTTGAACGTAATCGTATCAGATGCATCCACTACGAAGTCCAAACCGTGCTTAAAGAACTCTTCATATGTTTCATCTGTATAAAACATTTCTAGTCCAATTACTTCACACTCTGGGTTAATGTCTGCGATACGCTCTTTCATTAATTCTACTTTTGAACGTCCTACAGTAGATACTAAAGCGTGAATTTGACGGTTTACGTTTGTAATATCTACAACGTCTTTATCAACTAATACGAGACGTCCTACGCCAGAACGTGCTAACGCTTCAGCTGCAAAAGAACCTACGCCGCCAATTCCTAAAATACCGACTGTACTATTTTTTAATATTTCAAGTCCTTCTTTACCGAAGGCTAATTCATTACGTGAAAATTGATGTAACATTCAGCTCTACACTCCTATTACAAAAATGGTCTACCATGTATTCTAGCGTTTTTCCGACTATTTGTATAGAAAAAGTTATAGAATTCCTAAAAATACATATTTCGAGAATGAAAACATAGACCAGAATTTTCTTTCTTCCTAAATACACGTTTGATTCAGAGAACCGAACAGATCGAGGCACGTATGATAGGAGAAGCGTAGTGTAGAGTTACTACTCGAGCACCGGACTAGCATACATAACGATGAGATGCGACAGTTATCTGAACCGGACTTTTTAAACTTCCTTCCAAAAAAAAGTCTAGATGGTATTAGTATAACCATCTAGACCCTATTCTTACTTCTCTTCTTTTAAGCTTAATTTTAATTTTAAGTTTAACTCTTCAAGCTGCGCTTCTGCAACTGGGCTTGGAGCTTCTGTTAATAAGCAGCTTGCGCTTGCTGTTTTCGGGAATGCAATTGTATCACGAAGGTTCGTACGGCCTGCAAGTAACATAACAAGACGATCTAAACCTAATGCGATTCCGCCGTGTGGTGGTGTACCGTATTCGAATGCTTCTAATAAGAATCCGAATTGCTCTTGCGCTTCTTCTTGTGAGAATCCAAGTGCTTTGAACATTTTTTCTTGTACGTCACGCTCGTAAATACGAAGTGATCCACCACCAAGCTCATAACCGTTTAATACAAGGTCATATGCTTGTGCACGTGCTTTTTCTGGTGCTGTTTCTAGTAACTCAACGTCTTCACGGAATGGCATTGTGAATGGGTGGTGAGCTGCGAAGTAACGATCTGCATCTTCATCGTACTCAAGAAGTGGCCAATCCGTTACCCATAGGAAGTTAAATTTACTTTCGTCAATTAGCTCAAGCTCTTTACCTAGACGTAAACGAAGTGCGCCTAAGCTATCTGCAACAACGCTCTTCTTATCTGCTACGAATAGTAATAAGTCGCCAGCAGTGGCTTCTAATGTGCTCATTAACACATTTGCATCTTCTTCACTGAAGAATTTCGCAATCGGTCCTTTTAGGCCGTCTTCTTCCACTTTAAGCCAAGCTAGACCTTTCGCACCGTATACTTTCACGAATTCAGTTAATGCATCGATGTCTTTGCGAGAGTATTTGCTCGCAGCGCCTTTTGCATTAATTGCTTTTACTTGTCCGCCGCTTTCTACAGCACTTGTAAACACTTTAAAGCCACAACCTGCTGCAAACTCAGATAAGTCTGTTAGTTCCATTTCAAAGCGTGTATCTGGCTTATCAGAACCGTAGCGAGCCATTGCATCAGCATATTTCATACGAGGGAATGGTGCACTAACTTCTACACCCTTTGCATCCTTCATAACTTTCGTCATCATACGCTCCATCATATCTAAAATTTCATCTTGTGTTAAGAATGAAGCTTCGATATCGATTTGCGTGAATTCAGGTTGACGGTCTGCACGTAAATCTTCGTCACGGAAACAGCGTGCTACTTGATAGTAGCGCTCAAATCCGCCGACCATAAGAAGCTGTTTAAATAGCTGTGGAGACTGTGGTAACGCATAGAATTCACCATCATGTACACGACTTGGTACTAAATAGTCACGAGCTCCTTCTGGCGTGCTTTTCGTTAAAATTGGTGTTTCTACTTCTAAGAACTCTTCTGTATCTAGGAAGTTACGAATTGTTTTTGTTACGTCGTGACGCATTTTGAATGTATTGAACATTACAGGACGACGTAAGTCTAAATAACGATATTTTAAACGCACATCTTCTGATGCATCTGTATCATCAGCAATGATAATTGGCGTTGTTTTCGCTGCATTTAGTACATTTACTTTTATTGCTTGTACTTCAATACGACCAGTCGCCATATTGTCATTAATTGCGCCTTCACCACGTTCAACAACTGTACCTTCTACGTGTAATACGTATTCGCTACGAATTGTTTCTGCTACTTCTAACGCTTCTTTTGATGTTTCTGGGTTAAATACAACTTGTACGATACCTGTACGGTCACGTAAATCGATAAAGATTAATCCACCTAAGTCACGGCGTTTTTGTACCCAACCTTTTAATTGAACCGTCTGTCCAACTGCTTCTACTGTTACTTTTCCACATGAATGTGTTCTTTCAGCCACTGTAAGTTCCCCCTATATTAATTTCTCTGCTACGTATGAAGCAAATACATCTAATGCTACTTCTTCTTGTTCGCCCGTTGCCATATCTTTTAAGTTAATGATGCCTTTATCTAGCTCATCTTCCCCTAATACAGCTACAAATTTCGCTTTTAGACGATCTGCTGATTTAAATTGTGCTTTCATTTTGCGGTCTAAATAATCTTTCTCAACTGATAATCCAGCTTTTCGAAGATCAAACGCAACTTTTGCAGCATGATCTTTTGCTTTTTCACCAAGCGCTACAACGTAACAATCAATGCTATGTTCAATTGGTAATTCAATATTTTCAGCTTTTAGCGCCATAATTAAACGTTCAATACTCATCGCAAAACCGATACCTGGCATTTCTGGTCCACCGATTTCTTGTACAAGTCCGTTGTAACGTCCACCACCACTTAATGTAGTGATAGCACCGAAACCTTCTGCCTCACTCATAATTTCAAATACAGTGTGTTGGTAGTAGTCTAAACCACGTACTAAGTTCGGATCTTTTTCAAATGGAACATCCATCATCGTTAATAGTTCTTGAACTTTGTCGTAGTATACTGCTGAATCTTCGTTTAAGTATTCTGTAATAGATGGTGCTGTTCCCATTAATTCATGGTTACGGTCCTTCTTACAATCTAAAATACGAAGAGGGTTCTTTTCTAAACGAGATTGACAGTCAGAACAGAACTCACCGATACGTGGCTCAAAGTGTGCGATTAATGCATCACGGTGTGCTTGACGGCTTGCTGTGTCACCTAAACTGTTTAATACAACTTTAATATTTTTTAAGCCCATGCCGCGGTAAAATTCAACAGCAAGCGCAATTACTTCTGCATCAATTGCAGGGTCATTACTGCCGATTGCTTCGATACCGAATTGTACGAATTGACGATAGCGACCCGCTTGTGGTCTTTCATAACGGAACATTTGACCGATATAATATAATTTCGTTGGTTGTGTTGCGTCACCGAACATTTTATTTTCAACGTAAGAACGTACAACAGGTGCAGTGCCTTCTGGACGTAATGTTAAGCTGCGCTCTCCACGATCTTGGAATGAGTACATTTCTTTTTGTACGATATCTGTCGTATCACCAACACCACGTAAAAATAACTCAGTGTGTTCAAAAATCGGTGTACGAATTTCTTTATAATTGTAACGACGGCAAATTTCGCGTGCTTGCCCTTCGATATACTGCCATAACTCAACAGTGCCTGGAAGAATATCTTGCGTTCCCCGTGGGATTTGAATAGACATATTCAGTTCCTCCTCAAATTGTTTTAATCTTAATAAAAATAAAAAAACTCCCGCCTCTACTGTTTGAACAGTAGGGACGAGAGTATTATACCCGTGGTGCCACCCTAATTGAAGCACGTATGCTTCCACTTTTTTAATAACGCTTAAATGTGCGTTCATCCCTACTAAGCGTATATGCCGTTCAAGTTGAAACCTCTAGAGTGTCATTCAATCAGTCATCATGTAGAAATGTTTTCAGCCTAAGACATTTCTTCTCTTTCCATGTGTGTCTCATTTACTCTTCTCTATCAACGGTTATATTCATATGTAAATATAAAATTACTATACGTTTGTTCAGTAGGATTGTCAAGTGCTCTAAGAGCGTTCAATCTGCTTCTTTAAACGCTTTACATCTTGAAGAGAAATCCCAAACTCGGAAGCAAGCTCCATTGAAGTATTGTTTTGCTCTTTTGAAATAAAATCATGAAAATTCACGTTAAATAGCTGATTTGCACCATTTGTAACAGAATGCCCTTTTTCATTCATACGCATACGTATATCCCTCACATTCAATATGGATGTTTTACTTTTTATTGTTCCATATTGATGAGAGAGTTATACATAACCGAAACTGCTATTGATTCCAAATAAACATTAGTATTCGATTTACAACAATAACAATAGCCAGTCCACTTGCTAGCATATGATGCTTCAAATGATATAACGCTACAATACCTACTCCAAATACGATAATTTCTAGTAATACATGTAATATACCTTGTACTTCCCATTCTGCATGTGGAGCTCCAAATAGCCCCCAAATGACAGCAAAAACAATTGGAATTATAATAGCAAGTGTAATTTTTATAGCCATTGTTGTTCCTACTCGAAACCCCCAGTATCCAACAATCCCAAGAATACATAACTCTAGCATAAAACGTAAAGCTATATTAAATTCTTGAAGCATACTACACCTTCTTTTCCTTTTATTCCCCTTTAAATTAATCCTATGATAAATGAACAAAACATACAACAATGTATAAAAAAGAGAGGATTATATAACCCTCTCTTTTTTATCAACACTATTTACTTTCTACAATTAAGGTCACCGGACCATCATTGATCAAAGAAACATCCATCATTGCTCCGAACTTTCCTGTTTCCACATGTAATCCTTGTTTACGAACTTCTTCATTAAAGAAATCGTATAAACGCTCTGCATAGTCAGGTTTCGCAGCATCCATAAAGTTTGGACGTCTTCCCTTGCGGCAATCTCCGTATAATGTGAATTGCGAAATAGATAGAACTTGTCCTTCTACATCAAGTACAGAATGATTCATCTTTCCGCTCTCATCTTCAAAAATACGTAAGTTCGCAATTTTTTCTGCAATGTAAGTTGCATCTTTTTCTGTATCTTCATGCGTAATGCCAACTAGTAATGTTAAACCGAACGGAATTTGTCCTACGATCTCACCGTCTACTGTGACAGACGCTTTCTTTGATCGTTGTAAAACAACTCTCATCTTTCTACACTCCCTATTAATGCATCATGCGTCGTACTGCATAAATTTCTGGAACGCGTTTAATGCGTTCTACTACTTTTTTCAAGTGTTGTAAGTTACGAATCGAGATTGACATATTAATTGTTGCCATCTTATTACGGTCACTTCTACCAGAAACAGCTGAAATGTACGTTTTCGTCTCTGTAACAGCTTGCAGTACTTCATTTAATAAACCACGGCGATCGTAACCTGAAATTTCAATATCAACGTTATACTCAATTTCTTTTTCAGGGCTACCTTCCCACTCTACTTCTAATAATCGTTCTACAGCTTCTTCTGTATGAACGTTTACACAATCACGGCGGTGAATCGATACACCTCGACCTTTCGTAATATACCCAACGATATCATCACCTGGAACTGGGTTACAGCATTTCGATAAACGGATTAATAAATTATCAGCACCGCTTACCTTTACACCAGAATCCCATTTTCGAATTTTCATCGGTTTACGAACTTCTTTAACTTCAACAATTTCTTCTTCTTCGCGTTGTTTGCGGAACTTGTCCGTTAGTCGCGTAACAATTTGCGAAGCTGTAATTCCACTATATCCAACTGCTGCAAACATATCTTCTTCATTTGCAAAGTTAAATTTTTCAGCGACGCGTTTTAAGTTATCAGGCGCTAATACTTCTTTCATCTCATACTCTAGACCACGTACTTCCTTTTCAACAAGTTCACGGCCTTTTTCAATATTTTCGTCTCTACGTTGTTTCTTAAAGAATTGACGAATTTTATTTTTCGCATGAGATGTTTGAGCAAGTTTTACCCAATCTTGACTTGGGCCATATGAATGTTTCGACGTTAAAATTTCAATGATGTCGCCTGTTTTTAATTTATAATCCAGCGTCACCATTTTCCCGTTTACTTTTGCACCAATTGTTTTATTCCCAATTTCCGAATGGACACGATACGCGAAATCAATCGGAACCGATCCAAGTGGTAATTCCATTACATCGCCTTTCGGTGTAAAGACGAACACCATGTCAGAGAATAAATCAATTTTTAATGACTCCATAAATTCTTCTGCATTAGAAGCTTCATTTTGCCATTCTAATATTTGACGGAACCATGTGAGTTTCTTCTCTAATGTACCTGTTGTTTCTGCTGTTTTTCCTTCTTTGTACGCCCAGTGTGCCGCGATCCCGAATTCTGCAATTTCGTGCATTTCTTTCGTTCGAATTTGCACTTCAAGTGGATCACCTTTCGGTCCAATTACAGTCGTATGAAGAGATTGATATAGATTTGCTTTTGGCATTGCAATATAATCTTTAAAACGACCTGGCATCGGCTTCCAGCACGTATGAATAATTCCAAGCACCGCATAACAATCTTTAATACTATTTACAACGACACGTACAGCTAATAAATCGTAAATTTCATTGAACTGCTTATTTTGCAGTGCCATTTTACGATAAATACTGTAAATATGTTTCGGTCTTCCAGAAATCTCAGGTTGTATCGCAACTTCGTCTAATTTCTCACGAATACCAGTCATTACTTCCTCTAAATATTCTTCACGTTCTGCACGTTTACGCTTCATTAAATTTACAATACGATAATATTGTTGTGGATTTAAATAGCGAAGTGACGTATCCTCTAGCTCCCACTTAATAGTACTAATTCCGAGTCTATGTGCTAAAGGTGCAAAGATTTCTAACGTTTCATTCGCTATGCGACGCTGCTTCTCTTGAGGCAAATGTTTCAATGTACGCATGTTATGAAGACGATCAGCTAGTTTAATTAAAATAACTCGAATATCTTGAGCCATTGCAATAAACATTTTGCGATGGTTTTCTGCTTGTTGTTGTTCGTGAGATTTATATTTAATCTTCCCAAGCTTTGTAACACCATCAACAAGCATAGCAATTTCTTTGTTAAATTCCCGTTCAATATCTTCTAACGTAATCTCTGTATCTTCCACTACATCATGTAAGAAACCTGCTGATACCGTAGCTGGATCCATGTGTAAATCAACTAAAATACCTGCAACTTGAATCGGATGAATAATATACGGTTCACCCGATTTTCTATATTGTTCGCTATGCGCATCACGTGCATATTCATAGGCACGTGCCACTAGCTCAATATCTTCATCCGCTAAATATTGACTTGCTTTCTCGAGTACCTGTTCAGCTGTTAGTACCTGCTCATTTGCCATCGAATCACCTTTTATTGAAAATTGACTTTATCTTTATTTAATAGAATAAATTATATTCTATCATTATAACCCAATGATTGTGAATTGTGAAAAGGAAAAGATTTTACTGACATTTCACCATGATTTTTTGTTCAATTATACAAAAGTACCCGCTCCTCTCCAAGAGATTCACGGGTACTTTTTATCACCGTAGTTTTACCTATATAGTGATTAGTATTTTTCTAATACTAATACATCGTAACCATCTAACATTTTACGACCATCTAAGTAAGTAAGTTCTACTAAGAATGCAATCCCTGCTACAACTCCGCCAAGTTCTTCAACTAACTTAATTGTCGCTTCGATTGTTCCACCTGTAGCTAATAGATCATCTGTAATTAATACGCGTTGACCTGGCTTAATTGCATCTTTATGGATTGTTAAAACATCTTTACCGTATTCTTTACCGTAGTCAACTGTAATTACTTCACGTGGTAATTTTCCTAATTTACGAACTGGTGCAAATCCTACTTCTAACGCATAAGAAACTGGGCAACCGATAATGAAACCACGAGCTTCTGGTCCTACTACAACATCGATATCTCTTTCTTTTGCGTACTCAACGATTGCATCTGTTGCTGCTTTGTATGCTTTACCGTCATTCATTAAAGGTGTAATGTCTTTAAACACAATACCTTCTTTCGGATAATCCGGTACAATTGCGATATGTTGCTTGAAATCCATATTTCTGAATCCTCCTCAGATCTAAAAGGTTTGTAAATACAAATCCTTTACCCTAACTGTTCTACTTCTTTATGATTACGAATCGTTTCAAACCATGTATATAGTTGCTGATATGTGCTATAAACCAATTCTTTTTCTAATTGTAAGTGGTTCATTTTCTCACGATATGTGTTCGATTCAATTAAATCACGCTTTTGTTTTTTGTCTGCCATAAAAATGACGCCATCTTTTATTGTAACAAATTCTAACTCAAAAAACACCTGTGTCATGAAATTTACTGTATCTTTTGACCAACCTTTATGACGACATAGTTGTTCTCCATATTGTCTTAAAGAAAATGGTGTTTTTTGGCTTAAGAAAGAATAGTACCATTTAAAGTGTTCTCTCGTCGGAACTGTACTAAATAAATGGTTATTCTCTTGATAAAATAGCGTATAAATTCGCTCTGGGAATCCTACCTTAAATAGCTCACGTAATTCATCTGTTCCTTTTGGTAAATCAAGTAACACGATATATTGATCATCTAAATGCGTTACTTCTGAAGCATGCATGAGCTTTTCTTTATAGCTCTCTAAAGAAAATTTATTCAATACCTCTTCAGAAAAATACACCATTGTTATTTTTTCTTTCGGAAGTTCTGCTAAATTTGCTTCTGCATTACGCATACTACGCCAATCAAATAATTGCCACGCCTCTACAGCAATATCTTGTACCATTAGTTGTGGCTTCTTAAAATTATTCCATTCATTAATGGACGCTTCTCCTATTACAGATACTTTTGCAACTGGAGAGATTTCTTTCGCATATGCACCAAAACCAAATCCAATTGTATCCAGTGTTGCTTGTCCATCACGAAGAGCCATTTTTAAATGAGAGCCATCTGATCCGATTGCGCGAATGCTTTCTAACTCTGCATCTTTTACTGCAATACGTGGTTTCGGATTTCCAACACCAAATGGAGCTAGTTTTTGCATATCTTCAATTGCCGCTAGCGTTACATCCTCTACTTTACAAAAAACATCAACTGCTGTAATTGGAATAAAATCTTCTTCTGTTAAAATTGCATCTGCTTGTTCATTTAAGCGGCGACGTAATTCATCTACATCATTCATATGTAGCGTCATTCCCGCTGCCATCGGATGCCCTCCGAAGTGTGGTAATAACTCTCTACAATCTGATAAATTTGCAAACAAATCAAATCCTGCAATACTACGTGCTGAGCCTTTTGCTGTTTCTTTTATAGGATCAATGCTTAATACAATCGTCGGACGATAAAAACGTTCAACTAATTTAGAAGCAACAATTCCAATTACCCCTGGGTTCCAGCCTTCTTTTGCAAGTACTAATACTTTGTTTTCTTCTGGCGGGAAGTTATTTTCAACTTCAGCGATAGCCTCTTCTGTAATTTGCTTTACAATATCTTTTCGCAGTTTGTTCAGCTCATCAATTTCTTCAGCTAGCTCCTTCGCTTCCTCTGGATCATCTGATAATAAAAGGTGTACAGCCGGCGCTGCATCTTCTAAACGCCCGACCGCATTAATACGCGGTGCAATTGAGAAGCCAATACTCTCTTCTGTAATTTCACTTTGCGAAACGTTAGCAACTTTAAACAATGCCTTCAAACCAATATTTCTCGTCATACGCATATGTTTTAAACCACGTTTCACTAGCAACCTATTTTCACCATGAAGTGATACTAAATCGGCTACTGTACCGATTACTGCAATCTCTAATAAATGTTCTGGTACACGGCCTAATAATGCATGCGCAACTTTAAACGCAACACCTACACCAGCTAAATAGTGAAACGGATATACGCCACCTTCTAATTTCGGATGTATAATCGCAAGTGCTTCTGGCAATTCTGGCGGTGGCTCATGGTGATCTGTAATAATTAGATCTATTCCAAGCTCCTTCGCTACATTCGCTTCATGTACTGCTGCGATGCCCGTGTCGACCGTAATAATCAGTGAGAACCCTGCGCTATGCGCCCAACGAAACGCTTCTTCGTTCGGTCCATACCCTTCTGTAAAACGATTTGGAATGTAAAATTCTACTTTTGCACCTAATTCTTGAAGAGCAAGATATAAAACCGTCGTACTACTTACTCCGTCCGCATCGTAATCACCAAATATTAATATTTGCTCTCCATTTTGAATCGCCTTATTTACACGTTCTACCGTTCTATCCATTCCTTCTAATAAAAATGGATCATGAAATTCTTGATTTTCTGTATTTAAAAAATCTAAAATCTTATCTTCTGTATCTAGTCCTCTACCGAGGAATAATGAAACGACAAGTGGCGATAACTGTAATTTACTTGCTAATTCACTCACTCGCTCGTCATTATATTCTTTTTCTTTCCAACGCGTCTTCGGTTGTAACACGAAATCACCCCTTAACCTGTTCATTATACAAGACAGATTAAGGGGTGACAATATAATGCAAACTACGATGCAATATCTATATACTAAAATGTTAATGATGTTTAATTTGGAGAATACGGATTTATATGTACGAATACATTTTGTACATTATCTTGTTTCATAAGTATTTCTTTCACATGTTTTCCAATACGGTGTCCTTCTTCTACGGTAATGTATGGGTCTACAGACACTTTAATATCGACAATAACATAATGACCATGCTCCCGTGCATATAAAGAACCAATTTTTTTCACACCATCTACTTGAAGAACTGCTTCCCTAAGCGGAATAACATCCTCCTCATGAAGAACATGGTCAAGCGTTGCATGAATTGCTTCCGCTCCAATGCTCCATGCCATTTTTACAACAAGAAGTGAAACAACTAATCCCGCAATCGGATCGGCATATACAAGCCAGTCTATACCAAGCTTACCACCGATTATAGCTGCACAAATACCGATTAAAGCTGCAATTGAAGAAAATACATCCGAACGGTGCTCATATGCATTTGCAATAATTGCATCACTGTTTACTCTTTTCCCTAATCGGAATTTATATTGAAACATTCCTTCTTTCACGACGATTGAAAGAACAACAGCAAAAATCGTAATTCCTTTTGGCGGTTCTAGTTCTTGCGAAAAAGCTTTTATAGACGAAATCGCTATCTCGAGTCCCACAATAAATAATAATACCGCAACAATAATCGCTGAAATCGATTCCGCTTTACCATGACCATACGGATGATCTTCATCAGGTGGCTGCTTTGCCGCTCGCAATCCAAAAAGTACAGCTAGCGAACCAATTACATCTGATGCAGAATGCACAGCATCCGCTAACAGTGCTTTACTGTTCCCAATATAACCAATTACCGCCTTTACAATCGCTAATATAATATTACCAACGATCCCGACAATAGCACCAAACTCGGCCTGTTTAAAACGTTCATCTTTTTCCATAATTAAAATCCCTTCTTTTCTTAACCTATCTTTTTATTTTAACAAATACAGTGATAACACCACCACTTTCTTCCATCTTCTTTCTGTAAAAAAGTTGCTATCTTATTGTATCCACAAACGAAAAAAGAGATGCCTCATAAAGAGACATCATCTTTTCTATACTTGCGGTTCAGATTCTACTTTCTCAACCTTCTTCTTGTTTCTTCCCTTTTTCAAACGACGGTTTTCAAGCATTAACCAAATTTGAGAGGCAACGAAAACAGAAGAGTACGTACCTACAATTAATCCAACAAGTAACGCAAACGAGAAGTTACGTAGTGACTCACTACCGAAGATAAGCAGTGCAATTACTGGGAATAACACTGTTAATACGGTGTTAATCGAACGACCAAGCGTTTGGCGAATACTTGCATTTACAATTTCTTCTAGGTCTTTTATATCGCGCACTCGTTTTTTCTGTTTGTATAATTCACGGTTTCTATCAAATGTAACAATCGAGTCATTAATAGAATAACCGATGATTGTTAATACTGCAGCGATAAACGTCAAGTCTACCTCTAGTTGGAAAATACTAAACATAACAATCATAACGAATGCGTCATGTAATAATGCAAGTACTGCAGATAACGCATACGTAAATCGGAAACGAATACTTACGTATAAAATGATAACCGCAGAAGCAATCAGTACAGCGATAAATGCATTTCGTGCAATTTCTTTACCGATTGTCGGTGAAACTGTACTTACGTTTGGATCTGTACCATATTTATCGTGGAAGAATGTTTTTGTTTTCGCAATTTCATCTTTTGATAAAACACCTAATGTACGAACTGCGAAACCTTTATTGTCATCTCCAGTCGGTACAATATTTTCTTCCTTCACATCAATGTTCAATTCTTTAAAATCTTTATGAACATCAGACACAGTAACGGCTTGTTTTGATTGCAAGTCGATACGTGTACCACTCGCAAAGTCAATACCAAGATTCAATTTGAAAATTGGTAAAATAATTGCTCCTGCAATTACAACTACAATCGAGAAAATAAGGAATTTATGACCGATATTTACGAAGTTAATACGATCAAATCTTGTCGGTGGATGTACTACACCTTTTGTTAATGGAATAATATCCTTTTGTTTCACACCAAAATATCCTGGTTTTTTATCAAAGTAACGGCTCTTTACAAGTAAACCTAATAAGAAACGAGTACCGAATACGTTCGTAATAAAACCAACTAAAATACTTACGATTAAACTTGTTGCGAATCCTTTTACAGAGCTATTACCATACACGAATAACACACCAGCTGCTGCAAGTGTTGTAACGTTTGCATCTAAAATTGTTGCTAATGAACGATGGTTACCAGCGCGGAATGCCGACATCATGGA
Organism: Bacillus thuringiensis; assembly: GCF_001595725.1. Lineage (GTDB taxonomy): Bacteria > Bacillota > Bacilli > Bacillales > Bacillaceae_G > Bacillus_A > Bacillus_A thuringiensis_K. The sequence goes on from NZ_CP014282.1 coordinate 4,212,260, forward strand.
CTTACCAATTTTCAGCTCTTCTTTCAGTCTCTCGTACGTAATAATATTCGCATCAACTGCGATACCTACTCCGAGCACTAACGCTGCAATACCTGGCAACGTAAGAACTGCATGCATCCAGTTAAAGACAAGTAATGTAACGAAAATGTATAAACCTAACATAATAACCGCTACAAGTCCTGGTAAACGGTAGAATACAAGCATAAATAAGAAAATAAGAGCGATACCAATCGCACTAGCGAAAATCGTTTGCTCTAACGCTTGTTGACCAAATTTCGCTCCAACAGATGTTGAATACATTTCTTTTAAATCAACAGGAAGTGCACCTGCATTTAATAAAGATGAAAGTTGTTTCGCACTTTCAACTGTGAAGTTTCCACCTACGATAGATACTTCAGCTTGGTTAAATACTTGGTTTACTGTTGCTGCTGATAAGAACTTCGGATTCGGTTTTGCAGATTCTGCTTTATACGAATCTTTTCCTTCTTCAAAGTCAAGCCAAATTACCATTAAGTTCGTTGGTGGTGGCATTTTTGAAATTTTTTCAGTTACTTCACGGAATTTTTCAGCGCTTTTTAGTGTAAGACCTACGCTTGCACGGCCTTGCTCATCAAATGTTTGCTTCGCTCCGCCGCCTTTTAAATCCGCTCCATCCATAAGGAGATTGTCATCTACATCACGGAATGTTAATTTCGCTTGTGTCGATAACATTTCACGCGCTTTTTGCTGATCTTGTACACCAGCAAGCTGTACACGAATTCGATCTTGCCCTTCGATTTGAATGTTCGGCTCACTTACACCGAGAACATTGACACGATTTTCAAGAGCACCTACTGTACTTACAAGTACGTCTCGATCGATTTTATCACCTTTTTTGGCTGGTTTTACTTCATACAGAATTTCAAAACCACCGCGAAGGTCTAGTCCTAGACTAATTCCTTTTGCTATGTCTTTTCCTGCCGAACCAATTACTCCACCGATTAATAAGACGATGATGAAAAAGGCAGCAATTCTCGTACCACGCTTTGCCATATGTACCCTCTTTCTGCTACTAACACTTTCAATAAATCTCTTACGATTCACTGCTATACGTGTGCATACGCCTAGTTAGTAGACTTCCTTTCTATAATTTTTGCTAGTTCATCACTAGCTGTATAGGTAAGCTTTTACACTACCTACACTTCCATCATTTATTTTCCTCTTCACTACCTCCTTTATATATAATCTTAGACATAATTATTTCCTCTTTATCAATACATATCATTATACTGCAAAAGGAAGAACAAACCAATTGCAGTCGGTTATTTATTTTCGTACTCATCAAATGACCAAAGTGGCGCTTGGTAAGCTTCAACAGTTAAATATGTCATATATTCATTAGCTGTTACTGTTAATACGTCATTAACTAATTCATACAATCTAACATCGCTGTCTATCTTCTTCCACTTTTTCACTTTAAGAAACTTCCAAATATCATCATCTGTCACTCGGTCGTAACCGAACATTTGAAACTCTTCTACTTTACTTTCTAAAACGACTTGTAACTGTCCGCGGTATGATTCTACCAAAGCCTCTCTATCTAACATCTATAACATCTCCTTCTTATTTCAGCACGAAAAAGTCGCTTTAATCCCGCTCTAATGGACAGCAATAACTACTTTCAAGAGCACTATCATACTTCACTCTCTTAAATGCTTGTCATTCTTGTCTCGTACGTGCATATAAATTATTGTAAATCATTCCATTGATTTTGAGAAGGTAGGAGAAGAACATGACGAGACAAAGCTTTTTAAAAGGCGCATTTATTTTAATGATAGCCGGCTTTATTACAAAAATACTCGGCTTTATCAACCGCATAGTAATGGCACGTATTTTAGGAGAAGAAGGCGTTGGTCTTTATATGATGGCCGTTCCTACATTCATTTTAGCAATTACATTGACACAAATTGGTCTTCCTGTCGCCATCGCAAAATTTGTAGCAGAAGCGGAAGCTGTGAACGATAAACAAAGAGTTAAAAAAATATTAACCGTATCACTAGCTGTTACATCCGTTATTAGTATCATTTTAACAATCGGAATTATGTTCCTCACACCTATTTTAGCAAAAACATTATTAACCGACGAAAGAACGTACTATCCATTAATGGCCATTTTGCCCGTTGTTCCCGTTATTGCTGTTTCTTCTGTTTTGCGTGGTTACTTTCAAGGGAAACAAAACATGAAACCTAGCGCTTATGCGCAAGTTCTAGAACAAGTCGTCCGCATTACCATTATCGCTATATGCATCCAATTATTTTTACCTTACGGCATAGAATACGCTGCAGCCGGCGCTATGTTATCAGCTGTTCTCGGTGAAGTTGCATCGTTATTATTTTTACTCACGTTATTTCAGCGAGAAAAACATTTATCAATACGTTCTGAATTTTTCACTACTGTAAAAGAAAGCAAAGGGACATTTTATTCTCTGATGGATATTGCCCTTCCAACTACAGGAAGTCGTTTAATCGGTTCCGTTTCATATTTTTTTGAACCTATTGTCGTTATGCAAAGTTTAGCAATCGCTGGTGTCGCTGCCTCTGTTGCAACCCAGCAATACGGTATATTAAACGGTTATGCATTCCCACTCCTATCACTACCCGCCTTTATTACATACGCTCTCTCTACAGCGCTCGTTCCTTCTATTAGTGAGGCAATGGCAAAAAGACAACATAAATTAGTAGAGCACCGTTTACAACAAGCACTTCGAATTTCATTAATTACCGGCGGATGGTCTGTCGTTATATTATACGTATTCGCTTCTCCTGTTTTAACTCTTATGTATGGATCAGACAGCGCAACAGCATTCATTCAACTTCTTGCGCCTTGCTTTTTATTTCATTATTTCCAAAGTCCACTTACCTCTGTTTTGCAAGCTTTAAACTTAGCAAGAGCTGCAATGATGAATACATTTATTGGTGCCATCGTGAAATTAATCGTTATTTTTGTACTAGCATCAAGGCCAGAATTTCAAATGATGGGGGTTGCGCTTGCTATCGCTGCAAATATTGTAACAGTAACATTTCTTCACTACGCTACTGTTTTGAAAAAGATTACATTTACCATTTACGCAAAAGACTATATTTTCGGCGGACTTGCCATCGGTATCGCAGGCGCCTTCGGTTTTTATCTTCATAAATATATTATTTTCTCTCATTCCCTTGGCATACAAACATTATGGGAAATCACTTTAACAACAATTGTTTATATCGTACTTCTCTTCACTTTCAAACTCATTCGAAAAGAAGAGTTAAGTCGCCTCCCTATTATTCGTAAACTTTCATTTTTGAAATAAGGTGAAACTTTAATCAGTGGGGTAATCTCCACTGATTATTAGTTACACTAATCATTCTTACTCTTTCAAAGAATAAGTATCTAATTTTCTTTTAAATCAACAAAAAATTGTCCGTTTTGAAAACTACAGTATAAAATTTGTGTTATATCGTTATAACCTAAGTTTTTTAATTTCTCAATAAGCCATTCATCTGTATGCTCAATCATTTGTAAATGGCTAGATTGAATTTCTCCATCAATAATAAGAGGAAGCGTAAACCGCAATGTATCTTGTTTATTTTTTTGTTTTTGAAAGACAGATAACTTCCCAGACGGTTCCAAAATAGCATATTCTACATCCCGAATATCTCCAACTCCTTGTTCCCTTAATTGCATCATTAAATCATCAATATTATATCGCTGGTTTCTCATCTTTTTTTCAGCAATCTTTCCCGCATTAATAATAATTGCTGGTTCACCTTCTATTAAATGCCGAAATCGTTGAAACTTTAATGAAATGACTGACAAAATGATTTGTATGCACATAAGAAAAGCCATCGGAACTAATTGATGCCAAAGTGATTTATCGGTATTTTCAATTGCTACTACAGCCATTTCTCCAAGCATAATAAATACGACTAAATCTAATACACTTAGCTCTCCTATCTCACGTTTACCCATAAGACGAAAAATAATTAAGATAATGATATACAAAAGCATTGTCCGTCCAATTACCGATATCCATTCCATTCCTACATCTCCTTTTTTACGTATAGACTCCCCTATAAAAAAGAAACTAGTCTAACTTGGGCAAAAGGAAAATATGCTTGTATTAAAAAGGGGGAATGCATAAATGGATGGAACGAAAAAATTATCAACTGCAATTGGCTTCGGTATTGTTACGCTACTAATTCTCGCATCTATTACTAGTATGATTATGGCTCTTTTATTAAAGTTTACGAATATAAATGAAGGGACATTAACCGTTACTATTTTTATACTCGCTCTTTTATCTATGCTTATGTCTGGATTTACTGCCGGCAAAAAGACTCAAGGAAAAGGTTGGCTAGTAGGTTTCACAACAGGGCTCACGTTCACTATACTCGTCTTTCTAGTTAACTATTTAGGCTTTTCTCAAACCTTATCGAACTCACAATTACTATATCAATTAGCATTAATGGGGGCGAGTACACTCGGTGGTATTTTCGGTGTAAATATGTCAAAGCAAAGTAACTAAAAAAGGCCCTGCACATTTCATGCAGGGCCTTCCACATTAGTTTTTCACAACTTCACGAATCGCATTGCGATCGAAAGTTAAGTGTGAACCACCAGATTTAATAACGATTTTTGTCTCATCTACTGATTCGATTGTGCCGTGTAAACCACCGATTGTTACGATAGCATCACCTTTTGCTAACTCACTTTGCATTTGAGCAACTGCTTTTTGACGTTTTTGTTGCGGGCGAATTAATAAGAAATAGAAAATCGCAAACATCGCAACGATCATAACGATATTCATCATACCTGCATTCATCTTTTGTTCCTCCTTTTAAATTATGTATTAGAAGTTTTTAGCATTCGGTTTATTAAAGCCATACTGTTCAAAGAACTCTTCGCGGAAATCGCCAAGACGGTCTTCACGAATAGCTTGTCTCACCTGCTCCATTAAGTTTAACAGAAAATGAAGGTTGTGATAAGACGTTAAACGAATTCCGAACGTTTCATCACATTTCATTAAGTGACGAATATACGCACGTGAGTAGTTTTTACATGTGTAGCAATCACAGTTTGGATCAAGCGGACCGAAGTCTCTTGCGAATTTCGCATTTTTTACAACGAGTCGACCTTCACTTGTCATACATGTACCATTTCGAGCGATACGAGTTGGAAGTACACAGTCAAACATATCAATACCACGAATTGCACCATCGATTAATGAGTCAGGAGAACCTACACCCATTAAGTAACGAGGCTTATTATCTGGAAGAAGTGGTGTTGTAAACTCAAGTACACGGTTCATAATATCTTTCGGTTCACCAACAGATAAACCACCTACAGCGTAACCAGGGAAGTCCATTGAAACAAGGTCTTTCGCACTTTGACGACGAAGCTCTTCGTACTCCCCGCCCTGTACAATACCGAATAAACCTTGATCTTGCGGACGTTCATGCGCTTTTAAGCAACGTTCTGCCCAGCGGCTCGTACGCTCTACAGATTTCTTCATATATTCAAAAGTAGCCGGGAATGGCGGACACTCATCAAATGCCATCATAATATCCGAACCTAATGCATTTTGGATTTCCATCGCTTTTTCTGGTGATAAGAATAATTTATCTCCATTTAAGTGATTACGGAAGTGAACGCCTTCCTCTTCAATACGACGGAAGTCACTTAAACTGAATACTTGGAAACCACCAGAGTCTGTTAAGATTGCACGATCCCAGTTCATAAATTTATGCAAGCCGCCTGCTTCACGAATAATTTCATGACCTGGACGTAGCCATAAATGATACGTATTACTTAAAATAATGCCAGAATCCATTGCTTTTAATTCTTCCGGTGACATTGTCTTAACTGTCGCAAGTGTACCAACTGGCATAAATGTTGGTGTATCAAATGAACCGTGCGGTGTATGCACACGACCTAAACGGGCACCCGTTTGTTTACATGTCTTAATAAATTCATAACGAATTGCTGTCATAACTTACTCCTTTTATTTGTTTCTCATTTTAGCGTGAGATGCAACGAACATTGCATCACCGAAGCTAAAGAAACGATATTTTTCTTTTACTGCTTCATTATAAGCATGAAGTACATTATCTCTATTTGCAAATGCACTTACAAGCATGATTAATGTTGATTTCGGCAAGTGGAAGTTTGTAATTAAACCATCAATTGCTTTAAATTCATATCCCGGATACATGAAAATATCTGTCCATCCAGAAGCGGCGCAAAGCTTACCGTCATGATCTGTTGCAATTGTTTCTAACGTACGAGTTGATGTCGTACCTACAGTAATAATACGTCCACCATTCTCTTTCACACGATTTAATAATGCCGCTGTCTCTTCAGACATATGGTAATATTCTGCGTGCATATGGTGTTCTTCAATCGTGTCTGCAGAAACTGGTCTAAATGTTCCAAGCCCTACGTGAAGTGTAATGAATGCCAACTGAACGCCTTTTTGCTTTAACTTCTCAAGTAACTCTTCTGTAAAGTGAAGTCCCGCAGTCGGCGCTGCTGCTGAACCGATTTCTTTCGCATATACTGTTTGATAGCGATCGCGATCTTCTAGCGTCTCTTTAATATATGGAGGAAGTGGCATTTCCCCAAGTTCATCTAAAATTTCATAGAAGATGCCGTCATATGAAAATTCAAGCTGACGTCCACCTTGATCTGCAGTTCCTGTGCAAGTTGCTTTTAATTTCCCTTCGCCAAAAGAGATAACAGTTCCTTCTTTTACACGTTTCGCTGGCTTTACAAGCGTTTCCCACTTATCGCCTTCTTCTTGTTTTAAAAGAAGTACTTCAATGTGCGCGCCTGTATCTTCTTTCACACCGTGCAAACGAGCAGGCATAACTTTCGTTTCATTTAAAACTAAGCAATCCCCCTCATGTAAGTAAGAAAGAATGTCCGTAAAATGTTTATGCTCAATATCACCTGTTTCACGGTCTAACACCATTAATCTTGATGTTTCACGATCTTCTAACGGGACTTGTGCAATAAGTTCTTCTGGTAAATGAAAATCAAACAGATTTATATCCATAGCTATATCCACCTATTTCTTATTTAAATCGATTTATTATATACATAATAAAAGATAGTACAATACTTAACACAATACATGTAATGATAGGAAAATAAAAGGTAACGTTTCCTTTTTTCACAAAAATATCGCCTGGAAGCCTGCCAATGAACTTCCAAGCTAATCCAACAACGATGAGTAAGATTCCCGCTGTAATAAGCATTTTGGGCATCTCCATCATACTTTTGGTATCTCCATTCCGAAATGTTCATACGCAAGCGGCGTTACAATTCGGCCCCTTGGCGTTCGTTGTAAAAAGCCAATTTGTAATAAATACGGCTCATACACATCTTCAATCGTATGAGATTCTTCTCCAATTGTTGCTGAAACCGTTTCTAATCCAACTGGACCGCCACGGAATTTCTCAATAATACCAAGCAGTAATTTATGATCAATATGATCTAGACCTAATTTATCTACTTGCAGTAGCTCTAATGCCATTTGTGTAATTTCCATCGTAACCGTTCCGTTACCACGAACTTGCGCGAAATCACGTACACGTCTTAAAAGACGATTCGCAATACGAGGTGTACCACGAGCACGTCTTGCAATTTCTAATGCAGCTAACGAATCGATTTCAACTTCAAATACTTCTGCTGTACGTTCAACAATCGCAGAAAGCTGATCTACTGTGTAGTACTCTAACCTTGAAAGTACACCGAAGCGGTCACGAAGCGGTGCCGATAATGCTCCAGCACGTGTTGTTGCTCCAACTAATGTAAATGGCGGTAAATCTAGGCGTACAGAACGTGCTGAAGGCCCTTTTCCAATTACAATATCAAGGCAAAAGTCTTCCATCGCAGGATACAATACTTCTTCAATTGATCTATGCAAACGATGAATTTCATCAATAAATAATACATCCCCTGGCTGAAGCGCTGTTAATACAGCAGCTAAATCTCCTGGTCTTTCAATTGCGGGACCTGAAGTTGTTCTAACATTAACGCCCATCTCATTGGCAATAATATTCGCAAGCGTCGTTTTACCAAGACCTGGTGGTCCATATAAAAGCACGTGATCTAACGTTTCTTCACGCATTTTCGCCGCTTCAATAAATACTTCTAAATTATGTTTTGCTTTATCTTGGCCAATATACTGACGGAGCGTCTGTGGCCGTAATGAATATTCTAAATCCGCATCTTCATATGCAGATTCCCCTGAAAGGAGACGTTCGTCCATTATACTCACCTCTTACCATTTAGTAAAAGACTAAGTGCCTTTTTAATATACTGATCCGTCGTTAATGATTCTTTTAATAACTCTGGTACAACACGAGAAACTTCGCGTTCTGCGTATCCAAGTGCGCGGAGAGCTTCCAGTGCCTCATCAAGCTCAGCTGATGAACCTTTCTTCTCATCAAAACGTTCTGTGTCTGAGAATAAATCAACAAATGCATCTGGTACGACATCTGCTAGTTTTCCTTTTAAATCTAAAATCATTTGGCGTGCTGTTTTCTTTCCGACGCCTGGGAATTTCACTAAAAACTTCTCATCTTCATGCTCAATCGCTTGAACGACCTGTCCTGTTTGACCAGAAGCTAAAATTGCAAGAGCTCCTTTTGGCCCAATGCCAGACACGCCTAACAACTTTGTAAATAATAAACGCTCTTCACGTGTTTTAAACCCGTAAAGTGCCATAATATCTTCTCTCACATAATGATATGTATAGACACGGATTTCTTGCTTACTTCTTTGAAATACATACGGATTTGGTGTGAAAATTTGATAACCAATTCCATTATGATCAATTACGACATATTCCGGCCCTACATACTCCACGTAACCTGTAACATATTCAAACAAAATACGATCTCTCCCTCTTAAATCATGTATTCCATTTTAACATATTTAATGATAGAAAAGCGAGACTGCCCCAACAAATGTTCTCCACTTGAAACTTCTGTTATTTTCCATTGACAGAAAGGTTAAAGCACCTTAATATACAGAAGTCGATAATGATTATCAATACTAATTAAAGGGGTTGCATCAGGATGAAACGTAAGCTATTTATTTTATTTACTATTATGCTCGTTGTTCTTTCTATCGTTGGCTGTTCTTCTCAAAAAGAAGAATCGAAGGCAAAAGAACAACCGAAAACAAAAGTTGTAAAACATGCTAAAGGTGAAGCTACAATTCCAGTAAATCCAAAGAGAATTGTTGACTTATCTGGATCAACAGAAGAACTATTACTTCTTGGACACAAACCTGTTGGTACAGCAAATACATATAAAGATAAAATCCAAACTCACTTAACAGACAAGTTAGATGGAGTAAAAGCAGTAGGTTGGTACTGGGCACCTAAAGTTGATTTAGAAGCTGTTACTGCTTTAAAACCAGACTTAATTATTTTAAACAACCGTCAATTAAAAATTTATGATCAACTAGAAAAGGTTGCACCTACAGTTGTTCTAGAAACAAACTTAGAAGACTGGCGTGGTAAGTTTAAAGAAGTAGGTAAGCTATTTGACGAAGAGAAGAAAGCAGACAAATGGATTGCAGACTACGATAAGAAAGCAGACTCTTTATCTAAAAAAATTAAAGAGAAAACAAAAGATGAGAACTTTATGTTCGTTGCAGTTACACCACAAAACTTCCGTGTATACGGTAGCTTCGGATACGGTGACATCATCTTTAATGACTTAAAACTTCCAGCAACAAAAGGTACGGATTTAAAACAAACGATGGCGCAAGTATCACTAGAAGGTCTAGTTGCATTCCAGCCTGACCAAATGTTTATTGTAAACTTCGGCGGCGAAGCTGATAAAGTTTACGAAGACTACAAAAACAGTGCCGTTTGGAAAGACAATAAAGCAGTTAAAAATAATCACGTATATGAAGTATCAAATGAAGTCTTCAATACGAAAGCATTCAATCCAATCGGAAAAGATATGCTAATTGATGAAATCGCAAAAGAAATTTTAGCTAAAAACAAATAAGAAAAAAAAGCAGCTCACCATGAGCTGCTTTTTTTCTTACTCTGAACTGCGTATTGCTTCATTTTTTCAATCGTCTTCACAAAACCTTCTTTTGATTTAATACGAATGCCACGTTTCAATTTCGCACGTTCATAGCTCTCAAGCTTTTTCATATCAATTTGAAAGAAAGAATGGATCGCATTATCACTTTTCGGTACACCTTTGAAAATTTGTAATATCCCTTCCTCTGAAACACCAAAATACCCGCTCGTTTTCAATAACGGAGAAATATCATCAACTTTCTTTTGCAATACAATTTGTACATCATCACGATCAACGAGCTGCCATTCTTTATACTGCTGTAAAAACTTTTCTAAATCCGTCACTTTTTCTGTAAGTATTTCTTCGCTTACTTCGCCATCAACATACATACGCTCTAATAAAATTGTAACCTCAGGTTCTTTTTTCGTTACTTCTGGTACTGGCCCTTCCGCCTTCACATTCGTTCCATAAACGAAACAAAACATCATAACGAAAGCTTGCATCGCAATCAGTATCCATTTCATTTCCGTTCACCTCTTTTAGGCAAGATCATACTTTCATTAGTAGTTTTTCCGGAAATGGGGGTTTTATCCATATTACATTTCTTTCGAAAAATAAAAAATGCAGATAAGGGTTTACCTCATCTGCATGTATCATTTACTTTTATATAAAATGAAAGACGCCTGCAAAGCAGGCGTCTTGATGCGTTTACGGCGAGAGACCAGGCGACCACATTCGCGTGTTTAGCACTTAAGCATATCTCTCGTCTTACGTAAATTAGCTCATCGCTTTGTTAATATAACATTAATAAATTATAAGTGCAACATGTTTATAAAAATATTTTATTCCCTCTTTTATCCAACTGAATAATATGTAAATTATAAATTGATAAAAGTAATATATATGTTACAATTAATATAACAGCGAAATCATAATAAACAGGAGATGGATATTGTGAAAAAAATAAAGGATGAACGTCTCATTCTGAAAACATTAAAAAACATACGTATTGCCTTTCTTTTTCAATCGCTTGGTATAATTGGCATTTTAGGCTATATCGGATTCACTGAAGGAATGGATCAAATTACGAAATCTCCATTATGGCTATTATTTATTCTTACAAGTATCGTCCTTAGTTATTTACAGTTAAGTGTTTCAATCGATGTAGAAGAAAGTGAAAAGGAAATAAAGTCAACTCCTTATTATAAACTTGTCTTCCGCTCCCTTATTGTAGGAATCGTTATGGCTATTATTTATATTATTTTCAGTCCAGAAAGACCACTGTTTGAAGCTATTTTAACAGGTAGTATTCTTTTCATATGCTTTTTAGTTTCTTACTCCGTTAGTTATTTTATTAAAAAACGTCGTTTACAAGACAACGATGAATAAAGAGGAAGGGCTCACCCTTCCTCTTTTGTTTTGTTATCGCACTGTACCAGTTAAACCGTAACGAATGTCTCGGAACATATTCACTATGTCACGATTAAAATCGTTTGTAACTGTACCGTTACGTAGACGCGTACTCATTGCATCGACACGAGTAAACATATCATTTCTTACAGAAACATATACGTTTCTGTTTCCAACTTCATTTGAAACCGCTTGACGAATTTCGTTCGCCATCGCCGTTTCATTTGTCACTGTGTTACGTGGTTTTACCGCAATCGCTACATCGTTTCCATATACAACTGTAGACACACGGTCTACGTTATTCATACGTTTCACACGATTTGTTATTCTTTCAGCTGTTTTACCATCATTGTTAATGTATGAATTGTTCATTGTAATATTACGAGTTGGATGCGGATTAGCAATTTGTCCATTGTAATTTACATCTCGATAATAATTGTATCCTGTATCGTTACGACCATTTCTATATGTTACATAATCTGTATAACGATCATTACGTGTCACATTATCACGATACTGGTGTGTATCATTATAAGATGTACGTTCGTAATTGTAGTTACGTCCATCCATTGCATTGTTATCTTTCGGTGTACCACATGCAGCTAATGCACTGGTAACTAACAAAGAAGCAGCAATCACTTTTACTTTCGTATTCAATACAAAAACCCCCTCTGTTAGAATGAGCTTCTCTACTGAAAAGCTCCCTCTTATGATGAGTAACCGAGAAGGTTTTTACACTGTTAATATTTCACTGGGAATTTTCTAGCACTTCATAAAAAAACTTCATTTTCTTAATTAACAGGAATGTAAAAAAGGCGGGAATACTCCCGCCTTTTTAAACTTCTTCTTCGTCCTCTTCTTCTGAAACGGGCTCTCCAAATACATTCGGTGGATCTGGTTGATAATACATCGTTCCTGGCTGTGGTGCATATGCAGACTGAGTTGGTTGGTAATATAAAGGATTCGCATATTGCGGACCGCCTGGTTGTGGACTATATAGTCTACTTTCTCCTCCGCATCCACAATCTTCCTCACCCTGCACAAGCGGCGGCATATTATTATCCATTGGCATCATATTCGGGTTTGGCATAGACGTATATTGCGGTCCAAACGGCGCTCCTTGCTGATATGGCATTTGATATGGATTTGGTTGTTGATAATACGGATTCGGCGGCATCATGGGCTGTTGATACGGCATTTGATAGGGCATCATATTTGGTGGTTGATTGTTATCCATAATCGGCATCATATTCGGCATTTGATTGTTATCCATAATCGGCATTACATTCGGCGGCTGGTTGTTATCCATAATTGGCATTATATTCGGTGGCTGGTTGTTATCCATAATCGGCATCATATTCGGCATTTGATTGTTATCCATAATCGGCATCATATTCGGCATTTGATTGTTATCCATGATCGGCATCATATTCGGCATTTGATTGTTATCCATAATCGGCATTACATTCGGCGGCTGGTTGTTATCCATAATTGGCATTATATTCGGTGGCTGGTTGTTATCCATAATTGGCATTATATTCGGTGGCTGGCTGTTATCCATGATTGGCATTATATTCGGTGGCTGGTTGTTATCCATGATTGGCATTATATTCGGTGGTTGGTTGTTATCCATGATTGGCATTTGAATATTTGGCGGTATGACTTGTGGAATAACTACATTTTCTTTCGATACATTTGGCGATACTATATTCCCTACATTTTCTTTTTTCACTTGCGGTGACACTATATTCCCTACATTTTCTTTTTTCACTTGCGGCGATACTATATTTCCTACATTTTCTTTCTTCACTTGCGACGATACTATATTTCCTACATTTTCTTTCTTCACTTGCGGCGATACTATATTTCCTACATTTTCTTTCTTCACTTGCGGCGATACTATATTGTTTTTTTTCGTTTGCGGAGAAATGATATTGTTAGGTTTCATTTTACTAATTTGAGGAGCAATTAACTCGCTTCCTTTTTTTATTACATCTGAAATTTTATATTCTTTTTTCGGTTTTATTGGTGGTTGTGGCGGCTGCGGTAATACATTTACCGAAAACTTCGTGTTTTCTTTTTCCGCCGGTTTTTGTTTTTCTATCACAGGTGGTTTTTGAATAACAGACGGTTTTTCAACTGGTTTTTCTTTTTGAATTGGCTGTTCTTTTTGCACTTCTTTTTGCGGTTTCACCTGTACCTCTTTTTGCGGTTTCACCTGTACTTCTTTTTGCGGCTTTACCTGCATCTCCTTCTGCGGTTTTACTTGCACTTCTTTTTGTGTTTGTTGCATAGCTGGCTGCTGTGTAATTGGTGCTGATTGATACGTAACTTCTTCCTCATCTTCTATTCCAAGCGGAGTTGGTGTTGCTGCAAATTCTTTTTGCTGCACTTCTTTTACGTATTGCTTTGGAGGCGCTGAACCTGCTCCAGCCTGTTGTTTCATGTGAACACTCTTTGATGGCACTTTAATTTTCATACCTGGCATGATTAAATCTGGATTACTAAGTTGTGTATTTGTTTTTTTCAACGTGTCAAAATCCACTCCGTACTTTTTCGCAATTTTCCAAAGGGTATCCCCTTTTTGCACGATATGAATTTTCAAATTTTCCCCCTCCTGTATAACTTATCTATAAGTAACAAATCTCATGAAGTAACTCTTTTTCTAAATAACATTAACTTCTTTTCACTTTTATCACTTCTTCGATTTTCAATATCATTAGAAGCGGAATAAGCATAAAGAACCACAATGATTTCTTCAAAACAATGTATGCCCATTTTGTTCTCGTTATGATTATATGTACGAAAAAAAGCAACGGGAATCCGCTGCTTTACACACGCTCTAACATACGATTTAATGCAAGAACTGCCTCTTCAGTCACTTGTTTATCTACGCTAATAACGTTAATTACTTCTCCTCTTTCTATCATTTCAAGTGCCCATAATAAGTGCGGCAAATCAATTCGGTTCATCGTTAAACACGGACACATAAATGGATTAAGCGAAACAATTTCTTTATCTGGATGTTGCTTAATAATTCGATTCACTAAATTCATTTCTGTACCAATCGCCCATTTACTTCCAGATGGAGCCGCTTCAATCATATCAATAATATATTTCGTTGAACCTGCATAATCCGAAGCAGCTACAACTTCGTAGCAACATTCTGGATGTACAATAATGTTCATGTCCGGATGATTTTTCCGTACGTTCTCAATGTTTTTCACTGTAAAGTTTTGATGAACAGAACAATGTCCTTTCCATAAAATCACTTGAATTTCTTCTATATCTCCATCGTACTCTAATGAATCTGTGTGTGGGTCCCATACTGCCATTTTATCTAACGGGATACCTAAATCGTACGCTGTATTTCTCCCTAAATGTTGGTCTGGTAAAAAGACGAGACGTTCTTTTTGAGTAAACGCCCAAGATACCATTTGCTTTGCATTAGAAGAAGTTACTGTTGCTCCGCCATTACGACCGCAAAACGCTTTAATTGCAGCTGTAGAGTTAACATACGTTAACGGAATCATCGTATCTCCAAATAATTTTGTGAGCTCTTTCCACGCTCTTTCTGTTTGTTCAATATCTGCCATATCCGCCATCGAACAACCTGCACGCATATCTGGTAAGATGACAACTTGATCATCTGTCGTTAACATATCTGCTGTTTCCGCCATAAAGTGCACCCCGCAAAACACAATATATTTTGCGTCTTTATTGCTCGCTGCAACTTGCGCAAGCTGAAGTGAATCCCCTGCTGCATCTGAAAATTGTACCACTTCATCTTTTTGATAATGATGCCCTGGAATGAATAACATTTTCCCCATTTTCTCTTTAATTTCACGAACCCGATTTTCCATATCTTCCGTTGACATCGTGTAATAACGCTCTGGTAACATCGTTTCAATTGGCTGTACTTGTTCTAAAATACTCATATACGTTTCTCCCCCTCTAAGCCACTTTCCTTACCCTTCAATATTGAAACTAATATCAAGTGCTTTCACTGAATGTGTTAACGCTCCAAGTGAAATATAATCTACCCCTGTTTTTCCGTATTTCGATAAATCTTCAATTGTGATGCCACCTGAAGCTTCTGTAACGATAGCGCTTGGTACAATTTTTGAAAACTCCCGAATTTCATCTGGCGTACGATTATCGAACATAATAATATCCGCACCAGCAGCAACAGCCTCTCTCACCTGTTCCTCAGTTTCTGTTTCTACTTCTACTTTCACCATATGTCCTAACTTTTCTTTCACTGATGTAACAGCTTTTGTAATAGAACTAGCAAACGCAATATGATTGTCTTTAATCATGACCCCATCATATAAACCGAAGCGATGATTAAATCCACCGCCGCACACGACTGCATGCTTATCAAACATACGTAGTCCTGGCATCGTTTTTCGCGTATCACAAATGCGAGTATGACTACTATCTAAAGCAAGAACCGCTTTATGCGTCATCGTCGCTATTCCGCTCATACGCTGAATAACGTTTAATATAACGCGCTCTGCTGTTAATAACGATGCAATTGGACCTTGCACAGTTGCAATGATTTCGCCTTTTTCTACAAGGTCCCCATCTTTTTTATGAAGCTCTACTTCAATTCTCTCATCAATTAATTTAAATCCTGATTCAATTACTAAACGTCCTGCAAAGACCCCTGTATCCTTCGCAAGAAACGTTCCTTTCGAAAGCAAATTATCTGGAAAAATAACCTGAGATGTTACATCTCTTTCCCCTATATCTTCTAAAAAAAATCGATTTAATGCTTCTTTAACTTTTATCGTGTTCATAAAGCCCCTCTTCCCCTCATCACACAAGTTGTCGTTTTCTCTTTACTCGAACAATCTCTTTCTTTCCTATATTTCTATCTGGATAATCACTCCGGTAATGCCCGCCAATACTTTCTTCTCTTTGCAAGGCTGACACAACTATAAGCTCACAAACCGTTAACATATTAATAAGCGTTATCTCTTCATTCGTAAGAACATCATGTTGTAATATCATATTTCGAACACCATACTTACTAAGCCATCTCTTCGCATAAGATAAACTTTGCTCTGTTCGCACAATCCCAACATATTTCATCATGCATTTTTGTATTTCTTCTTTCGTCGGTAAATGATTCAGAACGATAAACGTTGCTTCCTTTTCGGCTAGCATATTCACCTTTTCTTTTGTCTCTCTAGATAAAATATGTCGTCCGATTCTTTTTCCAAACACAAGACCTTCTAATAATGAATTACTCGCTAATCTATTTGCACCATGAACCCCGTTACAAGCTACTTCACCGACTGCGTATAAGTTCGAAATAGACGTCTCTCCATCACAGTTCGTTTTCACGCCGCCCATGTGAAAATGAGTACCAGGCACGACTGGAATAAGTTTTTTATTTATATCGACTCCATTTGTTTTACATATCGATGACACGGTCGGAAAGCGTTGTTCAAAGTTTTGAATCATTTCGATGTTTAAGTACACTTTTTCACCCGCAAGTAGCTGTTCATGAATAGCCCTTGCGACTACATCACGAGGCGCTAAATCCTGTTCGGAATGTATATCCATCATAAAACGCTGCCCTTTTCCATTTATAAGGACAGCTCCTTCTCCGCGAACAGCTTCGGACACAAGACCAGAACAACGCCCACCCGCGTATAACATCGTCGGATGAAATTGTATAAACTCTAAATCTACAAGCTCTCCACCTGCACGGTACACCATTGCAAGTCCATCGCCTGTAATCGTCTCATCATTAGAAGTAAAGGCGTATAAACTGCCAATACCACCTGAAGCTAACACCGTATAATCTGCATTGTAACGTTTCAATTCGCCTTTATTGTTGCGAGTTAAAGCCCCAACACATTTATCTTTTTCTATAATAAAATCGAGCACCATTTCCTGTTCCACTACCGTAACATATGGAGCTACTTCTTGAATAAGATGCTCTAATAAATTCTTTCCTGTTGCATCGCCACCTGCATGTACAATACGACGTTTTCGATGCGCTCCTTCTTTTCCAAGATGAGGACCTGTTTCATCTCCATCAAATTTCATCCCATTTTCAATAAGGTTATTAATTTCTTTCGGTCCTTCCTCAACTAAATAACGGACCACTTCTTCATTGTTATAATGACACCCTGCTACTAACGTATCTTCAAAATGATCATTAGGATTGTCGTATGTAGCTACTGCTGCGGCAATTCCACCTTGAGCTAAATGTGTATTATTATTACGTTTCGTCTCCTTTGTGATAATAATCACATTCTTTTCGTGACAAATCTCTTTTGCAACACGAAGTGCCGCAACACCACTTCCAATAATTAAGACATCTGCACTTGGCATAATTGTTGCCTCCTACTTTACACTTTTCAACTGTCTTGACACCTATATTTACATAGTTTTAAAATAATGACAAGAGTTTTTTTATAATTCTTATTTTCACTACCATTTAAAAAGTAAAAGAACTGTAACTCTTACTAGAGAGAGGAACTTACATGATGATATATCTTGACTATGCAGCTACTACACCTATGAGCGAGGAAGCGTTACAAACATATATGAAAGCAGCGTCGCAATACTTCGGAAATGAACAAAGTTTACATGATATTGGAGGAACAGCTGCTTCTTTATTACAAGTTTGCCGAAAAACATTTGCGGAAATGATTGGAGGAAAAGAACAAGGAGTATTTTTCACAAGTGGCGGATCGGAATCAAACTATCTTGCGATTCAATCACTTCTAAATGCCCAAACTAAGAAGCATATTATTACGACACCTATGGAACATGCATCCATTCGAAGTTATTTTCAATCTCTAAAATCAAAAGGCTATACGATCACTGAAATTCCTGTTGATAAAAGCGGACTCCTTTGTTTAGTAGATTTAGAGGCAGCTATTACAGAAGATACTGTGCTAGCAAGTATACAGCATGGAAACTCTGAAATCGGAACCGTTCAAAACATTACAGAAATCGGGGCACTTTTAAAAAAATATAATATTTTATTTCATACAGATTGTGTGCAAACGTTTGGTAAACTGCCTATCCATGTTTTTGAGATGGGCATTGATAGTCTTTCTGTTTCAGCACATAAAATATACGGACCAAAAGGTGTCGGCGCTTGCTACATAAATCCGCAATCTCGCTGGGAGCAAGTATTTCCGGGAACTTCTCACGAAAAGGGATTTCGCCCAGGTACAGTGAACGTTCCCGGCATCGCATCTTTTTTAACAGCTGCTGAAAATATATTAAAAACTCAATGGGAAGAAAGTTTACGTTTTAAAGAGTTACGCTCCTACTTTTTAGGGCAAATACAAACCCTTCCGCTAGAAATTGAAGTAGAAGGTCATTCTACTTCTTGTTTACCACATATTGTTGGGGTTACAATAAAAGGAATAGAAGGTCAATATACTATGCTAGAATGTAATCGCCATGGTATCGCCATTTCCACCGGAAGTGCTTGCCAAGTCGGTAAACAAGAACCTTCGAAAACTATGCTTGCAATTGGAAAAACGTATGAAGAGGCCAAACAATATGTCCGCTTCTCTTTCGGACAACAAACAACGAAAGATCAAATTGATACTACTATTCATGCACTACACACAATTGGAAATCAATTTTATAGAGGTGTTAAATCATAATGAAACAAAATGACCAAAAAAAGATTTTAGGTGAAGAAAGACGACAGCTTATCCTTCAGTGGCTTCTCGCTGCAAATGAGCCGTTATCTGGGAATGAACTATCGAAGAAGACAAACGTAAGTAGGCAAGTTATCGTGCAAGATATTTCCTTGCTTAAAGCACGAAACGAACCAATTATTGCGACTGCCCAAGGCTATTTATATCTAAAACCACAAGAGAAACAACAAGCTTTTGAACGCGTAATCGTATGCCAGCACAAACCAGCAGAAGTACGTCAAGAACTTACAATGCTTGTTGACCACGGCGTTACGATTAAAGATGTAAAAGTTGAGCATCCTGTATACGGTGACTTAACAGCATCCATCATGGTAAGCAATCGCTTTGATGTAGAGCAATATTTACAAAAAATCGAAAACACAAATGCTTCCTATCTTTCACAACTAACAGATGGTATTCACTTACATACAATTGAGGCAGATTCTAAAGAAAAGTTAGATGCTGCTTGTGAGGCGTTAGATAAAGCAGGATTTCTCGTTTATTAATGTAAAGCACAGAGTTTTTATCATTCTCTGTGCTTTTTTAATGCTATAATATTGTAATCAATCGTAAAGGAGATCAAATATGGGAATTGAACTCGTTCACTTTAGCATTGGCAAGCCGAAACAAATGAAATATAGCGAAGATAAAGAAATGATAACAGGTATATGTAAAGACCCTACAGAAGAGGCCTTTCTCTCAAAAGACGGATTTCGTGGTGATGACGTAGCGGATTTAAAACATCACGGCGGTCCTGATCGCGCTGTTTGTGTATACCCACACGAGCATTACGCACTATGGGAAGAGGAGTTTCAAACTACGCTTCCAGCTTCCACATTTGGCGAAAACATTACCGTAACAAATATGTTAGAGCGTGATGTTTGCATCGGAGATACATATCAACTAGGTGCAGCAATCATTCAAGTAACACAAGCAAGAGTACCTTGTAGCACTATTTCAAAACGCCTCGGTATTCCTGGCATTTTGCCGCGCATTGTAGCAACTGGATTTACTGGCTACCTATGCCGCGTTCTTCAAGAAGGTACTGTACGTAAAGATTCTAAAATTACATTACTAGAACGTCAACCGAGCAATGTTTCTGTTTTGTTCTCTAACGAAATTTATTTTCATAATAGAAAAGATAAAGATGGCATTGAAAAAATTCTTGCCGTTCCAGAACTAGCTGATATTTGGCGTGGTCAGTTAGAAGATCGTCTTGCGAAGTTAAAATAAAGAATCACACCATGTAAAACAGTATTGAGTCCATCATACCAGATGGACTGTTTTTATTTTCTCTTCCTTCACGTCCAAACATATAAAAATATATTTCATATTATATATGGACAACCTTTAATTCTTATATGTGAAGGGAGTGATTAATTATGGCGGATTACTTCTTAAAAAATGGAAAAAAATATTATAAGAAAAATGATCGCCCATGTAATTCTTCAAATTCAGATTCAAATAACTGTTTTATACAGAACTATACTATTTTCGGTACGGGAAATACCCCTCAAGATCTTGATATAACAACTGGAATTCCTCGAACTGTATTTGAAAACTTCACTAAAAATCATAATAAGACACTTATTAAATTTAGTTTCAGTCCTGCATTTGCAACAACGATTAGATTAACAATTGCAAGATTAAACCATCGCTCTCCACTTACATTTACCTTAACACCAGGAGATATTAAAACATTTTTAGTAGAAGATGTTGAGAGTATTACTTTCTCAGATACTGTAGCTCCATCTACACTCAATCTATTCATACAACAAACGAATTGTATTTGCTGCAGTAATTCGAACAATGATGAATCCTATTATTATAATAGTTGTAATGATGCGTACTAAAAACCCGACAAAAGAGTTATCTATTCCTAACAGAAGCCGTCCTAAATATCTTTTAGGATGGCTTCTTTATTTTGCTAGCTTAATTAATCACTTACTTCAATAGAATCGATAGCTTACTCTGCCTCAAACCGATAAACAACTTTTCATTTCAAACAAGTTTAACAACAGCTCCCTTTACAACCAATAAGAAGAATAACTCCCCAGCACAGTAACAGAAAAACCGAGTGCTTCAAGTTCCATCGTTACGCCTGGCAATAATACGTCATCATATGCTTTATCGACATCGATTAAGAAAAAGTAATTTCCAAGACCTGTTTTCATCGGACGCGATTCGATTTTTGATAAGTTTAATTTTCTCCATGCAAAAGCTGATAACACTTGATATAGGGCACCTGCATAATCTGCAGGTAACGTTATCATAAGCGTCGTTTTCTCTCCGCGGTTCTCTCCGTTATTCGGGAGTACTGCTTTCTTTTTCTTATGGAGTACTAGGAAACGTGTGTGATTATTTTTATGCGTATGAATGCTACGCCTCACAATTGTTAATCCATATTTTTCTGCAGCTGCTTCATTTGCAATAGCGGCAATTTTCTCTTCAGGATGTTCTTTCACATATTGCGCAGCGGCACTTGTGGATGTCATATCTCGAACAGTTACTCCTTTTAATTCTTCATTTAAAAATTTATGGCACTGTGCAATGGCATGCGGATGAGAATGCACCGCATATACTTCATCCCACACTTCTGCATACTGCGGATGTACAAGTAAATGCTGCTGAATTGGTACTGTAATTTCTCCTACAATGGAAAGCGGCTGCTCATGTACAAGATAATCAACCGTTATATTCACTGAACCTTCTATTGCATTTTCTAACGGTACAACTGCGAAGTCTACATTTTCATTTGCAGCTGCATCTATACAATCTGGAATCGTTCGATACGGTACATGCTCTGCTTCTGGAAAAAAACGACTCACCGCCATATTTGTAAATGTTGCTTCTGGTCCTAAATATCCTACTCGAATCATCGTCTTTTCCCCTCTTTTTCGTTTTCTTACTGTTATACCATACTTTTTTATATTCTTCTATGTAAATTTCGAATATTAAAAAAAGACTGGCTTTCGCTAGTCTAAATGTTTCTTATATTCTCTTTGAGCGAAGAAGAAATAAATGATACATGCTGCGATATAAAACAGAATGAACAAACCTACTTTTCTTAATGATCCATCCATAAAAAGCGTATTATGAAACGTATATAACGCAACTGCACTATGCATACTCCCTACTATAATTGGCGCAAAAAATAGCATACATAATTGCCAACGAGAAATTTTCCATACTTCTTCCTTCGTCATTCCAAGTTTAGAGAGTGCACCATACTGCTTTCGGTCCGATGCAATATTATGGAACCATTTAAAATACACGATACTACATGAAGTAAGAAAAAATAATATACTAATAAATGAGCCTACAAATAGAGTAATATCGCCGCCTTCTTTCATATTTACATACAACTCCATATTGCTTCGAAATGCATTATTATCTTGTTTCATATGTTTCCGTAAATCTTCATTTAATTTCTTCGTCTTTTCGATATTTGGTAATGTGTAGCCTCTATATATCATTTTTTCAGAATCAGGAACCTGATTTGCTATACTGTCAAAATCTTCATCATTCATAACGAAGAACAGACCATTAATGTACGAGGGATGATGGTTAAATTGAACACCTTCTTTCTGACCGTTAAATACGAATTGATATGGTTGATTCATTACTTGCAATTGAATCTCTTTTTGATTATATACATTCGAATTATTGTATTTATTATAATAAACGAGTGTCACTGTACCTTTTTTAGGACGATACGTTTTCTGTTTTTGTTTCCTCGCTTCTTGGTTATATTCACTTTCTTTTATAAGCGGTACTATTGTTGTTTCTCCCTTATTAGACTGAAAGGATGCATACACTCCAACAAAACTCATATATTGAAAATCGTCATACTCATATTGATGCAGTAATTTTTCAACCGCACCTTCCTCAAAGACCTCATGAGTAGAAATACCTTTTTCTATGTACGAAAACGAGTGTACCCCTCCAGTTCGCCACATATCTTGCATGCTAGAAAAATATAAAAACACCGTACCTGTTGCTGTAACTACAAACGTCGTTGCCATAGACATCAGAAAGAAAAAGCGACCATTTTCCTTCATTCGATGTGACAATTGATTCACTATAAATAAATATGGATATGTATACATAATCTTTTTATTTCGCTTTATCATTTCTAACACTTGGGTAGCTCCATGCGCGAAAGAAAAGTACGTTCCAAAAAAGACAAGTATAGACACAGGGAAAAAGTATATCACTATCGTAGCCATCGTCACTTGTAGCGCCAACGCATACCCGCCCACTAAACAAGCAAAACCGAATAAACAAAGCCACTTTGATGTTTTTTTCTCTTTTTTATCTGTTCGAAATTCTTTCAATAACCGAATGATTTTTATATTCCATATACGTAAAGCACTTATAAAAGATAACAAAATAAAAACGACCATATATGTAATAAATGTTACACCAATCGCCCTTACGTCAAATATAACAGGTAGTTCTTTCGGAAGCCCCAGTAACATACTAAATACCATAAAAAAGAGTTTTAAAAATATCATACCAAGCCCAATACCGAAAATATTCGCGAAGACCCCGATTAAAATTTGCTCGGTCATAATCACTCCTATTACGTTAGACTTCGTTGCTCCCATTAACATATATAACCCTAATTCTTTCTTACGTGCTTCTATGAAAATAGAAGTAGAGTACAAAATAAATATGACGAAAAAAGAAATGATTATAACATTACATATGATAAGTCCCCAGCGTACGTTTTGATACCACATCGTCTCTTGCATATATGGATGCACAATGACAGACATATATGCGTAAGAAGCAAATATTGCAAAACAACTACTTAAGAAAAACACTTTATAATTACGCCAATTTCCTTTTATATTTTGCAGCGCTAGTTGCCGAATGTTCATCTATCGTCCTCCTGTAACTTACTACATAGGCAAAAAGCTAGAGATTCCCCTAGCTTTTTACGTGTTTTAAATATCCTCTTTGCGCGATCATAAAGTAAATGGCAGAAGCTAAAATGTATGCTCCAATTACAAGCGCACCTGATTTCCACAAATCAATATAAAGCATTTTCCCTAACGTATGAAGAGCAACTCCACTATGAATGGAACCGATTAAAATTGGGATAAAGAAGATAACTCCCATTTGTCGAATCGCAATTTTGCGAATTTCTTTATCTGTCATACCGATTCTCTTTAACGATTTAAATTGAATACGATCTTGTTCTTTATCGTTAAACCATTTAAAGTATGTCATACTACAAGCGAAGAAGAAGAACAGTACCGCTACGAAGAAACCGATGAACATTGTAATTGCTCCACCTTCTCTTATATCCTTATACGCAAACACTGAATTTCTCAATTCCCCTTGCTTTTCTGGTGCAATTTCATTTTTCAAATCTAATACAAGATCTTCTGTACTTTTCCAATCCTCAATATAATAACCATAATATTTCGTCTTTTCTTCATCTGGTACGAGTTTTGCATATTTCTCAAAATCTTGATCATTTACAACGAGATATTCACTATCATTAAAAACAGAAAATGAAGTTGGGCTATTTAGCTGAACAGACTGCTTTTGTCCGTTCATTGTAAATTCATACGGTTTCGTACGATCTATCTTCATCAGTTCATTTGCCATATCGACCATAACCATCGTTGCACTACCTGGTACATTATGAACTTCTGTAACTTGCTCTCTCTTTTGTTTGCGCACTTCTGCATTATATTCTTTTTCTGAAATAATCGTGATCGGCACTTCATGTTCACCGTTAAAAAACGTTACTTTCTGTGTTGCCGGTAGTTTTATGTATGTTACTTTTCGCGCATCTTCAAACCCGTGTCTCTTCACAAGCTCCTGTACCTTTTCTTCATTAATAAGGCTATGCGTATTTAACCCCTTTTCCTCATATGAAATAGCATGTGGAGTTTTGACTACCGTTTTATAACTCATATCCTCAAAATATACGTAAAGCGTGCCAACGGCCGAGGATACAATCGCCGTAATAATAGAAATTACAAATAGAAAACGAGCATTATCTTTCATTTTATAAATAAGGTTGCTAAGAACAAACATATTTGGATATGTATAGAAAGATTGCTTTCTTTTTTGTAATGCTTTTAATACAACTGTACTACCTTGTGTAAATAGTAAATACGTTCCGCCAATTGTCAGTCCTACCACCGGTAAAAAGAGGATGAGGAAATTCAGAAACGTTACTTGGAAGCTAAGTACATATGCAGCAATAATACATCCTATACCAACTATACTTAACCATGTAAATGCAAACGGCTCTACTTTTTGCTTTCTTGCCTCTCTTAATAAATCAATAATTTGCAAGCGTCCTACTGTCCAAACACTAAACAATGACAGGATTAAAAATAGAATAAAGTATACACCAGCTGTAATAAGAACTGCTTTACTATTCCAAACGAGTGGAAGTGTCTTATCTATTTTTAATAATACGCTTAACGCTTGGAAAAATAATTTTGAACAAAGCATTCCAACCCCAATACCAACTACAATTGCAATACTACCTAACATCAGTTGCTCTAATATAATCATTCGGCCGAGCTGCGATTTCGTTCCGCCTATTAATGTTAGTAGGCCAAACTCTTTTTTTCTTGCTCGTAAAAACGTTGAATTTGCATATAAAATAAAGAGTGCCGAGAAGATGACCACAATATAATTCATCGATTCTAATCCTTTTGTGATCATCTTTCTCATACTAATATTACCGCTTACGACATCTGGATGATAAATAAAAGAAGCATACATGAAAAATACGACAATCGATAAACAACTACTTATAAGAAACGCTTTATAGTTACGCCAATTTCCTTTTACGTTATTAAGCGCGAGCTGGCGAAAGTTCATGATATTCTCCTCCTAGCATCGCAAGTACGTCCAGAATTTCTTGGAAAAAGGCTTGTTTCGTTCTTCCTTTATGTATTTCTGAGAAAATTTCTCCGTCGCGAATGAATAGAATACGTTCGCAATAACTCGCTGCTACTGGATCATGCGTTACCATTGCAATTGTCACTTTCTTTTGTTCATGTAAGTCTTGCAACGCGCTCATTAATGATTTTGCTGACTTCGAATCTAAGTTTCCAGTCGGCTCATCTGCTAAAATTAACGTAGGCTCATGAATAATCGCTCTCGCAGCTGCTGCACGTTGCTGTTGTCCGCCTGATACTTCGTATACTTTTTTATTTAAAATTTCTTCGATGTTTAAAAACTTCGCAATTTCCAGTACTTTCGCATCGATTTCATTTACGGATTTCTTCGCCATTACAAGTGGTAAAATAATGTTTTCTTTAATAGATAACGTATCAAGTAAGTTAAAATCTTGGAAGATGAACCCTAAATGTGTACGGCGAAACTCCGCTAATTTTGCAGCACGCATTTGATTAATTTCTTCCCCATTTACAAGCACATGACCTGAAGTTTGCTTATCAATTGTCGCCAATAAATTTAAAAGCGTTGTTTTCCCGCTTCCCGAAGGACCCATAATCCCTACAAATTCGCCTTCTTCTATTTTAAAATTTATATCATTTAAAGCAGTCGTCGCTACTGAACCTTTTGATTGGTACACCTTCGTTAACCCTTTTACTTCAAGAACACTCATTTCTAATCCCCCTATGTGTTTTCTTCTTACATTTACTATAAGAAAAATAAGAAAAAGAAACGAGTGATTTCCCTTACAAAACGTTTTGTTATCTTACAGTTTTGTCATTTTTCTCATTAATGTATGATATTCTTCATCTTTTGCAAATTGGAACGTAAATGTCGTCCCTTCTCCTTCAACCGATTGCACATAAATACCGTGATGTAAATTATCGCAAATTTCCTTCGTAATATATAAACCCATCCCAGTCGCTTCTCTCGTTTTACGGCCATTTATCCCCGTAAAGAATGGATCAAATATACGCTTTACATCTTGCTCTGGAATACCGATTCCATTGTCCTTAATATGTAATAACACTTTTTGATCTTTCTCTTCAATTTGAAATTGAATTTCCTTTTTCTCTGCTTCTGAAATTTTCGTATACTTAATTGCATTTACAACGATTTGACCTATAGCAATACTGAGCCATTTTCTATCAGATGCAACCATACAAGTATCTTCTTGAAACATCACTTTCGGAAATACAGACGATTGAATGAAGGATTTTCGATTTTCATTAATAATACCTCGCACTACATCTATAACATTTACTACTTCTACCTTATAATCTTTCGCAAACTGTTCTAGTCTTGCCATATGTAACGCTAAATCTAAACCATTTAGTATGCGGTTATTTTCTTCACGGATACTTTCAACTGTTACTCTTGCCTCACGATGCTCTTTGCCAAACTTCTGCAACAATAATTCAATAACAGATACTGGTGTTTTCATTTGGTGAATCCATTGGTTCATAAATATCATTTGCTGTTGCTCTTTCGCATGCTGTTTATGAACTTCATTCATATATTGCTGTCTTAATAACGTAAAAGATTCAACGACCATTTCTTGCTCTGATGTATAAGATTCATCAATAAGTAAAGAGTCATGTAATGTATTTCCGCCAGTAACGTACTTTTCGATCCTCTTTAAAAACACACTCCGTTTTCGGTAATCGTAAATGAGGTATACAGTAAATACAACAGTTCCTAATAAAAGTCCATATAACCACGTACTCCAATCAATGGATTCCTTTTCTAAAAGACTTTGCAACTGCAAAACGAGCCCAAATAAACAAAGGCTAACAATATAAGAAAGAATTAAAGAAAAGCGGTCCATGAAGTAATTTTTAACCTTCATGCCCTTCGCCCCACTCCGTAAGAAGCGCATAACCATATCCACGTTTCGTTACAATTGCATTTTTAATGCCTAACTCCTCTAGTTTCTTCCTTACACGTTTTACATTTACGGTTAATGTATTATCATCCACAAATGCTACTTCATCCCATAGAGCTTCTAACAGTTCTTCGCGCGTTACATATTGATTCACTTGTTTCATTAAACACTCTAATAAGTAGAACTCATTTTTTGTCAGTTCAGTTTGTTGTCCCTGCCACTCAACAATATGCTGAGACGGGAATAACAACAGTCCATTTACACCTAAACAATCATTCTCAGCAGCAGAAGCATACTCTCCATAACCACGGCGAAGTGCACTCTTCACCTTTGCCATTACGATATCTAAATGGAATGGCTTTGTAATATAATCATCGCCGCCATTTTCAATCGCCATTACTTGATCCATTTCTCCTGTTCTTGCAGAAACAAAAATAATTGGCGCATTCGATACAGTACGAATTTGACGACACCAATAAAAACCGTCAAAGTACGGTAAATTAATATCAAGTAACACGAGATGAGGATTCACTTTTACAAACTCATCTTTTATTTGACGTAAATCACTTGCTCTAAATGATTGATAGCCATACCTTTCTAAATGCTCTTCTAATATTCCCGCGATTTTCTCATCATCTTCTACAATTAATATTTTATACATGTTCGTTTTCTCCCCATAAAAAAATTCTTCTAAAACCATCCCCTTTTTATTATAAATTGAAAATTTAATTAGTGGGGGTTTTTTCCTGTACAAATCCGATTTTTGCGATATAAAAAAGACTGCCGTATTTCGGCAGTCTTAATCGATAAATTCAAATTCATATTCAAGAATTTTTACAATATCTCCGTCTTTCGCGCCACGTGCACGAAGCGCTTCATCAATACCCATTCCGCGCATTTGACGAGCGAAACGACGTACAGATTCATCACGTGAGAAGTCTGTCATCTTGAATGTTTTCTCGATATCGTAACCAGAGATAACAAACGTGCCATCACTTTCACGTGTAATTTCAAATTTAACACCTTCAGTATCAAATTTGTACATTACACTTGTATCAGACTCATCCGCAACTTCATGTATTGGGAATTCTGGTGTTGTTTCTATTAAGTTCGCTACTTCAAACAGTAAGTCACGAACACCTTGTCTTGTTACAGCTGAGATTGGGAAGATTTTTACTTCGTCTCCCACTTTCTCTTTAAATGCTTGTAAGTTTTCTTCTGCATCTGGCATATCCATTTTGTTTGCAACAACAACTTGTGGACGCTCAGTTAAGCGAAGATTGTATTCTTTTAATTCATTATTAATCGTTACGTAATCTTCATATGGATCACGGCCTTCTAAACCAGACATATCAATAACATGCACGATTACACGTGTACGCTCAATATGACGTAAGAATTGGTGTCCAAGTCCGACGCCAGCATGTGCGCCTTCAATTAGTCCTGGAAGGTCAGCCATAACGAAGCTGCGGTTATCACCAGTTTCAACAACACCAAGATTTGGAACGATTGTTGTGAAGTGATACTCTGCAATTTTCGGACGCGCTGATGATACAACAGATAATAATGTAGATTTACCTACACTTGGGAATCCAACGAGTCCAACGTCTGCTAGTACTTTAAGTTCTAGAATAACATCACGCTCTTGACCTGGTTCCCCGTTCTCAGCGATTTCTGGCGCTGGGTTCGTAGCTGTTGCGAAACGTGAGTTACCACGGCCACCGCGGCCACCTTTTGCAATTACAGCAGTTTGTCCATGCGTTACTAAATCGGCAAGAATTTGACCAGTTTTTTCATCTTTTACTACTGTTCCTGGCGGAACCTTTACAAGTAAATCTTCAGATTTACGTCCATTCCGTGCTGACCGCGATCAGCTTTGAAATGACGTTGGTAGCGGAAGTCCATTAATGTACGTAAGCCTTCCTCAACTACGAAAACAACATCTGCACCTTTACCGCCGTCGCCACCTGCTGGGCCACCTTTTGGTACATACTTCTCACGACGATACGCAACCATACCGTTACCACCGTCGCCGCCTTTTACATATATCTTGACCTGATCTACAAACATTATTTCACCACACTTTTTTCAATTGGTTGTAATATAACTGAGACTTCTTCGTCTCGCACTGTATAAGAAATGGAATACCATTTATTGTTTTGGGTCGCAAGCCAATTCTGTAGTTCTTCTACACTCGTTAGCTTACCACGAAAATCAAAAAAGAAACGAGCATTATCCGCGTCACATTCAATTGTGATACAAACATAATTTTCAACATATACGTCTAAACTATGCTGAAGCATCGAGAAAAATTGGTTCGTCCATGTACATACAGTCTCATCTAAGTGAGATAAGTTATGTAATTTCCCTAATACTTCGTACTCCAATAAGCACGGCTGCTGTTTCCAATTATATGTTAAAATCCACTCTGAAAATAAAGGCATTGATAGCCCCATCAGATTGGATTCTTGTCTCGCTTCTTGGACAAAACGATCGATGAGACTATGAATTTCTTCCACTTTTCCAAGGGAAAGGTTTCCTTTCACCATCTGCATACGATTGAGCCAATCATGTCTTGAATGGCGCAATGCATCTATAATTGTCCATTTTTCATTCATTTAGATACCCCTTAATATAGAAAAACTCTAACCTGCACTCAGGTTAGAGTTTTCCGTGAGTTCTTATGCTTCTTGAGCAACAGGATATACGCTCACTTGTTTGCGGTCACGGCCAAGACGCTCAAAGCGTACTACGCCGTCAACTTTCGCGTATAAAGTGTCATCGCCACCACGACCAACGTTAACACCTGGATAAATTTTTGTACCGCGTTGACGGTAAAGAATTGAACCACCTGTAACCGTTTGACCATCTGCGCGTTTAGCACCAAGACGTTTTGACTGAGAGTCACGACCGTTCTTTGTACTACCTACACCTTTCTTAGATGCGAAAAACTGAAGATCTAATCTTAACATACGTTACACCTCCTGCACTTTTTCTATTAAACGGATATACTTTCCGTAATCAAGTTCGATCGTCTTAAGCGAAACAACTAATCCTTCTAAAAGCGTTTGTGCTTTTTCTGCTGCATGAACGTCTAAATCATTAGGCAATTCATACGTTAAGAATCCGCCATCACTTCCGAGTTCAATAGTTGCTTGCACATTACAAAGTTGTTCCACTGCATTTATAGAACCAAACACAACCGCTGTAGTTCCAGCACAGACAAGGTCTTGTCCATGTGGCGCATAATCGGCATGTCCAGTCATTTTAAATGATTGGATACTTCCTAATTTCGTGCGACTTATCGTAATTTTAATCATGTTAACCAGAATTAAGCGTTGATAGTTTCAACAACTAGCTTAGTGTAAGGTTGACGATGACCTTGTTTCTTACGATTGTTCTTTTTCGCTTTGTATTTGAAAACGATAATTTTCTTAGCGCGACCTTGTTTTTCAACTTTCGCAGTAACTGTTGCACCTTCTACAACTGGGCTACCAACTTTAACGTTTTCGCCACCAACGAAAAGAACTTTGTCAAAAGTAACAGTTTCACCAGCTTCAACATCTAATTTTTCAATGTAGATTGCTTGACCAGCTTCAACTTTAATTTGTTTTCCACCTGTTTCGATAATTGCGTACATACTTGCACCTCCTCTTAATTACTAAGACTCGCCAAAAACGAGGTAGACATAAATGCCTTTAGGGAACCTGTCTTGTGCGGTTGTAGCATATAGCCGTTTAGGTGCTATAAACTATAACATAAAGATGTTATCATGAATCATAGACAGTTGTCAATAAATGTTCTGCTAACTATTTTTTCCGTTCTACAATTTCTTTTTTACTTCCAAAACGAACGATAGCATACTTTTCGATATTATCATCTTTGAAATAAATTTCAAATGGAATATTTTTTTGTAATTCTTTTTGCAAAAACTGTTTTTGCAGTTCTTTAGGCGCAGCGATTAATACTGCTTCATCTTCTATATTGCCATATGTGATTAGTTCTCTCTCTAACTCATATGCAATTGTTTCATACGACATCACATAACCCGTCGCTTTGCAAGGTACACACTCTTTTAATAATACGTCCCGTAAAGAATGCTTTTTACGTTTACGTGTCATTTCCAAAATCCCTAGCTCCGTAAAGCCGAGCACCCTTGTATATGTGCGGTCATCTTGCATAGCAGCTATGAGACATTCTCTTACCTTTTCTTTATCTTCTCTTTTTTTCATATTAATAAAATCAATTAATATCATACCACCAATATCACGAAGTCTTAATTGGCGTGCAATTTCTTCAGCTGCCATCTCATTTGTGCGAAGTACTGTATCTTGTAAATTTTGTTTTCCCGTAAACTTGCCCGTATTCACATCAATTACAGTCATCGTCTCCATTTGTTCTACAATTAAATAAGCACCATTTGGAAGCCAAACAATTTTTTGGAGTGCTTTCTCAATTTCACGCTCTATTCCAAAATGGTTAAACATCGAAGACTTTTCATTATAAAAAGATACTTTCTCTTTACCGACCTTTTCTTCTAATTCTTTTACTATACTCCTTGTATCTACAACTACTTTTTCAATCGTCTCAATCGGATTTTCTTGAAATACACGATCTAAAAAAGTTGCCGGTCGATGAAGTAGTAACGGTGCCTTTCCTTGGCTCTCTTTTCTTTTTAACTCTTCATATAACTGCTGTAACCTTTGCATTTCAGCTTGTATTTCTTCAATTTCTCCTTTTTCAGAAGCAGAGCGGAAAATGTATCCCCCCGTTCCCTCTATTTCAATTTGGAGTAACTGTTGTCTTCTTTTATTATTTTTTATTTTTCGAGAAACAGCGCGCATCTCATCAAACGGCATATAAACGACATATTTCCCGGTAAATTCTATATTCGCTGTCAATTTAGGCCCTTTCGTATCAATTGCCTCTTTCACAACTTGTACGAGTATCGCTTGCCCTTCATGTATACGATAAGAAGATGGTACATCATCGTACGAAAGGTAAGCATGCTTTTCTAAACCGATGTTTACAAAAGCTGCATTCATTCCAGCAATTGTTCTTACGACACGCCCAACATAAATATGCCCAACAATCTCTTGCTCTTCATTACGTTTCCATAAAAATTCAACAATCTTTTTCTTCTCTTCAATTGCAACGCGCTTTTCCGAACCAGCGTAATTTACATATAACGTTTTCAAAATTATTTCCTCACTTTATAATCTTCTTTGCTTTTACAATAATAAAAGGTTAGTGCTATCGTCAACACTAACCGATTAATTCTTCAACTGATGAAGTTGTTCGTTTTTCAGTAAAATATGCATAGAGCAATTCATTTTCATCCAATGTGTAATGCTCTTTATATTTTCCACGGACGATAATAGAATGCTTATATCCTCTACGAAATTTTGTGAATATCGTATATAAACGATCTTCCGTTTGCACTTCAATAGGTGCAATCTTTTCGATTCCTCTTTTGTTTCCATAATAACGTTCTAATAAAAAACGCATAAATGCATACCGTCTTTGTTTCCACTCTCGATATAATGACACTGCTAAAAATACGAGTAGTACCCACATCATAATATTGTTACTATTCCAGAGTAACTGCCATCCTAATATTACACCAAAAAAAACACATGACAATTTCATCATCTTTTCATGTGCTTGTAAATAAGGGAAACGATATGATAATACATTAAACAATACTTTCCCGCCATCTAACGGCCAAATAGGGAGTAAATTAAATGCTAAAATAATTATATTATTCCACATAAAGAAATAATATAAATCTGCATTCAGCCAACCGGCTTCGAACAACATATAACCTACCAGCATCATCCAAACATGTTGAATCGGTCCTGCAATTACGACAACAAGTTCCTCTTTCAATGACTTATTACCATGTTCCTCAAGCTCGGCAACGCCACCAAACGGCAAAAGCTGAATTCTTTTTATACGCCAATTATAGTGTGCTGCTGCAAAAGCATGCCCAAGTTCATGAATAAGAACAATACAAAATAACAGTAGTAACTCTTTAAAACGCGCAGTAAAAATACCAATGACAATAATAACCCAAAATAATGGATGCACGGAAATTTTCGTTAAAACGTCCCTATATTTAATCAAATGAGATCACCTGGATCGGATCAATAAATTTTTCATTCTTTTTTATCGCGAAATAAAACTTTCCATTTTTATCATTTGTATCATTACTCACCGTTCCAATTTTTTGTTTCTTTGAAACGTAATCATATAATTTCACTGACATATCATTTAAGTTTGCATACCATGACTCCGTACCATCTGCATGTTGAATTTGAACTGTATTTCCAAGTTCCTCTTTCTTGCCTGCAAAAACAACTAACCCTTCATTCACTGATTCCACTTTTGCATTTGTAGCTGTTTGGACAAATACACCTTGGCCATTTTTTTGAAACCCTTGCATTACCTTTCCAGAAGCAGGAATTGCATAATCTTTTTGCTGAATACTTCCTTCTTTTTTCTCGTTCGGCGAATAGAATACAAGCGGTTTTCCAAATTGCTTTTCGTACCATTTCGCTACAGTAGCAAACTGAAATTCCTCTTTCATCACTTTTTCCGTAACAGCTTTAGCTCCATTAAATGAAGAAGGAGCATTCTTATATAAAATAGCAACCGAAAGAACTAATATTGCTGATAATAAAACTTTGAAGAAAAAGACTTCCTTTCGAAATAAAGGATGCATTTCCTTTTCTCCATCTTCAATAAATACCGCTTCACTATCAAAATTCCCTCCGTTAAAATACTGCTCTTCCTCCATCCTTTCTTGCTCGGCCTTCCTTTTTGCAATCCGCTTTTTAATTTCTTCTACGCGTCTATTCTTCATACTGTCTCCTTTCTTTCGTTAAGCTAATTTCAATAGAAACAGTTGTATACAGTTTGTACATATGTATGAGCTAAGAAAGAAAGATATTCGTGTGAAGAAAAAAGAAAGCACTTCGCATATGTGCGAAGTGCTCTTAACGGATTCCAAAGAAGTTTTTCACCTTTGCAAATACCGATACCTTTTCTTGTTCAAATGCTTGTAATGGTACATTCTCACCTAACAAGCGTCTTGCAATATTACGATAAGCCAACGCTGCTTTTCCGCTTGGTTGCAACGCCACAGGTTCACCTGTATTTGTAGCTCGAATAACTTCATCGTCATCTTCGACAACACCAAGAAGCTCGATTGACAATGTACGTACAATTTCATCAACATCTAACATATCCTGTTCATGAAGCATATGACTACGTACACGGTTAATAACAAGTTTCGGTGGTTCAATATCCTCTTTTTCTAAAAGCCCAATAATACGATCCGCATCGCGCATTGAGGATACTTCTGGAGTCGTAACAACGATTGCTTTATCCGCACCAGCTACCGCATTTTTAAATCCCTGCTCAATCCCCGCAGGACAATCGATTAATATGTAATCATAATCTTGACGTAATACTTGTATTAATTCATCCATTTGTTCAGGTGTTACCGCTGATTTATCACTCGTTTGTGCTGCAGGTAATAAATAAAGATCATCAAAACGTTTGTCTTTAATAAGAGCCTGAGGTAAACGGCAACGCCCTTCAACGACATCAACAAGATCAAATACAATACGATTTTCCAGCCCCATTACTACGTCTAAATTTCGAAGACCGATATCTGTGTCAATTAAGCACACTTTCTTTCCAGATAACGCTAGGGCCGTACCAATGTTCGCAGATGTAGTAGTTTTACCTACTCCGCCTTTTCCAGATGTAATTACTATTGCCTCTCCCACAGCTATACAATTCCCCTTTCTAACTTTGTTAAATTAGGTCTAAGATGAGTGAGAAGTTGCAGGCGATCGACAACAATGTGATTGTTCTCATTAATATACGCACATTCTGCCGCCTCCGCTCCGTCTTCTTTCTCTTCCGGAGCCCGCATTGCCACATCACTAATTCGAAGTTGCATCGGGTTCATAACAGATGCAGCGATTACAGCATCCGAATCCCCATAATACCCAGCATGTGCAATTCCTCTTAATGATCCTACGACAAAAATATTCCCCCCAGCGATAACCGTTCCGCCTGGATTAACATCACCAATTAACAACAAATTTCCTTTTACATGTAAAACTTGTCCAGAGCGAACAATTTTGGAAATAGGGACAATTTCTGTTTCTTCTTTCCAAGCTATTGCTTCTGCTTTAGTGATAACATCACTTTCAATTGAATCCACAACAAGATTCTTTTTATTACGAATTAACGTACGAATCTCTTCTTGTTGGACTTCTGTTAAATAACGATTTCCTACTTTCACATGCACTTCAATTAAAGAGCGCCCATCACCATCGTAGTAATGTGTAGAAAGTTTTTCTTCTAATTCCATCAATAATTCTGAGAATGAACAACAATCATCTAAATGAAGCGTTATCCCATCTTTTGTCCCTTTTATCGTTACATTTTGTTGCTTTTTTTCTTCCACTAAAGTTCACCCCACCGATTCAATTCGACATAAAATTAGAAAATCCTTTTTTCTTTTTCTTCCATCGCTTTTGAAAGACGCACTATATATCGTCTCAGTGGGAAACAAACTATCAATAAGAAAATAGCATTTAACAATAAAGTAGAAAGGAGACGATCTGTGAAAAAGACATACGCTGGCATATGAGTACGTCCTAACAAAGTTAAGAATCCATACACATAATACTCTAGTGCTACAACGCTAGCTAATATGATAGAAACAACAATAAATAAATTCAATTGTAGTACTTTCATCACACTATAAACTAAATAAGCTAAAATCGGATAAGCAAAAATATATATCCCGACAAGCTCTGTGTATACAGTATCAAATAAGAAGCCAAATAATAGTCCGTAATAAATCCCTTGAACCGGACTATAATACACTGTAATAAAACATAAGACGATTATAAAGAAATGCGGTGCTACTATGCTGTCTTTCCAAAACACATCCGTTGGAACAAAAGTAGCAAACATATTTTCAAATAGAAACACAAAAAGGAGCAAAAGAGGAAGAGCTGCTCTTTTTAATATCTTCATCATCTCTTCTTCTCCTCCTATTCTAATGGCGCTGAAGGTGTTGCACGTTTAGCAACCGTAATATGCTCTACGTCATTTAAATCAGCGGAAGGTTTTACATAAGCTGTTTTTGTTAAGCCATATGCATCCGGCTGAACTTCAACGATTTTTCCAATTACAAGACCTTTCGGGAAAATATCACCCAGTCCAGATGTTACAACTAGTTGATCTTTCTCTACCGGTGCATCAGAGCCAATCTTTGTGAAAAGAAGTAATTGCTTTTCTTTGTCATAACCTTCAATCAATCCAAAGATTTTCTCTTGCCCTTGTACAATAGCAGAAACGCGATTTGTTCGGCTCATAGAACTTAGTAATTCTACTGATGATGTAAACTGAGATACACTTTTCACTCTTCCAACTAACCCTTGTGAAGTTACTACCGCCATATCTTTCTTAATTCCTTGCTGTGCCCCTTTATCAATTCCAATTAAATCGTACCATTTATCTGGATTACGAGAAACAACAGTAGCTGGAATTTCAGTATACCCACTATTTAACTCTTTTTTACCAGTTAGCTCTTGTAGCTTCTTGTTATCATCTTCTAATTGTTTTACTTTCCCTGATAGACCTGCATAATTATCTAATTTTGCTTTTAATTCTTTATTCTCTTCATACGTGCGCTTTACATCCTCTACATTTTCGAAGAATCCAGCTACGTATTTCGCTGGCTTTTGGAATACACGTTCTACAACACCGACAGTATCTTTAACAAACTGCTCTGGCCATGTTAAACTGTTCCGTTCTTTCAATGAGATTCCAATCAATGCCACGAGAAGAATAATACTAACCAACAAAACAATTAATCTTTTGTTTAAGAAAAACTGTGGCACGTTCACACCCTCTTAATTTCACTGATTTTTATTTTGCAATATTATCGAGCAGCAGTTTTGAAAAGATCGATATTGTCTAATGCTTTACCTGTTCCAATTGCTACGCAATCTAATGGATCTTCTGCAACAAGAACTGGCATTTTCGTTTCTTCACTAATTACTTTATCTAAATTACGTAGTAATGCCCCGCCACCTGTTAATACGATACCGCGGTCCATAATATCAGCCGCTAATTCAGGTGGAGTTTTTTCTAACGTATTTTTAACTGATTCTACAATCGCATCTACTGTATCTTTTAATGCATCTGCAATTTCTTCTGGCTGAATTAGTACTGTTTTTGGTAAACCACTTACTAAATCACGACCGCGAATTTCCATAGGCTCGATACCTTCTGGCTCGCCTGCAGAACCAATTTCTAATTTTAATGCTTCAGCTGTTCTTTCACCAATCATTAAGTTATAGCTTTTCTTAATGTACTGAATGATTGAATCGTCCATATCATCACCAGCAACACGAACTGACTGACTTGTTACAATACCACCTAGAGAAATAATTGCAACTTCTGTTGTACCACCACCGATATCAACAACCATACTACCAGTTGGTTCCCAAACAGGTAAGTTTGCACCAATTGCTGCTGCAAATGGCTCTTCGATAGGATAAGCATCACGAGCACCCGCTTGACGAGTCGCATCGATTACTGCACGTCTTTCTACAGCTGTAATACCAGATGGTACACATACCATTACATACGGCTTACGTGAGAAGAAACCGTTTGATTTTTGAGCTTGTTGAATGTAATATTTCATCATTGTTGCAGTTGTTTCATAATCAGCAATTACACCGTCTTTCATCGGGCGAAGTGCCACAACGTTCCCTGGTGTACGACCAATCATTTGTTTTGCATCGCTACCTACAGCAACGATTTGTTTCGTATCAGTTTGTAACGCAACTACTGAAGGTTCACGTAAAACTACACCTTTTCCTTTTACATATACAAGCGTGTTCGCAGTTCCTAAGTCTATTCCAAGATCGCGAGTAAATCCACCAAATCCAAACATATTATTTATCTTCCTTTCTTGTTTTCACGGACTCATTTTTTCTTACTTTATATTATAAAAACAGTACGTTTTTTATATCTTTATCCTTTTTGTAGATAAATTTCTACAAAAAACTCATAAATCACATTATAAAACAAAATAAGTAAAAAGCATAGTCTTAAATATGACCTTTTTCCTTTAAACTCACGAATTTATGGTCACCTATTATAATATGATCAAGCACTTCAATTCCGATAATCTGGCCGCATTCTACTAAGCGTTTTGTTACTGCAATATCTTCACGGCTCGGCGTGGGATCTCCTGAGGGATGGTTATGAAGACATATGATAGAGGCTGCTGCACGACGGAAGGCTTCTTTAAAAACTTCCCTCGGGTGTACAATTGACGTGTTTAAACTTCCAATAAAGATCGTTTGCCTATGTATAACTTGATTTTTTGTATTTAAATATAAACATATAAAGTTCACGTATATACAAAAAAACGACAAAACAAAAGAGCACAGCGTGTATAAGTAGTGTTGGTAGCACTCTTATACCGTCCACCTGATTGAGCCAGGTAAACACTTGCCATACTCTCATGAGTCATTGTACATCATGCAGGGTCTCTTAAGCAACGTTTACTTAATTGGTGACGTTGCTTTTTTGTTTCCATAAAGGGAGACATATAATATGGAAAAGAGATGCATAGATGTAATAGCAAGCGAAGAAGCATTTCGTAACCTATCACCATTTATAGAATTGGAAGAACTAAACAAAACTATACGTACATACAGAGATAATATCCGCATGTCTATTAAGCGTACGGATGTACAATCTAAACTCATTACACTACTTGAAATTTTAAAACGCCACAGCTGCAAATATGTAGGTGTTAGTTTCCTATGTAAAAATTCTATCGCTAACATGATGGAAGTTTCATATAAAACTGTACAACGTTTAATGAAAAAGCTTGTGGATTTAGAAATGATTAAACAAGTAGCGATGAAACGTAAAAAAGATATGCTTCAAACTTCTAACGCTATTATCATTCAACCAATTGTGGAAGAAGTGTCCAACAAGGTAGATGCAAAAAGTCCTACCAAGTGTCCTACCATTAAAACAAAACCTGTTTCCTTAAAACAAAATATAAAAGATATAAACAAACGTAATAGTAATGAGAATAGCAATACTCCAGAAGAGAATATTGAACAAGCTGATTTTGTTGCTCACTGGGTACCAGAGCGTTTTATTTCTTTAGTTCGCTCTTTTTACAGTGAATCTAAAACAATTCAAGAACTGTGGAAAGTCGTAAGACAGTGCAATAAAATTGTTAACCATACAACAGGTGATAAAGCATTTACTAAAGATCAGGAGCTTACTATTGGTTTAAAAGCTATCAAAGAGTTTGTTATGAAAATTAAATCCGGAGTAAAAATGAAGAAAGGTAAATTCGCTTATTTCAACGGGATTGTAAATAAATTAATGGACAAGTTCTATTTCGATAAGGAATTTATGGGAGTATAACCTCTCCTAAAGACGCGAACAAGTGTTTGATTTATTCTCAATGTCTTGGTATCATATGGTTAGATATTCCATGCATAAAGTGAGGTATACACCATGAAACCATTAACAAGTAGACAAGCTGAAATTTTAACTTTCATCCAAGAAAAAGTAATAGAAAACGGATATCCTCCCACTGTTAGAGAAATTTGCCAAGCAACCGGACTCGCCTCTAGTTCTACAGTACATATGCACTTAATGCACTTGGAAGAAAAGGGATATATCCAACGCGATCCATCTAAACCACGTACAATAAAAATTTTGAAAGGAGGACTTATATGATTACCAATCCAATAGCATTTGAAAAGGACAAATTGATTAGAGATATGTATAAGAAGCAGAAAGAAGTTGCTAGTTTATTATTTCAACATGAAAACCACTTAGAGGTTTCAAATCTTATTCTCGAGTGTCATTCACACAAAAACTATTTTGTTCAAAATACTGCTTTAACAAAAAAATCTTTAGAAGAATTAAAAGAGAAGCATGCGCAGATTGAAAATCTACTCGAACGCGCAAAAAATCTCTAAAGGTACGCTCTAAATTTATGGGGATGTAATATTTACAGTTGTTGCATGAAATTGGTATGATTTAGGTATTATTTTAAGGAGGTTTTTCCATGAGTTATGACACGATTGCATCGCTACAACGTATGCAACAATTAGAGCAAGCTCAAGCTGCAAATGGGAAACGTATAGTATTAAAAAGAGTTTATGAGTCAGATAAAATTTCCGCTCTTATTATCGTTCTTTGTATTATCGCTATCCCAGCAACAATGTGTATATCCCTTTTAGTTGGATTAATTATCTATTACATTAGGGAATTCAAACGCACGACCTACCTGGTTAAAAACGTTGCTACTGGAGAGAAGTTCAGAGTCGATAAACAAGACTTCAAACAATATAAGAGGAATTTTAAGAAGAAAGAAAAACATGTTAGAAGAATATCGGACTTATAAATTTATTATAGGGGGAACTTCAATGAACAAACAACTTTTCATCAAAAACACTCCTTTTAACAAATCAAAATTCCAATCTATAAGTAATTGGTTAAATCGTCCTGAAGGTGGAATTTGGACTGCAGATTACAATGAAGAGTATGGTTCCACTTGGTTAACATCTGGTAATGTTCTTTTTGAACACACTGATCCTTTGGGGTTTGTTTTCAATGTAAATCCTAAAGCAAATGTTTTAACTTTAAACACTGTAGAAGATGCGTTAAAAATTCTTCCGTCTTATTTAATTTCTACCTTTGTTAAAGCTCCTACAAATCTCTATGGAAAAGAACTTGCTATAGGCGTTTATAAAATTGACTTCGAAAAAATGTCCCAAACATATGATGCAATAAGTGTATCATACGAGGTAGCGAATGGAGAACTTCAACACAACGGGAAATTCTCACCGTTTGCTGATTGGAGAATCGCTTCAACATTGTGGTTTAACATAGATCACTTAGAATTAGAAAGTAAATTATCTACAGAAGAATTAAAAGCATTACTTATGAATACTAAAGTTTAATACACAATAAAATAAAAAAAGCCGACTCAATTAAGAGCCGGCACTTTTTATGTTTACTATTTAATTTCTACATAATAAGAACTAGCTGTAATATAGAATACGCTACCTCTACTATTCTTTACTTTATATTGTGGTGAACCATCCACAGATACTTTATCAATGATTGTAAATCCTAATCCTTCATCAACAGTTCCTGCAGCATCTCTATCTAACCAGGAAGGTTTTGAATAGAATCGTAAGTCATTCACTTTAGAAACTACACGTTTTCCTTCCACAGATGACGATTCTTCTTTATAGCGAATGTATGATGAATCATTATAAACCCACTGATTTCCCCCAAGATTCAACCAGTTTCCTACTTTACCCCAGACTTTATATGATTCACCTTTTTGTAATTTACGAATAACACTATTTGTTGTGGATGGACCAGAACGAAGGTTTATATTGTAACCATCAATATACGCTACTCCCACTTCATTAATAACACCAGGTACTTCATTTGGTTGCTGTGGTTTCGTTTCAACTGAGATAGAATCTCCATTATATGCTTTTAATACATCGGCACGGAATTTTGATTCCGATACACCATGACTGCGAAGATAGTCAATCGGATCTTCGTGATCTGTGCCACCAAGCTTATACGTAATATCTTTATGCGTCCACAATCCAATGGATGGATTAATGTTTCTATCACGTAAAATCTTAGCTAGTAGCTTCACATATCTCTCATAGGATTTTTTAAATTTAATAGGGTCACTAGTTTCAGAGAGCTCTACATGAACAAATCGTTTATTGGCCGCTGGGCCCGCTCCCCATGCTTGATACTTAGTAGAAGCAATTTGAATTGTTTCATCCCAATCTGTTGCATAATGTACAAATGCAGAACGCCATGTCCTTGCTTCATAGTTTCGGATATTAATAGCAGGCGCTTCAGGAGTCGCTGTAGAATGTGCTACTACACCTTCATATGCTCCATATCCATTGCGATATTCGACTTTAGGTAATCCTGGAATAATCATTTCCCGATCAGCAAAGACACTACCTGTTGAAGTAAATGTAATGATAACTGCCGTAGAAATTGAGGCTAATAATTTAATAGATTTTTTCATTTGTCGTCACCATTCCCCATAATTTTTTGTTTAATGTCTGATACATCCTTTGCAAGTGAACCAAATGCTTTTGCTTGTTCTTCGATGACTGCTTGGTTTTTTTCGATTACTTTTTGGTACTGTTCTTCACGCTGTTCATTCTTTTTTTGCGTAGTAAAAAGCATCCACACAAATAACGCTGCGAATGCTCCTTGTTGAATCATTGAATTGAAAATCTGTTCCTCCACTGTCCTCATCTCCTTTTTAGCAAAATAAAAAAGCCTGCTTATGCACGCTTAATCTGTAATATCTAAATTAAAAAGCTCATCGCAATATGAATGACATTTCCATTTTGAACACCATTCAAGAAAATTCCACCATCACTTTTAACTGTAACTTCACAAGCTGTT
Organism: Bacillus thuringiensis; assembly: GCF_001595725.1. GTDB lineage: Bacteria > Bacillota > Bacilli > Bacillales > Bacillaceae_G > Bacillus_A > Bacillus_A thuringiensis_K. The sequence continues at coordinate 4,255,786 of NZ_CP014282.1, forward strand.
GGTCCATTGCCATATGCAAGTGCTGGGAAAGCAATATTTTGTACAGGGCGAAATCCAGCCGGAAGGGTTGCAAATACTGTTGTATTTGCTAGATATTTAACTGATCCAATGACAGATATTTGTTCCCCACTTCTCTTGTACTTCAAAATTCTATCAGGAATATTCTCTACCCCAGTTGTAGGAAGATTAATCCAACCTGTATCATTTGCTTGTCTAATTGTCCCATCAGTTCGAAATTCCACTCTTTTAGACCAATCCCAAGTATCCCCTTGTTCTTTTGTGGAAGGCGCAAAAATCAGCTCTCCTTGCGCCCCTTTATGAATAACTGACTTGAAAGAACGACTTCCCAAAACAATTGCATTATCGCTCTTAAATTCAAGTAATCCATTTATAATGTCGCCAGCTTTTTTTAGAAGATTATCAGCAAAAATATTGAATGTCCCAGTAGGCGATTTTTCAAACAATACTTTATTATTTTTCCAGTCTTTTAAATATAATTGACCATTCGAGACTCCCACAAGACCGGTATCTAATACCTTGTCCTCACTACTGAATCCAAATCCGATATTCGAACCGAGTGTCGGTCTCATTGTTAGATATCCTGTCATCATCCCGCCTGACCGCTTTACGACGTCCATTTTATCAACGGCTTGTTGTAAAGCATCTATCGTTTTCTTAAGAATCTCAAAATCAGAAATGTAATTTTCTATTTTAATATTTCCTTCTTTCACATCACGTCTTAATGCAATTCGAATGTCTGGTGTACTCATTCGTTCTGTATTTTTTTCCATCACAAAATAAGCTGTCCAATCATCCGATGTAGAAACAGCTTGAGATGTAAACGAATATGAAAACACACCATTCTTTGCATCAACTATTTGAGCATCATCTCGAATGAATGCTCCTGTGTGATTTGTAGCTTCATATTTAACCACATATCCTGTTAAATCCACCTTCTCCCCTTTTTCCCTTACGTGCACTGTAAGCTTCAATCCATTCTTGTCATTCTGCCGAGAACGAATTGTTTTTGTAAACACAGGATCTGCTAAATCTATCATAATTTCCTCATTTCGCATGACTACACCTCTTTCTAGCTACTCCTTTTTACGTGTCTGGGCGGTTTTCTCTGACGTTTTACTCTGTTCCTATGCTTTATGTTTCCTTTAGGTTTTAATGGCTCTAATTCTTCCAATCTAGCATCCGTTTTTATCACATGCTCTTGAAATGCGCTTGTCAATTGTGAAAGCATCCCGTATAGGCCTACACCATTTTCTTCTGCTTCTTTTGGAATAACTAAACCATAATGTGTAGGAATTGCATCTGTAGTAATCGTTGGCTCTCCTTCTTTACGATTCATACGCATCTCATACAGTTTTGGAATATCGGTTTTCAAATTGTACTGTTTAATTTCCCATTCCATTACCTTTTCAAGTAAGCTGGATGTAATAGGACGAATATTGGTTTTATACGTTTCTTTTGAAGAAACTTTGAAGTCTGAAGCAATTACTCCTTGATAATATGATCCAAGAGCTGTCTTTATTTGAATATAACCATTTTCGTAACTCGAATTTCGTATCATCGCATTTGGAAGTATGATATCTGTATCTCCTCCAGATGACACTCCAATACTCGCAATCCAATTGTCATTACGATAAAAGCGGAACTGATCTTTGACTTTAAACCTCATATCAGTTTGAGCATTTAGGACAATCATTTTGTCAGCATCAAGCATTGCATTCCCTGTTTGCGAAAAGTATAAAGAAGCTGCATTCAAGTATCCATTGCCATCGAGTCCCTTTGTAATTCCAATTCCACCAGACTTAACACTTGTATCTGAGAATTGGTATACCATAATAGCTCCATTTGCCCCTGTGGAATCTGAATCTCCACCTAAAATAAGAGTAGGTTGTATTTCATTTCTACTATTTTTGTAATACCCTACAAACACCCTTGTTCTAGATGACTCATACAAGCGTATAAATTGCTTTGAGATATTTACATAGTTCACACTATCTGAAGTTCGTAATGTTGCACCTGTTATTTCTCCACCTTGCACAAGATTTCCACTCAACGTACCTGCAGTAATAAAATCAGCAACAATTCTTCCATCACTTGTAATGGCAGTTCCATATGGTCCATTCACACCTGTGGAAGAATACCCTAATCCATTCAAGTTCCATTACCAAACCTTTTTAGCACTCTTTTCATCTTTCGTGTCCATAATTAAAATACGATCTGGATAAATACGGACATGTCCTCCGAATCCTGAATTAATAAGGCTTGTAGCATTTGCTTTTGCTGCATCCAAAATAGAGCCTGGCATATTGGATAACTCTTCTTGTACCAGATCAACCCTACCAGAAACGTCCGTAAAGGATTCTTTGAAGTTACCAATGGTTATATCCAGGTACTCTTTTTTTATTGGATCATACTTATAAGCAATTACCTTTGCTTTTATATCAATGCCATCTTCTTGATGTTCAACCGTAACAGTATCTGCCATATAAACACTTTGTAAATGCTTATAATCCTTATACTCTTCCGTTTGTGATAACTCCTGAAACTTAACGTTATAATTTGCTTTAGGCTGATCAACCTTTTGAATAGCAAACATATCCTTCGCTGCCTGGCGTAATAACCTATATGCTTCTTCTAACGGAACTGCATCTTCATCGTCAGCATTTTCACCAATAGCTGCTTTAATATGTTTAAATTCAACCACTTTAATTTTAGGATGAGGATACTTATTTATAAGTGGGCTATCCACATACTTTTCAGGAAGAAATAACCCATCAAAACCTTGTGGCATGATTCTAGTTATGGGACTTTTCCAATCCACATTACCTTCATATCCTAATAAATCTTTCTTATGGCGAATCACTACTCCACGATCCATACCGCGATTTAGTAGCATCTTCACATCAAAATTATCTCGTTTTAATTCGCCGCCCCAACGATTAACAAATGAATTATCTTGACTAGAATCCAATAATGCTTCCACAGGATTTTTACGGACAATACGTGCACTGGCTATCTTTGGTACATCTGAATAAAACTGAAAAGGATGCTTGTATTGGCATCCTGCTGACATACGATTCATAGCTCCATTACCATTTGTTGTTTCAGCAAAAATGTCTTCAATTAGATTTTCTGTTAAGTCATAAAAAATGTGATAACATTGCGCTGTAATCTCACCCATACTGACTTTAGGAGCTGCCACTCGAAATAGTTGTTCACCATCAGGAGTTGGAACTTTAATAATGCTCATTCCCTCTATTTCCAGACCACGTGGTGCAAACAATGGATAACTAAATGAAAATAAAAATAAACCATTGAGTTCTTCCTCAACAGTTGCGTTATAAATATTTTTATCTAAAGCCCCTATACCATTGTGTGTAAAGTCAGTCTCATTTGGTTTATATAAAGTAATCATTTATATCTCCACCTAGGTCGAATTTCCATAAATTGAATTGCTCCTGACCACTCTATTGTATTTTCTCCTACGTTGAATATAGGGAACTGCCCAACCATTTTATTATTCATTGATATGGTATCGGTATATGCTTCAAGTATTTCTGAGTCTATGACAACAGAACCATTCACATCTTTTATTTGAAAAGAGAAGTCATTGATTGTTATACGGAAAGTACCATTTCCCACAATCCAAAACTTAGGATCAGATTCAATTGTACCTGGATTATAAATTACACCAGGTTTGGTGAGCTTTAGATTTACATCCTCTGTATATTCAAAGGGATCTAGCTTAAAATCCACTTCAAATTCACCGTGTTCTTCAATTTCATTTACAATATCACCTACTACAACATGTTTAATTTTTCGATACACATCATCATCAGTAAAATATAATGTTTTTCCATTCATCAACCACGCCTTCATACGTCGCACTAACGGCTTAATATTCTCTTCTTCAAGCATATTGAACTTTATTTTTAAAGGAACGTCTTTAAACGCTCCTTTTTTTGTAAGTGAACCATGTCTACCAGACACTTCAATATGTTCTACTTCTTGTTCTGCTGTAGGAATAACAGGGCGTCCTACTATACATATTCCGTAGTCACTTGCCAACTGATTATCGATACCTATGTCTAGCAATTTAAGTCCTCCCTATTCCTATTTTTGAATTACGCCCTTTTTGAGCAAGTGCATCATCTATTTTTCCGACCATGCGGTCGATATCACGATCATCCCTCACTGAAGGATTATAAATATTAATTACAGTTGGTTCAGTAGACATCGTTGCTGCAATCCCTTCACCAATCTCACCTAATGTCTTTTTATTCAACGGTAAAACTGCTTCTCGCCCCGCTTCTCCTGCACCTTGCAACTGACCATTACTCATACCGAAAATGGTAGGTCTAGTAAAGATACCGCCTTTTGCACGCCATTGGACATCGATCCCAGATGGGAAAGTAATGTCTTTACCCAAAATATTTTTCGTACTAGTCTGCAGACTGAAGTGTGGCATTTTAGGCATTTCTGGTTTCGGAATCTTTAATTTCAAATCACTGAAAAACCCTTTGATTTTATCAATGAATCCCTTTACTTTATCTACCGCATCTTTTATCGGATCAACGATAAATCTCTTTGCTGCATCAAATTTTTCTTGCGCTGCATTCTTTACAGAATCAAATTTTTCCCTTGCCGTATTGTACATATCATTGAACTTCTCTTTTGCAGAATTATAAGCTGAAATAACTGGATCAATAATATATTTATAAACTAGATTCCATGCCGTAAGTGTATAAGATTGGATTTTGGCCCAATTACCTAGTATCCAATTCGCTAAATCATTCAATTTTTCTTTCGTTGCATTCCACAATTCCTGAACAGGCTGAATGACATATTGTTTTACTAGATTCCACGCTGCGGAAGTATATGATTTTACTGTCTCCCACTGTGAATTTAACCAAGAAACAAGCGCACCGATCTGTTCTTTAACCCAATCCCATGCTTCTTGAACAGATTGAGTAATATATTGTTTAAATAAGCCCCAAGCAACTTGTGCAGCAGCCTTTATAAGTTCCCACTGCGTACTAAGCCATGTGACTAATTCGCCAATTTGTGCACTTATCCAATCATACGCTTCCTGGATCGGCTGTATAATATATTGAGATATTGCAGCCCATGCAATTTGTACCCCTGCTTGAATGAGTAGCCAACCTGCTTCTAAAACTGTTGAAACCGCTGAAATAATCGGATCTAAAACTGTGAGTATTGTATCCCATGTTTCTTGCCAAGCTGTCTTTAATTGATCCCAAATAGAAGTTGCCGTTTCAACAATACCCGTCCACAATCCACTGAAAAATTCACCTAAAGGCGACAATATACTATCTGCTAATTCAATGAATGAAGACCACGATTCTGAAAAATAATCAGTAATACCTGTCCAAATTTCCGATGCCGTATCAGAAATTCCAGTCCATAGATCAGCAAAAAATTGACCGATAGGTTCAAAGAACTCATTTGCCATATTTAAAAAATCTGACCAGGCTCCAGAAAAGTAATCAACTGTGGATGACCAAGCATCTTCACAAGTTTGAACTATGCTATCCCACAATTCACCAAACCAATCTTTAAATTCAGACCACTTTTCAGAAAGCCAATCCGTTATGGCACCCCAGTTTTTTATTAACATGATAATACCAGTTATCACTAAGGAAACTGCTGCAATGGTAGCTATCACAGGTAAAAACGCCAGATTCAACGCACCAAATGAAATAGCTAGAGCTGCTACAATTGGAGTTAAAATAATAAACGCCGTACTCAATGCACCCATCACGATTAAAAGCGTTTGATCGGCTTCGGACAATTTACTAAACCAATCCATTACAGCTTTAACTCCATCAACAATTGGAGGTAAAATATCTTTAGCTAATTCTGCAAATTTCTTTCCAAGTGGTTCTAACGCAGCCTGTGTTTCTCTTAATGCTTTTTGAAATTGCTGCCCCAAAGATTCTTCCTGAAGTTTCTTCATTTCATCCATACGTCCAGTTACATCACCAAGCCCACCAGCTGTTTCATTTAGTCCTAATACAGCTTTAGCACCCATGTCTTCCCAACGAGTAGCAAATAAACCAACTCCTATTTGATTCTGTTTTACTTTGTCATCCATGCTTCCTAAATCGCCTATTACAGCTTTAAACACATCGGCAGCTGTTGCTTTACCATCATTAAATGATTTCCAAACCCCTTGTGTTTTCTCAGAAAGCCCAGCAAAAGCATCTGCAGTTCCTTTTGAACCGTCTTGTACTTTCTTTCCAAATTCAGCAACTGTGTCATTGATATAATCCAAATTATAAGCGCCGTCACGCGTCCCGTTTGCTAAGATTGTAAACATCTCTTCAGCGGTAAATCCTGCTTGCTTAAATAACGGTACATATTCAGAAAGGTTGTCAAAAAGTTCATCTGAATAGTTCAATCCTTCTTGAGCGCCAGCTGCAAGTAAATCAAATGTTTCTTGTGTTGATAAACCAAATTGACTCATCAACTGTCCTGCACCTCGAGTCGCTTCATTTAAGTCCACATCATAAATTTTCGCTAATGTTAAAACATCCTCCGATGCCATTTGCAATTCCTCATACGGGACATCACGCATATTTTGAAAGACTTTTATTAACGCATGATCAACTTCCTCAAGATTTTCACCAAACCCCTTTTTCCATGTATCTACAGCAATCTTTTGAAGATTTTCGGCACCTTTACCAGTCAATCCTAATGACGCCTGAATTTTCCTCTGCGATCCATCAAACTCTATTGCTGTATTTACAATCGACTTTCCCATTTCAATTAACTTTTCGGATATTCCTTGTAGGACTTCAGCGGCTTCCATTAAATTATTCATATCAAGTTTCTTATTTATTTCCGCCATACCATCCGCAGCTTGTGAACCACTTCGCCCAACACTCTGTAAAGAGTTTTCGAATTGCTTTAATGTAGTTTTTGCTTGGTTTAATTTAGCCTCAAGTTGCTGCACTTCAGTAGAATTCTCACCATACACACGCTTTGCGGCACTTAATTGTTGTTCTAAGTTGTGGACGACCCTATCAGTCATTTCCATTTGCTGACGTAGTTGTTTCTGCGCTAATTCCAACTTATCCGCTTCACTAGCATTTGCTCCTAGTTCAGCATTTTGAAGTTTGAATGAGCTTGTTAATTTTTTTTGTTCTGCTTCAAGCTTCTTAGAATTCTCTTGTAAATCCAGTAAAGTTCCGCGTGCTTCCCTGGCTTCAATTGCTTGCTCGGAAAGACCTTCATTCACTCTTTTCATTGCATTATCAAGAGAAGTTTCAGCACGTTCTGCATCAAGCAACTTCCCGTACATTTTATTGAGTTGTTCGGCGGTTGTACTTGTGTCCTTGGACATAGCTTGATATTCAGCACGTAACATAGCCGTACGTTTCTTGGCTGCTTCCATTTGAATCTCAAGCTTCTTCTTTTCAGCAAGAAGTTTATCAGTCATCGTCGCATCTTGGCCCATTGCTGCAATATGATTTTTATATTCTTTCGCTGCATTATTCATAACCATATTGATTTGTTTCAATGTATTTGCATACTGAACTTGGCCATCCATTTTAAAATTAAGAACAACGTTTCTTTCTTTACTATTCCCAGGCATTTTCTCACCTCATTTCTTATAGGAATGGTGTTTGATCTAGCGTGTAAATTTGTTTCGGTTTCTGCTCATGTAATGCATCCGGATTGTTATATCTGAGGTGCATGATGAATTGTTTTAGAAAATGTGCCGGTGTGATTTTCCAAAAGTCATCCATACTTAAACCAAGCAACGTATTACCGACATAAAAATAAAAATCCCAGTCCAATTCGGACTGAGATTCCTCGTTTTTTGTCAGTATGTTTTTTACTTTTTTTCTTGCTTCAGCTTCTCCATATCAGAAGTTTGGAAAGTTTGGCCACTGAAAATTTCGTATACAACGATGAAGATATCGGGTAAATCATTCATAGGAATGGCACCTTTCAATTCAGCTAATGTACATTCTGTACCACCACTACGTACCATCGCATAAATTAATGCACGCATCAATTTCGCTTCATTTTCTCCCAGGCTAAATTGACCTTTTCCTAACATATCATTCATTTCTTTTTCAAATTCATGATAGGGTGTTCCATACGCCTCTTCCACATAAGGAAAAGATTCAAAAGTAAAAACAACAGGGATTGAAACACCCTGTATCTTAATGCTATTTCTAGTTATATTAACGTTAACTAAATCACTTAAACGTGCCATACTATCACTCCTTATTTCCCTGGTGTCGATGTTCCACCAAGTTGTGTTAATTGAGATTCATCACAAATGACTTGTTTTAAGAAATCTTCAGCTTTAATTCCTTTTGCCTCTGGATCACCAGTATCTAATTCAGCTTGTGTTACATCATTAAATAACAATGGATCTGCTGTAATTGTGTAAGCAATGTCATCCACAGTCATTTCATCACCTTGTGTTTTCCAAGATTCTTCTACTGGAGCAACTGTACATTTTGGGTACCAACGTAATATTTTTGTTCCATCATTTAATGGGAATACAACACCTACTGCAAACTTTGGATATTCCTTCGCCTTCGCTGTTTCAAAAGACACGCCTTTTTTACGTGTTTTAGCAAAGATTTTATCTTTTACTTCACGATTTAGACCAGCAAGATTAAAAGCTAATCCAAACGCTGTATTTTTGACAATGTTAATAATTTTTTTGTTAGATGCCCACTTTGTAAAATTAGTAGATGTAGTGGAAATCGTTAAATCAGAAATATTGGTTTGTCTATAAACGATATCCTCATAAGTTGGTAGTGCACTAGAAGTTTCATTTCCCTTCATCAAGCACAGATATAAATCTTCAATCCCTACGGAATATTGAATTTCTTTATTTTCAATTGTCATGTATATCATCCTCACATTCTATCAATTATTTTTTGTGCCATAATATCAGCAATTTTGTCACCTTCTGCATCAAAGGTATTCTGGACAAAGTGTTTTCCTTTCACCCGACCCTTACCATTTGCTTTTTTATGGCCATGTTCAACTAAATACCAATACCAAGCTTCATCTTTAAATTCCACAGATACACGATCATCTTTTACAACAACCTTTAGGCTATCTCTTAAATGTGTCCGCTTGTTTTTACTGGATGCTTTGATTTTTGGCTTTAATTTACTAGCAAAATACTTTGCTGCTTCATCTAACACATCCAAACTTACTTTTTTATTCACCCGTAATAGCGTATTAATATCTTCTAAAGCTTCAGCAAAACCATTGTTATTTGAAGCCATTACTGGATACACCTCACATACGTTATAAACTGCGTGATAGTGTCGTCGTTCTCGTCATAACCCATTCCATCAAATTGAGAATAAGACACGCCTGCTTCGTTAAAAACAACCTTTAACGGAGCGTAATCTTTTTCAGTTCCGTTTGTAATAACTGCAATTTGATAAAGTGGCATATCCTTTATAACCTTATTAGAAGCTCTTTTCTGTTGCTCATTCACAAATTCATACACAATGTAAGGATAATTTGCTGTTGTAGGTGCACTATCACGATAAACTGGTATACCAGATTTCTTCATGATGTCTCGTAACTCTTGAAAGCTAATTTGCATAGGATAATGACACCTCCATCAATCGGTCTTCTTCACGTACATAAATACGCTCAATATCATAGATACGGCCACCAACTTTTACACGATAATCCTTTTGGTTGTTTTCAATATCACGATCAATACGAACCTCAATTTTCTTTACAATTTCATTCGTATCTTTCGTTGTAAATTTATCAGTGGCCGTAACTCCAATGTTGTTATAACGAATGTTACGTTCTAACGGATATCCCATCACAACACGGTCATTTTCCGGATCAATGGTTTCTCCTAATTTAAGTAGCTCACCCATCCATTTGAGTTTATTCGTCTTTCTCTTCATCGGCATAAACCTCCTGGACAAACATCGGCGTTAAAGCATCAAGAGCTTGTTCTAATTCTTTTTCAGCAACCCTGTAATCATAGTAAATACCGGCGACCATAATAATTAAATACTCGGTCTGTTTGCCTGTCGCATTCTTTACATAAGTCTTTGCTTGAGTGATATAAAAAGAGAGCATAGATTCATCCATACCCTCTTCCCAATGAATATGAGATTTTAATTTCTCAATTAATTCATCCATATTAAGCTCCTGTTGTTTCTTTTAAAACATACTTATAAACTGGCACTTCAAATGGTGAATGAATTAATTGTGCATCTAGTAAGTTCCAGATACGGAAACCTACACGGTTTGTACGTGAGAATAACTCAACTAATTTTTGGACTTCTAATGATCCAATGACATCTTGAATATAGAATTTAGAGAAGTCACCAAAATAGAATACTGGTGTATCTGGTGAATCAGGAATGTCAATTGCATCTTCTTCCTCAACTGGGAAACCTAATAACGTATAACCAATTCCACCTTCCGCTTGATTAAACGGGCGAAGTAATGGGAAACCGTCATCTGTTTTCATAGTTTCAATTTTTGTTAGTGCTGCTGTATTTAACACCCATCGTGCTTTTTTACGTACTTCTTTAACAGGTGTATTTTTCATTTTTACTAATGCATCATAAAGATTCTTTTCATCAGTTTTAAATTCAACAGCTTTCTTTGCTAATGCACCGTCATTTATGTTATTAGCTTCATCACCATTAACCATATACTGAGTTTCTTTACGAACATAAGCTTTTTTCAACTCATCCATAACAATTTGTTCAATTGGTAAACCTGTACGTGCCAATAGCTTTTTCGTTACTGTAGCAAGCGCATCAAATTCTGTTGGTGATAATTCAATTTCATCGAATTCGATATCTGTTTCTGGAATTTCATTATTTGTTCGCTCGTTTTTATGACCTTGAGCTTCTGCCTTCTTAACTAGAACAGGATACTTAATATTTTCTTTTGTTTTTACTCCTGTACCTAATCGACGTAAGAAGTTTTCTTCTTGAGCATACGTAATAATTTCTTTACTTAAGAAATCTGGAATCGTAACAGAACCATTGCCAGTAACTAATCCTAATGCACGAGCTTCTCTTTCATCAATATTACCCACAATATAATTAGCAAAAGCTGAACGAGTTTCCTTTTCTTTATTTTTAGTAGATTTATGACCTTTAGTAGAAAGACCTGTTGCAATAGCTGCCATGATTTCAGAACGTTCTTCTTTTGGAATTTCTTTTGATTGATTTGGATATTCTTTTACTTCTGGATCTTCTTTTTTATCTGGATCGTCATCTTTCTTTTTGTCTGGATCTTCTTCCTTTTCGTCTGCTTCTAATTTTGCTAATTCATCAGCAAGAGTTTTCGCTTCTTCTGTTAATGCTTCCACTTCAGCCTTAACTGCTGCTAATTCTTCCGAACGAACTTCACCCTTCTCTACTTTCCCTTGTAATTCTGCTAATCGAGCTTTATTTCGTGCTTGAGATGCTTTTAAGATTTCTTTTAAGTTCATGTTAATTTTCCTCCAGGACTTTTTTTATTTGTTTGATAAGATTGCTTCTTTCTTCTGTATCATCTTCCACAACTGTTTTTACGGCTGCTTCTTCACTTCTCATTTCAATCATGGCTGTATTTTCGCCTCTGGTTTCAATGGAAGTTGCAACATAGGCTGGTGTCATATCCAAAATAGAAACTTCTAAAAGCTCTAGTTCTTCAATAGATCGTTTTTGAACACCAGCTTCGCCTTCTTCCCACGAATCTTTTTCAGAAACAAAACCAAATGACCAACCACGCAATTCTTTATTCTTGGCCTTTTGAATCACTAGTCCATCTGTAACTGTAGCAATGGCTCTTAAACCAATATTGTCTTCATACAATTCCAGATTTCCGTTTTCAATAGAGCCAAGCTTTCTATTTTTATCGTGGTTAAAAAGTAAATCCACATTCTTTGCTTTCTTTAATGCCTTTTCAAATGTTTTAGGAACAATTCTCTCTTTGAAATATCCCCTTGGAGAAGGCAACATCCGACTTTCTCTGTCCACAACATTCACATAACCATCAAGTATGACTTGATTCCCTCGGACCTCAATTTTCATTCTCTTCACCTCCTCCCAATGAACCATCGTTCGCTTCTTTCTTACCGATTTCAGTTAAATCATTTGAAATATAAATAGCCTGTGATTCATTTGTATTTTGTTTAGGGAATCCAAGCATATCAGCGACATTATCAGGTGAAGTAATAGCTGTACGCACAAGGTTGTAACCAATATTCGTTTTGTTGCTATAAGTAACAAAATCAAGAATATTAATCTTGAATTTGATTCGTTTCCCTGAATTCTCGCCATAAAAAAGAAGACTCAAATGGTCTTCAAAATTTTTCATTATTGGTCTAACTGCTTTATTGTGGATATACATCATCGCTTTCTCAATATCTTCTTTGATTAACTCTGTGTATGTATCCACATTTATGCCTAAAAACTTACCCAAATCCTTTTTGTATACATTTAGGTATGCTAGAGTCTTTTCATCGTCTAACGGGCTTTTAAGCGTTTCTATTTCATAACCTTTTCCTAGAGGAATCATCTTAACTGACCTTGCATCATCAATTGATTCCAACTGATCTAAAATCTTTTTAATTAATTTTGACTGTGTACCATTCTGTGGATTGATATGCGCATCTAATTTTAATAGAAATGCTAGTAATCCACCTTTTTTGTACTTATCGGTCAAGGTTTTCTCAGCTGACATAACGCCCTCGAGTGTATCTCTTCCTAAATCAAGAAGACCTTTTCCTCTTAAATGATCTGCGCCAATATTTTTCACATGACGAATCATAAAAGAGGGAACCTCTTGACCACCAATATTAAAATGTTCTACTAAATTATCATCTAACTCTGTAAACACATTTGAAGCTAAATGTAGTTGAGTGCCATTTAATATAGGGAACGTTTCTCCCTCGAGTAAATAGGTATTTGTCATTAATTTAATAAATTCTGATTGCGTTAAATAATTATTAGGATTCTTTAAAATACGAAGTGCAATATCATCTTTAATTTCATTACCAAATTCATCTTCCACAACAATATCAGCCAATACCATTTGATTACTGATGTCTTGTAACAATTCGTATACATCACTAGATTGTAAGATGTTTGAATCCGTAACATACACACCGCCGTAACGAATGCTTTTTCCTAAAACATCATCCAGATAACCACGCTTTTCAGCTTGTCTAAATAAAAAATTTGAAAACCTATCTCTTAAACCCAATTTCTCACCGCCTTTCAATTAACGAACATTAAAAGTATCCATTAATATATTTTTATTAGAACTTTAAATTTAAGCTTTTTTTTAATAATTTATGTTGATATTCCCAAAAGAAAAAGGACCTTTTTTAGTCCTTAAATTTGTTACCACCTTAAAATTCAACACCATCATAAGCTTTGCTATGCATGTTAGACAATTATCTAATTATGCATGGACAATCACCTAAAAAATATTCAGCTACATATAATATCGAGAAAAGTAAAATTAAGATAAGGAGTGATTGTCTTTGTATCGTCAACCATTTTCACCTTGGAATTATACCTCTTGTATGCGAGATTGTTTGGCTGCTCCTGGAACGTCAGAGCAGGAATGCCATGGAGCTTGCAGTCATTATGCCTCAATGCCAATAGCATATACCGTACCGATGACATATGGTGGTATGAACCAAGCAGCACCTTACATTCCACAGCCGTATTATTATCCATATTCGTATCCTGTAAGTCCATATTCCTATTTCCCTATGCAATCTTCTATTCAATGCCCTTCTGATACTATAAAAATGTTAGAGTGCGACAGTAGCGGTACCAGATGTCGTTGGGTGTGTCGTCCAATCTAGTAATTGAATATTTTTCGAGGGCCAATCAAACATGGCCCTTATCGCTATGAGTCTACAGTTTAATAACAAAAATCCAACTTTGAAATCTGACACCTTTTTATGGTGATATCAGAGCTATAGCGATTAGTTTGTTATCATTGGGTTTAGCTCTTGGACTCAAGGACAGAAAGACGTTCCTCGAGGTTAGCTAATTTCTTATATAACTCATCATTTTCAGTCTGGAGTTTTTCATTTAAACCTTGAATAGCAGCCAAGGCTACGCCTTGTAAATCAACGGTTGAAATATGTTTATTATCATCTTCATTTAGTTCAAAGACGGCATGGAAGTCCTGAGCGGTCGGGCCAATGTGACGCTCATTAGATGTATCATCTTTATAGTTCCAAGACTGGATTGGTATGCTGGCTAATTTATCAAGAATCTCAAGCGTGTCGACACTCGAGAAATTTTCCTTAGAGTTTTTGTCACTTGTAAGATTAACTCCGCGTACATTGACGTCACCGTTATTTAGAACCCGGAAGACCTCGCCGGCATTTCTACTTGTGCCGATGATGATGTCTCCTCCTGTAGTATCACTATAGGCCATCAAAGCTGGTCTAGTCTCCGCTCGGGTTAAAGCAAAAATACCGATGTGTTTATTACTTAAACCCCAAACACCAAAAAGGTTCTCGCTGTAGGCAGAGACACCAGCTCCAGCTTGGCTTGTAGCTCTTACTCCATCGCTAACAGTACTCTCTCCCAAGACCCCATATCCACTTTGGCTTCTACCTAAAACACCAACTCCTTCACTGGCGGTATGTTCCCCAAAAACAGCAGGCACAGTTGGATTATTAGAGTCACCAACCAAATTAGGCATTTATCTTCCTCCTTGTGTCATTTCAATTAACTAAATGATAAAAGTTTCTCATTACAAATATATTTTGAGCATTGTATTTAAGAACTTACACTCCAATGTATAACTTGTTTATTCTTAGATTACATAATAATTTTAATAAGAAATTCAACACTGTTAACAGCGCCTATTTTTAAAATACTAATGGTCAAAAAATTATTATTCTTGTTTCACCTATAAATGTCATCTAAGTATTCATCGTAATCTTCATCTGGAATAGCATCCTCCATCATATTTAATGTTTCTTTATGGCCAATTAACATGGCAACAAACCCATCAATATGCTCTGGTGATTTACGTTTAGATGGTGTTTTTAAATTATTAATATTTGTAATTATTTTTGCGTTACTTGCACAGAAAATGAGTAAAGGATTGTCCGTTTTAATTCGGTCCTGGAGCAACAAAATTTCAAAGTCATCAAATGGTTCATTCATATGCGTTGGATACTGTGGAACCTCCACACATTGAATTCCGAGCATTTCCCACTTCTCAACAAGCTTTTCAGCAAGTGCTGGATCATAGTTTATTTGACGTAAATCAAAATTCTCAAATACCCACTCCACATACTGATTTACCATTTCTTCATCAACTGTTTTCCCAGGACAAATTGTTACAAAGCCTTTTTCAGCTAAAGCTCGATATGGTACATTCCTTTGTTGTTCCTTGTCCTCAATTCCAAACTCCGGAATAAAATACATTTGCTTAACGATTAATATTGCATTTCCCTTATCATCATATGTTGGAATATTTATTGATACACAAGTTAAATCCGTGCGTCTTGATAAGTCCACACCGACAACACAAGTTAATCCTTCAATATCACCTAAATAGTCCATAAGCATTTTATCCAGTTGATCTTTATCGAAATATGTTTCGGCATAATTAACGAATACATCCAAATGCTTTGATAAGAACTCAGCCTTATTAAAGCTATTATTTTGAGCTTCTTTAAATGCATTCTCAAGAAACTCCATGTTAACTGATACATCCATATTTGGATTAACCATTCGCCAAACGTCACGGTCTGTCCAATCAAACTTTTTGTTCGGCTCATAGATCATCATGAACCAGGAATCATCTTTATCATCCTTCAAAACTTCTTTTGCATAAGTGTAAATTTGAGTTCCAAGCGAGCCGGTATTCTTTCCTGCTGTGGAAGTGATGATGTTGATTGGTTCTTCTTGAGCGATTTGCGCTGAACGTAAGTTATCGTATTGTTCACGGTCCATCTGAGCATGAACTTCATCAAAATAATTGATATACGGGTTTTTACCTTCATTACCAGCGTTATCTTTTGTAAGAACCTTGATTACATTTGCATATTTAATATTGTCTTCCACAAATGTGTATTTTATTGATTTAATCGTATCTTCTTTGCCCTTATAGATACGCGTATCCGGACGTAAATCAGGACTATTTTCAATCGTTAATGCAATTGGTCCGGCTGCATTTTGGCATTGTTCAAAAGTATTAGCGGAAATATAACAATCAGCGCCTTTTACACCTTCTCCGTACATCGCATAAATGACTGGTGAACCGCCCATAATCGTTTTTCCGTTTTTCTTTGGAACCTGCAAATAAGCCGTACGAATTACTCGCACCGCTTTACCATCTTTATTATATTTTTGCCAACCATAAATGTTAGCAAAGTAGAACTTCTGCCAGGACTCTAAAATTAACGGCTGCCCTGCCCATTTTCCTTTTGCATGTTTTAAGAATGTTTCAGTGAAATAAATCATTGCATTCGCTTTTTCAACATCGAACCAAATATCTTTTCGTTTCTTCCATTTCTTATATCGTTTGGTTGCTAACTTAATAGAATCAGGATATAAGTGTGGGGCTGCATCTACTTCAGAAACGAATATATCAGCGTAATTTGTTTCAAAATCAATCATCTATTTAACCTCTGTCTAAATTGTAATAATTTATTGCTATCACTAGGCTCGGTGGGCTCTTTTTCTGTTTTTCCTTTTTCGAGAAGAACCCCACTTTTTTTGATTAAATCTTTGTTCTTTCCGTCTAGTCCTAATTGCCCCAAATATTTCGCTTTTTGCTTAGACCAAACTTCGACTTGTTGAGCCAATGGATGCTTTGATTCTTTCACATCACCATTTACATTCTTTGTTTTTTGGACTGTTGGAAAGTTAGAATTCTTCCACAATCCATATTTGACGCTGTATATCTCAACTGCATCAAGATAAACCTCAATCAATGGATCAAGCGCTGGCGAATAAGTTCCGGCTTCAACCAAAACATCCATAATACGCTGCGCTTCTAATTCTTTTTTCTTTTCAGCTTCAATTACGACCTTCGATTTTCTGGCCATTCCTTAAATCACCACCTAAAAAACGAATTTTTTTCAAAAAATCATTTTGAGGTGCGCGTTTGCACCCCCACTCCCTATCCCCCCATAAGGCCATAGTTTCTTTTTTCGATAGGGGGGCTTATAGTTTCCAGTCGAACTTTTTCTTTTCTTGGTATTTTGCATTTGTTTCTCTTTCTACAATCGGATGACACTTAGAACAAAGTGTATCGATATTATCTGGATCTAATCTTAATGAAGGATTGATTTTAATTGGAACAATATGATGATGATGTGCTTGCTTACCAAACACAAACCTTCCACATCGTTGACACAATCCTTTATCTCTTTGATAACAGAATGATTTTAAATCTTGCCAGGCCTTTGTACGATAGAATGATCTGTTCTTTGAATATACAACTGTCTTCTTCTGTTTACGTTTATGATTGAGACAGTATCGTCCTTTATCGATTAATGTCTTGCAGCCTTGTTCAGCACAGTACTTCATGATAGTAACTTAATGATTTCTTCTTTCTTTTTAACATCAGCTGGAATCTCGACATTAATTGATGCAGCATGATCACGTAATTCTTTTACTGTCATATCATCTAAAGATAGTTCATTTACTTTAACGTCAACTACTTTATCATCAGCAAACTTAGCAATCATACTCTCAGGATTAACAGTTACTTCGAATCCTGGTTCTTCACCAGTTGGAACAAATAGACTTCGTTTTTCTTTGTTATCCCAATACTCTGTACCAGATATTGTTTTTCTAATTTCAGTAATCATTTACATTCACTCTCCTTTTTCTTATAAAACCAATTAGCAATGTTAAAAGTTAATAACACTGGCCATATCACAGTAAAGATACAAATTGTAATTAAAGCCGATACAACTGTAGTATTCACATTCTCTTTGTCCTTTTCAATTTCTTTCCTTACAGCAGAATGAACATCGAATGTAGCATAAACCATACCTACTATTAGATAAGCTAATAACCAAAGCATTGTCATACACCACCTATGTAATTTTTATATAATAAAAAGCACCTATTAATATAGGTACTTTAATTTATTGAATATTAATGTGATAGCTCCCAATATTGCAAACACAAACAAACAAAAAATAACCGGTTGCTTGAGCAATATCACCCATGCATTTAATAGCATATCAATTTTAGACATGCAATCACCTCCTGTTTTCCATCATACAATAAGAGGTGTTACAAATATCTTTAAATTTAATTATAAAAATATTAATGTTTTATTACAATTCTTTACATAATAAAAAGCAACCGATTGGATGCTCTTTTCACTTGATTATTCATTAAATCATTTATATTTTTCAGGTAAATGGACAATTATCTTATACGGATCCTCCCCATATTTTCCGGACAAATGGACTAAGTTATCTTCCTCAAAGTATTCAATATCCACCGGATACATACTAGACATTCCGTAATAATCTCGATATTCACCAGGAACAACCCTGTCTCCTGGCCAATCTATAGTCAGTCTACTATAGTTAGTTTCAATAGTACCGATTATTTTGTAGTAACCGTTGAAAACTTCTTCTCCATTTTTTATTGCAATAACATGAACCTCCTCCCCTAAAATTTGTTGATTACGATAGTATAATAATATTTCTCTTAAATTTTTAGACATACTTTTCTCCTTTGTTGACCTTTTTAAACAAATAATTAACCAACAATAGATATTCGACAAAATAAGATAATTCCCTGTATTTTTTCATAATAAAAAGCACTCCATAAGGAATGCTTCTTAATAATTATATACCTTGATATTCAACTAACTCTGTTTCAAGTTTATCAATTATATCTTGATATTTTTTTTGTAATTTCTCAGTATATGAAACTACTGAAAGAAGACCTTCCATAACTGTACTAAATTCAACTTCCTTAAGTAATTTATCATAACTAATTATTACTTCTTTATTTGTATCTAGATTCAAGATAATTGGTCCTTTATCCTTTATAGAGAAAATATATAGCGAATTTTCTCTATCATTATACTTCAAAATCGGACCTTTTCTTGTTACCCAACGCCCATCTTGTGACGTAAAATTAAACATATTAGATTGTATCTTACTCATTACAGGTAAAAGTGTCGTTGCAGTTTCTCTGACTTTATTTTCTTGTTGTTCTAAAAGTCCTTCTACCGTTTTAATATACGTTTTTATACCTTGTAAATCTGTATCAATTTCTTTTAATAAATCTTCAACCACAGTATTTAATTTGTCCAAAATTATCATCTCCTTCTATCTCTATTATCCGACAAAAAGAGTGTAAATATCTTATTAATCGTTCGTCATATATATTCATGAATATTCATATATCGACATGCATCGACATACGAAAGAGTAACCATGTACCAGCTGCCCTTTCGTCAATTTCTTATGTTATTACTATAAATCATTTTTTCAATAGTATCGATTCACTTTAATAGTGAACCTAAATGATACCTTCTCTTTCCACAAACTTGATAAGCCGAATTATCTCAGCATGTTTCTTCTTTATATGGCTGGAACTATAACTAATCTCTTCAGCTATTTGTTCCAAGGTCATACCGTCCACATATTTCATTTTTAGTATTTTATTATCTAAACCTCTGAACTTACTGATTAACTTTTTCAGTTTATACATATCGTTCATCTTATGTGCTAATTCATATTCAATTGCTTCAATACGTGCTTCTACCTTTGCACCTTCCGACTCGGCAGTTAAACGTACATCTTGCAAATCACCACTGACCCAGCGTTTTAATTCAGCTTTTGTTTTGTCTAAGTTGTAACCTAAGTACTCAATATCTTCTTCTAATTTCTGATAGTCTTTCAGCCAGTCAAACAAATGATGATTCACCTACTTTCAATTATTTATTTTTCAATTTTTATATTGTAAAATAATAGAAGAAAATGAAAAGGAGATTTTTAAATGGAAAATCCAGCAAGTAAACTACATACTCTTTTAAACGAAGCTTATAATGATTGCAGAAAAGCTTCTTCTCATAATACTTCTTATAGAGAAACTTGGGCCAAAGTGTTTGGAATTGACCCAGATGACAGAACAGCTTTACTATCTTCAATGAATTCAACATTTCAACTTTTTTTGTCTACAAAAGATTACATTTTGAAACATGATCGATTAAATAATGAAAGAAATCTAAAATTCTTATCTAATATTGAAAATGCTCTTTCTTCAATGAATTTTGAAGGTGATATGAGCCGATTCAAGACTTATATGGATAGTGAAACATTAACAGCGTTATCTTTTATAAGCGATCATATGGGCTTTATATACGATCTTCACGAGAGTAAAATTGATGCTGAAGAAATTACTGATTTAATCAATGAAATTAATAATTTAGTAGAAAATATAACATCCTCAAATCTTCCAGGAGATGTTAAATCACTATTATTTAAAAATCTTGATTTGATAAGAGCCTCTTTAATTTCTTATAAGATATCTGGTGTTGAAGGTATGAAAACAGCATTAGAACAGACAATCGGTTCATTATTCATGAATAACGAAGTTATTACACCTGTAGCCCAAGATGAAAATGTTAAAGGTATCTTTAATATTATTGATAGAATGAACACCGTTTTATCAACTGGAGTCGCAGTTAAAGATTTAGTTGGGCCAATCATTGGTCTTTTACTTAAATAGGCATAAGCCTTAATATTCAGGGAAACGATGTATGTCGCTTCCCTTATTTTTGTTCTCCAATTACATCCCAGGACAAATATTTATTCAGCAATCGTTTCTTCATCTACAATCTTTAATTGACCAGGAGCAACTTCCGTTGTTC
Source organism: Bacillus thuringiensis (assembly GCF_001595725.1). Lineage (GTDB taxonomy): Bacteria > Bacillota > Bacilli > Bacillales > Bacillaceae_G > Bacillus_A > Bacillus_A thuringiensis_K. Next base: position 4,276,678 of record NZ_CP014282.1, read on the forward strand.
CATCCTGTTTAACGTTGTATTCCATGCCTTCATGTGGTTCCTCATAAAACTCATCAATAGACATTTGAGAAGGCTCAAGAATGATATCAACATTTCCACCAGCGAAAGGATAAAGCTGATTTACTACGCCTTTCGCATCACTTTTTACATTTAATTTAATTGCTGTTTTCTTGCTATCACGTTGAATATTTGCGAACTCCGCACCGATTGGTTCAACTTCACTTTTCTCCACAGCTAGATAGACAATTGTACCTGGCATTTTTAGTAGATCATCAGCATGTGGCAATTCATCACTTAATACATGGAACATTAAAACTTCCTTTTTATCATCCTTTTGCATTTTCTTGAATAATACGTTCAATTGAATTTTAGTCATGATTTATTTCCCCTTTAATTGTTTTGGTTTTCATCATATGACGCCCTTCTTCAGATACTCACGAGCCATATATAAGAAATGATGATATATGTAATTACCGGTTGTAGCAGGCTCAATAAATACTGTTGAAAAGCCATATCGCACTTCAAATGTTTTTAAACTACCAAGCAACGCTTCTGGTTTGTATTGACTTATATACTCACCTTTTAGTATTTTTTGATAGCCTTTTAAATCTTCCACAAGAAGAACAAATGGATGTTTAGCAGCACGAATCAATTCATTTTCAAATCTCGTACGATCTTTAATTGATTGAACCAATTCGTCTACACCGTTTTTACGTTCTACTCCGGCGCAAAGATAAATGTCTCGTGTAATGCCCATCTCAGGATTCTTAGGAATTACCGCTGAATAGTCGGCTGTATCAATTTTTCTAAGTCTGAATGGAACATTCTTTTTGCGAAAATAATCAAGTACGTGTTGGTTTTTCTGTTCTCTTGTATCCACCATGATTTCTAATGTATCCAATATTTCCTTCAATTCTTTTTCTGAATATCGATAATGAATTGCTGGCATTTATTTCACCTTCCTAAAATGCAACAGTGCACGATTGAATATTTCTTGTGAAAGCTCGTCCGTTAATTTATTTTCATAGTTGGCCACAGATTCTTTTACATATAACCAACCATTAAGCGAGAAGTTTAACGTTAATTCCATAACCAATCTTGCTGCAGCTTCATCATAATTAAACCAATCATTAATTTTTGGATTCATGTCTTGCTCAACACCGATAAAAAAATTAATAATTTTATCTATCGTTTGTTTTACTGCATGATCTTGGTCCGAATAATTCCCTTGCAAATATTTAATAATACGTAGCTTGTATTCTTTAATAACTAATTCAATTTCAGGAGCAACCTTTTCATGGTTCTCAATGTATAAATCATTTCCATCAAGAACGAGCTTCGCTCCCATCAATTGAACATCAGCACATATCTGTTTTGGATGCATATTACACCTCTTTTTTAAAGGGTTATCGAGGGTTACTAAGTTTTTTATTCAGTAACCCTCTACAAAACCAGTCATATCAAGGTTTCAAGGCTCATTTTGATAGCTAGGGTTACTAAGATTACCTGGGTTTCTATTAAGGCCCTATATATATATTATTTTTTTATTTATTTATTTTCTTATAGGCTGTTATAGAAAACTCAGTAACCCTCAGTAACCCATAAGCTATAAACATTGATATAACAACATTTATAAGGGTTATTAAAAAAACAGTTCAGTAACCCTCAGTAACCCCAAATCAAACTTTTTTCCTATTTATAGGAGTTATGTTACTGCTTCCCTCTTTTTCATCATTGGAGAATAAATTTGCGCCAGCAAACTCATTTAATGTAATTCCATGAATGAAAGTCTTATTTTTTGATCCTTTTTCCTTTTTAAATCCACGTACTTCTAACTGACGATAAAAAGCACGATTCTTTAAATCCATTTCATTATTTTGATAGCACCATTTTGTATAATTTTCATAAAGTAACTTCGCTTCAACTCTTGCTGTCGAATACACTGCACAATTCTCATCGATAAATGGTCCAAGTATATCCATGTCTTCACGATATTCGGCTGTTGCTGCCTTCACGGCTTCAGGAGCGCGCAACCCTTCAGCCTGCCATTTCATGCACCCTTCCACAGCCCACCGTAAAACGCCTGGCATTTCTTTTGCTAATTTATCAGGCAGATCATAATCAATCTTGTCTTTTGGTATCGTTACGGTAAATGGAATAAGCATAATCCTTCTCCATATACCTTCATCTGAACCTTTTACAATTGGCTTATGATTGGTAGTGAAAAACACTTTAAACTCTGGTGTAAATTCGAAGTATTCCTGACGCAAGAAACGAGCTGACATTTTCTCTCCACCAGTGATTTGTTTAACCAAGGCTTCAGATAATTGTTGCCCCTCTTCACTCTCGACAGCTGATACAAAACGTGCTCCATCTAATCTGGCCACATCGTTATTGATTCCTGAATCATTTCTCTTTTTTAAGAAAGTGTCACTGTTTGTCTGTCTTCCGTAATCACCGAGTAGATCCTGGATGATATTAATAAAAGTAGACTTACCATTTCGTCCATTACCGAATAAGAAAAACATTACTTGCTCTTTTGTTACACCAGTTAATGAATACCCAATAGCTTTCTGCAGATAGTTAATTAATTCATAATCCGGTTCACCTGCAGGTGTTTTAAAAATACTTTCCAAGAAAGCTTTCCAGTTTGGACATTCAGCATTCCTGTCATACTTAATTGGGGACAGTTTCGTTAATAACAAGTCACGGTCATGTGGTAATAATTCACCCGTCTTTAAATCGATAACTCCGTTCTCACAGTTAAAAAGAAAACTATGAGAATCTAATTCTTTCTTTTTTACTGATACCATAGGTCTCACATCCAATATGCTATTTATCCTAATTGACCGTCTTTCACATTTCTTAGCCCAATCATGTAGCAACTTTGATTGGTATTTATCCTCTGTAGCCTTCGCTTCTCCATATATAGCTCTAAGTGTTTTGGCCGTGATAGCTTCAATTTGTCTCTTACTATCCTCATGCCAATGCTTACCGTTCCATATAAGCCATTCCAACTCATTACAATAACGAACATTCTCGCCATGATAATATGCAATACGTTCTGCATTTCCTAACTCAGTTAAATGAAACTTTGGTGCTTCATCGATAATCTCCTCAGTATCTTCAATAGAGTTATCAGAAATGTAAACTTCATACTTTTTCTCTTCAGGCGGTTCATAATCAGCTATTGTGGAAGGAGTTGAAAGAATTGCCGTATCAATTGTCATTTGTCCATATGTACGGCCATCACTGGAATGTGGTTTATCCCACTTCTCACGAAGTAATGAGGATTCTCTAAACATTGAATCCATCTTTCCAGCATCTTTATCCGTCCAAAATGCTAAATGATTGCATAAAGCCATATCAGTTGAAGAATGATCTCCATTAATCAACATGCCCTGGAATAAATCTTTAATGGCTGCACCGCTTTTACTATCAAACATTCGCTCCCATAATTCTGCATTCGATAAACTAGTAATATCTTCTCGTTCGATTGAAGTAGTGATTTGTTTCTTTTCCGGCTTTGGCTTTTCTTTCAAATACTTCTCAAATAAAACTTTCAATTCTTCTGTTCTATCTTCCACAGGAACTTGATCCAAGCAATCACCGGTGAAAGTAAAATACCTTCCATGCCTGTATACTTCTAATCCGATATCAACATTTTTCCGTCCTGTACCTGGTCCTTTTAATGGCAGCTTACCTTTTGCAATAATGTGGATGCCATCACCACTTGGTGAATATTCCGTGTAACTATTTACAGTTTCAATAACATCCTCAGCTAAACTTGTAAGAGCACCTTCTTGGATACAATGGTCAATATCTATTCCAATGAATGGATCATCCTTTGAAAACATGAATCCAATCCCGTCATAATCTCCTTGTTCATAAAATTTTATGATTGTCGGAAACGTTGACCAGCTTCGTTTATTATTTGATTGAGCCATTTCCCCATTGATTTGATAAGGAACTTTTGTTTTCTTACCGTTTCTTACTTCTGACCGCCATAAGATCCAATGAGGAGTGTTTTTAAGCTCTGCCGGTATTTGATTAAATTTATATCTCATTTGATTTTCTCCCTTTGGAAAAGGGAGCCGTTAGTAGCTCCCTCCTATTTGAATCTTGTTAATTAACTTTTAGAACGGAACATCCTCGTCCGAAACTGTAAATCCAGTACTTGGAGCCGATGCTTCCGATTCTTTAAACCCATTTACTTGCGGATATTTTTTACCGTTATATTCACGCTCACCAACTACTACACGAAGATGTTTATTTAAAAGAGTATCTGCCCATTCCTTGTAAGAAGCGAATTTCATTCCTGTTGGAAATGCTGCAGCTTTAGAAATTGCTTGTAATCTCCACATTGATTTTTCAGTTACAACAAAATTATCGAATAAAAGCTTCTGTCCTTGGAATGCCTGGTCTACATCACTACGAATTTCATAATCCACAACAATCATGTTGTTTCCGGATTCAGCTTTTTTTAATTCATAATTAACAACTGTTACCTCATATTCTCCTGGCTTAACTTGTTCAAACCCTTTAGCTTGTTCATGATCTACTGTAAACATTATTTTTCCTCCTTGTTGTTAAAAACTTGTAATCTATCTAAAGCAGCATTTAAATATTTTAGATTGAAATCTTGGAGTTTTTGTTTTGTTTTAAACTCAATTTCATCTAGCATCTTCGCTGCTTCATCACTGGATTCAACAATTTCTATAATTTTTGCAATAAGAGCATTTCTTTCATTCTCTTGCTCCGCTCTTACATCCACACCAAGTTCTAACCATTTATAAATGATTGCACCATGCTCTGGCTTAATTAATTCACCATTTTCATTTATTAAATTAGAATTATCCTTAGTTGGTGTAGCTGTATGATTTTGCTCCATACGTAGAACAATCATGAATTCGTACTCCAAATCATCTTTCTGAATTGGTTTTAATCCTAACTTACGAATTTGAAGCTTATCATTATCATCACGCTCAGCTTGATATTCTTGTTTAGTACGTAACGTAGCGATAATATGAACATCATTTTCTGTAAGTGATTTAATGAACTCTTTAATAACCGGCTTCATTGTTTTCCAATCTTGAAAACGCCCACCTAAATCTTGCTGCTGGTCCAAGATACCTCCGATACCTTCCCAAGCATGCGAAAGACTATCTGCAATAACAACCTCACAACCACTTTTCTTTAATAATTCAATCGCTTGTTGGTATCGCACTGTTGAATATGGAGCATCAAGTTCAATATATTTAAAGCTACCGATCTTGTAACCTTTAATTGTATTGTTTGCATAAAGAAGCGAACGTTTATGTTCCGTATCGATAACACCAATCTTCTTCCACAATTCTTCTTCTGGTAAATCAGGATAAGCTTCTTTCATCATTCCATATGCCAGGATTAAAGAAGTTAATGTTTTACCTCCGCCACTTGCACCGAATAATGCTATACAAGCTTTCAGCTTTTCACGTTGTGCATCTGTTACTTGCAACATATTTATACCTCCACACTATAAGAGATAGATTCAGGTTTGATTGTAACCCCCGGAACAATTTGTCCATCCTCATCTACAATTACTTTTTCACCGCTGATTTCCACAATCTTTAATTTCTTCTTAAAGTCAGCCCATTTGACTTCTGTTTTTAAGCAATCATCAAGCTCATTTTCAATGGCATATTGAAGTACCTGGGCTTTATCTTTTTGCTCCGGCGCTTCACTACTCTTACGAGTCTTTGATTTACCATAAGGCGTACTAATTGTTTTCTGTTTTGGATCCACTGCAAGTTGTTCCATATGATAACGTCGAATATGAGTTTCAAAGAATGAAATATCATTGTGGATGGGTTTCAATTCACTTTGCTCCCATTGTGTAATACGATCACGTTCAACATTTGCTAGTGTCGTAATTTCTTTTTCCTTTGCTTTAAGCGCTGAAATTTTACGAAACGCCCAATTCAAACCGTTAATATCCGTAACCTCAAATTGTTGCTCCGCATCTTGCAATTGGTCCACTTCTAATAATTCATTTTGTTGTAATGCATTCATCGATATTACCTCCAAAGATATTTTTTATTTGTTCTTCCGTGTGGATAGAATAAAAGGTTATGCCATTTCGCTTGAAGTTAGCTCGAAAAGGATAATCAGAACACTCACGTGTTACTATTTCCAAATCTCCTTTTTCGTTCAGAAGTTCTTCAAACAATTCATCAGTTACTTGCACTTCATTTCCAAAGGTATTCAAGACCCCAATATCTCTTGCTGTATTAATAGCCTGTACATGTTCTTCAATCGCTTTAATATCCATTAAAATTCCGCTACCCTTTCATACTCCACAGTTTTGCGGATTACTTCTCCACCGACATCATTGGCTACTTGCTTTGATATTTCATATTCAAATTCCATTGCACTTTTAGCTAACCTCGTTACTACCAATGGATCTGCATTACTAACAAATAAATTACATACACCTACTAGATATGTAGTTTTAGGCATTAATTGCTTATCCATCCTTTTACACTCCTTTACACGAAATCAATTCATGCTATAATGACCAAGAAATATGTTTTTATTAGACCGTCAGCCCCAACTGGCGGTTTCTCCTTTTATACAGCTCGAAAGCATTCAACACTTTGTTCCGCAATTAAGTAATTCGTTAGATTTCCTTCAAGTACGGCATCCTGGCCAAACATAAAATACTTATCATCTTGTTTAATTTCACAACCATAGAAATCTTCAATTGGATGATCTGGCTCCTTAAGTGTTGTTCTCTTTTCACCGATATCTTCCACAAATATTGCATCAACGTTGCAATCATTTAAGTGATGCAAATGCTTATTAAGTCCTTCTGTATCCCACTTAACTTCCGCAATAGCACCAAAACCATTTTTAATTGTTTTAAATTCATTAGCCGTAAAACTAACCTTTGCGCCTGATTTAAAAACTAATGTTACTTCCTTCAATTAACTCACCTCCCTTCAAGATGAAACCTTACGGTTCATTTCCCTTAGCTGACACTTTGCTTCTAATTCAGTAATAAGTAATAATGCTGGGCTCTTTCTCATTTCTGCACATCTTTTTACAACATCTGATGCTTTCATTAATTTACTTGCGGATAATACTCCGTTCATCATTGGTCACCTCTTTTTTATTTTTTTCAGCCTGACGAGCTGCTAAAATACGAGGAACTGAAGTTTTCATAAAAAACTCAGCCATTTTCAACGCCGTTTCCTCACTTGGCGGATTATCCAATATAGTTCGTTCCATCTATCTCACCATCCACCTCATAAACTTCATGTTTCATGAAGTTAGTTGGCAAAAAAATTTCCTCAATTCCTTTACCGAATCTCTGAGCAATTAAAAACATCTCATTAGCTTTAAATTGAGTAACTCCATATTCTTTATTAACATAAGTTCTCTTATCTACACCTATTAAATCAGCCATATCCTGTTGAGTTAACCTATTATACATACGTAAAGACACCAGTTTGTCTTGCAAAATAATTCACCTCACTTTCGACAACTTCATATTACATGAAGTTATGACATAATTCAACAATAATTTTCATATTTTATGAAATTAAATATTATTTTTCTTGTTTCATGAAATTTTTAGTTTAAAACTTCATGAAATATGATATAATAGATCAAGAAAGGAGGTGAAACTTCATGAAACAAGATGTTTCTAAATATGTAGGTCAACAAATTAAAAACTTTAGGAAACTAAAGAAAATGACCCAAAAAGAATTAGGATTACGAATAGGAAAAAAACATAATACAATTTCTTCTTATGAAAATGGGACAAACGAACCTGAACAAGATGTATTATTTGCAATAGCACAAGCATTGGATATATCAATTAATGATTTGTTCCCACCAACAAATGAAGTGTATAAACCAAATACTCCAACTATTTCTTTAATACGTGAATCTTCATATACTTATGTTCCAACTGCAATTTCAGCTGGTTTACCTCTAGAAATTGATGGAATGACAGAAATGGATTTGGAAACTATACATATTCCTGATTCACTAATGGGGAAATGGGCAGGTAGAGAAGATATTTTTATGACTCGTGTTAATGGTGACTCGATGAATAAAGTTATACCACATACCTCTTTGATTGCCGTAAAAGAAGTTGCTTTAGAGGAACTTTACGATAATGACATAGTTGTTTTTAGTAACGGCTGCGATTATTCTGTAAAACGTTTCTTTAATGATAAACAAAATAAACGATTAATATTCCGACCGGATTCATACGACAATCGTTTCTTTGATTATACAGTTCCTTATGAAGATGCTGCGAATATAAAAATACACGGTAAAGTAGTAATGTACGTAGCTACATTAAACTAATACCTATATCAATTAAATCTTTAGCGCTAGGAATTTAATGGACAGCCCGTACAGCTGTCCTCTTTTTAAAAGGAGAGATAAATAGTGACTGTTGGAATTTATATAAGAGTAAGCACTGAAGAACAAGTACGAGATGGTTTCTCTATTTCAGCTCAACGTGAAAAGCTAAAAGCATATTGCGTGGCACAAGACTGGGATAATTTCAAATTTTATGTAGATGAAGGTGTATCAGCAAAGGATACGAATCGTCCACAATTAAGCATAATGTTAGACCATATCAAAAAAGGATTAATTAATACTGTTTTAGTTTATCGTCTAGATCGTCTAACACGTTCTGTTATGGACTTATACAAACTACTAGATACATTCGATAAATACAATTGTGCTTTTAAATCAGCAACAGAAGTTTATGATACTTCCACGGCTATGGGGAGAATGTTTATTACAATTGTAGCTGCATTAGCTCAATGGGAAAGAGAAAATTTAGGTGAACGTGTAAGAATGGGTCAATTAGAAAAGGCTCGCCAAGGAGAATATTCAGCAAAGGCCCCATTTGGATTTGATAAAAATGAGTATAGCAAATTAATTATAAATCTAGAAGAAAGCAAAGTAGTTTTAGATATGGTAAGAAAAATTGAAGAGGGTTACTCTATCAGACAACTCGCCGACCATTTAGACGGCTATATTAAGCCCATAAGAGGTTACAAATGGCATATACGCACCATATTAGATATTCTTTCTAATCACGCCATGTACGGAGCGATAAGGTGGTCTAATGAGATAATAGAGAATGCGCACCAAGGAATCATTACGAAAGATAGATTTATGAAGGTTCAACAACTACTATCTAGTCGCCAAAATTTTAAAAAACGTAAAACTACTTCTATCTTCATTTTTCAAATGAAATTACTTTGTCCAAATTGCGGAAATCATTTAACTTGTGAAAGAGTAATGTATCATAGAAAAAAAGATAATCAAGATATTGAACATAATCGATATCGTTGTCAGGCTTGTGTTCTAAATAAGAAAAAGGCTTTTTCCTCCAGTGAGAAAAAAATAGAGATAGCCTTTTTAGATTATATTGAAAAATACAGATTCAAACAGGTACCGAAATTTCAAACAGAAGACAATGAAATTGATATCTTCAAGAAACAATTATCTAAAGTAGAACGACAAAGAGAAAAGTTTCAAAAAGCATGGTCAAACGATCTAATGACAGATGAAGAGTTTGCCAATCGAATGAAAGAAACGAAACAAGCGCTAGAATCGATAAAAGAAAAGTTGAAATCTTTAAGTTCCAATGAAAACGAAAATATAGATGATGATGCTATAAAAGAAATTATAAATAATATTAAAAGTACTTGGTCATATTTATCATCTGATGAGAAAAAACAATTTATGAATATGTTCATAGAGAATATCAAAATTAATAAAAAAGACGGAGTTACAGAAGTATTAGATATAGAATTTTATTAGTGTTTATGTTACATTTACACAAACAAAATGCTCTTGTTGTAAAAAACGCATTTCTTCCATCATGTATTTCGCACAATCTTCTGGACTTCGAATACTATATCTATTTTGATATTCTAAACGTACCATTCTTCTGCCTAGTTCAAAGGCTGCCATAAGTTGCGATGCCTTTGAAATCCCAATACCATGTATACTAATTAGCTCTTCTAATGTTGCATCTTTCAACATACGTAAGCCATCAAATTGATGTAAAATTTTATCTGACAACTTTAAAACTGTTTCTTCTTTAGAACCTGTTCTGAGTAACACTGCGAGAAGCTCTCGATTTGATAAACTTCCAGCACCTTCTAACAATAAACGCTCCCGTGGCTGTTCTTCTCTTACAACATCACGAATACCGTTCATCTCTCCACCCCTTTATTTGTTCTCTCAAAGAAAACCCCATGCAATTTTACGCATGGGTTACATCAATATCAAATTGTTTTAATTCCCGAACGAGACGTGCAATTGGTAAGCCAACTACACTATAGTAGTCCCCTTGAATATTTTGAACGAAAATAGATCCTTTACCTTGAATCCCATAACTACCGGCTTTATCAAGAGGTTCTTTCGACGCGACGTATGTATCAATTTCCTCTTCTGTTAACTCCCAAAATGTAACTTCTGTACGCTCATAAAAAGTAACCGTTTTTTCTTTTGCTATAATTGCAACACCTGTATACACTTCATGTGTTTTCCCTGATAGTAATTGCAACATCTCTTTCGCCTCATCCTCATTAGAAGGCTTACCAAGAATACGCGACTCATATGTAACAATTGTATCTGCACCTAACACAATGTAATCACTATTATTTTCTGCCACCGCTGATGCTTTTTGCAAGGCAAGCGACATTACAATATCAGAAGGCGATGAATATGCACCAATTGTTTCCTCTACTTCACTTACAACGATTTCAAATGGCACACTAGCTAACTCAAGCAATTCCTTCCTCCGAGGTGACCCTGAAGCTAAAATTATTTTTCTCATATTTTCTCCTTCCTTTCTCACATGAAGCAGAACAATTTATATTAATCGTATCAAAGGAATAGTTTGTCCACAAATGAAAGAAATATTAATTTCTCTAACTAAAATAACACTTCTTTATTGCATACGATTATATTCCTGTCATAGAGAAAGCACTTTGCTCTAAATTCAAAAGAAAAGAAAGAAGTACATGTACTTCTTTCTTACTCATTTTATTATCCTATCATTTCACTTTCTACGAAACAATTTTTTCATACGAGAGTAAACCATCAATAATAACTTGATTTAATTTCGCCAAAGATTCCTTATCCATCTTCCCATCTTTTACTGTTTGTACAGCTACCGACGTATACATATACAGTTTCTTTGCTTCTTCTTGTTTCATACTTTTCCCTTCTTTTTCAACCTTTTTCCATTCTTTTTCAATTACTTCTATATCTTTTGCGCTGCTTTTTCCACCAACTTGTACGCTAGAAGCATATTTTGCTAAATGATTGTATAATGGCTGCACTTTTGTTAAAAATGTTCCTACTTCTTTATCATCTTTCAGCAATGCTTTATCTGTTATATCCCAGTTCTTTTTTAAAACGGAGACACCATCATTTTTATACTTAGTCATTAATTGATTTATAGACTGTTCATCGCTAGCAATACCAAAAACTATTGCATACTTATCACCGCTCGGTCTCAAAGCACCAATACCCCCATTGCCTTTCCATTCTTCAAGAGCTGCCTGTCCCTTTTCTTCAGAAGAATAAAGCCCCCCTTGAACAAAAAATAATTTCATCGGATCCAATGACGTTCCTGCCTGCGCCTTTTGTTTTTCTTCTTTCGGTGCTGGTGTTTGTTCTGCCGTTCCACCCACCTTTGATTCTCCATTTCCAGTCGGCCTTGAAGCAGTTACTTCACTTCCTCCTGTCGTTCCTTGTCCAGTAAGTAAATGAAGCATCCCCATTCCAAACGCCGTACCGATAATAATTGCGGTTGCAACGATTACAATTAATGTATTACTCCACTTCTTTCTGTATTTTTCCACAGACATTGATTTCGCTTTTTGAAACGGAACAACATTTTTCGGTCGTTCACTTTCTACTACCATCCATTCAAATTCATCTTTCTTCTTTTCCTCATACTTCGCTTCTGTTCCATTCACTTTCACTGAGATCGTTCGTGATTGCTTGTCCATACACTCACACCTCACCTCTTATCGTTGTCCGCATCATATCATATTCATTTCACAAAAAAACGAGATATTTGTCAGAGGAATTCGCCAAATAACCCTATATATTTATCTTATATGTATGCATTTGACTTCATTTGTAGAACAAAAAACTAGATAGCAAAGACTATCTAGTTTTTCTCGCAAATATATTTTCGTACTTCAGAAATGAAATAAAGAGAACCTGTTATGATAAAAACATCATTTTCTGCTATCATTTCAACTTTTGTATCAATTGCCTCTTTCCAATTTTCAAAAACTAATTTTGATTCTTTCTGTGAATATGATGCAAGCTTATCAGCAGAAATAGCACGATCAAAGGCGAATGTTGTAAAAATAATTTCATCTGCAATGGTTTCTAATTGGCCTACCATGTTATGTAATTGTTTATCACCAAGGGCAGTAAATAACACTATTACATTTTTATCTTTGTAATGCGCTTCTACTGTTTTCACAAGGCTTTCGATACCTTCTGGATTATGAGCACCATCTATAATAATATCTGGATTACTTTGCAGTTTTTCAAAGCGCCCCACCCAATACGCTTCCTGTAATCCAGTTCTTATTTCTTCTTCCTCAATTAAAAATGATACATATGTTTTTACATACATGACTGCCATAAGCGCAAGTGCTGCGTTTCCTACTTGGTGGCTGCCTTTCATTGTGATTCGCACATCTTCAAAAGAGGCGAAAGGACAAGTGAAATCGAACTGTTCTCCATCTTCACTAGACTGTTTATGTAATGCTGTAAAATGGTTGCCCATCTCGTATAAGTTTGCATGATTTTCCTTTGCAACATTTTGAATGACTTGCAAAGCTTCTTCATCTTGTACACCAGTAATTACCGGCACGCCAGACTTAATAATCCCCGCCTTTTCATATGCAATTTCTCCTAGTGTATTTCCTAAAATATGCATATGATCGTGACCGATATTCGTAATAATCGTGAGAACAGGGTGTATAACATTGGTAGAATCAAAACGTCCACCAAGCCCTGTTTCAAATAAAACAACATCACAGAAATTGAATTTACCGAAATAGCAAATCGCCATAACAGTAATAATTTCAAACTCTGTCGCTTCCCCTAAATCCGTTTCATCTAGTTTTTCCACGACTGGTTTTACCAGCTTTACAAGTTCAGTAATCTCTTCGTCTGCAATTGGTGTTCCATTCACACTAATGCGTTCATTAAATGATTCGATGTAAGGAGAGGTAAACGTTCCTACCTTATATTTCGCGCCTTCTAACATGTAACGCATATATGTTAACGTTGAACCTTTTCCATTTGTACCAGCAAGATGAACACATTTGATATGACGCTCTGGATTTCCAAGTTCTTCTAACATCCATCTCATTCTTTCTAATCCTGGCTTCATTCCAAATTTCAATCGGCTATGGATCCACCCTATCGCTTCTTTGTATGTATGTATCACGTATATTTTTCCCCTTTCAAAAGACAACTTTCATAGTTCTATTATACGCAAAGAAAAGAGACTCACCAATATAGTGAGTCTCTAAAAACATTTTTACTTTTCAAGATCTGCTAGACGTTGACGAACTGCTTCGCGTTTTTCTAGGTAATCTTGCTCTTTCGCACGCTCTCCTTCAATAACCGCTGCAGGAGCTTTCGCTACGAAACCTTGGTTAGAAAGTTTCTTCTGTACACGTTCTACTTCTTTATCGAACTTCTCAAGTTCTTTCTCAAGACGAGCTCTCTCTTCATCAAGATTGATAAGATCAGCTAACGGTAAGAATAACTCTGCACCTGATACGATTGCAGTCATTGCCTTTTCTGGCGCTTGTAAGTCTGTTTGAATTGTTAATTCGCTTGGGTTACAGAAACGCTCAATGTAAGAGCTGTTTTTCGTAAGTTGAGCAAGTACAGCCTCATCTTTTGCTTTAATTTGCATTTGAACTTTTTTGCTCATTGGCGTATTTACTTCTGCACGGATGTTACGAACAGAGCGAATGATATCAACTAGAAGGTGCATTTCTGCCGCAGCCTCCGTATCTTGTAAATCTTCGCGAACTGTTGGCCACGCAGCTACTGTAATAGACTCGCCTTCATGCGGTAAGTGTTGCCAAATTTTCTCTGTTACGAATGGCATGAATGGGTGTAATAGACGCATTGTTTGATCTAATACGTAAGCTAAAATAGAACGAGTTGTTTTCTTAGCTGCTTCATCTTCACCGTATAGTGGAAGTTTCGCCATTTCAATATACCAATCACAGAAATCGTCCCAAATGAAGTTGTATAATGAACGACCAGCTTCACCGAACTCATATTTATCCATGTTACGTGTTACGCTTTCGATTGTTTCGTTTAAGCGAGTTAAGATCCACTTATCCGCAACTGATTTTTCACCAGTTAAATCGATTTCTTCATACTTCATATCATCCATGTTCATTAATACGAAACGTGATGCGTTCCAAATTTTATTAATGAAGTTCCAAGTAGATTCTACTTTTTCCATGCTGAAACGTAAATCTTGACCTGGTGCACTTCCTGTTGATAAGAAGAAACGCATTGCATCTGCACCGTACTTCTCGATAACATCCATTGGATCAATACCGTTACCAAGAGATTTACTCATTTTACGACCTTGCTCGTCACGAACTAAACCGTGAATTAATACATCTTTAAATGGACGCTCGCCTGTAAACTCTAAACCTTGGAAAATCATACGAGATACCCAGAAGAAGATGATATCATAACCCGTTACTAGTGCATCTGTTGAATAGTAACGTTTGAAGTCTGCTGAATCTTCATTTGGCCAACCAAGTGTGGAGAATGGCCATAATGCTGAACTGAACCATGTATCAAGTACATCGTTATCTTGATTCCAGTTTTCAATATCTGCTGGTGCTTCTGTACCTACGTATACTTCACCAGTTTCTTTATGGTACCAAGCTGGAATACGGTGTCCCCACCATAATTGACGAGAAATACACCAGTCATGAATATTTTCCATCCAACGTAAATATGTGTTTTCAAAACGCTCTGGTACGAACGTTACTTTTTCTTCTTCTTTTTGTTGAAGCGCTACTGCTTTTTCAGCAAGTGGAGCCATTTTTACGAACCACTGTGTTGATAAATAAGGCTCAACAACTGCACCGCTACGCTCACTATGACCTACTGAATGCATATGTGGCTCGATTTCTACTAATACGCCAGCTTCTTGTAAGTCTTTTACTAATTCTTTACGGCATTCGAAACGATCCATACCGTTATACTTACCAGCTTTTTCGTTCATTGTTCCATCTTCGTTCATTACTAAAATGCGTGGTAAGTCATGACGGTTACCTACTTCAAAGTCATTCGGGTCATGAGCTGGTGTAATTTTTACAACGCCCGTTCCGAAATCTTTTTCTACGTACTCATCAGCAATAATCGGAATCTCACGGCCTACGATTGGAAGTGTAACTGTTTTTCCGATTAAATGTTTGTAACGATCGTCTTCTGGATGAACTGCTACTGCTGTATCACCAAGCATCGTTTCTGGACGAGTTGTCGCAAGACGAATGTGACCAGAACCATCTGTTAACGGATAGTTCATATGGTAGAATGCACCTTGAACTTCTTTATGAATTACTTCAATATCAGAAAGAGCTGTACGTGTTGCTGGATCCCAGTTGATGATATATTCACCACGATAAATTAAGCCTTTTTCGTATAATTGAACGAATACTTTATTAACCGCATCTGATAAACCTTTGTCTAATGTGAAACGTTCACGAGAATAGTCTAGTCCTAAACCAACTTTCCCCCATTGTTGACGAATGTGAGAAGCGTACTCTTCTTTCCACTCCCAAGCTTTTTCAAGGAATTTTTCACGGCCAAGATCGTAACGTGAAATACCTTCTTCACGAAGTTTTCCTTCTACTTTCGCTTGTGTTGCGATACCAGCATGGTCCATTCCTGGAAGCCATAGTACATCGTATCCTTGCATACGCTTCGTACGAGTTAAAATATCTTGAAGAGTTGTATCCCAAGCATGACCTAAGTGTAACTTACCAGTTACGTTCGGAGGTGGAATTACAATTGTATACGGTTGTTTCTTCTCGTCTCCTGTTGCTTCAAAATATTTGCCTTCAAGCCACCATTGATAAAGGCCTTCTTCAACGGACATATGATCATATTTAGTTGGTAAATTCTTTTCCGTGTTTGACATTATTTTCCCTCCTTAAAATAAAAAATGTCCCTCATCCAAAAAGGACGAGGGACATCGCGGTACCACCTTTATTTACAAACAAATTCATAATTTGCTTATACTCTTAATTTGATAACGGACAAATCCGTCTTTTCCTAATGAGAACTATTCCGTTCAGAAAAGATGCTCCAGGGCTACCTTCTAACATAACTATCTAGAGAATCTCCCAGCTAATGATTCTCCTCTCTGAAGACGTTTCTTGTTATACTCTTCCCCTTCAAGGCATTTATATGATTGTTAATTATTATATACAATAGTGTAAAAAACGAAACCTTATTCGTCAAGATAAATTTAAGACTATAGCTTTTGGAATGAAAAAAAGAAGATAAGTAGTACCCTCTACTTATCTTCTTTATCCGTTCCCTTGCTGGGCAGCTTGTAATTGCGAAAGGAAATATTCTATATTACTAACGAGCCAATGCGATTGTTGCAAACTCTTTACTCCGAGAAGTTCATTTTCCTCATTACGACGCTCTCTTCTTTTCTTATAAGACTGGATTTGCCGAATAAATTGCGATGGATACGTCATATACGCAAACATAAGTAGTTGCTCTTCTTTCGTAAAAGGGAAATTTTTTTGATACATTTGAAACCATTCAAACCGATCACTTCTTGCGATTGGATATGTGTTTAAAGACCGTGAATAAAAACCTACTATATCTTGCACAGGCGTTGCAAACTTCGATTTTTCTAAACTAATAAAATAGCCATTCCGCTCATAGTCAAATAAAAAATGATTAAGTGACACATTACCATGCACAAAAGTAATACGCGTTTTCTCTTTTTCTTTCATCGCATCGTTCCACTCATTTAATTGCTTCGTTGCAAATTCACGCGCTCTCATTACATGATGATAGTACGTACAATATTGCAATTCAAACGGGGACATATACCATTTTGATTCAGATTCTACGAGAAACTCTTCTAACATCTCACCATCATTTTCCCAACGATCGGATATAGTTGTATAATGTTTTTCTAAATCTTCTTCCGTATACGTTTCTTCCTTCACAGTTTTTTGATGCAACATTCCAAGTGTCTGAAACATTTTATGGTATTGATCATTGTCCTCACCGTTTCCTTCTGCACGTTCTAACCAAGGCATTAAATAATAATTATACGTCCCGTCACTTAAAATATAACTTCCATCCGTCGCATGATATATAGGTACATAATTTGAAAAACCTTTCTCCTTCAAATATTGAATATGATGCAGAAAGTTATTCCGCTCTAACTTTCTGCCTTCTATTTTCTTGAGTGCATATGGACCTTGATTCGTATAAATTTTCATTACATTTCCGTGCTCTTCCATATGCTGCGTATCCAATCTATATTGCCTCACGATAGGTTCATAGTGATTTCGCAACTCAATATCCATACGAATAACCCTTTCTATTCAAAACATAGCCTCTAAGAAAGGAAGTGAGTGAAAACACTCACTTCCTTATTTCGCCTTTACCCTTGAAACGGGAATATAAATAATTTGCCCCGTATTTAAAAATATATCTTCTGTTTGATTGACACGGTATAAATTTTGTACAGACGTTTCATAACGGTCTGCAATAGATTCAATTGTATCTCCTTCTTGCACGAAATACATTCTTAACTTTGTAAATTCTTCTTCCGGTTCTTTCGTAAATAGTTTTGTTAAATAAAGCGCATTTTCATCTCGCTGTGAGTACTCTTCTTCTTGTTCTTCCTGCTTTTTCGCTTTTTCTTTCTTGAAATCTTTTCGTCCGAACAGTTCAAATTGCGGCGTTGTTTCTTGCTCCTCTTCACGTTCCACAAATTCATGTTCTTCTATTTTCTCTTCTTCTAATTCCTGCTCTTTTCTTTCCTCTAATTGGAACGGTTCAAATGCGTAATCTTCCCACTCATCTGATTCCTTATATGCTGTTTCTTCTACATGCGGCGCCGGTCTATTTTCATCCTCTTGCGCTGAATCTTCTTCTAACTCAGCATACACCGTTTCTTCCTCTTCAACTTCATCCTCGCTTCTCTCTTCATCACACAAACCGGTAATAGATATATCCGCTAATAATTGTAAGCAACCATTTTCCTTTAATTCATAATCAAATTCCTCGATTGATACATATAGCTCTTCAATTACTTTCACTCGATTTCTCGGAATTGATATTTCAAGTGGAAAGGAATGAACAAGTTCATTAACCCCATCTTCTCTTGTTTCTACATAATCAATTGACTTTGCTGGCGATAGTTCTCTTAATGAATACGCGGAATCATCTTTTCGTGCAACATACTCTCCCGTTAAATCTAATTGTCCTCTCACGATTACTTCATGATCAAGCTCTTCTATCTCAACGTCTGGATCTAACGAAATTGACAAAAGTTCTTCGACTTCCTGTCCTTTTTGGAACCACACAGATTCTTTTAATGAAAATCGTAATGAATGATCTGCAGCCACTTCTTTTCCCCCTCCCAAACTATATGTCATTACAGATTTATGTGTGGAAAGCTTACTTTATGAATAAAAAAAATCGCTCCCCTTATGGAGAGCGATTTTCTCTAATACATTACGCTTTTAATTTTGACATTGCAATTTCAGCTGCTGCAATCGTCGCTTCAATATCTGCATCACTATGTGCTGTCGATAAGAATAAACCTTCGAATTGAGATGGTGGTAAGAATACACCTTGTTCTACCATTTCACGATAGTAAGCCGCAAAGAATTCTAAATTTGAAGATTTTGCTGCATCGTAATTAATAACAGGTTCATCTGTAAAGAAAATACCAATCATAGAGCCTGCACGGTTAATATGATGCGGAATGCCATGTTTTTCAGCTGCTTTACGTAATCCATCTTCTAACATTTCAGCTTTACGCTCAAATTCTACATATGATTCTGGCGTTAACTGTATTAACGTTTCATAACCTGCCGCCATTGCAAGTGGGTTACCTGATAAAGTACCAGCTTGGTAAATCGGTCCGCTTGGCGCAACTTGGCGCATAATTTCTGCTTTACCACCGTATGCTCCTACCGGTAAACCACCACCGATTACTTTACCTAAGCATGTTAAATCAGGTGTTACGCCATAATAACCTTGACCACAATTATAAGCTACTCGGAACCCTGTCATTACTTCATCAAAAATAAGCAATGCACCGTTTTGTTCTGTTACTTCACGAAGCCCTTCTAAAAATCCAGGCTGCGGTGGAACAACCCCCATATTTCCTGCTACTGGTTCTACAATTACACAAGCAATATCATCACCGAATTGTTCAAACGCGTATTTTACGCTTTCTAAATCGTTATAAGCTACTGTAATCGTATTTTTCGCTACACCTTCTGGTACACCAGGACTATCTGGTAAACCTAAAGTCGCCACACCAGAACCAGCTTTAATTAATAACGAATCACCATGACCGTGGTAACAACCAATAAATTTCAAGATTTTATTACGACCTGTATAACCACGAGCTAAACGTAGTGCACTCATTGTTGCTTCCGTTCCAGAGTTAACCATACGCACAATCTCAATTGATGGCACACGCTCAATAACAAGTTTTGCTAATTTATTTTCAATTTCTGTTGGTGCACCGAAGCTTGTACCTCTTTCAGCGACAGATTTTAACGCTTCTACAACACGATCATTTGCATGACCATGAATTAAAGGACCCCATGATAATACGTAGTCGATGTATTCATTCCCATCGATATCATATACTTTAGAACCTTTTCCACGCTCCATAAACAACGGATTCATCCCAACAGACTTAAAGGCACGAACCGGGCTATTTACGCCACCAGGCATTAAGTCTTGCGCCTCTTCAAACGCTGCAATTGACTTATCAAACTTTTTCATTATTTAGTGCCTCCTTCTTGTAACCATCTTGCTGCATCTTTTGCATGATACGTAATAATTAAATCTGCCCCTGCACGTTTCATACTAATTAATTTTTCAAGAACAACTTCTTTTTCATTAATCCAACCATTTTGCGCTGCCGCTTTAATCATCGAATATTCACCACTTACATTATAAGCGACAACTGGTAAATTAAAGTTATTTTTCACATCACGAACGATATCTAAGTAAGAAAGAGCTGGTTTTACGATTAAGAAATCTGCACCTTCCATTACATCTGATTCTGCTTCACGGAATGCTTCCATACGGTTTGCCGGATCCATTTGATATGTTTTACGGTCACCAAATTGTGGTGCACCATGCGCAGCATCACGGAATGGTCCATAAAATGCTGATGAATATTTCACAGCGTACGACATAACTGGCACGTGTTCAAAACCATTTTCGTCTAATGCTTGGCGAATTGCTGTTACGAAGCCGTCCATCATGTTTGATGGCGCAATAATGTCCGCTCCTGCTTTCGCTTGACTTACAGCTGTTTTCGCAAGAACCGCAAGAGACTCGTCATTTAAAATAATACCATCTTCAATTACACCGCAATGACCATGGCTTGTAAATTGACATAAACATGTGTCTGCAACTACTACTAGCTCAGGGAAATCACCTTTAATTTGCTGAATAGCACGTTGTACAATTCCATGATCACAATATGCTGATGATCCAACTTCATCCTTTTCAGCAGGTAAACCAAATACAATAACAGAACGAATACCTAAATCAACAACTTCTTGCATTTCAGCTTGCAATAAATCTAAAGACATTTGATATACGCCTGGCATAGAAGGAACTTCATTACGAACATTTTCACCTTCTAATACAAAAATAGGGTAAATAAAATCTTCCGTATGTAAAAACGTTTCACGCACAAGCGCACGCATGCCCCCGTTTTGTCTTAAACGACGATGACGATTAAATTGTAAAGAGTTCATAGATTTCTATCCCCATTCTTTCATTTTATAGATTCACAAACATATTGTAGTAATGCTTCTACAGTATACTCTTTCGGCACAATAACAGACGGAAAATAAAGACTTGCCTCTTTTTCCGTAATAGGTCCTATACAAGCAATTGTACATTTTTTTGTCCATTCTCTCCAGTTTGTACCCTCAAGTAAACGAACAAAACTAGTAACAGTTGAAGGACTCGTAAATGTAATAATGTCTACTTTCCCTAACTTCAATGCCGCTATAAGCTCTTGCTTTTTTTCTATATTCACTTTCGTACCGTATACGATTAGCTCATCTAGAGAAACACCAATTTCCCGAAGTGCAACCGGAATTACCTCTCTTGCTAAATTCCCTTTCGGAAATAAAATACGTTCGTTTCCACTTAATTCTTTTAGAAACTCTTCTGCAAATGCTTCTGCAACAAATGAAGTCGGAACAAAATGAACTTGATAGCCCCTTTTTTCTAACTCTAATTTTGTTTTCACACCTACTGCAGCGATTTTAATGGTTAGTGGTAGTTTCTTTTTTAAACTATCTAGAAAAAAAGCTACACCATTTCTGCTCGTAAAAATAACCCAGTCGTATGAATGTAGCTGCTCTTTGATATGTTGAATTTGCCTATGAGACATACCTTCCATACGCAAAAGCGGAATTTCCAATGGAATTCCGCTCTTTTCTTTCACTGCTACACTCATTTGTTTCGCTTGATGCTGGGCACGTGTAATCAATACCGTTTTTCCAGCGAGAGCGTTCATATTTATTGTTGCTCCTTATTTGCAGCAAGAATGAGTTCTTTGGCGCCTCGCTTAATTAAACGGTCTGCGGCCTCTAATCCTACTTCCTCAGGATTAGTACCCACTACTGTCTCTTTTAATAAAACAGAGCCATCCATAGAGCCGACAAGAGCTGTTAATTCGATTGCATCATTTTTTGTAAGGGTTGCATATCCAGCGATTGGAACTTGGCATCCACCTTCAAGTTTATGAAGAAATACTCGCTCCGCTGCCACTGTTCTTTCTGTTATCGCATCATTAATATGCGCTAACAGCTGCAATAAATCCTTATCATCCTCACGACATTCAATCGCTAATGCACCTTGTCCTACAGCAGGTACACATAACGTTTCATCTAAATGTTCTGTAATAACTTCATCATCCCAGCCCATTCTTTGTAATCCAGCTGTCGCTAAAATAATCGCATCGTAATCCTCTTCTTTTAATTTACGTAAACGTGTATCGATATTTCCGCGAATCCACTTCACTTGTAAATCTGGTCTCGCAGCGAGTAGCTGTGCACTACGTCTTAAACTACTCGTACCTAAAATAGCACCTTCCGCTAACTCTTTAAACGATGCTCCATTTTTTGAGATAAAAGCATCACGAGGGTCAACACGCTTTGGTGTACAGCCAATCATCAATCCTTCTGGAAGTACGGCTGGCATATCTTTCATACTATGTACAGCCATATCGATTTCTTTCGTAAGTAATGCATGCTCAATTTCTTTAACGAACAAACCTTTTCCGCCTACTTTTGAAAGAGTAACATCTAAAATCACATCACCTTTAGTGACAATTTCTTTCACTTCAAATTCATATGGTAAACCAAGTGCTTTTAACTGATCAATAAACCAGTTTGTTTGTGTTAATGCTAGCTTACTCTTTCGTGACCCTACAATAATTTTGCGCATAATTCTCTCTCCTCATTATAAATACCAAAAGTGGAAATTAGATAAACTACTTAATAAAAAAATGTTAACTAGCATTACGAGAAAGGCCCCTACATTCCACAGTACAATTTTCTTCCCTTGCAACACATCTGCCGCTCTTAAATACAAGCCCGCACAGTATACAAATAGAACGACAAACGAACCAATTACTTTCGTATCATACCAATGAAAATTATCTAATTTTGTATATCCCCATATACATCCTAATAAAATTGCTAGTAAGAAAAATGGAACAGAAAATAAATTTAATCCGTAAGACGTAGATTCAAGCTTCGGTAAATTCCCTAACCTTCTTAATCTCGCATTCCACTTTTTCTTTTTTAATAGGCGATATTGCAGTAAATACATAATAGAAAAAATAAACGATACCGTAAACGTTGCATAAGAAATAATCGCCATTCCAACATGCACGTATACAAGTTCTGAAACTAATTGCTCTGCAAGTACTGGCGACATCTTTCCGAGCGGTGTAAAAATAGAAAAAGCGCTTACGCCAAATGCAACAACATTTGTAAAGAAGACTAAAAAGTCAACGCGCATAAATCGATTTATGACTAATGACATCGTAATCAATAACCAAACATAAAAATAAATCCCTGATAATAAAGTTAAAATGGGGTTCGTTTCTGAATCTGTCGCCCTAAGCAACATAAAAATAGACTGCAATACCCATACAATCGAAAGTAACCAAAAAGCAAATCGGTTCGCCTTTCGGTTACTTTGGAAATAATCTATAAAATATAAACTAATGCTACAAGCATATAAAATAATTGCAATATGATAAATAATACTGTTATTTAAAAAACTCATCCGATCATCCTTCCAAATTATAAAGATGGAACGGATGGTGTCCACACTCTTTTATGTTCTACTTCTTCCGCACGACTCTCTACTTCTTCCGTTTCTAAATCGAAAATCTTCGCAAATAACGCTAATTTTTCGCTCGCTCCCTCTTCAGCAGCTATTTCTTTCGCTACTAAAATTGGGTCTTTTAATAATTGATTAATAATACTTTTCGTATGCTTACTAATAACTTTTTTCTCACGATCACTAAGGTTTGGTATTTTTCGCTCTAGGCTTACCATTGTTTCACTTTGGATTGCAAGTGCCTTATCACGAAGAGCTGATATTAATGGAACAACACCAAGTGTACTTAACCACGTTTTAAATAGAACAATTTCCTCTTCAATCATAAATTGAATTTTCTCTGCTTCTTTCAAACGCTCAGCACGGTTTGCCTCCACTACTCCTTGCAGATCATCAATGTCATACAAGAAAGAACCTTCTAACTCATCAATCGCTGGATCAATATCACGTGGTACTGCAATATCAACCATAAATAAAGGGCGACCAGAGCGCATTTTCTCCACCTTTGTCATCATCTCTTTCGTAATGACATACTCAGATGCACCAGTTGAACTAATTAAAATATCTGCTTCTAATAATGCACATTGTAATTCGCTTAACGATTTTGCATGTCCCATATATTTCTCAGCCATTACTTCTGCTTTCGAAAGCGTCCTATTCATAACTGTTACTTTACGAGCACCACTTCCATATAAGTTTTGCAGTGCAAGTTCGCCCATTTTACCAGCACCAAGAATAAGCACATGACAATCTGTTAACTCGCCAAATATTTTCTTTCCAAGCTCAACAGCAGCATAACTAACAGACATCGCACTTTCCCCGATTGTTGTTTCTGAGTGGGCACGTTTTGCTAATGTAATGACTTGCTTAAACAATTCATTAAAAATTGTGCCTGTTGCTTTAACTTGTTGCGCTTCTAAAAAGCTATCTTTTATTTGACCTAAAATCTGCGTTTCTCCGACTACCATTGAATCTAAACCGCACGTTACGCGGAATAAATGATCTATTGCACCATCTTGTTCAAAAATAGTTAAATATGGCGCAACTTCTTCTATTTCAAGCTGAAACCAATCAGCTAAAAACTTCTTAATATAATACCGTCCCGTGTGTAATTGATCGACAACAGCATAAATCTCAGTGCGATTACAAGTTGATACAATGACATTCTCTAACACGCTCTTTTGATTTTGTAATGTAGTCATCGCTCGCTCTAGTTCTGCTGCCTGAAATGTGAGTTTCTCACGAAATTCTACAGGGGCTGTTCGATAATTTACACTAACAACAAGAATATGCACGCAGCATGTCCCCCTTCACCCGTTTTATCACTTTATCTACTATCATAATACAACTTTCCTCTTATGAATCTGACAATCGTGTGAACAACCGATTATTTTTTAATTATTCTCCGTATGTAATAAAGGAGATTCAGTAACACTAATAAAAAAACTTCTACTTTATAATGATTATAAATTAATAACTCTATTTGTACGTTACCAAAAAAAGCCCTCATAATCAAGTGATGGAAACTATTCCATATAAATTATAACATCATCTTCCCTATCTTCTTTCATCATGAAGGAAAATATGTATGATTGTTCCAAAATGTAACAAAGACTTTCTCAATACAATGTATTTGACATTGTATTTCTTTTTCGTTATATTAGTTTTACAAAATTAAATTGTGCACAACTTAATTAGAAGGGAGTTATTTATGACAGAAAACTCTTTGCATCTAGATAACCAACTTTGTTTTTCTATTTACGCCTGCTCTAGAGAGGTTACTCGTTTTTATCGACCTTATTTAGAAGAAATGGGTATTACGTATCCCCAGTACATTACTTTACTCGTACTATGGGAGCAAGATGGACTAACAGTAAAAGAAATTGGAGAACGTCTATTTTTAGATTCTGGTACGTTAACACCTATGTTAAAACGAATGGAATCATTAAAACTTGTAAAACGTGTTCGTTCCAAAGAAGACGAGCGAAAAGTTTGTATTGAATTAACAGAACAAGGCAAAGATTTAAAGGAAAAGGCTTGTTCATTACCGACAACGATGGCTACAAACTTAGGAATTACAGAGCAAGAATATCTCTCTTTATTAATTCAACTAAATAAACTAATTGACACAATGAAAACAATTAATGATGGAAAAGGGGAATAAATATGGATAAATTATATACTGCTTCAGTAACAGCAACAGGTGGAAGAAATGGGAAAGTAGTTTCAGATGATGGCATATTAAATCTTGATGTAAAAATGCCGAAAGCACTAGGTGGTGCAGGCGGAGAAGCAACAAATCCAGAACAACTATTTGCAGCTGGTTATGCAGCTTGTTTCGATAGTGCATTACAACTTGTCATTCGTACAAAACGTATGAAAGTAGAAAGTACAGAAGTAACTGCTCACGTTTCTATCGGAAAAGATACAGATGGTGGTTTCGGTCTATCTGCTGTACTTGATGTACATGTGGCTGGCGTTTCACATAGCGAAGCACAAGAACTTGTAGAAGCGGCTCACGGTGTATGTCCTTACTCGAAAGCAACACGAGGAAATATTGAAGTTACATTAAACGTACGCTAAAAAATTTAGCAAAACAAAAACGCGCGACATTCGTCACGCGTTTTTTGTTTTTGTAAATTTATGAATTGCTTTCCACGCTTCTTCTTTTCCAAGTCCTGTTTCAGAAGAGAATAGAACAATTTCATCGCCAATTTCAACAGCAAGCGTTTCTTTTACAACTTTTAAATGCTTTTGCCATTTCCCTTTCGGAATTTTATCGGCTTTCGTCGCAATAATAATTGTTGGGATTTCATAATGCTTTAAGAAATCATACATCATCACGTCATCACTTGTTGGTTGGTGACGTAAATCAACTACTAATACAGCTGCGTCTAATTGCTCACGAGTTGTAAAGTACGTTTCAATCATTTTCCCCCATGCAGCGCGCTCCGATTTAGATACTTTTGCATATCCGTAACCTGGAACATCAACAAAGTGCATCATCTCATTGATTAAGAAAAAGTTCAGCGTTTGCGTTTTTCCTGGTTTAGAAGAAATACGCACTAACTTTTTACGATTTAAAATTTTATTAATAAAGGAAGACTTCCCCACATTTGAACGACCTGCTAATGCAATTTCTGGTAAATCACTGTCTGGATATTGTTCTGGTTTAACAGCACTAATTACAATATCTGCTTTTGTTACTTTCATTGTTTCACTCCTACTAATGCGTGCTCCAATACTTCATCTAAATGAGATGCAAGCACAAACGTAAGGTTTTCTTTTACGCTCTCTGGAATATCATCTAAATCTTTCTCGTTTTCTGCTGGCAAAATAATTTTTGTTAAGCCTGCGCGGTGAGCACTTAATGTTTTTTCTTTTAAACCACCAATTGGTAATACACGACCACGAAGTGTAATTTCACCTGTCATACCCACTTCTTTACTTACAGGAATACCTGTTAGCGCAGAAATAAGTGCCGTTGCCATCGTAATACCTGCTGACGGTCCGTCTTTTGGAACTGCTCCTTCTGGAACGTGAATATGAATATCATTTTTCTCATGGAAATTCGGATCAATCTGAAGCTCTTCTGCACGAGAACGTATATAACTAAACGCAGCTTGTGCTGATTCTTTCATAACATCCCCAAGTTTCCCTGTTAAAATTAGTTTCCCTTTTCCTGGCGCTACAGAAACTTCAATGGCAAGTGTATCGCCGCCTGCTGCTGTGTAAGCTAGACCTGTTGCCATACCAACTTGGTCTGTTTTTTCAGCTTGCCCATAACGGAATATGTGTTTACCAAGTAAATCAACAATCTTTTTCTCTGTCACAACGATACGTTTACGTTCTGCTGTAACGATAATCTTCGCTACTTTACGGCAAACTTTTGCAATTTGGCGCTCTAGCGTACGAACACCAGCCTCACGTGTATAATAACGAATAATCTCAAGCAGCGCTTCATCACGCACTTGTAAATTACCTTTTCGTAAGCCATGTTCTTTTAATTGTTTCGGCAATAAATGCTCACGAGCAATGTGTACTTTTTCAAGTTCTGTATAGCCAGCAATCGAAATGATTTCCATACGGTCAAGTAATGGACCTGGAATACTTGAAAGTGTATTAGCAGTTGCTACAAACATAACTTTTGATAGATCATATGGTTCTTCAATGTAATGATCACTGAAGTTATGGTTTTGTTCTGGATCTAATACTTCAAGTAATGCCGCTGATGGATCTCCACGGAAATCGTTAGACATTTTATCAATCTCATCTAATAAGAAGACTGGATTAACTGTTTTCGCCTTTTTCATACCTTGAATAATGCGTCCTGGCATTGCTCCAACATATGTACGGCGGTGACCACGAATTTCAGATTCATCACGCACACCACCAAGAGATACACGGACGAAGTTACGATTCAATGATGTTGCAATTGAACGCGCTAACGAAGTTTTGCCGACCCCAGGAGGGCCTACTAAACAAAGGATAGGTCCTTTTAATGAATTCGTTAACTTCTGTACAGCTAAATATTCAAGTACACGCTCTTTCACTTTTTCAAGACCGTAATGATCGTTATTTAAAATCTCTTCCGAATGAGCAAGGTCAATTATATCTTCTGTTGCCTCTGTCCACGGAAGCGCTAATAACCAATCAATATAATTGCGAATAACACCACTCTCCGCAGAACTTGCTGGTAACTTTTCATAACGATCTAATTCTTTCAGCGCAGCCTTCATTGTTTCTTCCGGCATTCCTGACTGTTCAATTTTCTCACGAAGTTCTTCTACTTCTCCGCCCTTGCCTTCTTTGTCGCCAAGTTCAGTTTGAATCGCCTTCATTTGCTCACGTAAGAAATATTCTTTTTGCGTGCGCTCCATGGAACGTTTCACTTTTTGCCCAATTTTCTTTTCTAGGCTAAGTAACTCTTGTTCATCTTGAATAATTGAAATAAGTGTTTGTAATCGTTCTTTTACAGATACAATCTCTAGAATCTCTTGTTTCTGCTTCGTTTTAATTGGCAAGTGAGAGGCAATTAGATCAGCTAATCTCCCTGGTTCTTCCACATCAGCTACCGTTGCAAATGTTTCATTTGAAACTTTTTTCGAAACTTTAATATATTGTTCGAAATGCTCCAGTAACGTACGCATAAAAGCTTTCTCTTCTAAATCATCTTCTACTTCTTCAGTTACCGTTTTAATAGACACTTGTACTACATTTTCTTCTTCGATAAACTCTATTACTTCTGCTCTATGTAAACCTTCCACAAGGACACGAAGCGTACCGTTCGGCAATTTTAACATTTGCTTCACTTTCGCCACCGTACCTACACTATATATGTCATCTTCTTTCGGATCATCGATATTCATTTCTTTTTGCATTGCTAAAAAGATGATATTTTCATCCATTGCCGCCTGCTCTAGTGCTTGTATCGATTTATCACGTCCTACATCAAGATGCAAAACCATCGTTGGATATACGAGAACGCCTCTTAATGGTAGGAGGGGCACGATTCTTTCGTTCGTATTCATACTAGACATAGCACCTCCATAATAAATTAAACTCCTGTTCAACTATTTTATATTACAATACACCTAGATGCAATTGCTGAGATTCCGCGCAATTGTAAATAGCTTGTTTTTCTACCTCACGAAAAGAAAAAAGACTCCGATTAAGCATACAAACTTAAACGAAGTCTGGCAAATTTTATTATTGTTTATTTTTACATAGATTGTGCATCTGTTTCGTCTACGTGAGTATGTACATCTAGCTCTCTATGCATATTTTCTTGCATAAACGTTAACTCAAATACTTCTTTTAACTTACGAACAGGAATAATTTCAATTCCCTTGATCGTATACAAAAATGGTTGCATATTTTCAGCAGGAATAATGACTTTCTTAGCTCCCGCTTTTTTCGCAGCTTTTATTTTTGCGTACACGCCACCAATAGGCTTTACCTCTCCGTGTATACTTATTTCCCCTGTCATCGCTACTTCATTATTTACATACGTGCGGTGCACCGCAGAATATACACCTGTTGCCATAGCGATTCCTGCAGAAGGTCCATCAATTGGGATACCACCTGGAAAATTAATATGTATATCATATCCTTCTGGCAACACATCTAAAGAACGAAGTACTGTTAATACATTATCAACAGAGCCTTTCGCCATACTTTTACGACGAATCGATTTCGTTTGACTACCAATACTTTCTTCTTCCACAATTCCGGTAACATTTACCGATCCTTTATCTTTCGCCAGAATTGCTGTTACTTCAATTTCTAATAACGCACCTGTATTTGGTCCGTATACAGCAAGACCATTTACAAGACCAATCCTTGGAATCGGATAAATGCGCTTTTCATATTTCGGTGTAAGCTGACTCGAGTGAACAACCCACTCTATATCTTCATCCTTAATGAAAGAACGTTCTTCATTTATCGCCATACCAGCAGAGATTTGCACGAGATTAATCGCTTCTCGTCCATTCCTTGCATACATCCCAATCATTTCAATACCATTTTCACCTATTTGCATTTCCACTTTTTCCGCGGCATTTTTCGCTACTTTTTGAATTTCTTCCGTATCTAATTCACGGAAAAATACTTCTAAGCAACGTGACCGAATAGCAGGAGGAATTTCCTCTGGCGAACGTGTCGTTGCTCCAACTAAACGAAAATCTGCCGGTAAGCCTTTTTGGAAAATATCATGTATATATGTTGGGATCATCGTATTTTCTTCACTATAGTACGCACTTTCTAAAAATACTTTTCGATCTTCTAACACCTTTAACATTTTGTTCATTTGAATCGGATGGAGCTCGCCAATCTCATCAATAAACAAAATACCACCATGTGCATCTGTTACAGCACCTTTTTTCGGTTGCGGAATACCTGCTTGCCCCATCGCCCCAGCACCTTGATAAATCGGATCATGCACCGAACCAATTAAAGGGTCTGCGATACCACGTTCATCAAACCGAGCTGTTGTCGCATCAAGTTCAATAAATGTTGCATTCGTACGAAATGGAGATTTAGGATTTCGTTTCGCTTCTTCTAATACAAGACGTGCTGCCGCTGTTTTCCCAACACCTGGCGGGCCATATATGATTACATGTTGCGGATTCGGACCACAAAGAGCCGCTTTTAACGACTTAATCCCGTCCTCTTGCCCTACAATATCTAAAAAGGTTGTAGGACGCACCTTTTCTGCTAGCGGCTCTGTTAAAGAAATCTCACGCATTTTACGAAGCTGTTCTAATTCTTTTTTCGATTCTCGATCAATTGAAACTTTTTGTGTTCGTTGATTTCGAAGTAAATGCCAGAAATACAATCCGACAATTACACCAAAAACAAGTTGAACAACTAAAAATATATTTGTCCAGCTCATTATTTATTTCCTCCCGCAATATTTTATCTCTTAGTATTTCCGCGGAGGAACGTAGCTAAACATAAAGAAAAACAGCAATTATAAAAATTGCTGTTTCCCTTTCGCATTATGCAGATGTTTTTGTATCAAGTACAGTACCGTCTTGTAACACCAATTTTGGCGGCTCATTATCAGCTACTGTTTCTTTTGTAAGAATACACTTCTCGATATCTTTACGAGATGGAAGTTCGAACATTACATCAAGCATTAAGCCTTCAATAATAGAACGAAGTCCACGAGCACCCGTTTTACGTTCAATTGCTTTTTTCGCAATTTCGATTAGTGCACCTTCTTCAAACTCTAACTCAACATCGTCAAGCTCCAATAGTTTTTGGAATTGCTTAACAAGTGCATTTTTCGGTTTCGTTAAAATATCAACAAGAGCATCTTCATCAAGTGGCTCTAGGTTCGCAATAACTGGAAGACGACCGATAAACTCTGGAATTAAACCAAATCTTAAAAGATCCTCTGGTAATACGTGAGATAAAACATGCTTCTCATTTACATCAGCATTTTTCTTCTCAGAACCAAATCCAATTACTTTTTCACCAAGGCGACGTTTAATAATCGGCTCAATGCCATCAAACGCTCCACCACAAATGAATAAGATGTTCGTTGTATCAATTTGAATAAACTCTTGGTGCGGATGCTTACGACCACCTTGAGGTGGAACGCTTGCTACAGTACCTTCTAAAATTTTCAGAAGTGCCTGCTGCACACCTTCACCAGATACATCACGTGTAATTGATGGATTTTCGGACTTACGTGCCACTTTATCAATCTCATCAATATAAATGATTCCTTTTTCCGCTTTCTCTACATCATAATCAGCTGCTTGAATTAATTTTAGTAAGATATTTTCTACATCTTCCCCAACATATCCAGCTTCTGTTAAAGATGTTGCGTCCGCGATTGCAAATGGAACATTTAGAATACGCGCTAACGTTTGTGCAAGTAATGTTTTACCACTACCTGTTGGCCCGATAAGTGCGATATTACTCTTCGCTAATTCTACATCATCAATTTTGCTGTTAGAATTAATGCGTTTGTAATGGTTATATACCGCTACTGCTAGTGCTTTTTTCGCGCTATCTTGCCCGATGACATACTCATCTAAGATTTCACGAATTTCTACCGGTTTCGGTACATCTTTGAATTCTACTTCTTCGTCCTTCGCAAGCTCCTCTTGTACAATTTCAGTACAAAGTTCGATACACTCGTCACAAATGTAAACACCTGGACCTGCCACTAACTTTCGAACTTGCGTTTGTGTTTTACCACAGAAAGAACATTTTAATTGCCCTTTTTCATCATTAAATTTAAACATATTTTCACACCCCTTACAAAGTGCTAACCTCTTGCCTTCGTATGTACACGATAAATGTATCGTATGTAAATACATATTATGTCACTACGTGGCGAGAAATACAAATAATATGACTAGTTATGTACAAATAAAAAATTTTTAAAACTTTTGAAATATGTATATTCGACTTGTAAAGGAACTTTTCCTTCTCCATCGAAAAGTTTTATAAATATATTTCTATATTTATAAAACAAGGCACGATTTTAATCGTGCCTTGTTATTTTATTATGCAGCGTTTTCTACTAAGAAGTCTACAGCTTTACGCACTTTAAGATCTTCAGCTAAAGCGTCTACGCTTCCAAGAGCTTGCTTGATAGCGTCTACTGGCATACCGTACATTTCAGCCATTTTTTCAACTTCTGCAGTTACTTCTTCTTCAGTAACTTCGATGTTTTCAGCTTCAATGATAGCTTCAAGAACAAGATTGATTCTTACACGTTTTTGTGCATCTTCTTTCATTTGCTCTTTTAATTTGTCAGCATCAGTACCTGTGAATTGGTAGTAAAGCTCAAGGTTCATACCTTGTTGGCTTAAACGTTGCTCGAATTCACGAACCATACGATCTAACTCAGTGTTGATCATAGCTTCTGGAATTTCGATTTCAGCGTTAGCAGCAGCTAATTCTACTACTTCGTCACGTACTTTGTGCTCAGCTTCGTGCTTTTTGCCTTCTTCTAAGTTTGTGCGAAGTTTTGCTTTTAATTCATCAAGAGTTGCAACCGCTTCGTCTGCTTCTTTAGCGAACTCGTCATTTAACTCAGGAAGTTCTTTTGTTTTGATTTCGTGAATTGTTACTTTGAATGTTGCTGGTTTGCCAGCTAATTCAGCAGCATGGTACTCTTCTGGGAATGATACTTCAACGTCTTTAGACTCACCAGATTTAAGACCGATTACTTGTTCTTCGAAACCTGGGATGAATGTACCAGAACCGATTGCTAGAGAGTAGTTTTCGCCTTTTCCGCCTTCAAATGCTTCGCCATCAACGAAACCTTCGAAGTCGATTACAGCTGTATCACCGTTTTCAACAGTTCCTTCTTCTTTAACAACTAGCTCAGCTTGACGCTCTTGTAAAGATTTTAATTCGTTCTCTACATCTTCGTCAGTTACAGTTGTTTCAACTTTTTCTACTGCTAAACCTTTGTACTCACCTAATTTAACTTCAGGTTTCACTGTAACTTTTGCAGTGAAGATAAGGTTAGCATTTTTTTCGAACTTCTCGATGTCGATTTCAGGATGATCAACTGGGAAGATACCAGCTTCTTCAATCGCTTCACCGTATGCTTTTGGTAAAATGATATCTAAAGCATCTTGGTATAAAGATTCAATACCAAAGCGTTGTTCGAATAATGGACGAGGCATTTTTCCTTTACGGAAACCTGGTACGTTAATTGTTTTTACTACTTTTTTGAACGCAGCGTCGATAGAGTTGTTTACTTCTTTAGCATCAACTTCGATTGTTAAAACGCCAACGTTACCTTCTAATTTTTCCCATTTTGTAGACATTTATTCTTTCCCTCCAACTATAATAATGTATGCACATACCTCTATAGATTAAGATCTTCATTATCTCTTTTTTGAAATAACAAATACACAAATAATCCTCTAGCAAAAGCTTTCAGATATAATGTTCCAATCTACTAATTGCCCAGAAGACAACTACGGTATATTTTGTTCGAGAATAATATGAAACATATTAAGTAAGAGAATTACACTTCTCTTCTCTTACAAACAGGCAGTTTTCTGCCTTTTGCAACCCTTACATTATAACATAGAATATGCTCGTTTCAAGAACTGAACGATTCTTTTTCATAATTATACGGGCAAATATCCTTCTCTTTCAACACGTAATAACCATTGATAGGCAATATGAAACTCTTCCAATTCGATATTGTATGCTGCCATAAGCTCTTCTTCATCAATAGCCAATCCGAAACGCTTTCTTCCAATTCTCTCTAAAACAGCTGACCAAATCTCCTCTTTATCCATTAATAGAGCGAATGGGAAAACGCTAATTTGCAATTCTTTCCAATATGTAACCATCGCTTCAAATATATCGGGATAATTTTGCTCTAATCGACTTGATAATTTATGTATAATGTTATTGGATTGCTCCTCATTATGAACTGTAAATACTGGAATTACCTTAATCGTATTCCCAAACTTTTCTACCTCTATTTCCTCTTCTACCTGACTTTCTATCATTTTATACAAAATAGAAGTTTTCAAATAGGGGTGTTGCTCTTCGTCTATTAAAAATTTCTTTAAAACAGGTAATGCAAGATCTAAGTCTTTTAAAGAAAGTCGCTGAATCGCTCTTAGCTTCTGTCCAAAGTTTTCTCCAAAAATTTCATTAGTAAACTCATCCAATTCAAAATTCGAATCCACTAGCGATGCGTCTCCTTCATTTAGCATACCTTCTGCAAATAAAGCAAGCTGCGCTAATTTTTCCTTTTGATCAGGCATTATATCTTTCGTTTGTAAAACCTTTTCAACAGTTTCAATAACACCTTCATAATCATTTGTTTGAACTAAAATAGTCACGTACGTTTCAAGAATATCACCAAATAAGACAACTCCTGTTTTAAGCAACTGTTCACATTTGTCTTTCGCTTCTTCCATACGTTTTAATTCGAGTAAACAAATAACTGAAGCTAATTCCGTTTGTTCCGTTTCCGCATTATACTGACGTAATATTTCAAAGCAGCGCAATGCATCTTCGAATTTCCGCTCTTTCAGCGCTAAAAAACCTTCATCAATATAGCGCTCTGATAGTTGTGGAAACAATACGACCGTATTTTCTTTTTTATCCATACGTCCGCCTCTTTTTCTTGATTTTAATTATGTTCAAAGTAAATATATCAAATGCGTAATGAGAACACAACATCCCAAAACTATTTGTTTGAAATATAAAAATATTTAATTTTTACATTCCAATACAAATAAATCTCTACTAAAAATTAAAATTGTACAAATAAAAATCCCCAGCAACAAACGCAGAGGATTTATCATTAATGGAAAGCTTTTATAATTGTGGGGTATATTACAAGGGTAATAATTTGGAGAACAATAATTGCCATAACAATCATGCTAAAATAGAAGATTGGTTTACTTCGCTTCATTAAAAACATAATAATAAGCATCGTACAAGCAAACAAACTTAAGAAGAACAAACTTGTTGTCGAACTAAGTATACCACTTGGGACAAAGAACAATAACACTACACTACAAGTACCTATAATTCCAAATAACCATTCCATTCATTCACTCATTCCCTTTCCCTCTCATGGCTGTTTTCTCTAAGCAATCAAATGTTTCACAACATCAACTACATACGTTAATTTCTCATACGCTACAAATCCAAAAGCAACCGTCAAGCCCGTTACAACTAATCCTTTCATCATTTCTTCCTCCTCGTTTTATCGTTGTTATCTTCATTATAGAGGATTAGCAATTTGTTACCATCGAACTACCTTACAGTTACCTTACAGAATTGTAAGATTTCAAAAGAGGATTGAAAAACACCTCATATCGCTTGAGGTGCTTTCACGGAGTTTCTCTATAATCACTTGCAAAATTAACTTTTTTCTCTTGGTTATTTTTCGGAGAATCCACTCTTAAACTAATAGATTTACTAAATAATTTTGGATTGAAATAATAACAAAGATCTGTTTGAGGACAGTATACACAATACACATCTATCTCTTATTTATTCACTTCTTTTGTAGTGACTCCGCTTGTCGTAGAATAACTAGATCGGAATCTAACTTCTAGTATCCCTCTTGCATTCAATTCTCTATATTTCACTTGTACCCTTTTAAATCTCACGTCTTTATATACTACAAGATCAAACGGCGAATGCTCTGTTTGCGGCATTAAAATCATGTATCCTTTTTCATACAAATCAACTTGTGCCTTTAAAACAGCTAAATCTCCTTTTGTTCTTGTATGATGGTACACTTTTTCTCAGCACCTTTTTACATATTTTATAATAATATTCGTTCCTTTTCTTAACTTACCTCCCAATATTTTCTCATTAAAAGAAAACTCTTTGTTAAAATCATGTTAATATATTTTTGTACAATTAAGAATTTAATTTACAAGGGGGATTATATATGTTCAAAAAAGTAGCTGCTGATGTTTTAGGGTTAAGCGATGTAGGTTCTGTCATTACACCGAAAGATTACGATAAAGTTGATGCTGATGATTACGTGATGCACGAAGATGGAGAGAAAATTTATTTTCTAATTAAATCCAAATCAGATGAATATTGCTTCACAAACAAAGGATTACTTCACCTAGATGGTACAAGCGCAACAAGTAAAAAACGCACACTGCGCCGCTATAGCTATAGTAAATATCAAATTAAAAACGTAGCACTTGAAACTGCAGGAACGATTGATTTAGATATAGAAATTAAGTTTCAAATGGGAGATGAGCATTACTCAATTGATGTTCATAAAAAACATATTGAAGAATTAAAAGATTTATATAAGGCTTTACTTAAAATTGAAGAAATTTCATACGACAACGACATTACATTAAAATATGCACATAAAAGTTTAGATATGGCATCTAACGCTTTCAGCCGTATTTCAAACGCACAAGTAAACTTAGCAGAGCAATTTAAAGAGATGAACGAGATCGCCTTTAACTGGCTTGTTGATACGAAGAAACAATATAATGTGAAAGATTATGGTTTTGTCTTTGACAAGTTTATTAACAACTAATTTAAAACAAACAAAAAACCTTGTTATCAAAAAGATAACAAGGTTTTCTTAGCGTCCCAGGAGAGATTCGAACTCCCGCTCCGCCCATTTCCGTACTATTTTATATATTTTGATCGCAGTCTTAATATATCTTCTCCTTCGCGAATGCCTGCCGATCCCTTCCTCACATTTTTTACGACAGTCCAATTCGGGTTAGTTTCATCACCGATGTTCTGTACTGTAAAATTGCCATCACCATATTTCCGGTGACCTTCCGCCAATTTCTCCGTTAAATCATTCTCATTTGATCTCGCCATCTTTGCGCCATCTCCCTTTTTTATACGACCTTCTTAAACCATCTAACCAATCACAGGTCCAGTCAATTGGAGATTCTCGTTTTCCGCTTCTATTAATTGTAACACACTACCGGGAATAAGTTCCGATAACTGCTGCTCAATCGTACTAGAATGGTAAAGAGTTTTATAATATTGTAAGTAAACAATTAAGAGAATCTGGATATGGATTTGAGTTCCATCATAAACCTATTGATTCTTTAAATTAAATAAGAGGAATAGGGCGCATAAATGGCGCTCTTTTTATTTAAGAAAAAGAAGTACATATGCAACTGCTTAATATCAAAGGAAAGGTCGCAAATATCAAGAATGAACTACACCTATAACCCAAACATCAAATTTTAGACAAACAAAAAACCTTGTTATCTTTTGATAACAAGGTTTTTTTAGCGTCCCAGGAGAGATTCGAACTCCCGACCGTACGCTTAGAAGGCGTATGCTCTATCCGGCTGAGCTACTGGGACATGGAGCGGGTGAAGAGAATCGAACTCTCGACCAGAGCTTGGAAGGCTCTTGTTTTACCACTAAACTACACCCGCATACGTTATTTTCTTTTCTTCGTTAGCGCCATTGCCCTATCGACAATATTTATTATATGTATAACCATACATAAAGTCAACACCTTTTTTAAAAGAGGATAAATTTTCTTATCCTCTTTTAAAAACTGCTTGTTCAACTAGTTGTCCGTCTAATGTTTCAAAACGAACTTCCATTTGATTTTCATCCATTTCTAATAAAGCAAATGTCTTTTCTACACGCTGACGTGGTAATAAAATACTGCCTGGATTAATAAATAAAACGCCGTCGATTAATTCCGCACCTAATACGTGAGAATGTCCGAAGCATGCAACTTGCGCTCCTACTTCTTCAGCATGGTACGCTAGCGTTTGTAATGTCATTTTCACATTATGGCGATGTCCATGCACAACTAAGAAGCGAATTCCATTTACATCAGTTACAATTTCATCTTGAAAGTTAGCATAATCACAGTTTCCTTTTACAACATGGAAACCTTGCAGTTCTTCATGAGCAGGTGTTAGCTCTGAATCACCGCAATGAATCATGATATCTACTTTCCCTTCATATTTCTCTTTCAACTGCTGTAATTCCTTCACAGAGCTATGACTATCGCTTACGATTAAAGCTTTCATCGCTCTCTCTCCCTTATTCTTCTAAAAACCATTCTGGGATTTTTTCTTCTAACTTACGAAGAGCACGACCACGGTGGCTAATAGCATTTTTCTCATCTGAACTTAATTCCGCCATTGCCTTTTTGTATTCTTCCACATAAAAGATCGGATCGTATCCAAAACCATTTTCTCCGCGGCGTTGTTCTAAAATAAATCCTTCACATGTCCCATTTACAATGACAGGCTTTTTATCACCTTCAGGGAAAGCAACTGCTAATGCACAATAGAAACGAGCTTTACGCTTTTCAAATTCAATGCCATTTAATTCTTGTAACACTTTATCGATATTTGCTTGATCATTTTTTGGTTCACCAGCAAAACGAGCTGAATACACGCCTGGTTTTCCGTTTAAAGCATCTACAATAAGACCTGAATCATCCGCAATTACGATTGCATTCAGCTGTTTGCTCAAACTATCCGCTTTTAAAATTGCATTTTCTTCAAATGTTTCACCAGTTTCTTCAACTTCATCAATATGAGGAAAATCGTGTAATGATTTTACTTCTAAATCAAATCGCTCAAATAACTCAGCAAATTCACGTACTTTACCCATATTTTTTGTCGCTACAACAACTTGTTTCATACTTTCCACCTCTACTCTATATGAGATACGATGTCGCCTAACGCTTCTTTTTGCATATCAATCAGTTGGAAAATGCCCTGTTCTGCAGCATCAAGTAATTCATTTAACTGTGCTCTGCTAAACGTCGCTTCTTCTCCAGTTCCTTGCACTTCAACAAACTGACCTTTTCCAGTCATAATCACGTTCATATCAACGTCTGCTTTAGAATCTTCTGCATAGTTTAAATCTAAAACAACACCTTGTTCTTCAACAATTCCTACTGACGTTGCTGCTAAATAATCTTTTACTGGAATTTTAGATACTTTTTCTGCTTGTAATAGCTTTTCAAACGCTAATACCATTGCTACATATGCACCTGTAATAGAAGCAGTTCTCGTTCCACCATCCGCTTGAATAACATCACAATCAATCCAAACCGTTCTTTCACCAAGTGCTTCTAAGTCAACTACCGCACGTAATGCTCGTCCAATTAAACGCTGGATTTCCATTGTACGTCCTGTTACTTTCCCTTTACTTGACTCCCTAATCGTACGTTGTTCTGTTGCACGCGGAATCATCGCGTATTCAGCTGTTACCCATCCTTTTCCTTCTCCACGCATAAACGGCGGGACACGCTCTTCAATTGTTGCTGAGCAAATCACCTTTGTATCCCCAACTTCAATTAATACAGATCCCTCTGGATGTTTTAAATAATTCGTATGAATATGTATATGGCGTAATTCTGTTTTCTCTCTACCATCTACTCGCATAAAAATAACCTCCTCTTAATTACTACTCGTTAGTATAGCCAAATTTAAATATATGATATGTATACAATAAAAGAAGGAGAACCCAAAAAGCAATTCTCCTTTCTTACAAGTATATCAAATTATTCAAGATTAAAAACTACCTGTATTCACGTTTTCTGGACGATCTACAGGTTTTATTAACTTTCCACCCTTTTCATCTATAAGATTTGCTTTTCCATTCACTTCAATAGAAATATTTTTCACACCTTTCTTTTCTGTTAAAGATAAAACTAACGACTTCAGTACGTAATTTGAAATCATATTTTTATCTGGGTTTACAAATATATTTTCATTAAAGTTTAATGTAAGATTTCCGTCTTGTAATTTCGGATTCGTAATAAGCTTAACGCCTGGATTAAAATCATTCAGGAGCGATTGATGAATCGGACCTTTTACAAGCTCATCTATAATTGCTGCATAGTCATTTTCTTTACCTTCCGCAACGCGACGTGTGACTGGTACGTAGTATTGCTGTTTATTATTATTTTGCGCCATGAAATACAATGTGACTGGTTTTGTATTCGTTACATCTGCTACTTGTTCATCATCGAAGTTAATACCATTTGCACGGCTCACTCCTTCACCAAGCGGTGTACCCCCAACAGGCATCTTCGCCAATTTCT
Source organism: Bacillus thuringiensis (assembly GCF_001595725.1). Lineage (GTDB taxonomy): Bacteria > Bacillota > Bacilli > Bacillales > Bacillaceae_G > Bacillus_A > Bacillus_A thuringiensis_K. Next base: position 4,317,428 of record NZ_CP014282.1, read on the forward strand.
CACCATTTATTTGGAACTGCACTTGTTTTATCTCTGTAAATTGCGTCAACGTCCACGCTATAGATTCAACGATTTGACGCTCTTCTTCTTTCGCATAATTTTTCATTTCTTTAGAGAAATCAATAACTGCCGTCCCGTCCTTTTTCAAATCTAAGGTCATCGTTGTATTCGCCGGAATGACTGCACGAAATCCATTCGGTAATAAATTTGTTACCGGTCCATCTTTCACAAGGTATTCTAACGTTTGCTTCACAGTCTCATTTGCTTTCGGAGTAGGTATAGCTAACGTTTGTGGTACAACATAACCATTTTTATCAACAAGGTATAGTTCTCTATTTACCATTTGCCCTTGCTTATCTTTTTTAGCTACTTCTTTCTTCCCACCCTCTGTATACGTAACTTGTTTTGGCGGATCAATTTGTTCAGTTGCTTTCTCCTGATTTATAAAGCCACACCCTGTTAGTAAAACAGCGCTCACAGTAGCACCAACAACCCATTTAAAAGTGGATTTAGGCATGCCATTCCCCCCTAAAATCTAAGTTTGTACTATTATGTATACGAGCTGTTTCACATTTTAGAACAAACCGTGCCTCTTATATAGTGAAACTTTAATCAATGGGGGTTTTGTTCATCCCCACATAACTTCTTTTCTTCCACTGAATTTTGAGGTGGAGGTCTTACTGCGCGGAAAATAGCGGGATAAACAAAAAACTCCTGATTTCTCAGGAGCTCACTTATATGAATTCTACTATTATTCTTTTTCTAAATGAATATGCTTCACATTTTCAATCGGTTGACCGAACCATTTTGATGCAATTTCTTTAAACAAGTCTATTTTTCCTGTTGTTAAGAAGAGATGATCGCTTTGTTCTTCTCCTTCATTCAACATTTTACTATGATATAAGATTGTACTTACTTCACGTGCTGTTTCATCACCAGAACTAATTAGTTGCACTTTATCTCCCATTACTTTTTTAATAACAGGTCCTAAAATCGGATAATGTGTACACCCTAATATAAGTGTATCAATATCGGTACTTTTCAGTGGTTGCAGCGTTTCTCTTACAACTTCATACGCCATTTCACTTTCGAAATTCCCACTCTCTACAAGTTCAACGAAAGGTGGACAAGCTAAACTTTCTACCATAACACGGTTATTAATAGACTTTAACGCCTCTTCGTATGCACCACTTTTCACCGTTCCAATCGTTCCAATAATCCCAACGTGATACGTGTTTGTCACTTTTAAAGCTGTACGTGATCCTGGGTGAATAACTCCTACTACTGGAATTGGTAATTGTTTTTGCATCTCTTCTAATACAACTGCAGTTGCTGTATTACACGCAATAACTAACATTTTAATATTTAAATCTAGTAAATGCTCCGTCATTTCCCACGTAAATTGACGTACTTCTTCTCGAGAACGTGGACCATAAGGACAACGTGCTGTATCTCCTAAATATATGATACGCTCTTTCGGCAACTGACGAATTAATTCCTTCGCTACTGTTAAACCGCCAACTCCTGAATCGATAACACCGATTGCTCTATTCAACTTCATCACCCGTTTTCTCATTCATCATCTTTTATGTTTATCATTATATTTTACACACTTTAAGTTCGCTCACTTCAAATGCTTCTGTATGAAAATTTTCATTTGCCCATGTATAGACTAGGACCTTTTTTATTTTGCTCCTTTTTTTCGTAATTTGCAAGATAGAAAAATAACCGACCTTCTATAAGAAAGTCGGTTTCTTCTATATAAAGTGCATATTCATTGCTCCATCTTTTTTTGAAAAGAAGACATTCCCATTAATAAGAAGAAATGAGCAGCAATTAAAATGACGATTAACATAAAATTAAAACGATAACTATTTGTGGATTCCATAATTTTGCTCGCTACAGCTGGTCCAAATGCCATACCGAAGAAGTTAATTAAATTGTATAAACCAAGACCGACTCCAACTTTAGCTACATGTAATGTTTTCGGTATAAATGTGTTCAATGATACTTGAATGGCAGAATAACTCATAAACGTTAAAATAATCGCTACTAAAATAACTATTAAGTTCCCATTCGGAATAAGCCCTAAAATTAAAAAGCCAACAATCATAAGGACAGACGCTACATAAATCATGTTCACATTTCCAAACGAAGGGACAATCTTCCCGGTAATAAAACTAGATACAATACCAAAGAGTGATGCAACAAACAATGCAATTCCGATAACGAATGGAGACAATCCATGCTCTCTTCCTAACAGCAATGGCAATAATAATAAACTAGCACATAACGCCACATTAATTATAAATCCGACTGTTATTAAACGAAGAAATGCTTTGTTCGAAAATAACTCAATATCGATAAATGGATGCTCCGCTTTCTTCATACGAACCGTGAATAAAAATAAGGAAATTATCGATAACACAAATAGCCAACTATTCATATTAACACCTAACAAAACAGTCGTAATAAATACAAATAGTAACGCCGCTCCAATGTAATCAAAATGAAACGCTTCATCCGTATGACGCGCTTCTTCTGGCATAAATTTTATAAGCAAGAAAATCCCCAATACTGAAATAACCATAAATAAAAATAAATATGGCCACCCTAGTGTATTTGTAATAGCCCCACCAACTAAAGGACCAATACCAACCGCTAATGCAATAGAAGAACTAATCATCGCTAAAGCACCAGGCTTCTTAGCAGGAGCGACTAATTTTGCTACCGCAATCATACTAAGCGCAATAAACGCCGCGCCCCCACTCGCCTGCACTAATCTTGCAAAAATGACAATCGCATAAGATTGATTTACAAATCCAATAATGGACCCAGCTACAAATATGATAATTGAAATAATCAATAGTTTTTTTACACTATAACGATCAGCAAGCTTCCCATATATTATCGAACCAACACCGACAAATAAGGAATAACCTACTACAACCCAACTTACTTTCGATTGACTAATGGATAAATCATAAGCCATATCCTCTAACGCAACATTAAATAAAACCGCATTCATCGGTCCTAATAAAACGATAAAACATAATGTGAAAACAAACCATTTTGAATGGTTACTTATATCTTTTCCCATGTGTAACACCTCTCCTGATTATAGTAACTGTAAATAAAAATGAAAAATAAAGTTATTCAGCGCCTCTATCGCTACTAAACAACTTCATCAAATGTATATATTTATCGCGCGACAAACTGGATCCGAAACGCAACATGTATGTTGTTCGATATTCATGGAACTATCATAGTTTCAGCATTACAGTTTGTCAACGAAAAATATACAAAGTAAACTAATTTAGTGTTTTTAGTTTACTTTGTTCAAAAATTGTTATACACTAATTTCGAATCCGATATAAAGAGGGCTGACATGGTTATTCAAATTTGCAATTTCTAACTTAATAAAATAATAAATTTTTATATAGAAGAAACATTACAGGAGGATTATGATGAAGAAAAAAATGTTAGTTGTATTAACGAGCGTAGAAAAATATCCAAATTTAAATCGAGCTACTGGTCTTTGGCTTGGTGAAGCTGTCCATTTCGTTAAAAAAGTTGAAGAAGCTGGTTACGAAGTAGATTATGTTAGCCCACAAGGTGGTTATACACCGATTGACCCGCATAGTTTAGCAATGGCGGAGAGCATCGATTGGGAATGGTATCAAAAGAAAGAATTTATGAATCGTCTCGGTTCTACAATGAAACCGAGTGAGGTGAATCCAGAAGACTATGCTGTTATTTATTACGCAGGTGGTCACGGTGTGATTTGGGACTTCCCAGAAAATAAAGAACTTCAAATGATTAGCCGTAACATTTATGAAAATGGAGGAATCGTTTCCTCTGTTTGTCACGGAGCTGCTGGTTTATTTCACATTACATTAAGTAATGGGGAACGTTTAATTAGCGGTAAAAAAGTAACAGGATTTTCAAATGAAGAAGAAAAACTAGCTGAATTAGATCAATTTGTTCCATTTTTAACAGAAGATGAACTCATTAAAAATGGAGGACTTTACGAAAAAGCTGCAGAGCCTTGGGAAGCTTTCGCTGTAGAAGATAATCGTGTTATCACTGGTCAAAACCCAGCTTCAGGTGGTGCAGTAGCTGAATTAGTATTGCAATACGTAAAAAATAACATGTAATAAAAAAGCAGGTTTTCCATTACTATAGGAAAACCTGCTTTTTTACGAAATCATTTGCAAAATAGCAATAACTTCTTTTTCAATTTCCGAATCATCAATTGCTTCTATATACTCTGGTTTAAAAAGTTGATACTTCTTTAGTTGATAAAAATCAAGTATCGCTTTCTTTAACGTAATATCGTACTGAATACAAAAAGAATGATCTATAATACGTCTTAACATCACGTCATCTTGCACCATAAATAATTGTGCGTTCATTTTATTAAAGTAACCTTGTTCCATACCAGCTTCAAAAAACATTTGCAAATTATGATTACGATTTTGTTGCGCAGCGACTAACTGATCAGATAAGTGCGGATATGCCTCTTTCAAATCTTGTAAAAAGACATCTGAAATATACGTCACACATTTTAAAGAGTGAATAAACGTCTTTTGGAAACGTTCTGTAAAAGACATACTTTCATCTTGATTATCCGCATCTCCTTCAAGAAGGTAGTTCATAAAATCTTCTACCACAGCTTCAATAATCTCATCTTTTGAAGAAAAACGTTTATATAAAGTAGCTTTACTAATATCCATATACTTCGCAATTTCATCTATTTTCAATTGACTAAAACTCGTTTTTCTAATAACGGGCTTTATTTTATTAATATAAGTGTTTGCACATGCAACTTTTCTCATTAAAAGAGCCTCCCCTTTTGTCCATACAAGATAGTATAGCAAATTCACAATTAATTATAAATGAAGTCACTATACTCAATATATCTTTTTAGTTTAAGGGGTCATTTATACTATAGAAAAATGCCCGCTACCTTTATAAGTAACGAGCATTTTTTCTATACTTTATTTACAGCTCTCCTTATAGCTTTCCCTATTTCCATACTAGACTGCGGGTTTTGCCCTGTAATTAAACGCCCATCTGCTACAACATGCGGCGTGAAATTTGGAGCCACATAAAACAAAGCCCCTTCTTCTTTCAATTTACTTTCTAATAAAAACGGCACTCGCTTTTCTAAATGCACAGCTTTTTCCTCATCATTTGTATAACCTGTTATACGCTTACCGGCAACAAAAAACGAACCATCTTTATTTTTCACACCGACTAAAGAACTTACTCCGTGACAAACAGCCGCCACAATCCGGTTATTGTTGTACATATTTTCAATCAAATTTGCAACATACGGATTACCCGCAAAATCTACAATCGCCCCGTGCCCACCACCAAATAAAACCGCATCATAATCCGAAAAATGAACCGTTGAGATCGGATTCGTATTTTGCAACAAAGATGCAACATGCTTAAACTCACGAGGTATCCCGTTCGGAATAGACACTCTATCAATCGGTACTCTACCACCCTGTATCGACACAATATCAACATCGAACTTAGCTTTTTTAAACAAATTATAAGGAGCTGCGAGCTCTTCCAACCACAAACCAGTCGGGTGTCCATTCATATCATGAGCGCTTGTTGAAACTAACAATATCCTTTTCAACATATCCCCTCCTTACTACCTATTTATGTATGGAGTGTTCTTATCATTCATATAGCAAGCGAAAAAAACGATAACAATAAGCTGACCTTTTGTATAAAATTCAGCTTATTGTTATCGTTTGAATTCTTTCGTACGAAGATGTTCACAACTGTATAGCTTTTATCTCCAACGCCACGCAATTGTTGTATCCTCCATATGAATAGCAGGTATATCAATCCTTAAATACCGCTGATCATCCTCATCAAAAATAGACCAATTTTCTTCATGTAAAAATTCAGGGTCTATGCTTTCAAAATCAAATGCACTATCTTCGTCTACCATCTCACGAAAATATTTTTGGAACGTTTTACTATTCTCGTATAGACGAATTGTTCCATACATCCATGGCATATCTCCAAAAACATCTTTAATTTCACCTATCTCCATATCCTTAAAATACAACTTCATATTTGCACCTTCTTATCCATGAATGACAAGGATACCTCATCATATTTTAAAATAGTTATTTTTAACATTTCTTTCTTAAACATATCTTCCCCCTCACAGTCTGAGATACCTTTTTTAAGTTCAAAATATAAACAAAAAAAATAGCCGACTTTTATATAAAAGTCGGCTGCTTTCTTATAGTTCGAGCTCTCCCATGCGAAGAAGCTCAACAACTGCTTGTGAACGTCCTTTAACCCCTAGCTTTTGCATTGCGTTTGAGATGTGGTTGCGAACTGTCTTTTCACTTATAAAAAGTTCACCTGCAATTTCCTTCGTTGTTTTATCTTGAACCAGCAATTCAAATACTTCTCTCTCTCTCTTTGTGAGTAAAGGTTTAGATTGATACGCTTTTTCCTTCAACTGGTATAACCCTCCTTGCTTAAGCCAGAGCTGTGTATGTGTAAGTTGGGTGTTTATTTAGTCAAGATATTGTATGAACGAAATGTGCAGGTGGTGAATGAAAATGGGCTTTATTTCACATGTTATTTTAGACTTTTATACAGTGCGTACACTCTTTTTATCCACTTACTTTCCAACGCGCCATATTTGTTCTAGCAATATACTTACAACCGTACCTACAAATAAACCATTACCGAATATATATTGCATAACAGACGGCAAGGATTGGAGTGCTCCAGACGGTAAAAACATAACGCCGCTGCCAAATAATACTGCAACGCCTAAAATCGTTACATTCCTTTCACTCATCGGCACTTGTTTTATATTATTAAATCCAATTCCAATTAACTGTACGAACGAAGCCATTAAAACAGCCGATGCGACAGCTGATGGTAAAGATGCTAAGTAACGAATAATACTTGGAAAAAGAGACATTACGACTAGTAACGCACATGCCATTAAGAACGATCGTATATACTTTTGTTTTGTTAAACGTATAAATCCTGCCGTTGCTGGTAACGGAACGACACCTACAGTTGAAAATACAGAAGAGATGATATGTGAAATCCCCCCAACCCATGTTCCATCTTTCAACTGTTTTTGTTCAATAGCCGCTTTATGAATAGTTGCTTGATTAATTGCTATAATAGCTGCCACCGTATTCGAAACTAAAATACATACCATAACGAAACTTGATACAGCCATACCTGTATTCCATTTTGGAAGTCCCCAAGCAAATATATGTGGAAGTTGCACAAAATGAGTTACTTGAGATGGGATTGTCACTTTTCCTGCAATAAGAAAAATAATCCACCCACTAATTAATCCTATTAAAACTGCATAACTTTTGACAAAGCCTTTTCCAAAATTAGATAGTATAATAACGAACAGAAATATACTAAACGCGATCATTGCTGTAAATCCGTCGATTTGAGAAATAGTAGCTGTAATTCCTAACATTCCTTTTAAAAATACACCACTTAATTGTAAACATAATAAAAGTAAAAACGTCCCTGTCACAAGCGGCGTAAATAAAAATAAAATACGTCCTATAAAACCAGTTACTCCTAATCCTATTAAAATAACACCGGAGATTATCATTCCTAATTCTAAAATTTGCAGTGTACTATGTAATTGATCCTGTCCGGCCGTTGCATAAGCAAGTACGGTAAATACACCAACCCAAGATCCAGCCGGCCCATCCGCAATTGGCAGTCTATGCCCAAGCCACCCTTGTAAAAAAGAAGATATACCAACTACAAAAAACGTACGCTGCATTAAATAAAATATTTCTTCCGTCGTAAGATGAAATAATCCGCCAACGACAATTGGTAGTGCGATTGAATTTGCTAATAAAAATATAAACCATTGCAAAGTTCCCATAATATGATTTTGATTATGTTGATTGTCCAATTTTTTCATCCCTTCTAGCTTTCCTATAAAAATATATTGTAAGAATAAAAAAGAAGAGTTCTATACTCACCATTAGAACCCTCCTCAAAATATTTAAACGATTCTTCTACACAAGATTATTTAATTCCACCTCATTTAAACTTCCAACAACAATATTTCCTTTATACACGACTAAACGTTTTTCTGTTTGACGCGCTACTGCTTCAGCAGCGCATGTCGCATTCGTCAAAACAAAGCTCGCTTCATCCCCTACATTCGGCCATACTCGCTTTCCTTCATTATTTAACGTTTCTTTTCCTCCTGTAATAAAGCGGAGTGCTTTTCCTAAAGACCCTTCGTCACTCCACCCAAAACGCTCTGCTAATCGATTCGCCTTTTGAAGCATATCACCTGTTCCAAACGGTGACCAGTGATCTGTAATGCTATCATTTCCTAATGAAACCTTAACACCTTTTTTATCTAATAACGGAATTGGGATTACTTGTTTACCAATTGGCACTGTTGAAGTAATATCAATATTTACATTTGCGAGTCTTTCTGCCACTTCCTCAGCCTCTTTATCAGTAACACCACCAAGTCCAATTGCATGACTAATCGTTACACGGCCTTGCCATCCTGCTTCTTCTGTTAAACTTGCCAATCTCTTCATCGTAAACGTTCCAAGATTATTCGCATCGTGCAAATGAATATCAACATCCGCATTAAATTCTACTGCGATATCCATAATTGTATGTAATGACTTTTCAATGTCATTATCCACTGTAGCTGGATCTACCCCTCCAACTAGATGAGCACCCATACGCATCGCATCTTTCACGAGTTGCACAGAATCACTGCGCAATAATCCATGTTGCGGAAACGCAACAATTCTACTAGACACTCGATTTTTATATGTTTCTAATGCCGCTAACGTCGCCTCCAAATTACCAAGCCCAATAATCGGATCGACATTACAATGCGTTCTAATATTCGTTGCACCATTTTGCAGTAGTAACTCTAGCATATTTTCCGCTCTATTTTGGGCAGTCGCTAATTGCTTTGGTAAAATTTTTTCTTCTTCATTAAAACGTGTAAAAATACTTTCTGCTGGCATACAAGCTTTCCATGGGCCACTATAATATGTTTTATCAATGTGAATGTGCATCTCTTTGAAAGCTGGCAACATTAATAAGTGCTTAGCATCAAAAGTTACTATATCTTCCTCTTGAATAATCCCTTTTATAATTTTTTTAATTCGACCATCTTCAATAAGTAAACTGCATAATTCTGTTTCTGTTTGTGAAATTCTCTCTTCTTCATATGTATATCCTGATTCAAGCATTACGTTATTCAACCAATATACTGTCATCTCTATTTCCCCACCCTTTATTAAAAATCAACTCATAACTACAAGTTTAATATCCACTGAAAATTAAGACAATTAATACGATCGCTTCTCACAAAAAAATGTAATACAACCCCATAGTCTTCTCATAAATTTCCATATAGAATAAAAGTATGCAGTTTGATATAAAAAGGAGTTGATTGGAATATGTCAAAAAAGTTATGTAAATCCGAAACTGATAAAATGCTATTTGGTATATGTGGTGGTTTAGGAGAATATTTTGATATTAGCTCTACTCTTATTCGTATCATTTGGATTATTGCTGTTTTATGTTTTGGGACAGGATTTTTAGTTTATTTCATTTGTTTATTACTTATGCCACGTTCGTACTAACGGCATCATTTCACATACTTAAGAAGAGCAAATCACCTATAGAATCCTATAGGTGATTTTTTCATGAAGAATATTTCATCGTTAAATGTAATACTGCCACTTCTTCTTCTTCATTTTTATAAATATGCTTCTTATTCGCTTCAAATTGAATGGAATCAAACTCATTTAATTCGTATACATCATTCTCCACTTGAATAGACACTTTCCCTTTCATTACCGTTACAAGCTCAATCGCACCTTCATGATGAGCTTCTGGTTCATATATACTATTTGATCGTAAACAAGCACGGTGCATTTCCATCCCTGTTTCTTTCGTATAACGGAACATCGTTTCTAAATGCCACGCTTGTCCTTCATCTACTGCAAATCCTTCTCCACATCGCGCAACAGCTACAGGTTCTCCAACAACCATTAATCTGGATAAAGGAATTGATAACCCTTTCGTTATTTTCCAAATGACAGCTAGCGTCGGATTTGTTTCCCCTCTTTCGATCTTTCCTAATGTTAATTTACTAACTCCTGTTTTATGAGCTAATTCTTCTAAACTTAATTTCTGTTCATTTCGAATTTGTCTCAATAACTGTCCAACTTGTTGAATGACTTCTTTCGTTTGCATATCTTCATTTTCTTTCATATATAAAACCACCTTAAAGTATAAAATAGTTTACTTTTATTCATTAAAAGTATATCATACTATACATAATTATTTATTTTCGAAAGGAGTGCTATACTTCATGCGCGCAATTTTATTAGGCCTTTTATCATCGGCCTTTTTTTCTGCAACCTTTATTATCAATAGAGCAATGAATGTATCTGGAACGAGCTGGGCTTGGACAGCTTCCTTCCGTTTTTTATTTGCTCTTCCTATTTTATTCCTTATCGTTTTATTTCGCAAAAACTTTAGGGGATTATGGGAAGAGTTAAGAAAACATCCATTGGCATGGATCGGATGGGGTTCTGTTGCCGGTATTGGTTTTTATTCTTTATTAAGTTTCGCAGCTGTCTTTTCTCCAGCTTGGCTCGTTGCTGGAACTTGGCAAGTTACGATTTTAGCTGGTTTACTACTATCACCACTATTTTTCGTGAAAATAGAAACAAAATCAGGTACGAAACTTGTACGTGGAAAAATTCCACTTCGTAGCTTATATGTTGCATTATTTATTTTACTTGGTGTAATTTGTATGCAAGCAACTGCCGCAGACCATATTACAATGACTCAGTTCATTTCAGGTTTTTTACCTGTCGTATTAGCCGCTTTCTTATATCCGTTCGGTAACCGAAAAATGATGGGGCTTGTTGGTGGACGCCTTGATACGTTCCAACGTGTATTAGGAATGGCAATTGGAAGTCTTCCTATAACAATCTTGCTTGGTATATACGGATTTTCTACTACTGGCATTCCAACATCCAACCAGATGCTTCAAGGATTTTTGTTAGCATTATGTTCCGGCGTTATTGCAACGATGACATTTTTCTTTGCTACTGACTTAGCAAAAGATAACCTCGCTCTACTTGGAGCTGTTGAAGCAACACAAGCTGGAACGATGGTCTTTACCGTACTTGGAGAAATCATTTTCTTAAATGGTTCACTCCCTGGAGGACTTTCTCTCATCGGAATGATTATTATCATGTTAGGAATGGTTGCAAATAGTATTTTAAACCGTTCTGTTCCAGTCGTTAAACAGAAAAAATCGGCATAAAAAAAGGGTATGGTTCTATAGAAATGAACCATACCCTTTTTTATTGTCCCCCTATTTCGCCTTATCAGAATAGTATTTCATTGGCTGCTTATACTAAAACTTATGTTATAATACGTTTCATGCGCATTAATAGGAGGTAAATTATGTTAAAAAAAGCAATCGCTGAATTTATTGGTACATTTGTACTTGTATTATTCGGAACTGGAGTAGCTGTCACTGGCGGCGGAATTGAAGGAATTGGAACATTAGGAATCGCTATGGCTTTCGGTCTATCTATTGTAGCTATGGCATATAGCATCGGAACAATTTCTGGATGTCACATTAACCCAGCAGTATCAGTAGCTATGTTCATCAACAAACGAATGAACGCTATGGAACTTTGTTATTATGTATTAGCTCAAATTTTAGGTGGTTTATTAGGAACTGCAACGTTAGTAACAATTTTAAAATCTGCTAAAACACCTTTAGATAATTTAGGACAAAATGGTTTCGGAACTCTTGGTTTATCTGGAGCATTTTTAGTTGAGTTCATTTTAACTTTCGTATTTATTTTAGTTATCGTTGCTGTAACAGGTAAAAAAGGAAGTTCTTCTTTAGCTGGACTAGTAATTGGTTTCACATTAGTTTTAATTCACTTATTAGGAATTCCGTTAACTGGAACATCTGTTAACCCAGCTCGTAGTATCGCACCAGCTTTATTTGTTGGTGGAGAAGCACTTTCTCAACTATGGGTATTCATCGTAGCACCAATTCTTGGTGGTATCTTCGCAGCTATCGTAGGTAAATTCATTTTAAATACTGAAAAATAGAATTTTCAATATTTCTGAATAAAAAAAGGCGAGCCCTCATTATGAGGAAGCTCGCTTTTTTTATTCTTTCATTTTAGACTTTAAATTTGTAACTAATTGATCTACCGTTACATTTGCAAGTACGTTTTCCATCGCTTCTTGCGCTTGCATTAAAATAATTTCTAATACTGATTGAATATTAGCTCCTACTGGACATTCAATGTTGGGATTTTCATGGAAGGAAAATAGCTGTCCTTCTTCTACAACTTCCACTGCTTTATATACATCAAGTAATGTAATTTCTTCTAAATCTCGAGCAAGTGTCGTACCACCTTTACCAGCTTGTACATCAACAAGTCCTGCTCTCTTCAACATTCCTGTAATGCGACGAATCACAACTGGATTTGTATTCACACTACCGGCAATCCATTCAGAGGTACAGCGAGAGTTTCGATCTATCGCAAGTAATGTCAGCATATGAACACCTACTGTAAAACGACTACTAATCCCCATCTGCACACCCTCCTTTTTATTCATTCTATTAAAAGACGACTCTTATTATTATATACTATTTTTAATTTATACATAAAGAAAAAGCATGATTTCAATAGGAAATCATGCTTTTCTCTCATTATTGACGCTTTATAAATTTCGCTAAATCTTTAAATTTCACTTTATCTGAGTAATTCATTACCCCGTTTACGTAAATGCGGCTTGTAACAGCATTTAATACCGCAATTGTCGCCAATAAGACTGCTAATGTTATCGTAATTTCTAGCATACCTGCTTCACCAGCTACAATACGTGAGAAGGTAACCATCGGTGTAAAAAATGGAACGTAAGAACTTACAACAACGATAGTACTATTCGGATCACTTAATGATTTAATACTAATAAAGAATGCAGCCATAATTAAAATCATTACCGGGAAAGATACAGCTTGTAAATCCTCCGTCTTAGACACAACAGCTCCAGCAGCAGCATACATCATCGCATAAAGTAAATATCCCGTAATGAAATAAACAAGAAACATGCTGATAACCTTTGCATCTAATTTCGTAAAATCAATTGGAATACCAAATAGTGAGGCACTTTCTAAATCGACCCAACCTAACAAATATGGAATAAGATAACCACACGCCAATATGACAAGTTGCAATAACGCCGTTGAAACAACCGCTAAAATTTTCGCATACATCATCGTAAGAGGCTTCACTTTCGGAAGCATTACTTCCATTACACGTGACGCCTTTTCAGATGCAATATTCATTGCGATTGTATTTCCGAACGCTACAATAAACATATATAAAGCAAATGTAAAGAAATAGGCAATTCCGAAAGAAGATGTACGATCTTTTATCGCTTCTTGCTTTACTTGAATTTCTGTTTGTAATTGCTGTGCAATTTCTGGTGAAACATTATTTTTGGCAATCGTCACCATCGTATATTGTTGCTTTAAATATCCTGCCATAATTGCAGAAGTTGCTTGGCTTGGAAATCCATTATACATATATGTAATCGATGGAGCCCCACCCTTTTCCGTCACATGGAATAGACCATCTAAATCACCTTCTTCTACTTGCTTATGCAGTTTATCAAAATCATCCTTTGAACCAATTGTTATTTTTGCTGATGGCAATAGCTTATTTAGCTCATCCTTTTGAACTTTATATGTGGAACTCTCTACTACAACTGCAATTTTATCTTTATCCTTATTTTTATCATCGCCTGAAGTAAAATGATTAAATGCAAAAATCCCAAACACAACTAAAAATAAAATCGCACTCGTAATTAATGATTTTTTAGATAAAAATGCTTCCCTAAAATAAAATGAAAATACGTGAGAAAATTTACGCATCGTTATTTCGCCCTCTCTACAAAGATTTCGTTTAACGTCGGCTCTAACATTTTGAATTGTCGTAAGCTAACACCTTGCTCTTGCAACTGTTGCAAAATCTTGAGAGCTTCCGCATCGTCTTGTACTTTCACATAAAGAAGGCCTTGTTGTTTTTCATACGATACATGTATAGCTTCTAATCCCTTTTCATTCTCTACTGTATCTTCAATCGTTAAATTACGGAAACCGTATTCTTTCTTAATATCACTTAGCTGTCCTTTTACGACTGCTTCACCTTTTTTCAAAATACATACATGTTGGCAAAAAGCCTCTACTTGTTCCATACGATGACTTGATAAAATAATCGTCTTTCCGCTCTGTACTTGTTCTTCAATAATACTAGATAACATCCCAGCATTAACTGGATCAAGGCCGCTGAATGGTTCATCTAAAATGAGAAGTTCCGGATTATGAAGAAGAGCAGCAATTAATTGGATTTTTTGCTGATTCCCTTTTGAAAGCTCTCCAGCCGTTTTAAATTTATATTCTGGTATCGCTAAACGCTCTAACCAGTGATCAATAGCGTGATCCACTTCTTTCTTCGACATTCCTTCTAATCTACCAAAATATCGCAGCTGATCTATTACTCTACTTTTTGTATATAAACCTCTTTCTTCTGGTAAATACCCAATTGTTACACCACTATTTCCAAATGCTTTTCCATCCCATGTAATCGAACCTTCATTAGGCGTTAATAATCCGAGAAGCATTTTGATTGTTGTTGTTTTCCCTGCACCATTTCGTCCAAGTAACCCTAGTACTTCACCTTTTGGTAACGAAATTTGCAAACCGTTAACTGCTTTTGATTCCCCAAATTGTTTCGTTAAGTTTTGAATTTGTAAACTCAAGTATAAAGCCTCCCCTTTAGTATCATTCGTACTCTCTTTCAAAGACTATGTTTATTCAAGACAAAATATAGCACCACGCTTCATCCTCTTATATGTAAACATCGTCATTAATCCATCATTTGTTCTATTTAGTTAAAATTGTAAATAACAAATTTCTTTTTGTCAATTATAATTGTCATTACGACAATAAAACTTGTCAAAATAACTATTATTATTTTGCTCATCTTTCTAATATAGGACATACTACTATATATACAAAAGACAATATGCAAATGTTCATATAAAAATATTATATTTTAATATATAATATAAAATGATTTTCTAACATCAAGGAGGATACATATGAAGATGAAGAGGGGCATTACCACTTTATTATCTGTAGCGGTTCTATCTACATCACTTGTAGCATGTTCAGGAACACCAGAGAAAACAGTGGCAAAAGAAGAGAAAGTAAAATTAACAGAACAACAATTAATGGCTGATTTATGGTATCAAACAGCCGGTGAAGCGAAAGCACTTTACTACCAAGGGTACAACATTGGTCAATTAAAGCTTGATGCAATTCTTGCAAAAGGGACAGAGAAAAAACCTGCTATCGTGCTTGATTTAGACGAAACTGTTTTAGATAACAGTCCTCATCAAGCAATGAGCGTAAAAACAGGCAAAGGCTATCCTTACAAATGGGATGATTGGATTAGCAAAGCTGAGGCTGAAGCCCTTCCAGGCGCAATTGATTTCTTAAAATATACAGAGTCTAAAGGTGTAGATATTTACTACATCTCAAATCGTAAAACGAATCAACTAGATGCAACAATTAAAAATCTTGAGCGTGTAGGTGCTCCTCAAGCAACGAAAGAACATATATTACTACAAGATCCGAAAGAAAAAGGAAAAGAAAAACGCCGTGAACTCGTTTCTCAAACTCATGATATTGTCTTATTCTTCGGTGATAACTTATCTGATTTCACAGGTTTTGATGGAAAATCTGTAAAAGATCGTAACCAAACAGTAGCAGATTCAAAAGCACAATTTGGTGAGAAATTCATTATTTTCCCGAATCCAATGTATGGTGATTGGGAAGGCGCTTTATATGATTATGATTTCAAAAAATCAGATGCAGAAAAAGATAAAATCCGTCGCGACAACTTAAAATCATTTGAAGTAAAATAAAAGAGGATGGCATTCGCCATCCTCTTTTATTTTACTTTCTCTGTTAAAGGCAAGATAAATACTTCCACACGTCTATTCTTTGCCTTTCCTTCTTGTGTATCGTTTGGAGCAATTGAACGGTATTCTCCGTATCCAATCGCACTAAATTTTTCTGGTTGTAATTCTTTATTTTGCAGTAATACTTGCATAAAATTAACTGCCCGCTGCGTACTTAATTCCCAATTCGACGCAAACTGCGCATTGGCAATAGGGACATTATCTGTATGACCCGATACTGTAATTTCACGAGGTGACGCTGAAACAAGTAAGCTAGACATCTCTTTTGCAATCCCTAAAGATTCTAATTTCACATCTGCTTTCCCCGAATCAAACAGTATATTTTCTAATATTGTCACCATTAATCCCTTTTCAGTTAATTTAGTTTGAAAAGAAGAGGATAATTGTTTTTCATTAATATATTGATCAATCTTTTTTTGTAATGCTTTCAATTCATCCATCTCTTTTTTTTCTTTAGCTCTAGCTTCTTCTTGTTTTTTTGCTTGTTCTGCCTCAAGGCTACTTGCTGATAATTCTTTTTCATCATTTGGCTTTTGATCACTTAAAAATTCTTTGTTACCTGTTCCCCCAGCTAATTCACTTCGAAAAGCAACTGCCATCTGTTTAAACTTCGCAGCATCTATACTACTCATTGCGAATAAAACGATAAACAATGCAAATAACAACGTTAACATATCAGAATATGGGATTAACCACGTTTCATCGATATGCTCATCATGTTTTTTCTTTTTACCTCTTCTATTTTTCTTACTCCGCATTTTTTTCTGCTCCTTTTTCTAGCTTTTTACGCTCAGTTGCAGAAAGTGCACCTAAAATGCGGTTCTTCATAATAAACGGATATGTACCTTCTTGTAACATTAATAAACAATCAATGATTAAACGTTTTTTCTCAATTTCAGCTGAAGATTTTTGCTTTAACTTATTTGCAAATGGATGCCATAATACATAACCTGAAAAAATACCAAAAATCGTTGCAATAAACGCACCCGAAATAGCATGACCTAACTTTTCAATATCAGTTAAGTTACCAAGCGCAGCTACAAGACCGATAACAGCACCTAAAACTCCTAATGTCGGTGCATACGTACCAGCTTGTGAAAAAATAGCAGCTCCCTTTGCATGTCTTTCTTCAATTGCCTCTAATTCAGATTCCAAAATCTGCTCTAAATCTTCTGCGGATACGCCATCAATCACAAATTTCATACCGCGCAAAAGAAATTCATCTTGAATTTTGTCTAATTGTTGCTCTAAAGACAAAATACCGTATTTTCTACTTTCAGATGTCCAATGAACAAATAATTCTAGCAACTGTTCATAACTTAAATCCTTTTTATTTGAACCAAAAAGAACTTTAAATAGTTTTGGAACCCTTTTTAGTTGATTCATCGGAAATGCAATACATACTGCAGCAAATGTACCAATAAAAATAATTAATGCTGCGGCAGGATTTAATAAGGCTGTTATGTCAGCGCCCTTGACGACCATCCCTACTACCACTGCTACAAATCCTAAAATAAGTCCAATAATTGTTGCAAAATCCATTCCCATTCACTCCTAGTCTATACAAGAAGTTCTCTATTCTCGATAATCGCTACATCTTCTTATGTATATATATTACATAAAAAATGCATTTCATGAAAGATAAGAAATGAATTATATAAAAAAATACTACAAATTCACACATTTTTTGACATTTTCTTTGCATTTCTATTACGTTATGACTCTTATATTCCTTTTCCAACAAACTAGATTTATAATAAAAAAAACATTACACATTTTATGAAGAAGGGACTGTGATTACAAGGCATCATGAAAAAGATAATAATTATTTCTGCCACTACTATTGTAATCTGTATCACATCTTTCGCTTACTTTGGTTCTAAAACACCACTAAATAATGAAGCAAAAGCTGTCGAAAGTCAAAAGCATAATAACCATAAAAAAGAAGAGATTCCTGCTTTTCCAAAAGCTGATCATAATGCAAAGAAAATAGACAATGACTTTTCAGTTGTAACAAATCCAAAATCTAATCTTGTCTTAATTAATAAACATCGAAAACTACCAGATGGATACATTCCTGAAGACTTAACGAGACCAAATGTACCATTTATTAGTCCAAAAGATAAAGAAAAAACATTGCTGCGAAAAGATACTGCAGAGGCACTTGAAAACATGTTTAAAGCTGCGAAAAAAGAAGGGCTTGATCTTACAGCTGTATCTGGTTATCGTTCATACAAACGCCAAAAATCGTTGCATGATACATACGTTAGACGTCAAGGAAAAGCCGAAGCTAATTCGGTAAGTGCAATTCCTGGTACAAGTGAACACCAAACGGGTTTAGCAATGGATATTAGTTCAAAATCAGCTAAATTTCAATTAGAGCCTATCTTCGGGGAGACAGCAGAAGGAAAATGGGTCGCAGAACACGCTCATGAATTCGGCTTTGTCATTCGTTACTTAGAAGATAAAACAGATACAACAGAATATGCATATGAACCATGGCACTTACGCTACGTTGGTAATCCATACGCTACATACCTATATAAACATCACTTAACATTAGAAGAAGCGATGGAAGACAAAAAATAAGAGAGCAAATTGCTCTCTTATTTTTCTTTCACTCTATTATTGTATTAATTTCTTCTTCCATTCTTCAGGCCATGGTTCGCCTCTTCCTGTTTTTTTCGACGCTTGAACCATCATTCCACGACCTACTAAACAAACCTCTCCTGCTGCATTCTTCACCATATAATGTAAATCTAAAGAAGAATTCCCGACCGATCCTGCCTTTACATACACCTTCAGCTGTTCATCAAAATATATTTGCTTAATAAAATTACATTGTAAATCCGCAACAACGATCATCGTTTCTGATGATGCATGTGTCCACTCTTGCATAAATCCAAGTTCTTTAAACAACGCAATACGAGCTTCTTCAAAATAAGTAAAAGCAACGACATTATTTACATGTCCAAACATATCTACTTCACCAAAACGAACCTTTACAGGGTTGTAAAACGAAAAACCACTTTCCCATTGCTCAAAGTCTTCAATATAAGAAATCCTCTTCATTGTTATCTCTCCTTTTCACCTTTAAATAAACAGAATAAACAGAAAAATACAGTTATAAATATTGCCTCTTCGATATGAAGAGGCAATATTTATTAATAGTTATTATCGCTACCAAAGAAATCTTTGAACGATTGAATTGTTGTATCACGGTTTAATGCCGCAATTGAAGTTGTTAAAGGAATACCCTTCGGACATGATTGCACACAGTTTTGAGAGTTACCACAGTTTGCTAGTCCTCCATCTCCCATAATTGCACGTAAGCGATCTGCTTTATGCATTTCACCCGTTGGATGTGAGTTGAATAAGCGAGCTTGTGATAACGGTGCTGGTCCAATAAAGTCAGACTTACTGTTTACGTTTGGACATGATTCTAAGCAAACACCACATGTCATACATTTTGAAAGCTCATAAGCCCATTGACGCTTTTTCTCAGGCATTCTTGGTCCTGGCCCTAGGTCATACGTACCATCAATTGGAATCCACGCTTTAACGCGTTTTAGAGCATTAAACATGCGACTACGATCAACTTGCAAGTCACGTACAACCGGGAATGTCTTCATCGGTTTTAAGCGAATTGGTTGCTCTAATTGATCGATAAGTGCCGTACATGATTGACGTGGTTTTCCGTTAATCACCATCGAACATGCACCACATACTTCCTCTAAGCAGTTCATATCCCATGCAATCGGAGTTGTTTGGTTCCCTTTTGAATCAACAGGATTACGACGGATTTCCATAAGTGCTGAGATAATATTCATATTCGGACGATATGGAATTTCAAACTCTTGGTCAAACGCTTGCGCATCTGGCCCGTCTTGTCTCGTAATGATGAGGCGGATTGTTTTCTCAGACATGTTGTTTATCCCCCTTCTCTTCACCCTTAGCAGCTACATCGTGTTTTGAAGAATAATCACGTTTACGCGGTTTAATTAATGAAATATCAACGTCTTCGTAATGGAATGCTGGTGCATTTCCTTCTCCCTCAAATTTTGCCATCGTAGTTTTTAAGAAGTTTGCATCATCACGATTTGGGAATTCAGGTTTGTAATGCGCCCCACGGCTCTCATTACGGTTATATGCGCCAATTGTAATAACACGTGCTAACTCAAACATATTTGCAAGTTGGCGTGTAAATGAAGCACCTTGGTTACTCCATCTTGCTGTATCGTTAATGTTAATACGTTTGTAACGAGCCATTAATTCTTCAATTTTCGCATCTGTTTCTAATAATTTTTTATTTTCACGAACTACTGTAACGTTATCTGTCATCCATTCTCCAAGCTCTTTATGAAGAACATACGCATTTTCGTTACCATCCATCGTTAAAATATTGTTAAATTTCTCTGTTTCGATTAATTCATTTTGTTCATATACAGTAGATGAAACAGCATCCGATGATTTAGAAAGACCTTTCATATATTCAATTGCGTTTGGTCCCGCTACCATACCACCATAAATTGCTGATAATAGTGAGTTCGCACCAAGACGGTTACCTCCGTGCATAGAATAATCACATTCACCTGCTGCAAATAAACCTGGAATATTTGTCATCTGTTTATAATCAACCCATAGTCCGCCCATTGAATAGTGAACAGCTGGGAAGATTTTCATTGGTAGTTTACGAGGATCATCCCCTGTAAATTTCTCATAGATTTCAATAATTCCACCTAGTTTAATATCTAGTTCTTTTGGATCTTTATGAGAAAGATCTAAGTACACCATGTTTTCACCGTTAATACCTAGTTTTTGCTCTACGCAAACATCAAAGATTTCACGTGTTGCGATGTCACGAGGTACAAGGTTTCCGTAAGCCGGATATTTTTCTTCTAAGAAGTACCATGGTTTACCATCTTTATATGTCCAAACACGTCCACCTTCACCACGTGCAGATTCACTCATAAGACGTAATTTATCGTCTCCAGGAATTGCCGTTGGGTGAATTTGAATGAACTCACCGTTTGCATAGTATGCGCCTTGTTGATATACAGCAGAAGCTGCTGTACCTGTATTGATAATGGAGTTTGTTGATTTTCCGAAAATGATACCAGGGCCCCCTGTTGCCATAATCACGGCATCTGCTCCGAAACTTCTAATCTCCATAGTTTGTAAGTCTTGTGCAACGATTCCTCGGCACACACCTTCATCATCAACAACAGCTCGTAAGAAATCCCAACCTTCATATTTCGTTACAAGTCCTGCTACTTCGTGACGACGTACTTGCTCATCTAATGCGTAAAGTAATTGCTGTCCAGTTGTTGCACCAGCAAATGCTGTACGGTGATGTTGCGTTCCACCAAATCGACGGAAATCAAGAAGTCCTTCTTCCGTACGGTTAAACATAACACCCATACGGTCCATTAAATGAATGATACCAGGTGCTGCTTCACACATTGCTTTAACTGGTGGTTGGTTCGCTAAGAAGTCCCCACCATAAATTGTATCGTCAAAGTGGATCCATGGAGAATCCCCTTCACCTTTCGTATTTACGGCACCGTTAATTCCGCCCTGAGCACATACAGAATGTGAACGTTTTACTGGTACTAAAGAAAACAGTTCAACATTTACTCCTGCTTCTGCCGCTTTAATCGTTGCCATTAAGCCAGCCAAGCCACCGCCGACTACTATAAGTTTCCCTTTCATGCTCTCCCACTCCTTACTGGTTTGCTAGCTGTGGATCGATGAACGCTAATAATGCACTCACACCTACATAAGATAAACCTAAGAAAATAGCTAATGTTACATAAGTAGAGATTCTTTGTGAACGTGGAGATACTGTAATTCCCCAGCTGATGCAGAATGTCCATAGTCCATTTGCAAAGTGGAAAATTGTTGAAACAACACCAACTAAGTAGAATGCAAACATAGCTGGATTGTTTAAAATATCTGCCATCATATCATAGTTTACCTCTTTACCTAACATTGCTTGAATACGAGTTTCCCAGACGTGCCAAGAAATGAAGATCAGCGTAACGATACCTGAAATTCTTTGGAAGACGAACATCCAGTTACGGAAATAACCGTAAGAAACCGCATTGTTCTTAGCTGTAAATGCAATATATAAGCCATATATAGCATGGTACAGTATCGGTAAAAAGATGATGAAAATTTCTAGCGCATACCGGAATGGAAGGAGCTCCATAAAGCCTGCAGCTTTGTTAAAAGCCTCTGCTCCTCGTGTTGCAAAGTTGTTTACAATTAAATGTTGCGTCAAAAAGACACCAACCGGGATGACCCCCATTAATGAGTGCCACTTACGAAACGTATACTCGCGGCCTTTCATGTCCCCATTACCCCCCTTGAATGTTTGACTGCTGTTTTCAGATTAGTTTACAACAATAATGTTTTTTCACTATTGGCATAAGAAAAACTGAAAAAATTATTCGAAATATTTCAGCATAATTTGATACCAAGTTCATTTTACTCCTATTTTTGTCGAAGCGTCAAGAAAACGTATACATAATTTGCATATAATTTGCCAATTCTTTTTTTCTTCTTATATATTCAGATTTTCCTAAAGAAAAATCTGTTTTTATAAATGTGAAATGTTATATAATAATCCCTATAGAAAGAGGGGAATATTGTGAGCAAAAATACAATCGATACAACATCTTTAGAAGATGTTTCATTGAACGCCTTCGCTTATGAATTGCTACGTGAAGAATTACTACCTGATTTAATCGGCAACGATTTAGATGGTATTTTATACTGGTCTGGTAGAAACCTTGCAAGAAAATATCCGCTAGAAACAATTGAAGAAGTCATTCAGTTCTTTGAAAAGGCTGGCTGGGGCACTTTAAGCATTGTTGAACATAAGCGTCGTGAAATGCAGTTCCAACTTAAAGGTACACTCATTGCAGAACGTCAAAAACAAAAACGACATTCTTCTTATCAACTAGAAGCCGGATTCATCGCTGAACAAATCCAAAAGCAACGGAACGTCGTTGCAGAGTCATACGAAGAAAAGAAAAAACGTTCTGACTCTATTACATTTCTTGTAAAATGGGATATAAAAGATCTCATTGAAGTGTAAGCATTACCTACAGTCAACTAGACATATCAGTTTAGTTGACTTTTTTGTATTTTCATTCAGATGTGTTTATTTTAAATCTTCAGAAATTATATCAAAAAACAGAAGACGTTGTAAACTACAACGTCTTCTTATCTGTTAAATACGTATAAATCGTCTCCGCGACATTTTTTGGCATACCCGCTTCGACAAATTCCTCTATAGAAGCTTCTTTCATCTTCTTTAATGAACCAAAATGTTTTAACAATACCTTTTTCCGTTTATCACCGATTCCTGGAATATCATCCAACGCTGATTGAATGACAGATTTTCCATGTAATTGACGATGGAATGTAATCGCAAATCGATGCACCTCATCTTGAATACGCTGCAATAAATAAAATTCTTGGCTATTTCTCTCAAGCATCACAGGTTCCGGTGGATCCCCAATAATTAAATGGGAGGTTTTATGTTTATCATCTTTTACAAGACCTGCCATCGGAATATATAATCCGAGCTCATTCTCTAAAATATCACTTGCAGCCGCTAGATGGCCTTTTCCTCCATCAATAATAATCAAATCAGGTAAAGGTGAATTTTCTTTAAGCGCCCTTGTATAACGGCGCCTCACAACTTCCCTCATAGACTCATAATCGTCTGGTCCTTGAACCGTTTTAATTTTATATTTTCGATACTCTTTCTTCGCCGGTTTCCCATCGATAAAAGCAATCATTGCAGAAACGGGATTTGTTCCTTGAATATTTGAGTTATCAAACGCTTCAATACGATACGGTGTTTCAATCCCAAGCTGCTTCCCTAAATGATCTACCGCTTTAATCGTTCGTTCTTCATCACGTTCAATTAAGTAGAACTTCTCTTCAAGAGCAATCTTCGCATTTTTATTTGCTAATTCTACAAGGTCTTTTTTCTTACCACGTTTCGGCTGTGTTGCTTCTACTTCTAAAAACCGCTCTACTAATTCCGAGTCTATACTTCCTGGAACGACAATTTCCTTCGGCTTAAAATGACTACTGTTTTCATAAAATTGGCCGATAAAAGTTAAAAAACCCTCTTCTGGTTCATCGTAAATTGGAAACATAGAAACATCGCGTTCAATTAGCTTTCCTTTTCGAACAAAGAAAACTTGAACACACATCCATCCTTTATCCACTGCATATCCAAACACATCACGATCCACTAAGTCACTCATAATCATCTTTTGTTTTTCCATAATCGCATCAATATGAGCAATTTGATCACGCAACTCTTTTGCACGTTCAAACTCTAGTTTCTCTGAGGCCTCATACATTTTTGTTTCTAATTCTGAACGAACTTCTTTATGTCCACCATTTAAAAACTTAATAATTTCATCTACAATTTCTTTATTTTGTTCTTCCGTCACTTCTTTCACACAAGGTGCTAAACATTGACCCATATGATAATACAAACAAACTTTATCTGGCATATTCGTGCATTTCCGAAGTGGATACATACGATCTAGCAGTTTTTTCGTTTCATGAGCAGATTGTGCATTTGGATAAGGACCAAAATATTTCCCTTTATCCTTTTTTACGTTTCGAGTAATGAGTAAGCGCGGTTGCTTCTCCGCCGTAATTTTAATAAAGGGATATGTTTTATCATCTTTTAATTGAATATTATATTTCGGATCATATTTTTTAATTAGATTTAACTCTAAAATAAGCGCTTCTAAATTCGAAGAGGTTACAATATATTCAAAATCAACAATTTCTCCTACAAGCCGCAGTGTTTTCCCATCATGTGAACCAGTAAAGTACGAGCGCACACGATTTTTAAGCACTTTTGCCTTTCCGACATATATAACCGTTCCTTGCTTATCTTTCATCAAATAACAACCAGGTTGATCTGGTAAAATGGCCAACTTCTCTTTCAAATGTTCGTGCACTCGTCTCCCTCCATTTCTACATACTTAGCATTTTTATTTCCCCTTGAAAACATACTATGCCCAAACACCCAACATACGTTCTTTTATTGTAACGGAAAGACTGTAAAAAAGAAAATAAAAAAAGCTACCAAATGGTAGCCCCTTTATTTTAGAAGTGTTTAGAAACTAATTCTACTAACGCTTCTTTCGGTTTGTAACCTAACGCTTGATCAACTACTTTACCGTCTTTTAATACGAAAAGAGCTGGAATACTCATTACTTCGAATTGACGAGCAGTTTCTTGGTTTTCATCAACGTCTACTTTTACTACTTTTACTTTTTCGCCTAGTTCTGCATCGATTTCCTCTAATACAGGAGCGATCATTTTACAAGGTCCACACCAAGGTGCCCAGAAATCTAATAATACAACACCTTCGCTAGTTTCAGCTGCGAAGCTTTGGTCATTTGCGTTTACAATTGCCATTTTATTTCCTCCTTCAAGTATATTCTACCAAGAGTATATCATTAACTTATATACGTGGCGAATAATATGTATCGTTATGTATTGTAACAAAAAAATGTTCCTTTATACTATATAAAAATACGGATTAAAAACTAAAAAGATGAGAGACAGGGGATCTCTCACCTTTTTCTATATATAGGGGTACTTCACTTGGAACTCAAGGGTACTTAAATCATGAATGTACTTTTAACTTTTTAAACTCTTCTGTTAAAAGAGGTACAACTTCGAATAAGTCACCGACAATACCGTAGTCAGCTACTTTAAAGATACTTGCTTCTGGATCTTTATTAATCGCAACGATGATTTTTGAGTTAGACATACCTGCTAAATGCTGAATCGCACCAGAAATACCACATGCAATGTATAAGTCTGGCGTAACAACTTTACCAGTTTGACCGATTTGTAATGAATAATCACAGTATTCAGCGTCACAAGCACCACGAGATGCCCCAACAGCGCCGCCTAGTACGTCAGCTAACTCTTTTAATGGTTTAAAGCCTTCTTCACTCTTTACACCGCGTCCGCCAGCGATAATAACTTTCGCTTCAGAAAGATCAACACCTTCTGCCGTTTTACGGACAACATCTTGAATGATTGTACGTAAATCTTTCACATCAACTGTAATAGAAGATACGTCACCGCTGCGAGACTCATCTTTTTCCAGAGTTGCAATGTTATTTGGACGCACTGTCGCAAATAAGATGCCGTCTGTTACAATCTTCTTCTCGAATGCTTTACCAGAGTAAATTGGACGAGTGAAGATAACATTTCCACCTTCAACCTCTAAAGCAGTTACGTCAGAAACTAAACCAGCTTCAAGCTTCGCTGCTAATTTTGGTGATAAATCTTTACCAAGTGCTGTATGTCCAAAGACAATACCTTCTGGATTTTCTTCAGCATGTACAGCTAAAAACGCTTGTGCATAACCATCAGATGTATATGATTTTAATTTATCATTTTCAACTGTCACAACGCGATCTGCACCGTAATGAATCAATTCATTTGCAAAAGAGGCAACGCTGTCTCCAATTAGAAGACCTACTACTTCACCGCCTTCTGCAATTGTTTTTGCTGCTGCTACCGCTTCAAACGAAACGTTACGTAGCGATCCATCACGAACTTCACCCATTACTAATACTTTACGAGCCATA
The DNA here is from genome assembly GCF_001595725.1 of Bacillus thuringiensis. GTDB lineage: Bacteria > Bacillota > Bacilli > Bacillales > Bacillaceae_G > Bacillus_A > Bacillus_A thuringiensis_K. The sequence continues at coordinate 4,344,211 of NZ_CP014282.1, forward strand.
GATTTTCCCTCCTGCATATATAATTTCGTATTTTATTAGATTACTTTCGCTTCTGTATGGAGCAACGATACAAGTTCTTTTACTTGATCTTGCAGCTCGCCTTGTAACACTTTTCCTGCATCTTTCTTAGGAGGCAAATAGATTTCAATTGTTTTTGTCTTTGCTTCCACATCATCATCTTCTAAATCTAAATCATCTAATTCTAATTCTTCTAGTGGCTTTTTCTTCGCTTTCATAATACCTGGAAGCGATGGATAACGCGGTTCATTTAAACCTTGTTGTGCTGTTACTAAAACTGGTAATGAAGTTGCAATCACTTCTGTATCCCCTTCAACATCACGCTCAATCTTCACATTTGTACCGTCAATTTCAAGTTTTGTAATTGTCGTTACATACGGAATATTTAACGCTTCAGCTACGCGTGGTCCTACTTGTCCAGATGCACCATCAATTGCAACGTTTCCGCCTAAAATTAAATCTGCATCTTTATCTTTTAAATATTCAGCAAGCACTTTTGCTGTCGTGAACTGGTCACCATTTTCTACATCATCTTCAATATTAATTAATACCGCTTTATCACAGCCCATTGCTAATGCAGTACGAAGTTCTTTCTCACTATCTTCGCCACCGACTGTTACAACTGTAACTTCTCCACCTTGTGCGTCTCTTACTTGAATTGCTTCTTCAATTGCATATTCATCGTAAGGGTTGATGATGAATTCCGCTTCGCCATCGTAAATTGCACCGTTTTTAATTACGATTTTTTCTTCTGTATCAAATGTTCGTTTCATGAGTACGTAGATGTTCATTCCATTTACCCCCTTGTTTTTCAGAAAGATTCTATCAATTTTAATTTTCTGTTAATTTATATCAAAAAAATAATTGAACTACCTGCCACTAAATGAAGGTTTACGCTTTTCTAAAAATGCAGCTACACCTTCTCTTCCATCTTCACTCGTAAATACTTCACCAAAAATCTGTGATTCACGTTGTACACCTTCATAGTAATGAGACGATTTTGTCGTTTGCAATAATTCTAGTACAGCACGAGTTGTTGCTGGACTTTTTCCAGCAATTTGTTTTGCGACTTTAAGCGTATCATCTAAAAGTGATTCTTCAGAGAATAATCCGTTAACAAGTCCCCACTTTAACGCTTCTGCACCAGTAATTGGTGTACTTGTTAACATCATTTCACAAGCTTTCGCTTTCCCAACATAACGTGGTAAGCGCTGTGTACCTGCAAAGCCAGGAATTAATCCAAGTGTTAATTCGGGTAAACCAAGTTTTGCACTTTCAGTTGCAAAGCGCATGTGGCAAGACATAGCAAACTCAAGGCCGCCGCCCAGTGCCGCTCCATGAATTGCCGCAATAACTGGTTTTGAACATTTTTCAACACGCTCAAACGTAACTTGTCCAAGCTGTGCTAATTCTGTTGCTTGCTTCGCTTCAGTAACAGATGTAAATTCTTTAATATCTGCTCCCGCTGAGAAGAAACGTCCTTCACCGTGAATAACAACAACACGAATGTTATCATCCTTTTCCACTTGATCAATTAATTCAGTAACGTCATGCATAACTTGTGAAGACATCGCATTTGCTGGTGCGTGATTTAACGTCGCCACCGCGATATGATCTTCAACTCTTACAGATAGGAATTTCAACATGATCCCTCCCATTATTGACGATAGCCACAAGCTGCAATAAGTAGCCCGTGTACCGTTTTTGAAAGTGCGACCAGATCATACTTATGATCGCTCATTACCCAATTGGTCACAACTTCATCTACTGTTCCAAAGATCATTTGTCTTGCCACGCGAACATTTAAATCTGCTTGAAATTCACCTTGTTTTATACCAGTCTCTAAAATCTCATCCATAACTTGTAAGTAGCCTTTTAATACTTCATTTATTTTAAGGCGCAAGTCTTGATTGGACTGCCTCAGCTCTAATTGCGTAACGATAGCAAGAGGATCATTTTGCGACAACAGCAAGAAGTGCGTTTCTACCAACATGAATAACTTCGATACAGCGCTTTCAATTCCTGCTGTTTTTTGACGAATTGTTTCGACAAATTCTCCCATCTTCTCTTGGAATAAGGATATTAATATATCTTCTTTATTTTTAAAATATAAATAAATCGTGCCATCAGCTACCCCAGCTTGCTTTGCGATTTTAGAAACTTGCGCTTGGTGGTACCCATTTTCCGCAATCACAATGACTGCCGCATCAATAATTTGATTGTATTTCGGTCTATTTTTCTTCACTTTACTGTCCCCTTCAAGAAGATGACTGAATGAATAGTCATTCATATTCTTATAATACTGACTATTTAGAAAAGTGTCAATCCTATTTTTTCAAAAAGAAAGGGCCTTAGCCCGTTTGCTCATCCTCATTCTTTCTCTTCTCTTCATCTATTAGAACACGTCGTAAAATTTTCCCTACTGTCGTTTTCGGCAATTCATCTCTAAACTCATATACTTTCGGCACTTTATAAGCCGCTAAATATTTACGTGCAAACTGATTTAATTCTTCCTCAGAGCACTCCGTACCTTCTTTTAACACAACAAATGCTTTAACTGTCTCTCCTCGGTACGGATCTGGAACTCCAATTGTCACTACTTCTTGCACTTTTTCATGCTCATATAATACTTCTTCAACTTCACGAGGATACACATTAAATCCACTCGCGACAATCATATCTTTCTTGCGATCTTTTACATAGAAGAATCCATCCTCATCCATGTAGCCAACATCACCTGTATGGAGCCAGCCATCTTGCAATACAGCCGCTGTTTCCTCTGGCTTATTCCAGTACCCTTTCATAATTTGAGGACCTTTCACTACAATTTCCCCTATTTCTCCTGGCGGTAATTCCTCACCAGTTTCAAGTGACATAATGATTGCTTCTGTATCTGGCCACGGAACTCCAATGCTACCTGGCACTCGCTTTTCCCATAAAAAATTACTATGTGTAACCGGAGAGGATTCTGTTAAACCATATCCCTCTACTAGTTTACCACCTGTAACTGTTTCGAACTTTTCCTGTACTTCTACTGGCAGTGGTGCTGATCCACTAATACAAGCACGAATAGAAGAAATATCGTATTCTTTTAAAAGTGGGCTATTTAAAAGAGCGATATAAATAGTTGGTGCCCCTGGAAATAGTGTCACTTTATGCTTCTTAATCGCTTCAAAGACCATTTTCATATCAAACTTTGGAATAAGGACCATTTTGTATCCTTGCATAACACTCAAATTCATAACAGCCGTCATGCCGTACACGTGGAAAAATGGAAGAACCCCAAGAACGACTTCTTCTCCTTCTTTGCAATTATATAACCATTGAACTCCCATTAACGTGTTAGAGACGAGGTTTTTATGCGTTAACATAACGCCTTTCGGAAATCCAGTTGTTCCTCCTGTGTACTGTAAAAGAGCTAAATCATTTTCAGGATCACAAGGCACCTCAACATCCGTATCCACTTCTTTTTCTACTGAATTCCAAAGATGAATCGTTTCACTCTCTGATACTTTCACAACTAAATTCGACTGTTTTTTCTGCACAAATGGATACAATAGATTTTTAGGGAATGGTAAAAAGTCCGCAATACGAGTTACGATAATATGCTCAATTTTTGTAGCAGATTGAACATTCGTTACTCTTGGAAACACTAAATCGAGACAAAGAATTACTTTTGCTCCCGAGTCATGAAGCTGATATTCTAATTCTCTTTCTGTATACAGTGGATTTGTTTGTACTACGATACCTCCCGCAAGTAATGTACCGTAATAACCAATTACAGCTTGCGGACAATTCGGCAACATAATAGCAACTCGATCACCCTTTTCCACACCGAGCTTTTGAAGATAATTTGCAAACCTCTTTACCTTATCATGGAAGTCCGAAAACGTAATATCCTTCCCTAAAAAGTGAAGCGCTTTCTTTTCTGGGTAGCGAGAAGCCATCTGTTCTACATATCTATGAAGCGGCTGAATATCATAAGAAATCGTACTAGGAATTTCCTCTGGATAACTTTTCAACCATGGTTTTTCCACCTTCATTCCCCCTTCAAATACATAAAAAATAAAGTGAAACTTTAATCAGTGGAGGTTTTGTTCAGCCCCACTGATTATTAGCCCACACCAATCGGGCTTTTACGGACAGTTAATCACCCAGCTAACTTCTTTACTTTCGCTGAATTTTAAGGCGGGATCTTACTGCCCACAAATAGCGGGATAAATGAATGTTCATTCATGATGGTTATTTTCATTATATTATAGTCACCACAGCGTTACAATCATAATATTCTGACTTTTTATAACTATGCTTTACTTCATTAACTTCTTATTATATGTAGAAACTCTCCTAATCTTAAAAGAGTAAGAGAGTTATGGTTTAGCTCAATCTTATTATCGTTAACACTGCTCCTGGAGTAGTTGTTGATAATGTTGCAACAGCTAACAAACCAAATAATTGCAAACTAATTGCACTCCCCGCCGCAAGAGTCGTAATAATTGTCGCACTAAATGATGTCGTTGCTAATGCAGGAGTATTAATAGTCCCAGCAAGCGGTGCCCCATTAATTGTAATTCGTGAACTAACTAATAATGAAGCCGTTATATTAATTGAATATGAAATATAATAATTCCCTGCATTTGCAGCCGTAAATACTGTGTTCCCCGCAGACACTGTGATACCCGGACCGATATTCTGATTGTTTGGAAGCGGGACATTTGTTCCACCTAGTAGTACCGATATTGCTGTACCCGACGTATTATTTGCAAATGCGTACGTTGCCGTTATACTTGTGCCTGTTGCTCCCGTTGCTCCTGTTGAGCCTGTTACTCCCGTTACTCCGGTTGAACCTGTCGCTCCCGTTGGACCCGTTGCTCCTGTTATTCCTGTTGCTCCTGTCGCTCCCGTTGGGCCTGTTACTCCTGTTATTCCTGTTGCTCCTGTTATTCCTGTCGCTCCCGTTGGGCCTGTTGCTCCTGTTATTCCTGTCGCTCCCGTCGGGCCTGTTGCTCCTGTTGCCCCCGTCGGACCTGTATCGCCTGTTGCTCCCGTTGGACCTGTGTCGCCTGTTGCTCCTGTTGCCCCCGTTGGACCTGTATCGCCTGTTGCTCCCGTTGGACCTGTGTCGCCTGTCGCTCCTGTTGCCCCCGTCGGACCTGTTGGACCAACTTTAGGGACTGTCCCATCGCAACTAAAACAGCATGAATCAACATGTACACCATTTTGATTATTACACCCACAATATCCATTTATGTTATTGCTCCATGAAGACATGTTGATCACTTCCTTTACATTCGATCTTTTTAGCGCAATCACCGAATTAAAAAACACCTATCTAAATGACAAAGAAATACTTTGCCTAGTCGGGGATAAAACACAGATTTCTTCCATACATTCTAGTAATTATTACATGCGATTCACTCTCCTTTTGCTTGTACTTTCGCCTCATCTCCACAGATTATTAACCATACACATTACACTTTCGTACACAGCCAAGTTCCCATTTAAACTTTCCACATTCGCCAATATTTTTAGTAAAGAGGCTTATTCTTCATAAATAGCGACTGTAACATATAAAAATCCGTATAATCTGTTATTTTTAGTCAAAATTTTAAAAATATATTGACACTTAAAATACCCTCATAGTATGATTTTGGTGTTGTAATTGATAACCATTTTCACTTGTGGTGCTAGTTACAAAAAACACTTAATTTGGGGGCAGAAGATGAAGAAAATTCTCAGTATTTTCATAGTAGTTCTTCTATTCGCTGTTGGATGCGGACAGCAAAAAGAGGAGAAAAAAGAAACAAAAGCGGACAATAAAAATCAAGCTATAACAATTAAACACGCTGAAGGGGAAACGAAGTTAGATAAACCAGCGAAAAAAGTAGTTGTACTTGAGTGGGTATATTCAGAAGACTTATTAGCACTTGGTGTTCAGCCAGTAGGGATGGCAGACATTAAGAATTATAATAAATGGGTAAATACAAAAACAAAACCGAGTAAAGATGTTGTAGATGTAGGGACACGTCAACAACCAAACTTAGAAGAAATTAGCCGTTTAAAACCAGACTTAATTATCACAGCTTCATTCCGTGGTAAAGCAATTAAAAATGAATTAGAGCAAATTGCACCAACAGTTATGTTTGATCCATCAACAAGTAATAACGATCACTTTGCTGAAATGACAGAAACATTTAAACAAATTGCAAAAGCAGTTGGGAAAGAAGAAGAAGGTAAAAAAGTATTAGCTGATATGGATAAAGCATTTGCTAATGCAAAAGCAAAAATTGAGAAAGCAGACTTAAAAGATAAAAACATAGCAATGGCACAAGCATTTACTGCTAAAAACGTACCAACATTCCGTATCCTAACTGACAATTCTTTAGCTTTACAAGTTACAAAAAAATTAGGTTTAACAAATACTTTTGAAGCAGGGAAATCTGAGCCAGATGGTTTCAAACAAACAACTGTAGAATCATTACAAAGTGTACAAGATTCAAACTTCATTTACATTGTAGCGGATGAAGATAACATTTTTGACACGCAACTAAAAGGCAACCCTGCTTGGGAAGAATTAAAGTTCAAAAAAGAAAACAAAATGTATAAATTAAAAGGCGACACTTGGATTTTCGGTGGTCCTGAGTCTGCAACATCTTTAGCAACACAAGTAGCAGATGTCATGACAGCGAAGAAGTGATTACACGATGAATAGCCTAAAACATACACTTCGAGCAAGTCTTGTATTCGGAGGAGGAGCAGCTCTCTTGCTCCTCCTTTTCTTTATTCATATCGGACAAGGTCAAGCAAACATTTCCTATAGTATGATTATTGATGCTCTTATCTCACCGAACCAATCGCTAGAACATCAAACTTTAATCATGCTTCGATTACCTAGAGCTGTAATTGCCATTTTAGCTGGAGGCGCTCTTGCTGCATCAGGGGTTATTTTACAAACGTTAACGAAAAATCCACTCGCTGAATCCAGTACAATGGGTATTCACTCTGGCGCATATTTCTTTCTAGTAGCGGCTACAATTTTCTTACCGAAAGGTTTACAAATTAATTCTCTTCTGTTCACATTTATCGGCGGTGCTATTACTGCTTTATTTGTATACCGTATTTCTGGTGGAAAAAAGGGAACCCCACTTAGAATGGCATTAGCTGGTATGGTCGTTACATTAATGCTTTCTGCCTTTACCGGAACGATGCAGCTTTTCTATGAAAATGAAACAACTGGTTTATTTTTATGGGGAGCTGGCTCTCTTATTCAAAATAACTGGGATGGCGTTCAATTTGCTTTTCCATTTATCATTATTTCTTTCCTAGTTTTACTATTTATGTCTCGTAAACTCAACATTCTCTTACTTGGTGATGATGTTGCTATTTCTCTTGGTGAAAAAACAGCAGTAACACGTCTTATCGCCTTCATTGCTGCAATCTTTTTAACAGCAGTAATTGTTACTGTTGTTGGACCAATTGGCTTTGTCGGCTTAGTTGCACCTCATTTAATGCGCCTTATCGGATACCGTCAACACTTTACTCTTCTTCTCTCTTCTTTCTTATGGGGGGCAGTATTATTGCTTGGAGCAGATGTTGTCGGTAGATTAATAGATCCAACCGGTGCAGAACTTCCTGTTGGGGCAGTCACAGCAATGATTGGATCTCCTTGGCTTATTTACTTAGTGTATCGAATGATGAAGTCGAAACAATATATGAATGATAACGGTGCGAATGCAGCTGGAGCTAGTTCCCGCTATTACTCTTATAAAAAGGTAATCCTTATTTCTATCACACTTTGTATTGTGACGATTGCTCTTGGTGTTACAATCGGTAGTAACACTTATATCGAAAGCATTACAAATGTTATATCAGGTCAATTAACACAATTTGACAAAAACATGATGATAAATCTTCGTTTACCAAGAATGCTCGTTGCTGCTATTGCTGGCGCATGCCTTGCAATAAGTGGGCTTGTTTTCCAAGCTATATTACGAAACCCACTTGCCGATCCTTCTATTATTGGTATTTCATCGGGAGCTGGTGTCGGTGCTTTAACTATTATGTATGTCTTTCCTACACTTCCTGGTTTCTTCCTACCAATTGGTGCATTTATCGGAGGACTACTTGCAGTAGGAATTGTCCTCTTCTTCTCATGGAAATCAGGGTTTAGCCCAACAGCTCTTGCTTTAATAGGAATTGGTATTTCTGCACTTGGCTCAGCAATTATTCAAATCTTTATCGTTAGAGCCAATTTGAATGTTGCCGCTGCTTTAACATGGTTATCTGGCAGCACGTATGCAAGAGGGTGGAATCACTTAGAAAATATCATTCTATATCCATCTCTAATTCTTGTATTCATTATCTTTTTCTTAATAAAACAACTTGACGTTCTCGTACTTGGAGACGATTTAGCAACTGGACTTGGGCAACCAGTAAATAAAACACGGCTTGCTCTAATTGTGCTAGCGACACTACTTGCATCAGTAAATATCGCTGCTGTCGGTACGATTGCCTTTCTAGGCCTTGTCGCACCTCACTTAGCAAGAATTGTTGTTGGTATAAATCATCAAAGACTATTCGTTTGCTCAGCACTGTTTGGAGCAATCCTTCTTGCCATCGCTGACTTACTCGGCCGAACAATTGCATACCCAAAAGAAATTCCTTCTGGACTTGTCGTTGCTGTACTTGGAGCACCTTATTTCTTATGGTTGATGAGGCAGAGCGGGAAGAAGGTTAATTAAAAAAGAGGCTTCTTATGTGAGAAGCCTCTTTTTTAATTCATTCTCATAAGCCTAAAGGAAACTATCTTTTTTTCACGAATTTAACCTATGAACATAACTAGGGGGGATAACAATGTATCAAACACTTAAAGGCTTCTTGCAATCATGGACATACGAGGCTGAGTCTACTCAAAAGATGCTCGATGCATTAACAGATGAATCTTTGTCACAAGAAATCGCACCTGGGCACTGGACGTTAGGCAGGGTTGCTTGGCATATCGTGACGGCAATTCCTGTTATACTATCTGGCACAGGGCTAAAGTTTGAAGGAGAAACAAAAGATTATCCTGTTCCAACTTCTGCAAAAACAATTGCAGATGAATACCGTAAAGTGAACGCGGCTTTCGTTGAAACACTTCAAAATAAATGGACTGATAAAGACTTAGCTACTATTAACGACTTCTTTGGTCGTCCTATGCCGAATTCTATATTTTTAATGACACTTATTAATCATCAAAATCATCACCGCGGGCAAATGACAGTTTTAATGCGACAAGCTGCCTTAACAGTCCCTGGCATATATGGTCCTTCAAAAGAAGAATGGGCTGCGGCTGGAATGGAAGCTCCTAAAATGTAACAACAAAAAAGACAAGGTGTTTACACATCTGGTCTTTTTCTGTAACTTGTTTCATGTGAAACTATTTTTTACTAAATGATTGTTTTATGGAAAAGATAGGTTAAAATAAATACATATTATGAAGAGGAGTAACCAAATTGAATACAAAAAATAGTTATGGGAACTATTTTACTAACTTCTCTTATTGGAGTTATTAGTGTATCTCTTTATTTCACCTATTATGGTACCCCTTGGGGAAAACAAGCAGCAATTACGGAATCAAAAGAGTATATTACAAAATATTTTAACCTAAATGCAGAAGTCAAAAATACTTCTTACGATGCTAAAATGAATAGCTATGCAATCTCCTTTGAAACAAGTACCGACGGCGAGTTTACTATCGAATATAAAAATCCTAATAACTTTAACATTTCTCCAGAAGTGCAAAAGTATTTAAGCACACACTCTAAATTTATAGAGTAGTAACGAAGCGTACATATACAAAAAAGAGTTGGTGTAACGCCAACTCTTTTTCACATATTCTTATCATACAGTTATATCTTCCTTCTCTATATTTTTAATGCCGTAATATGCAATCACAACTCCAATTGTCGCCAATGCTAGTTGAAGGGGAAGAAAAGTTGCTATAGAAAACGCTGGGTTGCCATTCATTGCAATTGAGACAACGATAAGAGATGAAACAATTGTAGTTGGCACGGAACGTTTACGCATTCCGAAATATAATGGGATTAAACTCATTCCCGCAGTTGCAATGGCTAAAGGAACTAGTTTTATTCCTTCTTGCATCAATTGATCTACTGTGAATGAATTAGGAAGAATTGAAAAATAACTATCTATCCCAAAGAAAACTCCTACTACTAAAATGTTAGATACAATAACTGTTATAAATGTTACTATCGCTGTAATAGTCAACTTACTAGCCATCATTTTCTTTCGGTTAATAGGATAAGAAAACATAAGTAGTATTGTTTTGTTTTTATATTCGCCAATTATTAACCTTGCGATTAATACACTACCAAAAATAATAAACGTTGCTCTTACTATTGTGCTAGCCATTAACAATATCGTCTCTGGATTCCTTATTTCTGCATCACCTTCTACTTGAGCGATGATGCTCACAAAGATCATTAATGCCAGTATAACAACATTTGCAATAATTGCTCTCTTCACGTACCAACCAAGCTTAAACTTTTTCAATTCTAGCTTCATTAAATGTAGCATGATAGTGTCCTCCTTCCTCCTAAGATTTAATCAATATAAATGACTCCTGTTTCACTTAAAATCTTCGCTTCATTTTTTGCATCACCAATCGTTCCTACTTTTATTTTTTCTGTATTTTTATCTTTCTTAAGTCCTTTTAAATCCACTATTACGTCAGCCGAATTACTTTTAGCCATAAGCTTCAATGATGCCGGGACACCTTTATACCGTACGCCAATATCCCCTGATTTTGTTTCTACAAATAATGATTTTCCTTCTGTCATATCTTTCAGTAAGACTTCCCCAGATGTTGAAGTGATGTTCATATTTGAGTTACTTACATTTGTTATATAGTTATCACCAGTCGCAGACTTTATATTTAATTCTTGTACTGAACTATCTTTTACAACTACCTCTCCACTTTGCGATATGAATTCACCTTTCTCCGCTGATAGTCCTACAATCATTCCATCCCCAGATTTTCCTTTTGTCACAATGCTTTTTACTACTATATCGTTTATTTTCACATCACCCGATTTATTATTTAATACAATTTTATCTATCTCTTTCTTCGGAATAGCTATACATATACTATTTTTCTTTCTAAACGTAAAACCATTAAAAAATTTGGCTGCCTTTTGTTTTTGCTTAATCACAATTTTATTTTCTTCATTTTCTATCTTGACGGGATCTATCTCTTTATCTACTTGTTCACCTTGAGCGGAAATTACTATTTTATTAGCGTCTGTACTTTTAAATTCAATATCCCAGTTTTCATTGTCTACTTCTATTTCTTTTATATTATTTATCTCAAAAGACTTTTCTTTCTTAAAATCCTTCCCCTGAAATATCTTAAAACCAAAAACCGCACTAGCAATTGTAATGAATAATATTGCAATTACTATTATTTTTTTCACCAGTCATACCCCAGTTCGTTGTTGTTTTAGGCTTGCTTCACGCCACATCGATCTTGTCGATTTTACGAAACGATAGATAACTAATGAAAATTCCTAATAAACAGAGCACGATTGGGATAGCTATAAAATCAAACATACTTACTTGACCGTTTCCAGGACCATAGTTACCACTAATCAGCATGCCAATTATTACTGCCGAAGTAATCGTTGTCGGTGTCGATTTCTTTCTCATTCCAAAAAATAAAGGAATTAAACTTATACCAGATATCATAAATGCACTTATAAAAGTACCTGGAACGATAGCTATTATTTCACCTATCGTAGCAGGTGTTTCAATCAGTCCCATCATTGGACTCACAAAATATACGAGCAAACTAATAATGAAAGTCGCGATAATCGTGCTCACAAAACAAAAACAAAAAACAATTGTTAATTTCGCACTCATTAGCATTTTCCTTTGAAGCGGATACATAAATGATAGTTGTATCGTTTTATTCTTATACTCATCAATTACTAAACGTGATAAAATGACCGAACTAAAAATAATGAATGTTATCCTAATAAAAATATTTACTAAAGCCATATTCTGTGTGAAGTCAAAGAAGAGTACGTCTCCCTCGGCTTTCATTCCCCATGCCATAAGGCTTACTACAGCGAAAATTGCTATAATACAAATTGCTACACTTTTAAAGTAACTAGATAATTGATGTTTCTTCCATTCGAGCTTCATTAATTTAAACATATAAACCACGCCTCCATTCTTTATATACCTGTCTCTACGCTGCTAACATTCTAATTCCAGCAGTAACGAAGCTTAACATTCCTATCATTAGTAGAATTAACAACCATTTCCGCCCTGGTTTCCTATAATATAAAATCCCACTTATGAACATTACGACCAATCCACTTACTAGACTTACTAACAATCCATTAAGCATGAATGCCCTCTCCATCCATTACATTTAAGAAATATTCCTCTAAGGAACTATGTTTCTTATTAATACTTTCAATTTCCACATCGTTCATAATAAGTGCTTTTGAAATGGCTTGCTGAGACACTGCCGTATCATACACACGAATCATATTTCCGCTCATTATTTTATAATTTTTTATGGCAAGTTTATCTTCTAAAATATAAGCTGCACGCTTCACATCAGGAACAGTAATTTCAATGTACTCTGTTTGTTTTCCGTTAATACTCTTCATTGAAACTTCTTTTATTAGTTTTCCATTTTGAATTACACCAATTGTATCCGCCATTAGTTCCATCTCACCTAAAATATGACTAGAAACTAATAATGTAATGCCATATTCTTTGCAGAGCATTTTAAATAAGTCTCGTAACTCTTTAATACCAATTGGATCTAAACCGTTAATTGGTTCATCTAAAATGAGCAGTTCTGGCTTTGTTACGATTGCCCTTGCAATACCAAGTCGTTGTTTCATTCCCAATGAAAAATCTTTTACTTTTTTATTATCTATCCCTTGCAGTTTCACTAAATGTAATGCATGGTCAATTTCATTTTTATCGTAATAGCCCATATATTCACAATGTAATTCTAAGTTTTCTTTCGCCGTTAATTTATCATAAAAGATTGGATATTCAATAATTGTCCCCATTCTTTTTAATACTTCATAAGATGTGTCTGTTAACTTCTCACCGAAAATTTCAATCTCACCGCTCGTCGGTTTTATTAAATTTGTAATCATTTTCATAATCGTTGTTTTACCAGCACCATTCGGTCCTAAGAAACCGTATATCTCTCCTTTTTTCACATGCATGTTAACGCTAGAAATAACTTCTTTCCCTTTAAACACTTTCGTTAACTGATTCGTTTTTAATATATAGGTCATGTCACTTTCCCCTTTCGCACTACTTTATATTTTTATAATAGACAACGGAAATCTCTTTTTTCTTACCCGTTTCTTACAAATTCCTTACGCTGAAAAAAAAGCTTGTAGAATCTACTTCTCTACAAGCTAAAACTGCATCTTTTTTAATGCAACTGTAAAAATTGTTTTTTCATACGGCTTACTAGAAAGATGAATTTTTCCATCCATCGCTTCCACCAGTCTTTTCGTAATCGTTAACCCTAAACCGCTTCCTTGGTACAATCTATTTCTCGAATCTTCAAGTGTGTACATACGCTCAAACACTTTATCAATATGAGATTCATCAATCCCTTTTCCTTTATCCCATACGTATATATACACATTCTTTTCATCATCTCTTAACGTCATACCCAGTATCTTTCCATCGTCTCCATATGTAATTGCATTTGATATTAAATTGTTCAATACCCTACCTAATACTTCTACATTTCCAAGTGCATATATATTTCTTTCTGGTATATCAATATGAACTTGAAACCCTTTCGCCGTCACTAAATCATAAAAAGATAAAATCTTCTCACGACAAACTTCATTCATATTTACTTTTGTCATCTCAATTGCCTTGTCACCAGATTCTAGTTTTGCTAAATCAAAAAACTTATGAATCAGTTCCATTACTTCTAGTGTTTTCACATGCACCTTTTCAAGTAATATTTGCTGTTCTTCTTTATTCATCGTTTTATCCTTATTTAACATTTCTGTATATCCAAGAATAACTGTTAGCGGCGTCTTTAAATCATGTGAAATATTTGAAAGCATTTTTCTCATCGAAATTTCTACTTTTGCATGATCTGCATTCGTTTTCTGTTTTGCATCTAATAATTGATTAATTGCCACTAATAATTTTTGCAATTCTAGATCATCTGTCATAACGAGTAACTTCTCGCCTGTTTGTACATTTACAATACTTTCCAACTTTTCATATGTGTATCGTAAATTTTTACTACTATTTTTTCTCATTTTATATTGTATGTAAATGACACATAACAATATAAAAATAATACTTATTAACAAATTGACCATATTACATCACTTCCAACTTATAGCCGATGCCCCATAACGTTTTAATATATTCTGGATTAGATGGATCACTTTCGATTTTCTCACGCAATCTCCTCATATGAACATTAATAACGTTATCATCTCCATAATACTCTTCGTTCCAAACTAACGTATATATTTGCGATTTTGTAAATACACGATTTTGATTCTTTACGAACAGTTTTAAAATCTCAAATTCTTTTAAAGTAAGTTTGAGAGGCTTCCCGTTTTTTTCTACGGTAAAATTAATTGGATCGATTGTTAAATCGCCAATTTGAATCATCTTTTCTGTTTCTTCTGTAGTCGAATATTTCGTAGATCTTCGAATACCTGCCTTTACACGTGCAGCTAATTCAATCATAGAAAATGGCTTACAAATGTAATCATCTGCTCCAAGTCCTAATCCAACAGCTTTATCAACATCTGTATCTTTTGCCGACATCATTAAAATCGGAACAGCACTTTTTTCTCGAATAATTCGTACAACCTCTAAGCCATCTAGCTTTGGCATCATAATGTCGAGGATAATCAAATCAAATGAACCTTTTAAATATGTGTTCACGCCTTCTTCTCCATCAGACGCAATTGTTACTTGAAAGCCCTCTTTTATCAAATACTTTTCCACCATCTCTTGAATTGAGATATCATCTTCAACTAATAAAATATGATGTGACATATGTCTATCCCCTTTTTACAAACGTTAACAACTCAATTGTATCCTAACTACTACAGACTTGAAACAAATATATGAATTTTCAAACCAACTTCCCTTCCTTCCTTAACAATGATATGATGAAATTCACTATGATTGTTCATAATTAACTTTATATAAAGGAGACTTATCATGTCAGAAAACAAAAAAGTAAGCTTAGCTGATTTAATGCGCGAACAACTTGCAAAGAAAAAGCAAGGAAATGGAAATGGTCAAAATGCAAAAAATCAAAGCCAAGAAACGAAAAAATTGCAAAACCAACAAACAAAGAAAACAAACAACCAACGTAGACGTACAGGTGTGTAAATGAACGGACAAAAACGTTCTAATATCGCGCCCGGTCTTGAAGTTGATATTGTATTAAAACAAGATCAACGAACAGGCAAATTAACACGTGGAATTGTAAAAGATATTTTAACAAACTCCCCTTCCCATCCGCATGGCATTAAAGTACGATTGCAGGACGGGCAAGTCGGTAGAGTACAAAATATCGTTCAATAAGAAAAGGAGCTCAAGTAAACTCGAGCTCCTTTTCTTTATTAACCTTTAATTTTCTCGATGAAAACTACTTTTAAGTAGTCTCCTTCTTTAAATTGATCAATGGTACGGAAATCTTCTGGTAAAGAATGTTCTTCTAATATTTTATATTTGCCATTCATTTCTTTAAAGGCTGTATCGATAAAGCCTTTAAACTTTTTCATATCGAATGCGCTACAATTTGTAGAAGCAACGATAATTCCGTTATTTTCTGTAATGGCAATTGTTTCTTTTAATAAGTTTTTATAATCTTTCGCTGCACTAAATGTATATTTTTTTGAGCGTGCAAAGCTTGGAGGATCAAGTACGACCATATCAAATTTCATTTTTTTCTTCGCTGCATATTTGAAGTAAAGAAATACATCTTCTACAATAATATCTTGCGCTTCATAATCAACTTCATTTACACTAAACTGCTCAATCGTTTTACTTAAACTACGATTTGCAAGGTCAACACTCGTCGTTTTACTCGCTCCGCCAAGCGCTGCAAATACAGAGAAAGCACCTGTATAAGAGAACATATTTAACACTGTTCTTCCCTTTGCATATTTATCACGAATTTGTTTTCGAACGTTACGTTGATCTAAAAATACCCCAACCATTGCCCCATCATTTAAATAAACCGCAAAGTTTACACCGTTCTCTTTTACGATAAGTGGGAACTCGCCGCGCTCTCCTGCTACGAAATCATCACCCTCAATATATTTCCCTTTCGTATCAAAACGCTTTTTCTCATAAATACCTTTAAAGTTTGCTACTTTTTGAAGAGCAGCTATAATCTCATCTCTGAAAGTGTAAATCCCTTCACTATACCAACTTACTACGTAGTAGCCACCATAATAATCGATAATTAGTCCTCCAAGACCATCACCTTCACCATTCACCACACGGAATGCTGTCGTATCACTTGATTTGTAAAATTGCTTTCGTTTATGTAAGGCAGATTTGATTTTACTTTCAAAGAAAGATTGATTAATTTGTTCACTCTCTTTTCTCGTTAAAATCCAGCCATATCCTTTATTTTGTTTTCCATAATAACCTTTTCCGACAAAGTTGTTCTTCTCATCTACTACTTTGATGATTGTTCCTTCTTCACGAACATCATTTAAATTTTGAATCGCATCTTTTAAAATAAGCGGATATCCACTTTTAATTTCGTTTATAAATTTCGGTTTTATTTTTACAGTTACTTCTGATCGCATATAATAACTTCCTTTCCATTTGCATGCTTTCTCTACAGGAAGCATTTAAAAACGAGCCTGAAAAAACAGCCCCGTTTCACTATACCATATTATTGCTTTGCTAGTACAACTAGCTCATCCCCTGGCATAACAGCTATATATTTATACAATGTTGAAAAAGTAAGACTACCATCTCGATGGCGAATAAATAATATTAAATCCTCTGAATCTCTTTCTTCTTTATTAATTTTTTGTTCTTCTGCAACTTGTATCGTTTTAAAAATATAACCATCTTCAATTTTTCTATTTAACTCTTCATAAATTTCATTTTGACCAAACAGTAAATGAGCTTTTTTTGAAAGAGAAATGCGTTCTTGTTCAATCTTTTCCACATCATGGATTGGAAGTAAAAATGTATTATGATGTCCAAACTGCGGTACGTATGTATTTGCAACTAATACATTATAAGAATCCGTATCTGTAACTGCAATTAAGTATTCATACTGATTCATATCAACTTCAAATTGTAACTGTTCAGAGAGTACTTGGCCATTATATGTATTAAGCCCTTTCACCTTTGCACATTGCAAATGTTCTTCAGATACATCTACAATTAAGCTCGGAACACCCATCTCTTTACAGTGCAATGCAAAAGCAGATGAGAATGTACTCGCACCTGAAATTAAGATTCCTGGTGGCTCCGTATTTGCCAATCCTAATTTCTTCGCTAAAAATCCAATTGAAAATCCGTGAGCACACACGGTCGTAATAACGAGTGCAAATGTAAGTGCCGTTAATATAGAAGCGTCTTTATAACCTTCTTGTAATAACTCCGTCGCAAAGTAACTTGAAACCGTTAATGCAACGATACCTCGCGGTGCAATCCAGCCAACTAGCGCCCGTTCTGCTTTTGTTAACTCTGTTCCAATTGTCGATATCCAAATCGATAAAGGACGTACAACAAACAACATCATAAGTACAAAACTTATAATAGGCCAGCTGAAAATCTCCATAATAGTTGTTCTTGGAAGCGATGCTGTTAATATAATAAAAACAGTCGACGTTAGTAGTACTGAAATATTTTCGTTAAAATGACGAATATCACCGATAGAAGAAATATATTTCTTCATCCGTGCAAGCGTAATCCCCATTACGGTTACAGCTAGCATACCTGTTTCATGCATCACTTCATCCGCAATGCCGAAGCATAATAATACCGTAACTAACAAAATTGGTGCTTTTAAATATTCTGGTACTTTTCCCTTTAAAATCATATAACTCATAAAAATACTAAATACATAACCGAGCACCATTGCAAATAATGAACCTGCAAAGAAATACAGCAACGTATGTAATTGTACATTATCTTTCGTTAAGAAATTTACAATTTGAAAGGCAAATACAGCAAGTAAAGCTCCAAATGGATCAACAATAATCCCTTCCCATTTTAAAATTGCAGCTGTTCTTGGTTTTAATCGTGCTTGGCGTAACAACGGAATAATTACCGTTGGACCTGTCACAATAAAAAGTCCTCCAATAATAAATGCAACCGCCCAATCTAATCCAGCGACGTAATGAGCTGCAAGTGAGCCAGCAATCCACGCGATAAACGCACCAAACGTAACGATACGAAATACTGGTTTTGATAGTCCCCTCAGTTCACGTATATCTAAACTTAAACTACCCTCAAACAATATAATTGCAACAGAGAGTGATACGAGTGGACTAAAAACATCTCCAAGCACCTCTTTTGGATTAATAATACCGAAAACTGGACCAATTAATAATCCAGCAACTGCCATAACAACAATGGCAGGAAGCTGGAAGCGCCATGCAGTCCATTGTGAAGCAATACCTAACGTAATAATAATAACGATACTAAGTAAAAGTGATTCAACCATAATACCCTCCTTATTCATAGTATTGCGACAGCAAAGTATAAACCATACTTTGCTTCTATATATTTTCAATCAATTCTATTTACATAATATATAACCAAGTTAAATATATAGTCAACCCATTCAAAAAAAGAACACTGTACTTACATAAAGGGAAACTTTAATCAGCCCTCACCTAACTTCTTTGCTTTCGCTGAATTTTGAGGTGGGGGTCTTACTGACCGGCAAATAGCGGGATAAAAAATATTATCATAAACTAAGATTACCATTGACAATGATAATGATTTTCATTATCATTTAATGTATATGAGTTCTTGAAAATATAGCTACATTTATAGGAGGAATAAACATGATTATTGTTACAAATACAGCTAAAATTACAAAGGGAAATGGACATAAATTAATTGAGCGTTTTAATAAAGTAGGTAAAGTTGAAACGATGCCAGGCTTTTTAGGTCTAGAAGTTCTTTTAACGCAAAATACAGTTGATTATGATGAAGTAACAATTAGCACTCGCTGGAATGCAAAAGAAGATTTCCAAGGTTGGACAAAGAGCGCTGCATTTAAAGATGCTCACTCACATCAAGGCGGAATGCCAGAATATATTCTTGATAATAAAATTGCTTACTATGATGTAAAAGTTGTACGTATGCCAATGGCCGCAGCACAGTAAAAACAGTCCTTTTTTAAAGTATAGAATATGAGAAGCGTTATCTATCACTTCTCATATTCTATACTTTTTTCTTTAATTTCTTTTTACTAATTTTGCATGTACAACTAGCCTCCCAGCCTCTGGATCAAGCGCATAATCACAAGTAGAAAGTGTTACGATTTCATCATTAGCCGTCAATTCCGTATCCGTTTTGTACAGTGATTTTTCTTGAATTTCCTTTAAGAACGATGTATATGCTGCATCATTTTCAAAATCCGTTTCAATGTAATAAAAGTCCGTTGTTGTCGTGTATACTGAAAAAACTTCCACGTCGTATCCTTCAAATAATGTATCGTAATATAATTTACGATGAGACATAAAAAAGTCTTCATCCAACATCTTTTTTAAACTACCAAACATAGAACCGTCTTTCATACGATGGCCATATAAAATCGTATTTCGATTTTGAGATTTCACATCATTACGATGGTCCATAAAAATGCTTCCCGCTCTCATATCTTCACCTTTATAATTACGAAATAAATAGTAATCATTATCTTTTGCTTGAACGATTGGATAATTAATTTGTGTATCATCCATCGTAATCCATCCGACTATCTCTGGATTAATTTTCTGGAGATCCTGAAACTGTTTACGTACCTCTCCATCTTCTGATTTTTCTTCCATTGGACTTCTTTTATAAATATGTTGTGCCTCAGCCATTACTTTACGATTTTCATAATAATCCATGAAAATCCCGCCCAACTCATACATTGAATAGAAAAAGATTCCTAAAAACACAATTGTAAGTATGCGTTGAAAAAAAGAATTCTTTTTCCGTCCTTTCTTACTATTCAAATTATCACCTCAAAACGGATTATGCTCAGCCTTTAGATTCCCATAGGTACCATGTACAATCCGGTATCTTCATCCTGCTTTACAATGACATCTACACCATATATTGCTTTAACCATTTCTTCTGTTATTACATCATTAGGATTACCTTTCGTAATGATTTCTCCATCTTTCATAACGATAATATGGTCGCTATAACGAATGGCTTGATTAATATCATGTAATACCATTACAATCGTTAGTCCATGAACTTCATTTAACTCTTTCACTAACTCTAATATTTCTAGCTGATAGTAAATATCTAAATATGTGGTCGGCTCATCTAAGAAGAGCATTGGTGTATTTTGAGCTAATGTCATTGCGATCCAAACTCGCTGCCGCTCTCCACCAGATAAAGCATAAATTGGCTTATCACGCTTACTTTGTAAATTCGTACATACTAGTGCACGCTCAATCGCTTCTCTATCTTCATCTGTTTGCGGAGAGAATATATTTTTATATGGCATACGCCCGAAGCTTATTAGCTTTTCCACTGTAATATCTGCTGGAGCCTCATTTTGTTGATGGACAACCGCTAGCTTTCTAGCAAACTCTTTCGGTTTATATTCACTAATCGCTTTTCCATCAAGTATTACTTCTCCACTGCTAGGAGCGTGGTTTCTAGACATGACACTAAGTAATGTTGATTTCCCACATCCATTCGGTCCAATGATTGTTGTAATTTTTCCAATTTCTATTTCACTACTAACAGACTTTAATCGATTTGTTACGTTATCGTATGAAAAGGTTACATTTTTAATTTCCATGAACTTTATCACTCTTTCTAAGCAAGAATATTAAGAATGGACCACCAATAACCGCCATAATTGTTGCTGCTGGAATTTCGTTAGGTGGCACAATTAACCTTCCAATCGTATCTGCCGTCAAAATTAATAACGCCCCTGCAAGAGCAGAAAATGGAATTAATACTTTATGGTCTGAACCGACTAATTGTCTTGAAATATGTGGAACTAGTAATCCTACAAAAGCAATAACACCTGCAATCGCTGTTGATACTGCCGCTAAGAGTACTGCAATGGCAGAAATAATAAGACGAACTCTCGTCACGTGCAAGCCTAAGTTTTTCGCAGTCTTATCTTGTAGCGATAATAAGTTACACCAAGCTCCTACGAACAGAGCAAGAATAAGACCAACCGTTCCATAAGTCACCATTATTTCTACATCGCCCCACGTCTTCATTGTTATGTTAGAAGTCGTCGTTTGCTTAATACTCTTAATAAAATACCCACAAATCGTAACGAATGATTCATTTAACCCAGTAAACATTGCATTAATGGCAATACCAATTAAAATAATGCGAAGCGGGCTTAATCCTGATTTCCATGAAAACGAATAAACGAGATAACATGCAAGCGCACCACCTAAAAAGGCGAATACGGGTGTCCAGAAAAAGAATTGCGGGAACAACGTAATAATAATAAGTGTCATAAAACTAGCTCCTGAAGATATACCGATTACCCCAGCATCGGCGAGTGGATTTTTCATAACAGCTTGAAAAAGCACACCTGAAACAGCAAGAGCCGCTCCAGTGAACAACGCAATAATAATACGCGGAAAACGTAAATCTTTAATGACTTCAACATCTTCATTTCCACCTGTAAATATCCCTTGTACAAGTTCAACAATACCTACTTCTAAACTCCCTTTCATCGCTGACAATGATGTCATAACAATAAGCAATGCAGTAACAATGAGGAAACTCCAAGTTTTTTTATTCATTCTACTCTTCCTTTATATTAAAATGCATCACGGATACATCATTTTTTTCAATTCATCTAACGCTTCAATTGCTGCTAAATTGCCTGTCGTTCCAAATAAACGCTCTTCTAAATCGTAAACACGGTTATTTTTAACCGCAGCAAAGTGTTTCCAAATATCATTTGTTTTAAATTCTTTATCAAACATTTTTACAACTTCATCAGGCATACCATGAGCTGCTCGTAAAATAATATCTGGATCAGCTTTCTTTAAATACTCTGTATTAGAAGCTAAATATTCTACTTGTTCACCTTGCACAATATTTTTACCACCTAGTTGTTTCACTAAATCTCCAATATAAGAATGCTCTGTTGCTACTAAATAACTTCCAGGCACACCTAATAAAATAAGCACTGTCGGTTCTTTCTTTCCTTTTACTTCTTTTTGAATGCTAGAAACCTTTTTATCTAATTTAGTTACTACTGCTTCGGCCTGTTTTTCACGCCCATATTTCTTACCTAAATCGCTAATAGAACTTTGCATATTTTTCAAACTCGTTAAATCTAAAAAGTTTGCTTTCATACCCACACCATCAAAAACTGGCTTTAATTCATATTCAAGTGTTGTCACAGATAACACTTCTGAAGGCTTTAATGACTTTACCTTTTCCATATCTGGACTCATTGGATTCCCAACTTCAGGTAAACCTTTATATCGCTTCGGTAAAGTTTTAGAACTTGTTGGAACGCCGACTAAATCTACTTCTAACGCATCCATAATTTCAGTAACAGCCACTGTTGTTGCAACGACGCGCTCTTTACTTTCACTCTTTACCTGCTTTGCTGATTCTTTTTTTGGTGATGAGCACCCGGCTATACTCATTAACAAAATGATAGCCATTAGTACACTTACAATTTTCTTCACTCTCAATCACAACTCCTTTCCATACAATATGAAACAAGTCTTGATGCACGCGAATATGCATCAAGACTCCAAAAATTACAATCTACCTGCTCTATATTTACGAACTAGTAAAGCAAGTGAACCTAGCAGTAACACCATGTATAAACCAAGTTGTGCTGTATCTGCAGTTTTTGAGTTTTTCTCTTTTTTTGAATCATTTTTTGTATCTTCTTTTTTCTTCTGACCATCTGCATTTCGGTTAAAATCAGGAGTACCTACTGTTTTTACATTATCTACTTTCGGTGTAGTCACTGGATTTTTCGGTTCATTTTTCGGTTCCTCTTTAAGAGTTCCTAACGCGCCGATATTATTTGTATCAAATTGAATTTGCACATCGTAGAAATGATGGTAGTTCATCTCATCGATGTCTACCTTTACTTTTGCGTTTAATTTTTTAAATAGATCTTCTACTTCAAACTGTACTACTCGTGTATTTGCATTTTTATCTTCGCTTACTACTTTCGCATCAGCGAATAGTTCATTGTTTTCCGTTTGGAATTTCGTAATCCACGCACTATTTTTCAGCGTCATCTCAATATATTTTTTACCATCTTTTACGATTAATTTCGCTGGATTTACAACATAGTCATGCATCTTTGAAATCTCATCTGTTTTATCTTTTAATACTTTAAATGTAATATCATATTGGCCATCTACTAAATTTTTCGGATCAACTATTACTCTCGGTTTATTATTTTCATCTTGGTTGTTGTTTCCACCTTGGTTGTCATTCCCGCCTTGGTTGTCGTTTCCACCTTGGTTGTCATTCCCGCCTTGGTTGTCGTTTCCACCTTGGTTGTCGTTTCCACCTTGGTTATCTAACGGCTTAATGCTACCTTTATCAAATGCAAATTGAATATCGTAAAAATGGTGATAATTCATTGAATCGATATCTACTTTTACTTTTGCATTTAACTTTTTCGATAAATCTGGTACTTCTACTTCCACTACGCGTGAATCAGCTTTTTCATCTTCACTTATTACATTTGCATCAACAAACGAACCATTTTTCTCAAATTCAAATTTTGTAATCCAAGAACTGTTCGTTAACGTAAATGATACATACTTCTTACCATCTTTTACTTTTAGCACACCTGGACTTTTTGTATATGTGTTCATCATTGAAATTTCGTCTGTTTGATCTTTTAATGCTTTGAAATTGATGCTGTATTCACCATCTTTAATTGTCTCAGCATCTGTTTTTTTATTTTCATCTGGTTTTTCTACTTCTGGTTTTTCTACTTCTGGTTTTTCTGCTTCTGGTTTTTCTGCTTCTGGTTTTTCTACTTCTGGTTGTTTCTCTTCATTTTTAATTTGTTCAAGTTTATCTTGTTCAAATAAAAGTTGTACATCATGCGTTTGCTTATAATTTCTTGATGCCATTTCGATAAATACTTTTGTATTTAGTTTTTCAGATAAATCGTTTACTTCAAACTCTACTACTCTTGTATCTTTTTCCTTATTCTCACTTACTACTTTTGCATCAACAAATGTGCCATCTTTTTCCGTTTGGAAATTTTTAATTAATGAGCTACTTTTCAATGTTACAATTGCTTTTTTCTTACCGTTTTCTACTTTTAATACTCCTGGATTTACCATGTAAGTATTCATCTTAGATTCTTCATCTGTTTGATCTTTTAACACTTTAAATGGAATGCTGTACGCACCATCTGTAATTGTGTTAGAATTTGGTTGTTGATCTGGGTCAGGCTTTTGGTCGGGCTTCTGACCTGGATCCGGTTTTTCATTTGGATCTGGCTTATTAGCTGGGTCCTCTTTTTCATTTGGTTGTTCCACATGAATTGGTGTAATACTATTTTGATCAAATGCAATACGAACGTCGTACTCATGATGATAATTTAAAAAATCAATATCTACTTTTACTTTTGCATTTAATACCTTCTCTACATCTTCTACATCAAATTCTACTACTCTTGTATCTTTTTCTTTATTTTCACTAATTACATTTGTCGCAACTAGCTTACCTGCTTTTTCTGTTTCAAACTTCGTAATCCATGAACTATTTGTTAATGTAAAGGATACTTTCTTTTTCCCATCCTTCACTTTTAAAGTCCCTGGGCTTACTGAATATTGATTCATCATCGATTCTTCATCTGATGTATCTTTTAAAACTTTGAAGCCAATTGAATATTCACCGTCAGCCAACTTGGTAGCTGCTTGAACTGCAAGTGGTTGTAATGTTGATACGAATGTAAATATCATTAAAAACATAGCAACAATAATTTTTGTATACCTGTTCAATGGAACGACTCTCCCTTTTGAAAATTATTTAATACTGCTCCCATCAAATACAAAGCGAATATCATATGAAGCATTATAATTAATAATTGGAATATTAATTTTCACCTTTCCATTTAGTTTTTTTGACAAGTCAGCAACTTCAAATTCTACTACTCTAGTATTATCTTTTTTGTTTTCACTTAACACGTTTGTTTCTACAAATTGACCATCTTTTTCTACTTGGAAACTTTTAATAGAAGCACTATCTTTCACTTTAAATGAAACATATTGTTTTCCATTTTTAACTGTTAATGTTGCTGGGCTTTCAAAATAACTATTCATTCTAGACGATTCATCTTTATCGCCTTTCCATACAGTAAAAGCAATATTATATTTTCCATCAGCTAGTTTTGTAGCAGCCTTTGCATCTTGTAAACCTAGTGTTGCGATAAACGTAAATAAAACAGCAAATACGGCAATAATCATTTTAAATTGTTTAAACATATATTCATCACCCTTCAAAAGATTTATTTACTCAACTTCACTTTACGAATTAAGAAAGCACCTGAAATAAGAATTAACGCTACAAACAATCCAATACGTGTTTCATCGCCTGTTTTTGGGTTATCTGTTTTTTCAGCTTTTCCATTTTCATTTTTTGTTTCTTTGTTCACTTCTTTAGCTGTTTCCTTACTCTCTACTTTTGTTTTCTCTTCTTTTACTTGTGTATCTGTTTTCGCTTGATCATTATTTTTTGTTGTAGCAGCTACGCCGTTATCGCCACCTACAGCTTTTACATTTGCATCAAAAGCAAAACGAATTGTGTAGTGGTGGTCATAGTTTGCATTTGGTACAACAACATGAATTTTTACAGCTGCCGGTTTGGATAAATCATCTACTTTAAACTCTACTGTTCTTTTATCTGCCGATTCATCTTTACTAACAACTTTCGCATCAACAAAATTCCCATTCTCTGGTGCTTTAAATTCTGTAATCCAAGCACTATGATTCATCGGAACTTGTACTCTCATCTCACCGTTTTTCACTATTAATTTTGCCGGCTTTTCAAAATAGTCATTTGCCATTGAAGCTGAATCATTTTCCGCTTTTTGAATTACGTAATTAATATCGTAAGTACCATCAGCTAGTTTTGCTGAAGCATTCCCGTATGGCATTACAAGAAAAGCTAGCATACATACGAACGTTATAATAAAAGCGGGTAATACAGAAACCTTTTTCATTTTTCTTGTTTCCTCCTTGGTTATCTTTCATTTCACTTTTTGAAAATGATAATTATTCTCAATTTATAAGAAAAAAATAATCTCTTCTACCTATTATTTAATTAGCATTCTTTTATGTAACATAAGTATTATTGATTATCATTCTCATTTAATATTAAAAATAATATCTCACCCTATTCCTTATACGAAGGCATAGAAACTGAGAAAAAATTATAAAACGTATTTATTGATTATCATTCTCAATGCAAATCAAAAAAAATAAACTATCTCTTCTCCTCTTCTTTCACCTCTTCCCATAACAACACTATAGTTATAGAAACCCCTTTTCCCTCACTTCCCTTCCAATATTTCCACAACTAAGTCAATCTTAGCCTACTCATAAATTTTTTGTCAACTATATTACGTATAAAATTTTTAATATCTGAATTCCTCTATATGCGGCTTTTTTTACAAAAAAAGAGACTTTCTATTATAGAAAGCCTCTTTTCTCTATTTCTCTACAGCAATTTCCTGCTTTTGAAACTTAGAAACTATATAACCAAATCCCATACCGATTATCCCTGGAACTAACCAACCAATTCCTACACTATATAATGGAATCTTATCTAAAATAGGTGCTAGCGCTGCAATTTGAAGGTTTGCATTGTGTAATCCATCAAAGAAACTTATTGCAAATGCTCCTACAATCCCGCCCACATACATCGCTAATGGAAGACGAACGTAGTTTTCAACAAGTGATAATACGATAAGTACGATTCCAATTGGATAAATTGCGATTAAGATTGGTAACGCTAATGCATTTAACTGAGTTAACCCAAGGTTTGCTACCATAAATGCTAATACACAGAAAATGAAAACGACTTTTTGATAAGAAAGCTTTGGTAATAAGGAAGAGAAGTAATCACCACAAGCTGCAACAATACCTACAGAAGTTGTTAAACATGCTGCTGTAATTGCGATCCCTAGTAATAAAGTTCCGTAGCTACCAAATAAATGATTCACGACATTTGTTAAAATAATTCCTCCGTTTGCGCCCATTCCAAGTGACACACTAGAAGCTCCAAGATAAGCAAGTGCTAAATACACAAGTAGTAGACCAAGCGCTGCAATAAATCCTGCAAAGATTGTTACTTTTGCAATACTGTTTTTATTTGTAATGCCTTTTTCTTTTAACGCATGAATTACAACATTTCCGAATACCAGTGCTGCAAGTCCATCTAAAGTTAAATATCCATCAATAAATCCTTTAAAGAGAGGAGCACTATACGCTTCTGTCGGTGCACCAAATTCTCCAATTGGTGTAATAAGTGCTTTACCTACGATAATTGCAATAACAGCTAATAATATTGGAGTTAGCACCTTACCAATACGACCCACTAATTTCGAAGGATTTAAAGCTAAATAGAAAGTGACTGCAAAGAAAATAAGTGTAAAGATAACAAGTGGATATGACTGACCAGCTATCTCACTTGGTAAAAACGGTGCAACACTCATCTCATAAGCTACTGTTCCTGTACGCGGTACACTTACGAATACGCCTAAACATAAATAAATTGCAGTGATAAAAACAAGTGCGAATATAGGATGTACACGTCCTGCTAGCTCATTAATATCTCCCTTTAAAGCTATAACAATTACTCCTAATAAAGGTAGTCCAACCCCTGTTACGATAAAACCAAACAGCGCGATCCATACGTCCGTTCCAGCACCTTGCCCTAACGCTGGTGGAAAAATCATATTACCTGCACCAAAAAACAGTGCAAATAACATTAAACTTATTGCAAACATCTCTGAAAACTTTAAAGATGATTTCATTTCTACTAACCTCCTAAAATATATAATTGACAAAATATTCTGAATTAAAATCCGTCACATATCCTCTTTCAAGCATACTTCCCCGTAAAAGAACGCAAAAAACACCCGTCCCTAACAAAGGGACGAGTGTTGAAATCGTGGTTCCACCCTTATTCTAATAAAATGAATTTATAACGAAATAAGCTCATTTTATAGCTCGTGTAAATTGATAACGGTTTTATCCGCCAAGAATTACAATGCATCATGTATGCAGTTCACTCTTGAAGTTTAGAGGTGGTAAGCTTGTCTTTTCGTATTAGGAAGCTCACAGCCTAAGGCTTCCCTCTCTGAGAATCGTAAAATACAACTCATGTCCTCATCATTACTTTTATAAAATATCTTGTCGAAACTTGTTGTTTTTTATTATATGGGCTATTTTTTAAAAAATCAATAGTTTTATTTTTTCTGACAAAAAAATATAGGAAGAAAATTTTCCCTCCCTATAACTGCCCTATTAAAATTTCTAACTCTTCAGCTGTAACGCTCCGCCACTTTCCAACTTCAAGCTCATTTAGCTCTATATTCATAATGCGTACTCGCTTTAGCTTTATTACAGTAAATCCGAAAGCACGACTCATTCTACGAATTTGCCTGTTCATTCCTTGCGTTAAAACGATACGAAATGTTGATTGATCGACTCTTGTCACTTTGCACGGCTTCGTCATTCCATCTTTAATCTTTACACCACTGGACATCTCATCAATAAACCAGTCCGTAAAAGGTTTATCGACTGTGACAACATATTCCTTCTCGTGCTCATGATCACCATGTAAAATTTGATTCGCAATGCCGCCGTCATTCGTTAATAAAATAAGTCCTTCCGATGCTTTATCTAATCGTCCAACTGGAAAGATTCGCTCTGGGTAATTGATATAATCAATTATATTATCTTCAATATGATCAGCTGCTGTACAAATAATGCCGACTGGTTTATGGAAGGCGATGTACACCTTTTCTTTCTCTTCTTTTACAATAACTTTCCCATCAATCGTTACCCTATCACCATCGCTCACAAGTGTACCGTGCGTACATATTTCGCCGTTAATAGCCACGCGTCCAGCTTTAATGAGGCGATCTGTTTCACGTCTGGAGCATGATTTTGCTTCGCTTATGTATTGGTTGATTTTCATGTTCTATTCCTTTTCATATATATTAAAAGCGTCAATCTATGGCAATATCATTATGCCACGATTGACGCTTTTTCACTTCGCAAAAACAACTAAATAAATAACCCCAATCACCAAAAATATTCCGCAACAAGCTAACAATACTTTTGCAAGTTTGTCCATAAACATATAATGGTTTCCCCTTTGTTTCGTTGTTTTCTATTTTAATTCGACAACTGTTACGCCTAGGCCTCCCTCGCCCATGTCACCGTAACGGAAGGTTTTCACGCCGCGATGCTTCTTCAAGTAATCTTGTACACCTTGGCGAAGTGCTCCTGTCCCCTTACCGTGAATAATTGATACGCGAGGATAGCTTGCAAGCTGGGCATCATCTAAGTATTTCTCAACGCGCGCCATTGCATTTTCAAATCGTTCACCACGAAGGTCAAGTTCTAATGAAACGTGATAGTCTCTACCTTTTACCGTTGCAACTGCTTTTTTCTCTGTTTGCTTCGGTGTGTTAATGTATTCCATATTAGATTCTTTTACTTTCATCTTCAGAATACCGATTTGTACGCTCCACTCTGTATCGCTTACTTTTTCAAGTAGTTGACCTTTTTGACCGAATGTTAATACTTTTACTTCATCACCTGCGCGTAACTGTTGTTTCGGCGCAGTGTTTTTCACGTTTACTTTTTGTTTCTTCACAAGCTCTGGCGCTGCACCTTCTAGACGGCTCTTCGCTTCAATTAGCTCGTGATCTTTCACGTTTGCAAGTTGTGCTTTACGCAATTGACGAAGTTCTTGAATAATGCCTTCCGCTTCTTTCTTTGCAGCTTCGACTTTTTCTTCCCCTTCTTTTTGCGCTTTTAATAATCGTTCATCACGATCTTCGTTAAATTCAATGATTTGACGTTGTAAATCGCGATGAAGTTTTTCAGATTGCTTGCGAAGTGCTTCTGCTTCGTTCCAGTCACGCTCTGCGTTCTTTTGACTTTCTTCTAACTTCGCAATCATATTTTCAATTTTATTCGTATCTGTACTAATGTGATTACGAGCTTGATCAATCACGCGATCAGATAGCCCAAGGCGTTTCGAAATTTCGAAGGCATTACTACGTCCTGGTACACCGATTAATAATTTATACGTTGGGCTTAATGTATTTACATCAAACTCAACGCTCGCATTAATAACTTGCTCACGGTTGTATCCGTATGCTTTTAATTCTGGATAATGCGTCGTTGCAACAACGCGAGCACCGCGATTACATACTTCATCTAAAATCGAAATTGCTAGTGCAGCACCTTCTTGTGGGTCTGTTCCAGCACCTAATTCATCGAATAAAACTAAGCTTTCAAAATCAGCTTTTTCCAAAATATCAACAATGTTCACCATATGTGAGGAGAACGTACTTAAACTTTGTTCAATCGATTGCTCATCACCGATATCAGCAAATATATTTTTAAATACACAAATCTCTGACTCATCCATTACTGGAATGTGAAGACCAGATTGCGCCATTAATACACAAATACCAACTGTTTTCAGCGTAACTGTTTTACCACCTGTATTCGGTCCTGTAATAACAATTGTCGTGAAATCTTTACCTAACATAATGTTATTTGGCACGATAATTTCTGGATCAATGAGCGGATGGCGTGCTTGTCTTAAATCCATGTAACGCTCATTGTTTACGATTGGTTTTGTTGCTTTAATACGCTTCGCATAAAAAGCTTTCGCAAAGATGAAATCAAGATTCGCAACTACTTCTACGTTAGATAAAACGATATCGGCTTCTACTGCCACTTCTTCTGTTAACATCAATAAGATGCGTTCGATTTCTTGTTTTTCTTTCACACGTGCTTCTTGAAGCGCGTTATTTAATTCTACAATGACTTGCGGTTCAATAAATAACGTTTGTCCAGAAGCTGATTGATCGTGAACAATACCGCCATATACGCCGCGGTATTCTTGTTTTACTGGGATTACGTAACGTTCATTACGAATCGTTACAATCGAGTCAGACAGCATCTTTTGTGCGTTTGAAGAGCGCGTCATATTTTCTAACTTTTCACGAATACGGCTTTCCGCCGTACGAATTTGAGTACGAATACCACGCAGTTTATCACTTGCGCTATCGACTACTTCACCGCCGTCACCGATACAATTTGTAATTTTCTTTTCTAAATCATATAAAGATACAATTTGAGCGACGTGAGTTTCTAAAATCGGAAGCTCGACACCGTTATCAGCCATATCTTCAATGAAACGTTTCATATTACGACTACCATACATCGTATTCGCAATATCAAGTAATTCATTTGGACTTAACATACTCCCAATTTTTGCACGCTTCACATTGGAGCGAATATCTGTAATACCACCTAATGGTGCACTACCTTTTAAACGAATAACTTTCGCAGCTTCATCCGTTGTATCTTGCATTTCTACAATTTCTTCAAAATCAGTGCTCGGCACTAAATGCTTCACTTTGTCACGACCAAGTGAAGATGCTGTATGTTCAAGTAATTGTTCTTTTACTTTATTGTATTCTAATACACGCAACGTTCTTTCTAACATGTTGCAGGTCCCCCTTGTGTTACTTATTACGTTTAATATAGTCTAATAAACGTTCAATATCCCACGTGTTAATCACGTTATCTTTTTGAATCCAACCTTTACGTGCTGCTGCTACACCTGTTTCCATATCTTCTAACATTTCAAGCGTATGAGCATCCGTATTAATCGCTACTTTCACACCAGCATCTTGTGCTTGTTTTAATAATTTCGCACTTAAATCTAGACGGTTCGGATTCGCATTTAATTCTAAAACTGTATTTGTTTCTTTTGCGAGTTCAATTAATAAATCTGTATCTACATCATAACCCTCACGACGCCCGAGAAGACGTCCTGTCGGATGGGCAATCATTGTAACATGTTTATTCTCAAGTGCAGTACGTAGACGCTTCATAATCGTTTCACGGTCTTGTGAGAAGCTAGAGTGAATCGCTCCAATGACATAGTCTAATTCTTCTAATACTTCATCATCAAAATCAAGCGAGGCATCTGGTAAAATGTCCATTTCAATTCCGCGTAAAATTGTAATGTCTGGATACTTTTCATTCATACGTTCAATTTCTTTTGCTTGCTCACGAAGACGCTCTTTCGTTAAACCATTCGCTACTTTTAAGTATTGCGAGTGATCAGTAATCGCCATAAACTTATATCCACGAGCACGGCACGCTTGTACCATTTCTTCAATAGAAAAAGCACCGTCACTCCAAGTTGTATGCATATGTAAATCACCTTGTATATCGGAAAACTGAATTAAGTTCGGATACTCTTTAATTAATTCAATTTCTTTTCCATCTTCACGCACTTCTGGCGGAATAAATGGCAGACCGAAATGAGCAAAGAAGTCTTCTTCAGTCTCAAATGTTTTCACTTCACCTGTTTCTAAGTTCTCTACACCGTACTCACTAATTTTCTCGCCTTTATCTTTTGCGATTTGACGCATTTTTACGTTATGGTCTTTTGATCCTGTAAAATGGTGAAGTGTTGTAATAAACTCTTCTGGTTTTACTAAGCGGAAATCGATTGAAATATCATATTCATATTGAAGACGAACAGAAACTTTCGTATCCCCACTTGCGATTACCTCAATCATATTATCGAATTGGAGTAAATGCTCACGTACCGCTGCTGGTTCTGTCGTTGCAATGATAAAATCTAAATCTTTCACTGTTTCTCTCGCGCGGCGCAAACTACCAGCGCGAGAGAAACGAATTACTTCAGCAATATTCGACAATTTCTCCTCTATTTCCCCGGCAATAGGCAATACCATCGCAATTGGTAAACGCTCTGGACGAGAGCCTACTTGATCGATTGCTTCTAATATTTTCTCTTCTGTCTTCTTACCGAAACCAGCTAAAGCTTGTACTTTATTTTCCTCACAAGCAGCTTTTAACGTCTCCATATCAATAACGCCTAGCTCTTTATATAACTTAGCCACCTTTTTACCACCAAGACCTGGTAGTTTTAATAACGGCAATAAGCTACTTGGTACTTCTTTTTCAAGTTCTTGTAATACTTCAGATGTTCCCGATTCTATATATTCTTGAATAACTGCTGCTGTTCCTTTTCCGATGCCCGGAATCTTCGTGAAATCTTCAATTTCAGAAAGACTACGATCGTCACTTTCTAATGCTGCTGCCGCTTTACGAAATGCAGATATTTTAAATGGATTCGCGCCTTTTAGTTCCATAAAAAGCCCGATTGTCTCTAATAATTTGATAACTTGTTTTTTATTTACTTTCATCATTACCCCGCCTTTCTTTCATAGAAAAAAACTTCTCTTTCCGAAAAAAGAGAAGTTATACTCTGCTACCTGTCTGCCATAGTTCCTTCACCTTTTCAGATAGAATCGGTGTATCGTCTACAATTATTTTGCTAATTGATGATTTTTGTAATGGTGTTTGTACTTGTTCAATCGGAAGAATGTTTCCAATGATAATTAAGACAAACAAAACAATATATACTTCTAAAAATCCGAGGATTGCCCCGGCAAACGCATTTACTTGCTTTAAAACCGGTATTTCTGCAAACATATTTAACAAATTACCAAGTAATGAAAGTGCTATTTTTGTAATAATAAACAATATGATAAACGCAAGCGCTTGATAAAATACTGTCTCAATATTATTTGCATCAATCCATTCTGGAACAGATACGTTTTTATCAAATGGATACGGAATAAATTTCGCAAGTGCTGGCGCTAAATCTTTACAGTACCAGTATGCAACAAGGTATGCGATAATAAAGCTTGTTAACTTTACAAGTTGCAGAATAAACCCTCTGCGTAAGCCGAGGAAAAATCCCATAACAAGCAGTAAAATGATAATAATATCAATCATGTTATTCCATTCCTTTTTTTGTCATACTTTCTTTCAATTTCTCATGTTCTTCTTTTAATTTTATGTAATCGTGTATGACGTTTACCGCCGTCAATACCGCTAGTCTACTCGTGTCAAGCGAAGGATTCTTGGCATTGAGTTCGCGCATTTTATCATCCACAATCGCTGCTACCATGCGGATATGACTTGTACTTTCATCGCCAACAACTGAATATTGTTGACCATAGATTTCTACATTAATTCGACTTTTCTTTCCCTTTTGTTGTGACAACTCACCGGCCTCCAATCACGTACAGAATCCTAAAGTTTATCATACCATGAACCTTCATAATATGGAAACAGAAAGAACAATCCGATATGATAAAAATAACAATATAAAAAAAGGGGCGACCATTATGTCAAATTCTATCGTAATTCAAACAAATTCTACAGTAATTGAAGACATGAAACAACAATATAAACATTCGCTTAGCCCGAAAACTCCGCAAGGCGGGATCTTCATGGCAAAGGTACCATCTTGCACGATTACAGCGTATAAATCTGGAAAAGTAATGTTCCAAGGAGGCCGCGCTGAAGCAGAAGCTTCTCGTTGGCAAACTGTCTCTCAAACACCCAAAACAGCTGTAAAAAAAACTGTCGATTCACATCGTTATGCACCGCCTGCTTCCATCAGTACAATGTCTATTGTAGGGTCTGATGAAGTTGGTACGGGAGATTTCTTTGGACCGATGACAGTCGTTGCTGTATATGTAGATGCAAAGCAAATTCCACTACTAAAAGAACTTGGTGTAAAAGACTCTAAAAACTTAAATGACGATCAAATTACTGCCATTGCGAAACAACTTCTACATGTTGTTCCTTACAGCTCTCTTGTCCTTCATAATGAAAAATATAACGAGCTATTTGATAAAGGAAACAACCAAGGTAAGCTAAAAGCCTTGCTACATAATAAAGCTATTACAAACTTATTAGGTAAAATGGCACCTACAAAACCTGAAGGCGTCTTAATCGATCAATTCACACAACCTGATACATACTATAAATATTTAGCAAAACAAAAACAGGTACAGCGTGAAAATGTTTATTTCGCGACGAAAGGTGAAAGCGTCCATTTAGCAGTAGCCGCTGCTTCTATTTTAGCTCGCTACTCATTCGTAAAACAGTTTGACGAACTAAGCAAAAAAGCTGGTATGCCACTTCCAAAAGGTGCTGGTAAACAAGTTGATATTGCTGCAGCTAAATTAATTCAAAAGCTTGGTAAAGAACGCTTACCCGAGTTTGTGAAACTGCATTTCGCTAATACGGAGAAGGCGTTTCGCTTATTAAAATAGTATCGACAAAAACAGGAGCCTACAAACTCCTGTTTTTTGTTTCACCCTACTATTGTCCTTATAGTTTTGTGACAATTACAATATACAGATTATTCTAACATACGAGGAGATTCCCATTGCTACTTCTACAAATGATTCTAAATATTTTACTAGGCGATCCACACGAAAGACAGTTCAAAATTAGAGAAAATATTCAGATACTAAGTGAAAAGCCTGCATTCAATAATTTAAAGGAGGGAATTTATATAAACGCTGTAAAAGTGAAAAAGTTATTATATGTTTTCGTACATCTCGTAGGTCCACTTTCTTACTTCATTATTTCTACTGTTTGGGGCACTTTCTTCACTACTAAATCCACATTCGAAAACATATCTGATAGCCTTAGCGTTATGGCCATCTATCACGTGTTCATGAGTTTACTATGGTTTTTCTATTTAGATCGATTAGACAAAGACATAAATAAGATTACAAAAGAAATTAACGATAATAAGATGTAACACATAACAAAGGAGAGCCCTTAAGACTCTCCTTTGTTATGTTAGCTTCGTTTCTGCTTCTTATTTGATGAAGATACTTTATGAGAACCTGTTTCATGTGTCGTCGTTCCTTGTCCTTCAACTTCTGGAGAACCTAGGCTTGATCTTGAATGATCTTTTTTCACTTTTTTACTCATTTATATTCACCCCTTCGCGTTACTTTTTGCTACGGGAGAATAAACTATACAAAATAAAAAAGCGAGAGGAAATCCTCTCGCTTTTTTCATATTTTAGAATTCAGAAGAACCTGGAGTTCTTGGGAATGGAATTACGTCACGGATGTTAGCCATGCCAGTGATGTACATTAGGAAGCGCTCGAAACCTAGACCAAATCCAGCGTGTTTTGTACCGCCGTATTTTCTAAGTTCTAAGTACCACCAGTAGTCCTCTTCGTTCATACCTAATTCTTTAATTCTGTCTACTAAAACGTCCATTCTTTCTTCACGTTGGCTTCCGCCGATTAATTCGCCGATGCCAGGAACTAGAAGGTCAGTAGCAGCTACTGTTTTACCGTCTTCATTCAAACGCATGTAGAATGCTTTAATGTCTTTTGGATAGTCAGTTACGAATACAGGGCGTTTGAAGATTTCTTCTGATAAGTATCTTTCGTGCTCTGTTTGTAAGTCAATTCCCCATTCTACTGGGTATTTGAAGTCAGCACCTGATTCTTGAAGCACTTTAATTGCTTCTGTATAAGTGATGCGACCGAAGTCAGAGTTAATTACGTTGTTCATGCGCTCAAGAACTGTTTTATCAACGAAGCTGTTGAAGAATTCCATTTCTTCTGGTGCATGCTCTAATACGTATTTCATTGCATATTTCAGCATATCTTCTGTAAGGTTCATTACGTCCCCTAGTTCAGCGAATGCAATCTCAGGCTCAACCATCCAGAACTCAGCAGCGTGGCGAGTTGTGTTTGAGTTTTCTGCACGGAATGTAGGTCCGAATGTGTATACGTCACGGAATGCTAATGCATAAGCTTCAGCGTTCAGCTGTCCACTTACTGTTAAGTTTGTTTCTTTACCGAAGAAGTCTTTTGACTCATCAACTTTTCCGTCTTCACCTTTTGGTAGGTTATTTAAATCTTGCGTTGTTACGCGGAACATTTCGCCAGCACCTTCTGTATCACTACCAGTGATGATTGGTGTGTGAACATGTACGAATCCACGCTCTTGGAAGAATTGGTGAATCGCAAATGCTGCGATAGAACGTACGCGGAACGTTGCAGAGAATGCATTTGTTCTTGGACGTAAGTGAGCGATTGTACGTAAGTATTCAAACGTATGACGTTTCTTTTGAAGTGGGTAATCAGAATCTGATAAACCCTCGATATCAATTTTTTCTGCTTTAATTTCAAATGGTTGCTTCGCTCCAGGCGTTGCAATTACTTTACCTTCTACTTTAACTGAAGAGCTAAGTGGAAGTTTTGCAATTTCTTTGAAGTTCTCTAATTCTGTATCGAAAACGATTTGAACGCTTTTGAAGAAGCTACCGTCGTTTAATTCGATGAAACCAAATGCTTTTGAATCACGTAAGTTACGAATCCACCCTGATACTTGTACTGTTTGATCTGCATACTTTTCTGTATCTCTATACAGACTTTTTACTAATGTGTTTTCCATAGTGAAATTCTCCTTTGCTCATATATTTAAATACAAAAAAACCTTTCATCCATAAAGGGACGAAAGGTTAAACTTCGCGGTACCACCCAATTTGTCATAAAGACCAACTTTAACTCGTATGTAATACATACTTCCCGGTTTATAACAGGCCGGATTCCCGTCTAAGCCTACTCTTGAATATAAGATTCAATTTCGGTTAGCAACTCCAAGGTGTTCTTCACATATACCGCCTCATCAGGCTCTCACCGTCCCTGACTCGCTTTGGATTATAGTATATACTACTTTTCCTTATCATCGTCTTTCATTTTGTTAAACTAAAATTAATGTACTACATTCGAGAGAAAGATGCAAGATGCCAAAAAATATATGAGCGATTTTTGTAATATATCGACTTACCGATAGTGTCCGACAACCAATCCGGCAATTTTCTAATTACTTACGTAACTCCGCACCGAATTTCTCTTCTACCGTTGTTAGTACACGGTTATGTGCTTCTGTTACTTCTTCGTCTGTTAATGTACGTTCTGCATCGAAGTAAGTCATAGAGAATGCAAGTGATTTCTTGCCTTCTTCCATTTTTTCACCTTCGTATAAGTCGAATAATGTTACATCTTTCAGAAGTTCTCCGCCAGCTTCAGCAATGACTTGCTTCATTTCACCAGCTTTTGTTTCTTTTGTTACTACAACAGCCATATCACGCGTCATAGATGGGAAACGTGGAATTGCTGCGTAGTAAGTTTCTTCTGCGTCTGCACCGAATACTTTTACAAGAGATAGTTCGAATACGAATGTATTTTTCACATCTAATTGTTTTTCTGCTTCTGGGTGCAATTGACCGATGAAACCAATTACTTCGCCATCCAATACGATGTCAGCTGTACGGCCTGGGTGCATACCTTCACGTTTTGCTGGTGCATATGTGATTTGGTTTGAAACGCCAAGCACGTCGAATAGTCCTTCTAGTACACCTTTCACAACGAAGAAGTCTACTACTTTCTTCTCACCTTGCCATGCATGGTGAAGAGCAAGACCTGTCATAACACCTGCAAGATGTTGTTCTTCTTTCGGAAGTTCTCCTTCTTCTGTCGGTAAGAAGATAGAACCTACCTCGTATAAAGCAACGCTGTCGTTTTTACGAGCGACATTGTATGAAACTGCTTCTAGTAATTGCGGTACTAAGCTTAAACGAAGTTGGCTACGTTCTTCACTCATTGGAAGTGCAAGACCTACAGGCGCCTTTTCGTTTGGCTCAACCATATATTGTTTCGCTTTATCAGCGCTTGTTAATGAATACGTGATTGCTTCATATAAACCAGCACCCTCTAAGAAGCGGCGTACTTTACGACGTTTCGTTTGTGCTGATGTTAATTTACCACGAGTCATCGTTCCAGAAGGTAATGTAACTGGAATATGGTCATAACCGTATAAACGGCCCACTTCTTCTACTAAGTCTTCTGAAATTGTAATATCAGGACGACGTGCTGGTACATTTACATGGAATGTTCCTTCTACTTCTGTGAATGGGAATTTCAAGTTTGTGAACATTGTACCCATTTCACTCGCAGAAATATTTGTACCTAATACACGGTTTACTTTTTCAGCAGTAACAGATACTGTACGCTCTTGTACTTGTAAGTTGTCAGCTTCTACCACACCTTCAAGTGCTTCACCACCAGCATATTTCGCCATTAAAGCAGCTGCGTGTTGAATTGCTTCAAATGTACGTGTTGGGTCGATTCCTTTTTCGAAACGTGCACTTGATTCACTACGAAGACCTAAGTCTTTTGATGTACGACGTACTGTTTGACCTGCAAAGTATGCAGACTCAATTAGAACGTTTACTGTCTCATTTGTAACTTCAGAATCCGCCCCGCCCATTACACCAGCAACAGCTAAAGCTTTCGTGCCGTTTGTAATTACAAGATGGTGGCTTTGTAATGTACGCTCTTGATCATCTAACGTTTCAATTTTTTCGCCTTCTTTTGCAAGACGAACAACGATTTCTTTTGAACCTAATTTATCGTAATCGAATGCATGTAACGGTTGACCGTATTCCATTAAAATGTAGTTTGTAATATCAACTACGTTGCTAATTGGACGAATGCCAGCTGCCATAAGACGAGTTTGCATCCACATTGGTGATGGACCAATCTTTACGTTTTTAACCATTTTTGCAATGTATAACGGGTTTTCTTCTTTCGCTTCTACACTTACAGAAATATAATCAGAAGTTTTTTCTGCTGTTTCTTGTAAGTCGATAGCTGGAAGTTTTACTTCGCGGCCATAAATAGCAGCTACTTCATATGCAACACCTAACATGTTTAGGCAATCTGCACGGTTTGGTGTTAAGCCAAGCTCAAGTACTTCATCATGTAAGTTTAAAATTTCAAGTGCATCTGCACCAACTTCAGCGTCACTTGGGAAGATGAAGATACCATCTGTGTATTCTTTTGAAACTAACTTTCCATCAATACCAAGCTCTTGAAGAGCACAAACCATACCGTGAGAAGCTTCACCGCGTAGTTTTGCTTTTTTGATTTTGAAGTTACCAGGAAGTACAGCTCCAACTTTTGCAACTGGTACTTTTAAACCTTTTGCAATGTTAGCAGCTCCACAAATAATTTGAACTGGCTCTTCTTCACCGATATCGATTAAGCATTTGCTTAATTTATCAGCTTCTGGGTGTTTTTCACATTCTAATACGTGACCAACTACAACACCTTTTACACCTTTATTTAATACTTCAACGCCTTCTACTTCAATACCACTTTTCGTGATTTTGTCTGCTAGTTCTTGTGCTGTTACATCTTTAATATCTACATACTCTTGTAACCAACGATATGATACGAACATATTTATCCTCTCCTTCCCTTACGCTCGTTTGAATTGTTGTAAGAAACGTACATCATTTGTATAGAAATGACGAATGTCATCTACTCCGTATTTCAACATTGCGATACGCTCTGCGCCCATACCGAATGCGAAACCTTGATATTCTTTTGAATCATAACCAGCCATTTCAAGTACGTTCGGGTGAACCATACCTGCGCCTAGAATTTCAATCCAGCCAGTTCCTTTACAAGTGCCGCAACCTTTGCCATGACACATCATACAAGAAATATCCATCTCTACAGATGGCTCTGTGAATGGGAAGAAACTTGGACGAAGACGGATTTCACGATCTTCACCGAACATCTTTTTCACGAATACTTGCAGTGTACCTTTTAAGTCACTCATACGAATGTTTTTATCAATTACAAGACCTTCAATTTGCATGAACTGATGTGAATGCGTCGCATCGTCGTCATCACGGCGATACACTTTACCAGGACAAATAATTTTAATCGGGCCTTTTTCTTTATTATTTTCCATCGTACGTGCTTGCACAGAAGATGTATGTGTACGTAGTAACGTTTCTTCTGTAATGTAGAATGTATCTTGCATATCACGTGCTGGGTGATCTTTCGGTAAGTTTAGTGCTTCGAAGTTGTAGTAGTCTTTTTCTACTTCTGTTCCTTCAGCTACTTCATAACCCATACCGATGAATACATCTTCAATTTGCTCAACAACAGCTGTTAACGGATGGTGACAACCTGTTTCAACAGGACGACCTGGCAGTGTAACATCGATTGTTTCAGTAGCTAATTTCGCTTCGATTACCGCTTTTTCTAAGTTACTAATTTTGTCATCTAAACGCGTTTGAATCGCTTCACGCACTTCATTTACTAATGCTCCCATACGTGGACGCTCTTCTGCTGACAATTTTCCCATGCCGCGTAATACTTCTGTAATTGGGCCTTTTTTTCCTAAATACGCTACGCGTACGTCGTTTAAGCTCTTTAGCTCTTTCGCTTCTTCAATAAGCTCTAACGCTTTTTGCTTTAGCTCTTTTAAACGTGCTTCCATTTTGGAACCCTCCTAATTTTAAAAATAAAAAAACCTCGCTCCCAAAAAGGGACGAGGTAAATTCGCGGTACCACCCTAAATTGACAGAACAAGTCTGCCCACTCATTAGTTATAACGATCAATTCTGACCGGAACGCCTTTACATATACATGGTCCTGGCGTCAACTCCAGAGGTGAATTCACTTCCGTCTACCATAAGAATGCTTTCAGTCTACGGCACTCTCTCCCTATATGGCGATTTTGTAAGTTACTCTTCTCTATCAACGTTTTTCGTTATTTAACTTTTAATATAATGTACTTCAACTTATTATAAGAAGTTTTTTATTTGTTCGCAACCGGGCTTTGCAAATAATACGTTAAAATCCCTGCTGCAACCGCAACATTTAATGATTCTGCCCCGCCGTAAATCGGAATATACAAGTTTTGATCCGTTTTTGCAAGAATTTCTTGGCGTACGCCGTTCCCTTCATTTCCTACAATTAATGCAAAACTGCCAGCCGGCGTTACTTCACCATACGGAACTCCATTTTCAAGAGCTGTTCCATATACAGGAACGTTATTTTCTTTTAACTTGTCTACCCATTCTTCTAAGTTCCCTTTTACAATTGGTAAGTGGAAAATAGAGCCTTGTGTAGAGCGGAGTACTTTACTATTATAAACATCAACACAACCTTCTCCAAGCACAACGGCGTGAATACCAGCTGCATCAGCTGTACGAATAATTGTTCCTAAATTACCTGGGTCTTGCAGGCCATCTAATAAAAGGAATTTCCCATCAGTAAGAGCTACTTCTTTCTCATGCTTCTCACAAACAGCAAATACACCTTGTGTCGTTTCTGTTTCACGAAGTATTTTGACAATCGCCTCAGGTACGATATACATTTCCACATCATTAACTGTCCAATCTTTCGGAAGGTCTGTCTGATCTGAAACGATAAGTTCCGTTACAATTCCTGCCTTCAAAGCTTCCTCGACTAAGTGGAATCCTTCTACAAAAAATAAACCTTTTTTATCGCGTTCTTTTTTCGTTTGCAGCTTTTTCCACTGCTTTACACGCGGATTTTGTACTGAATCAATGTTTTTCATAATATGTATTTCCCTCTCTTCTTGTCTTATCATTATAGCCTATTTTTCATACATATTTACATAAAAAAGAACAAAAACTAACGTCAGTTTCAATTCTGAAGAAGAGGTGAAAGCAATGAGTTTTAATTTACGCGGTGCCGTATTAGCGAATGTATCTGGAAATTCACAAGATCAATTACAAGAAACAATCGTCGATGCAATTCAAAGCGGTGAAGAAAAAATGCTTCCAGGTCTTGGCGTTTTATTTGAAGTCATTTGGAAAAACGCTGATGAAAATGAAAAGCACGAAATGTTAGAAACACTAGAGCAAGGATTAAAAAAATAAGCAATTTGAAAATCACCTTTGCATCAGCTAAGGTGATTTTTTTGCGGAAAATTTTTTTCTTCTCCTAAACATTTCTACTTTACTAACGAACTATGATGGAGTACAATGTTCAAAATACATTTAAACCGATCGATTTTTCTTCATATACACCATAAGATAAAAGGAGTGAATGTTTTATGCACCGTATTACGCTTGAACAAATTTTTAAACACCACATTACACAAAAATACGTAAACCGTTCTGGAATGGTCCACGCGATCGCTGTCGCTTACCATGCGTTTCACCTAGCCAAAAAGCATCACGCCTCAGTCGATGCTGCCACAAAAGCTGGCTTCCTTCATGATATCGGACATCATACGTGGTACACAGGCGGCGAATGGGATTATGACTTATATAAAAAGAATGATATCCATGCAATTAAAGGCGCTGAAAGAGCACATAAATTACTTATTAGATTAGGAGAACATCCAAAACTAGCAAAAGAAATTTCTATTGCAATTCTTCTTCATACAGATTCTTTCTTAGTGGAACAAGAAATTGAAAGAACATCTCTTCAAAATATTATTAAATGGGCAGATGAAGCAGATGAAGAACC
Organism: Bacillus thuringiensis; assembly: GCF_001595725.1. Classification (GTDB taxonomy): domain Bacteria; phylum Bacillota; class Bacilli; order Bacillales; family Bacillaceae_G; genus Bacillus_A; species Bacillus_A thuringiensis_K. The sequence goes on from NZ_CP014282.1 coordinate 4,387,949, forward strand.
GGGCGGAGCACATCATTATCGAACAATTTCTTATGAAAAAGCACTTAAAGCAATTCAGCAATTAGATCGATTGGTAGAGCGTGAATTGCAAATAGAGCAAGCAAAATTGAATAACAAGACAGAACATAGTTATCAATGAGAAAGAGGCATCACTACAGGGTGATACCTCTTTTATTATTTTGTGGAAAATACACCTTTATATGTAATATTTAAATATTACGCCTGAAAACAAAATGCCTTATAATTAAATATACAAATATAAAGAGGTGATTCTACATATGCAACCCGCTATACAACTTTCTAATGAACAGAAATACTCTATGTCATGGGGACAATTTATTAGCTCCGTTGTATTCGCTTTTTTCGGAACCGGACTTATTACTGTGTTCCTCGCAATGCCCTTAACAATTTATACAGCTGGTCTCACAAATAAAAAACAAATTGCCCTGTACGAATCTATTGCCAATACCGCAAGTACCGTATTACAACTAGCCGTATTGTTATTCTTCATTTTTAAATTCGAACCCGCAAAAAAATTACTACTAAAATCTTTTAACTTTAAAGCACTGAAAGAATGGCGCACATACGTATATTTACTTCTTTTCTTCGTTATAAACATCGTACTCAATTACATACTGTTAAATTATGTGTTCCAAGACGCAACGAAACAGCAATCTTCCGCACTAAGCTTAGACGTCTTTAAGCAATATGAAATATTATTGCTTCTCAGCTTCGCCATACTCACACCTATTTTTGAAGAGCTTATTTTCCGTGGTTTTATACTTCGCTTCTTCTCAGAACGCTTTCCATTTTGGATTGCAGCCATCGTAACAAGTTTCTTCTTCGGTATCGCTCATACATACTCACTTGGGGTAATGGTCATTACTTTCTTTATGGGATTATTAATGGCGATTTTATGTAAAAAAACAAAGTCCATTATTCCAGCTATGTTATTTCATATTATGAATAATATGTTAGCATTCTTAGGATAAAGAGAGGTGTCATGATGATACCTCTCTTTACTCTTTTATCATTACTTCAAACCCTTCTACAGTTACGTTTTTAATAATCCGTATCGTTATTACCCTTTTCAATCAATTTATATATATTAATTAATAATATCCAAAATAAACCTCATGTAGTAAAATATAACTCATTACATAGAAGGAGATTATATATGTTTAGCTTACTTTGGGTTGTTTATATGCCATTTCTTGTCTTATGTGGATTTTTCGGTGGTATTTTTTTAATTGTTACTAGCATGAAACATCGTAAATTATTTGCTGGTTTAATGGGGCTACTTAGCTTTTCCTTTGTCACACTACCTTTTGTTTTTTGGGGCATGGGAGTGGAGAGCAATACAATCCTCCCTATTTCGACTACTTTATATTGGGTACTGTTTTCTTTAACTGGATTATCAGCAGGATTGAGTGGATTACAAGCAAAGATTAAAAGTATACGTAATATGGGATTCATTATTTTTATCGCCGGCATATTAGGGGTTTTCTTCTGGGTACTTATGTCTGTAGGGGATTCATTCTCACTATAATATTTTATCGCAGGTAATACAGAAGTGTTCGGAATATTAACTTGGATGATTTTAGCTCTTACTTTAATGTTATGCCAATTAAGCATTGGTATTTTTTTAATTATTGCTGGTTTCATTAGCATATCGCTTATCGTTGTTCCTATCGTTTGTATAGGTTCTGGAATAGATTTAGAGGAGGTGGTTCCAATTTCGGGAACTTTATATTGGTGCCTGTTCTCTTTAGCTGGACTATTAGCTATTATAAGCGGCAGGCAAATATCGAGTATTTGTTCTATGGGGACGATTTTGTTTATAACAGGGCTGTGCTCCATAACTGGTTATCATCTTTTATATGTTACTGCATAAAAAAGCACAAAAAAGCAGGGAAATTAATTCCCTGCTTTTCTATTTGGTTTATTGCCTGATTGTAAGAAGAACGATAACACCCAAGCGATACCTGCTAGTATCGTTGCGATTAAGAAGGCATCGTTAATACCGTTAATTGCAGATAGCTTTGAAATTTGTCCATATAATAGTTGTGTGCTCATCGCATCTCCTGGTTGAGCCGATCCAGCTAAGGCCGCTAAGCTTTGGCCCATGCCGTGTACTTTATCAACTAAAATTGGGTTGGATGTTGTTAACATATTGCCGTAATCTGCTACGTGAGCAGTTGTTTGTTGCGTCATAAGTGTGATTAAAATCGCTGTTCCGATTGAACCAGCTACTTGTCTTGACGTATTTTGCGTTGCTGTACCGTGAGAAATTAATTTCATCGGCAGTGCGTTCATACCAGCTGTCATAATTGGCATCATAATGAATGACATACCAATTGAACGTATAATATAATCCGTCATAATAACGCTATACGGTGTATCCATCGATAATTTTGTAAATTCATATGTCGCATACGTCGTAATTGCCAATCCAATTATCGCTAATGGACGAATGCCATATTTATCGAATAATTTACCCGCTACTGGTCCCATGATTCCCATAATTAATGATCCTGGAAGAAGTAGTAAACCAGATTCAATTGGCGTAAAGCCACGAATGTTTTGCAGATATACTGGAAGTAATAACATACCTCCAAATAGTGCCATCGTTACGATTGCGTTAATTATTAAAGTAAAAGTAAATACTGGATATTTAAATACTTGTAAATCAAGCATTTTATTGTCCGTTGTTAACTCTCTCCAAATAAATAACGCTAAACCAATTACACCGATAACAAGTGAAATAATGACTTCTGCACTAGTCCAACTATTATTTCCAGCTTCACTAAATCCGTACAATAAGCTTCCTAGTCCAATACTTGAACTAACCACACCGAATATATCTAATTTCGTTTTAGACACTGGCTGAGCTAGTGTAAAGAATTTTAAAGATAGGAACGTAATAATTAAACCGATAATAAACATCGCATAGAACATTACATTCCAGCTATAATTTTCAATCACCCAACCTGTTACAGTTGGTCCGATAGCTGGTGCTAAAATCATTGCTACACCTAGTAACCCCATCGCTGCTCCGCGTTTATGAGGCGGGAATAATGTCATGAAGATATTCATACCAACCGGCATTAAAATACCCGCACCAACTGCTTGAATTACACGGCCTGTCATCATCATTGTAAAGTTTCCTGAAGTAGCACAAATGATAGATCCTACCGTAAAGAATAACATTGCGGCTACGAATAATTTACGATACGTAAATCGTGAAACTAAAAAGGCACTAATCGGTACTAAAATACCATTTACAAGCATGAAGCCTGTAATTAACCATTGTGCTGTTGAAGTCGATACGTTAAATTCATTCATTAACGGAGGTAATGCAACGTTAATGATTGTTTGGTTTAAAATAGAAACGAACATGCCGAGAATTAATACAGCTACAACTGCTTTTACATTCACATTCTCTACAGGCGTAGACATTTGTTTTTTCGGCACTTCTTTTTCTTGTTTTACTTCTTCTTGCTTTCCTGTTTCTAACTCAACTACATTAGAAATTTCCGATTCTTGCTTTCGTTCAATTTCTTTCTCTTCTGTTTCAACTTTACTTACTTCTATTTTACTTACGGCTGGGACTTGTTCTTCTCCCATTTTCGTTTTTTTCTTTCGTAAAAGACGATTTACAAGGAAGAAGACGATTATACAAAATAGTGCATATCCTGCAATTACAATTGAGGACATCTCATCTCCCCCTTACTTATGAATACGAACTGTCACATTCATGCCAGGAACAATATTTACTGATTTGCTATGGTCTAAAGAAATTTTAACTGGTACTACTTGTGTTACTTTCGTATAGTTCGCTGTTGCGTTGCTTGATGGCAACATAGAGAATGTATTCGCTGTTGTTAAGCCAACTTGTTCTACTTTTCCTGTTAACGTTGTATCTGGGTATGCATCTACATACACATCTACATCTTGACCTTTTTGAACATCATCGACATCTGTTTCTTCAATGTTTGCTGTTACCCATAAATTGTTCATATCGAATGCGTAAGCAATCGGGCTACCAGCTCCAACGAAAGCATTTGTTGTTGCGTTTGATTGTACAACCGTTGCATTTTGTGGAATTGTTACATCTACTGTTTGTTCTCCATTAGCTGCCGCTACAGTAACAGTACCTAGTTTATCGTTCTCATTATAATTTTTTCCTACTTCAGCTTTCCAGTCAGTTAGTTTACCTGCTACTGGTGAAGCAACCGGAATTACCTTTCCATCAATCTTTGCATTGTCTGTTTTTAAGTAATTTTCCGTTTGGTTGTAATAGTAATAACCGCCAATACCGCCGCCAACTAGTACAATTAATGTGATAATGTTGATAATTACCATTCTTCGAAACTGATTCATTGCATTCCTCTCCTTATATCGCATATAATTTTTTTCTAAACTATTTATGTCCTTATTGTTTAGATTGTTTAATTGTTAATTATATTAACCTTTTAACAAAAAAATCACACCATCTGCAGCATAAATCGAAATTTATCTACCTGCGAGCGGTGCTGATTTCTGAAGGACTATCGTTTATAATTATAAATAATTATTTTGAATCTACAACCGACAATTTACGTATGAAATGTCGCTTAAACAACAATATAATACCAATATGTTGTTTAAGTATAGAAAATTAAACGAGGAGAAGAAAAATGTCTATTAAAAATACAAATGATCCACGTGTAAAGCGAACGAGACAACTCATTCAGGATGCTTTTGTCGCTTTAGTAGGCGAAAAAGGCTTTGAAAATGTAACTGTTCAACATATTGCAGAACGCGCTCCTGTAAATCGCGCTACATTTTATAGCCATTACCATGATAAATATGACCTATTAGACAAAAGTATTGAAGAAATGTTAGAGAAGCTAGCAGAAGTAATTAAACCGAAAAATAGAAATAAAGAAGATTTTCAACTTACATTCGATTCACCTCACCCTACATTTTTGGCTTTATTCGAACATATCGCAGAAAATGTAAACTTTTATAACGTTATGCTTGGGGATAAAGCTGCCGGAAACTACTCTTATAAAATGATGAAAACGATACAAGTGCATTTAACATTAAGCTTGTCTATTTCACAACCAGATGACGAAGATCTTATGGTTCCTCGTGATATTTTGATTAGTTATGTGACAGGGGCTCACATCGGAATGATTATGTCATGGTTAAAAAGAGGAATGATATATACCCCGCATTTTATGGCGATGCAATTAACTCGTTTAATTATTTTAGGCGCTCATACTGCAGCAGGATTAGAACGACCTTTTTAAAACATAAAAAAGCGAAGGAAAATCTCCTTCGCTTTTTCTATTAATTAAATGTAATGTTATGTACAGCATCCTTATCAAGACGTTTAATAACTTCTACAATTAACTTTACTGCATTTTCATAATCATCACGGTGTAACATTGCTGCATGAGAATGAATATAGCGCGTTGCAATTGTAATTGCCATAGAAGGAATACCGTTTACAGCAATATGAATCGCACCCGCATCAGTTCCCCCGCCCGCTACTGAATCATATTGGTATGGGATTTGTAATTCGTCAGCAACATCAACTACGAAATCACGTAAACCTGTATGTCCAATAACAGAAGCATCATATAAAATGATTTGTGGTCCATCGCCCATTTTACTTTGCGCTTCTTTTGACGTTACACCCGGTGTATCTCCAGCGATACCAACATCTACTGCGAACGCGATATCTGGTTTAATATAATTCGCAGATGTTTTTGCACCACGAAGACCAACTTCTTCTTGTACAGTTCCAACGCCGTATACAACGTTTGGATGCTTTTCATCTTTTAATTGTTTTAATACGTCAATTGCAATCGCACAACCGATTCGGTTATCCCATGCTTTTGCAAGTAACATTTTTTCATTCTTCATCACTTGGAATTCAAAGTAAGGTACAACTTGATCTCCTGGTCGTACGCCCCACTCCATTGCTTCTTCTTGGCTAGAAGCACCGATATCGATGAACATGTCTTTAATTTCAACTGGCTTTTTACGTGCTTCTGGAGGTAAGATGTGCGGTGGTTTTGAACCAATTACACCTGTTACATCTCCTTTACGCGTTACAATCGTCACGCGCTGTGCAAGCATAACTTGTGACCACCAGCCACCCACCGTTTGGAAGCGTAGGAAACCTTTGTCATCAATTTGCGTAATCATAAAGCCAACTTCATCTAAATGACCTGCAACCATAATTTTCGGGCCGTTTTCTTCCCCTACTTTTTTCGCAACTAAACTCCCTAAATTATCAGTAGAAAGCTCGTCTGCAAATGGCTCGATATATTTCTTCATTACTTCGCGTGGTTCACGCTCGTTACCGGCAATACCACGTGCATCTGTTAATTCTTTTAGCATTGTCAATGTCGCGTCTAATTTTGTCATTGCCAACACCCTCCTTTTTCTTCAGTCAATTCATTATACAATAATTAAATTGAAATATTCAAAAATTAAATTAGTATCCTTGTGTTTGACGCTGATGATTTACTTCATTTTTATCTAAATACGCTTTTTCAATCTCTTCTTGCTCAAATTCAAGTGCTTGTCCAAGTCGAAGATAGCTCGTAAATAATTCAATATAGTTTGTAATAGATGGTTGATCTGTAAAACGAATTACTTTCGCGTATGTGTCTAAGAAAATTTCCACTTGTGTTTTATTCGTTTGTGCACATTTATAGAATAGGAAGTTTTTATCAATCCCTAAATCAATTCCGATTGATAAAATAAAATGCAAACCATCTACGTATTCTTCTAATATTACTCCACGTTCCGAAGCTGGTTTGTTGCTCCAATATTTAAAACAACGTGTTTCATTTGCAAGTTCTCCAATTTCTACAAGAAGAGCTAACATTTTTTCTTTTAACAATTTTTTCGGTTGTAAGTCATGTTCTTTTGCAATACGGTCATCTAATTCTTTTTGTAATTTAAATAGTTGTAGTAAGTCCATTCTATTGTCCTCCTCCAACATCGCATTTTACGCAACAATGTTGTTTCATCTCAAAGTTCATTATTATGTTTCAGTTCTTATGAATAAGTCAGCTATCTACCTCTTTATAAAATAGCTTGTCCTTAATTTACAAATACGTTTCAGTCATCGCTCTTAAATTGTTCATCTGATGAAAGTTCCATATCATCTTTCCATTATAGCAGTGTCGTTTCGGCTAGGAAAGATACTCTTCTTTCCAAAAGAGCAGAATTAAAAAAAGCCAGGAGGATTCTCCTGACTTCACATATATATTCTTCTATACCGCTATAGTTTTTATATTAATTTTGTCATATCGATAACAGCACATCCGTTAATCTTTAGAACTTCAAACTTCTCTCTGAATACAAACAAAAAACCTTAGAAGAAAATTCTTCTAAGGTTTCAACTAATTAATTAGTTAATGTTGTTTTTTGCAACTGTTGCTAATTCAGCGAAAGCTTTTTCGTCATGAACAGCTAAGTCAGCAAGCATCTTGCGGTTAACTTCGATGCCAGCATTTTTAAGACCGTGCATTAAGCGGCTGTAAGAAAGACCATTCATACGAGCTGCTGCGTTGATACGTGTAATCCATAATTTACGGAAGTCACGTTTCTTTTGACGGCGGTCACGGAATGCATACATTAGAGATTTCATAACCTGTTGGTTAGCAACCTTGAATAATGTATTTTTTGAACCGTAGTAACCTTTTGCTAATTTAATTACTTTTTTACGACGTTGACGAGTAACTGTACCACCTTTTACTCTTGGCATAATATTACCTCCTAATTGTTCTATATATCAGCCGAACTTATTTTAAGTTGTCAAGCATTTGACGAATGCGTTTGAAGTCACCAGCGCTTACTACACCAGCTTTACGTAGTTTACGTTTAGCTTTTGTAGATTTGTTAGCGAATAAATGGCTTGTGTAAGCGTGAGAACGTTTCAGTTTACCTGATCCAGTCTTTTTGAAACGCTTTGCAGCGCCGCGATGAGTTTTTTGTTTAGGCATAGGTATTTCCTCCTCTATCTATTACTTATCGTTTTTCGGTGCTAAAACTAAGAACATACTGCGTCCTTCCATTTTAGGCTTAGATTCAACTGTACTAACTTCAGCACAAGCTTCTGAGAAGCGATCTAAAACACGTTGACCGATTTCTTTATGAGTAATGGCACGTCCTTTAAAGCGAATTGACGCTTTAACCTTGTCGCCTTTCTCTAAAAACTTGATAGCATTACGAAGTTTTGTGTTAAAGTCGTGTTCATCAATTGTTGGACTTAAACGAACTTCTTTCATGCTAATTACTTTTTGATTTTTGCGCTGCTCTTTTTCTTTCTTCTGTTGCTCAAAGCGGAATTTACCGTAGTCCATAATGCGGCATACTGGCGGTTTCGCATTTGGAGCAACTAATACTAAATCAAGATTAAGATTTGCAGCTAAGTCTAAAGCGTCATTACGAGACTTGATTCCAAGTTGATCGCCATTTGCGCCAACTAAACGTACTTCACGTGCACGAATTTGCTCGTTAATCATCATATCCTTGCTAATAGTAAGCCACCTCCAAGGTTTTCTCAGAACATATTTTGTAGTCATAGAACCCGAACAAAAAAAGTGCGGGCATACGACACCCACACTTGTAAAATCTTAAGTAAGAAATACATTTACCTGTTAACTGCGAATGCGTCCATCAGGTGAGAAGCGGGTGCTTCTACTTGTTCCACAAAACAATATTCTATTATCCTTGATGAGTTTATCATAGGACATGACGTCTGTCAAGAAGACGCGATGTGTTTTACTAACAACAAGAAACATTGTAACAAACAACTAACATACTTGCAATACTTTTTTATGATAAGTGTTACATGGTTATTTTTTCTAATTTTTCTCAAGTATATTACATAAAAAGCCGCGGTATACCGCGGCTTTTTCTTATCGTTTTCCTTCTACTTTAATCATGTCAACAAAAGCATCTAATGCGATTGTTTCTGATTTTTGTTCACCATATTTACGTACGTTTACGCCGTTTTCAGTTACTTCATTGTCACCTACTACAAGCATGTACGGAATTTTTTGCATTTGTGCTTCACGGATTTTGTAACCGATCTTCTCTTCACGAGTGTCTAATTCAACACGGATACCAGCACGACGCAATTCGTCTTGTACTTTCTTCGCATAGTCTAAATGTACTTGCGGAGAAACTGGAATTACTTGTACTTGAACTGGAGCTAACCATGTTGGGAATGCACCTTTGTATTCTTCAATTAAGAAGGCTACAAAACGTTCCATAGTTGATACAACACCACGGTGAATTACAACTGGACGATGTTGTTTACCGTCTTCACCAACGTATGATAATTCAAAGCGTTCTGGAAGTAAGAAGTCTAATTGTACAGTTGAAAGTGTTTCGTCTTTTCCAAGAGCAGTACGAACTTGAACATCAAGTTTTGGACCGTAGAATGCCGCTTCACCTTCAGCTTCATAGTAATCAAGACCCATTTCATCCATAGCTTCTTTTAACATACCTTGTGCTTTTTCCCACATCTCATCATCCGCATAATACTTTTTAGTATCTGCTGGGTCGCGGTAAGATAGACGGAATGAGTAGTTCTCTAAACCGAAATCTTTGTACACTTCTAGAGTTAAGTTTACAACACGTTTTAACTCTTCTTTAATTTGATCTGGACGAACGAAAATGTGCGCATCGTTTAAAGTCATTCCGCGTACACGTTGCAATCCAGATAACGCACCTGACATTTCATAACGGTGCATTGTTCCAAGTTCTGCAATACGGATTGGTAATTCACGGTAGCTGTGAATATCATTTTTATAAACCATCATATGATGAGGACAGTTCATTGGACGAAGAACTAATTCTTCGTTATCCATTTCCATTGATGGGAACATGCCATCACGGTAGTGGTTCCAGTGACCAGAAGTTTCATAAAGCTCTCTGCTTCCTAGTACTGGAGTATATACGTGATCATAGCCTAAGCTTGCTTCTTTATCAACGATGTAACGCTCGATAATGCGGCGGATTGTTGCACCTTTTGGTAACCAAAGTGGTAAACCTTGTCCTACTTTTTGGCTATTAGTAAATAGTTTTAATTCTTTACCTAATTTACGGTGATCGCGCTCTTTCGCTTCTTCAAGCATACGTAAGTGCTCATCTAATTCTGCTTTCTTAACGAATGCAGTACCGTAAATACGTTGTAGCATTTTATTATTGCTATCGCCGCGCCAGTAAGCACCTGCAACGCTTAATAATTTAAACACTTTAATTTTTCCTGTAGATGGAAGGTGAACACCACGACAAAGGTCGAAGAATTCGCCTTGCTCATAGATTGAAATAACTGCATCTTCTGGAAGATCGTTAATTAAATCTAATTTTAACTCATCGCCGATTTCTTCAAAGCGACGAATTGCTTCTGCACGTGGTACTTCATGACGAACGATTTCTAAGTTCTCGTTCACGATTTTTTGCATTTCTTTTTCGATTTTCTTGAAGTCTTCAACTGTAATTGCTTCTTCCATATCAATATCGTAGTAGAAGCCATTTTCAATTACTGGACCAATGCCAAGCTCAACCTTAACATCTTTATATAAACGTTTTAACGCTTGTGCTAAAAGGTGGGCTGTTGAATGGCGTAAAATATATAGGCCATCTTCAGAATCTAATGTAATGATAGAAACTGCACCATCTTCTTCGATTGGTGTAACAAGATCGATCATCTCATCATTTAATTTTCCAGCTACAGCTTTTTTCTTTAAGCCTGGGCTAATAGAAGCTGCGATTTCTTCAGTTGTTACGCCTTTTGGAAACTCCTTCACAGCTCCATCAGGGAAAGTAATTTTAACTACATCTGCCATCACTGGTCACTCCTCTTTTTCTCAAAATAAAAAACACTCATCCCGTAAAAAGGGACGAGTGTTGAATTCGTGGTTCCACCCTTGTTCCAATTAACATAATTGTTAATTGCTCAAGTTCAACATAACGGTGTTGTCCGTTAGCAATTACTAGAAAAACCGTTCACTGCTAAAGTTTAGAGGTGGTAAGTAATAATCCCGTACTAGGAAGCTCACACCCTAAGGCTTCCCTCTCTGAAAATCGTAGAAAACTACTCATGTCCTCATCATGACATTTCAATATATTTCATTTATGTAGGTAATTATATGCTCAAAAACTTAGAAAATCAAGGGCGTTACCTTTATTTTTTAAATTTTTCACATTGCGCTCAAAATCATGTAATCCATGTAATTGGACCCGTTCTTGGAACACATTTCGCAAAGTAATAATCATATTATGGTCTTGTTCTTTCGTATATAAATAAATCTTTTTGGGCGAAATAGAAAGAAGCGGCGCAATTACTTTCGTATCAATATATACATCATTTTGCTTTAACAATTCCTCATCTATATATTGGACCAACTTCTCCTGTTTTAAACGTCTACCTTTATCATCATAAAAGATAAAGCTTTCATCAAAAATAAGATGCACACAAGACAAACGTGATTTACGGCTGCTTACTTGTTGCCGAAGCGTCTCAATGAACATTTGGTATTCTTGCTCCATCTTATATTCATCAATTGCCACTTCCGCAAGTTTAGCCACCATTTCCCTATATGTACGAAGACGAAAACGGATATATGATGAAAACGAGAATGAGAGCGGATCACAAAGCCAATTGTTTAAAGAAGACTTAATATATGACTCAAATGCGTTACGCGTTAAATCCTGAGCTACACCTTTTCTTCTTCCCTTTAAAATCTCATGTGCCATGTGCAATATTTGATGACACTCTTCTTGTTCTTCATAAAAAAACTTTTCTTTTAAAATCGTATAAATCCACTCATTTTGTTTCACATTCACAATGAAATACACCATTACTGGCAATAAGATCTTTTCAATATAATTCGATTCACGTACTGGTATGTGAATCACCACTTTTTGTTCCTGTAAATACACACTCGTTTCCTTATATAATACTTCCGCTCTTTTCAGCAATTGTCTATATACGTGCATAGCATCATTTTTTTCTTCGAAGCAAATTTCAATCACTTTTGTCCCCCCTTTTATCCCCGCTCTAAAGGACTGTATCTATACGTTACAAATCCTATAAGAGTCCGTCCCGCGTGAAGTTCACTCTTAGTAGAATCACATTTCCTATTGTTAGAAAATCCACTCAATATGGCTTGCTAATTTTATATATATTAAGGGAGGGAGAAAAAAATGATACAAGCTACTATGAATTTTTATTGTATACTTTACTTATCAATAAAATTATGCATCTGAATGATTGAATATAAATTCGTAAAAGTCGAATTACATTGGGGGCACTCGCTCAAAACCAGCTGAAGACTACCAAGAAATTATTCAAGAACATGCTAGAGATGGTTGGAGGTTCGTACAGATTGTTGCCCCTACGATTGGCAGTTCTGGACAACCTGAATATTTCGACCTCATATTTGAAAAGAAAATATCACTATAATACAAAAGAGCAAGCTTCTCAGCTTGCTCTTTTACTTATGACGACGGTTTTTCCCACCAATTGGAATTGGTTTCGCTAAATATTTAATTCGTTCCATAATACGTGCTGCCTTCATTTCTTCAGCCTCACCACGTTGCGTATACGTTAAATGGTGTTCCAGTTGTTTAAAATCAAAATTAGACGTAAAGAACGTCGGTAAGTTTTCTAACATACGGAATTGCAAGATTGCACCAAGCACATCGTCACGCACAAAGCTTGACATCGCTTCTGCCCCGATATCGTCTAACATTAAAACTTGTACGCGTTTAACCGCATCAATCTTTTCACCAATCGAATTATCTTGAATTGAACTTTTAATTTCACGTAAAAATTCCGGGAAGTATACGAGCATCGAACTTATTTTCTTTCGAGCAAGCTCGTTCGCTATTGCTCCTAAAAGGTACGTTTTTCCTACACCAAATTTACCGTACAAATATAAACCTTGTGCTTTTTTACCTGGTTCATATGTACTTAAAAATTCATTCGCTGCACCAATCGCATCGATACGTGCATTTAAATCAGAAGGGTCTAAGTTTTCCATAGTTGCCTGTAAAATATCCGTTGGCATATATACACTTTGAACGAGTTTTTCATATTTCTTTCTCTCGTCATGCGCTACTTTTCTAACGCAGCGATCGTATTGAATATCAATCATCTTCCCTTGAATAACAAGCTTTGGCTCGTAACCTTGCAGCATATTTTTACATGAACCTAAATCCGGACAATCCACGCAACCTACACTTTGTCCAATATATTCATATAACTTCACAAGACTGCGCTCAATCATAGAAGTCGTTACTTCACCCTTATGTTCGTCTATAAATTCTTTCACACGCGGATGCGCCATTACTTCTGCCTTTAATACTTCATATCTATTTTTAAAGTTTTCATTTTCCATTAATTTTGCAAATGAATTTTGAATATGCTCCATTTTCTCACCTCAAAGAGCGTTCATTCTCTTCTATTAATCACGCTTATATTTTTTTAACACTTCTTCTAGTCGTTTTCGTTCATCTTCTAGCGTACTTGCATCTTTTTCTACACTTACATCTTTCTTCACTGTTTCTTTCTCTTGTTCTTTCGGCTCTTCTTCCTTAAGCCAATCTGGTACCATTTCTTTCCGCACCGTTTTCTTCACCGTACGGCCTTTTTTCTTCGTCTCAGCCCACTCTTGATATTGACGGTTCTCTTCTTTCGCTAACGCCATCGCTTCCGCTACTGTCCCGACCTTTTTACGTGCCCAATGCCCAGCAATCTTCTCGACATACGTTTTCGCAAGTTTCATATCTGAGCGTAGCATAACGTAATAAATAAGTACATTCACAACTCCTGGTGTCAATTTTTGATTAATCATGACATCTTCAACGATCTGCAAATCCGCTTTCGTTGCCTCTGCACCACCAGAAATCTCTTTCAATAGTTGTTTTGGCGAGATTTCCTCTAGCTGCTTTATTAGCATCTCCTCTTGCGATGAAGGATCTTTCTCTTTCATTGTACGTGCAGCATGAGGCTGTACTCTTTCACTTAATACCGGTAATGCTTGACCATTTTCAAATTGATACCAATCGCGCGCTCCTTTTCTAAGCCTTTCCATATCAATTGTTTGCATCTCTGTCACTGCACCAAGAACGATATTTTGCATCGATAACACATCTACACCATACACGTAAGCAAGTGTTATAACGCAGTCTCTCACTTGATCTGTAATCGCCTTTTTAGGAACAAGAGCGGACAATCCATCTACAAATAAAGAGAAATCAAAGAAATCATTCCAAACTTTCGGAGCGTCTCCCTTCTCGTTACTTGGCATAGTTGTCGTTTTTGGAATACGAAGGTCTTCTTGCGCATGCTCAAGCTGTCCTGGATTAAACGAACCAAACACATCATTGAAAGAACGCGTAACATTTTCATAAGAAGCAAAATCAAATTCTTCTTCTAAGAAATATTGCTTTACTTGATTATATTTTGTCCGGCTCAATCGATTATATAAAAAGATACTTAAAACAATATCATCAAAAAACTGCTTCGGAGATAAAGGTGGTTGCAACTCATATATGAACATTCGAATATCTTTTTCTTTCTTAATATAAACCTTCAATAGCCCAATTGCCTCTAACTTTACTCGTTCCTCATATATTTCAGGAAGTTGCATTTGCATAGTCACCATAAGGGAATGATGTGTATTCTCTTTTCCAAATACACGATCTTGCTCTAGCTCCCCCCATAGTGTCATGTATAAGCTAAAAGCTCTACTACCTATTAACGGCTGATACAACATCGTTAATACTTTTCGGTCGTAATTATGCAGTAGCCCTTTCGCACTTACTTTATAACGATCAATCGGCAATAGCTCCATCCATGACTGTTTTTCCATTATTGCTTTTCCTTTCTCTCATCCAATCTATCCTCTACTTCATTCGTTCTATCTTCATTATATAAATTCTTAGTGAAAAAGAGCTATTAGCTTACGCTTCTAGCTCTCTTATCCTATTACTTACGGTATGTAAAGAGAATAAAATACAACTTCTACTCTCTTTCTTTTTGCAGTATATCTTTTAATTCTTCAATAAATACATTTAAATCTTTAAATTGACGATATACAGAAGCAAAGCGTACGTAAGCAACATCATCAATATCGCGAAGTTCTTCCATAACAATTTCACCAATCATATCACTTTTCACTTCTGATATACCTAAATTACGCAGTTCACGTTCCACGCTTTGTGTTACTTCTTCTAATTGTCTTAAAGATACTGGTCTTTTTTCACACGCTTTAATTAAACCACGTAAAATCTTTTCTTTATTAAACTCTTCTCGTGTGCCTTCTTTTTTTACAACGATAAGAGGTGACTCTTCTACCCTTTCAAAGGTCGTAAAGCGACTTAAGCAACTTTCACACTCTCTCCTTCTTCGAATAGAGCGCCCCTCGTCTACCGGACGCGAATCTAACACTCTTGTACCATTATGAGAACAGGATGGACAACGCAATTCATTCACTCCTTTACACTATACTCTTTATTTTTCTCTACTCACTTCACCTAAAATATATATACAATATTATATAACTCATTCTAACTCTCTTACCACTTTAAGTTTCAGCGCATCACTTTATCATCTCATCCTTAAAAATAAGATGGTATATAGGGCACTACCTCATTTGCAAGAGTACAATTTATTCAACTAACCAGTACGTTATATTACCTCTTTTTTATAAACTAAAAAAGAGGTGCATTATACACCTCTTTACATTTTAAATCAATTATGTTCTTTTTTAAAGAGCTTTTGTTTCTCTCTGCTTAATTTCGAAGCTACCAGTGCCTCGAGGAAGCTCGATGCTCTCACGCGTTTTCGCGTTTAAACCTTCTGCAATATATTCTGCAGCAACATTTGGATCAATACGATCCCCACAAGTATAAACATCAATACTCGCGTAACCGTGCTCCGGAAAGCTATGAATTGTTAAATGTGATTCCGAGATAATTACTACTCCACTTACACCTTGTGGTGCAAATTTATGGAAAGCAACCTCACGCACTTCAGCACCAGCTCTTAGTGCTGCATCCACAAATAATTGTTCAATATACGGCATGTCATTAAGCTTGTCGAAATCGCAATCCCAAAGTTCAGCGATCACGTGACGACCCATCGTATCCATAGTATCCATTCTACAGTTCCCCCTTGTAAATTTATTCTAACTGTTCGAATTGAAAACTAATTTGCAATTTGGCTTGCTCCACTACCACGGGGGAAAGTTAGTCCAGAGAGGTCCTAACCCTTTAAGTAGTGACTACGTACCTCAGCTCTTAAGTTTACGAGTGTTAGTATACTTTGTTTATTTTCATTTTGCAACAACAGTTTTTTCGATTTTCTGTCATATTTTCCTCTTTACTTTTCCCTAAAAAAAATAAACGATTCACAAATGCAGTAATCACAACGTTTCGTGGTATGTCCACTTTTTAAAATATACTCATATAATTTTTTTCCTTTTCAGAAAAAAATAAAAAAAGAGGGCAAATATTGCCTTGCCCTCTCCTCCCTTATTCACTTAAATGTGTTGCACATTTTCTTGTTTCGCTAACTCTTCAACAACTAACGTTACAAGATCTACAACACGACGAGAGTAGCCCCACTCGTTATCATACCAAGCAAGTACTTTCACTTTACGATCACCCATTACCATTGTAGATAAACCATCGATAATAGCTGAATGCGTATTTGTATTAAAGTCGATAGATACTAAAGGCTCTTCGCTGAATTCTACAATACCTTTTAAAGCACCGTTTGCAACAGTTTTGAATGCATCGTTAATAGCTTCAACTGTCACATCGCGTTTTACATCTACTACTAAGTCAACAAGAGACACGTTTGGTGTTGGTACACGAAGTGCCATACCATGAAGTTTTCCGTTTAAATGCGGAAGAACTTTTGCTAGCGCTTTCGCAGCACCTGTCGTTGTCGGAATGATTGATTGTCCGCAAGCACGTGCTCTTCTTAAATCTTTATGTGGGTTATCAATATTTTTTTGGTCATTTGTATAAGCGTGAACTGTCGTCATTAAACCGTTTTCAATTCCAAACTGCTCATCTAACACCTTCACAACAGGCGCTAAACAGTTTGTTGTACAAGATGCATTTGAAATAACAGTATGTTTTGTAATATCTAATTGGTCTTCGTTCACACCAACTACAATTGTTACATCTTCATTTTTACCAGGCGCCGTTAAAATAACTTTTTTCGCTCCAGCTTCAACGTGAAGAATTGCTTTTTCTTTTGAATTAAATTTACCAGTTGCTTCAATTACAACTTCAACACCTAAATCTGTCCAAGGCAATTCCTTTGGATCGCGGTTGTTTAAAAGGCGAATCATTTTTCCATCAACTAATAAGTGATCTTCAAATGCTTCTACTGTTCCGTCAAACTTGCCATGAACTGTATCATATTTAATTAAGTGTGCTAACGTTTCAGATGGATAGCTTGCATTGATTGCTACAATTTCGAATGCGCTTTCTTTTATTGCTTGACGAAATACCATTCTCCCAATACGTCCAAATCCATTAATTGCCACACGAGTCATAATATGTTATCCCCCTTGAATGCGTTATACTATTTATCTCCAATCCCAATAATAGTATAACACAAAAAGGGGATATGTCACTAAGCATTTTCATTAATTTCACAATTTTTTAGTCAATAATGTTCCACTTCTTTAAAATTACCTGCAATTGTGTTTTCGTTCCCATAATTGTGCCATCATTATTTATCACTTCATCTGCATTTTTCACTTTTTCTTCTAACGGCATTTGAGATTGAATACGAACTGTTGCTTCTTCTTCTGAAAAGTTATTTCGTTTCATTAAACGCTCTAATTGCGTATGCGGCTTAACCGCTACAACTAAAATGCGGTCAACGAGACTTGTTAATTTACTTTCAAATAAGAGAGGAATATCTAACACAACCGCTTGCATACCTTCTTCTATGTACATTTCCTTTTTCCTATTCATTTCCTCACGCACTGCAGGATGAACAATTTTATTTAACTGCAATCGTTTTTCTTCATTATAGAAAACGACACTTCCTATTTTTGGACGATTTAGTTCTCCATCTTCTTGTAAAACTTCCGTTCCAAATACTTCTACTATTTTGTTATATGCTGGTTTTCCTCGCTCTACAACTTCTCGTGCAATAATATCTGCATCAATAACTGGTATACTGAGCTCGCGAAACATTTGAGATACTGTACTTTTTCCGCTTGCAATGCCTCCTGTTAATCCAATTACTACTGTCATCATAATCCTCCTCATAATAAAAGGCGCGAAACTAATGTTCCACGCCCATACTTACATTTTCCAAATTCCAATAATAATGAGTAATACTCCAGGCAGGAATGTAAATTTTTGTAACCACTTCATATTCGATAAAACCGTTCCAAGTTTCATTCCAATAAATAAAAACAAAGAACTCATAACTGCAACTAATATCGCCATCATAGCGGGTGCATACCCTAATAAAGATGCACCAATTCCGGCACCAAATGAGTCTACAGAAAGAGCGATACCAAGAAGCAATGCTTCTCCTGCAGAAATGGTGCCTGATTTATCAAAATCTGCTACAGTCGGTTTCCGTAAAATTTGAATCACTAGCCCTAGCGAGGCAATCTCTAATTTCCAGACCTTCTCCTCTTGCTTCGGTTCTTCTTTTTTCTCACTTCGAAAAAATTGATATAATACCCAAATCCCTATTCCAATAAGAACAAGCCCACCGATACGCGTTGCGATAACAGGTGAAAATACTTTCGCGATCATATGTCCAATTCCCATTGAAACAAGCATAACAGCCGCTGAACACATTCCGATAATTATTATTGATCTTAGTGGTATTCTTACGCTTCTTAAACCATATGTTAGCCCTACACTACAGCTGTCTAAGCTTAATGTAAAAGCTAATAAAATAAGAGATAAATAAAGGTACATCGGTAAGCTCCTCCCTTATACATAGCTCTGCTGTATGTATATGACAAATGCCTATCCGATGTTATCTCTTTTCTATATTCTAGGCTGACAAATCGGGCAGTAATGCGTTCCTCGCCCGCCAACAACTGTTTTTTCTAATATCGTGCCACAAGTTACGCACGGCTCTCCTTTTTTCCCATATACATTTAGGAGTTCTTGGAACGAACCAATTTGCCCTTGTGAGTTGATATACGTCCGAATTGTACTTCCGCCACGCTTTACTGCTTCACCTAGCGTGGTAACTGTAGCCTCATAAATTCGCTCAATTTCTTCTACTGTTAAAGACGAAGCTTCTCGTTCCGGATGAATTTGAGAACGGAATAAAACTTCATCTACATATATGTTTCCAAGCCCTACTAAAAGACGCTGGTCCAGTAGCACAACTTTTATTTTACGATTTGTCTTTTGCAATCTTTCTTGCAAATACTGCGGTGTCATTTCAGCATCAAATGGCTCCGGACCTAAGTCAGCAAGAGGCATTTGGTTCATTTCTTCACCTTTCTTAAAGAGATGCATCGTACCAAACTTTCTCACATCTTTATAATGTAATTCCGTTCCATCTGTAAATAAGAAACGGACGTGCGTATGTTTATCAATTGGCTCATCCTCTTGATGTAGTAAAAACTTACCTTCCATACGCAAATGTGAAACAATGACATAATTCGTTACATATAAAAGCAAAAATTTTCCTCTTCGCTTTATATTTTCAATCTTCTCGCCTTTTAGCGTTTCTTTAAAGATTTCTGCATCATCCGGTCTTTTCACTATTTTTGGATAAGTAACAATAACATCTTCAATCGTTTTTCCTGTTACAAGATTTTCAAGTGTCCGTCTGACGTTTTCAACCTCTGGTAATTCAGGCATTTCATCACTTCCTTATTTTGCGTCGTACCAAGTTGGACCGTAAGAATAATCAACTTTCAGCGGAACTGCAAGTTCAATTGCATGTTCCATTACTTCAGGTACAAGCTGCTCTAATTTTTGAATCTCTTCTTTTGGTGCTTCAAATATTAATTCATCGTGTACTTGCAGAAGAAGACGCGCTTGTAATCCTTCTTCTTCTAAACGATCTGCCATAATAATCATCGCTTTTTTAATAATATCTGCTGCAGTACCTTGAATTGGTGTATTCATCGCTGTACGTTCAGCGAAGCTACGCAAGTTGAAATTACGACTCGTAATTTCTGGAATATAACGGCGACGATTTAATAATGTAGCCACATATCCTTTTTGTTTCGCATCTTTTACGATGTCCTCCATGTATTCTTGTACACCAGGGAAACTTTCTAAATACTTTTCAATAAATTCCGCTGCTGCTTTTCTTGTAATTCCTAAGTTTTGCGAAAGACCATAATCACTAATACCATACACAATTCCGAAGTTAACAGCTTTCGCTTGTCGTCTCATATTTGAAGTTACTTCATCTTTTTCAACGCCAAATACATCCATAGCTGTTTTCGTATGAATATCCATGTCATGTTGGAACGCTTCAACTAGCCCTTTATCATTTGCAATATGAGCTAATACACGCAGTTCGATTTGTGAATAATCAGCTGCATACATAATCCATCCTTCTTCTGATGGAACAAATGCCTGACGAATCTTTCTTCCTTCTTCTAATCGAATCGGGATATTTTGCAAGTTCGGATCCGTTGAACTTAATCGACCTGTTTGCGTTAACACTTGATTAAAGCGCGTATGAATTTTAGATGAATCTTCATGTACAACTTTCAGTAAACCTTCAATGTAAGTTGAATTTAGCTTCCCTAATTGACGATAATGTAAAATATTTGGAATAATTTCATGGTGATTCATAAGCTTATCTAGTACATCAGCTGACGTAGAATAGCCTGTTTTCGTCTTTTTAATAACCGGTAAGTTTAAGTTCTCAAACAAAATAACACCAAGCTGTTTCGGTGAATTAATATTAAATTCTGTTCCCGCAAGCTTATAAATTTCCTGTTCCATTTCCTTTAATCTACCCGCAAGTTCTTCCCCCATATTACGAAGACGCTCTGTATCAACTTTTACACCCTTTACTTCCATATCAGCTAATACACGTGCAAGCGGCAATTCTAACTCTGTAAACAGTTCATATTGCTCATTCTTCTTTAACTCTTCCACAAATGTTTGCTTTATATCATATAATACATGCACTTTACGAGCCACATGCTCCGCTACTACCTCTAACTCTGGAACAGCACGCTTCGCACCTTTTCCGTAAACTTCTTCATCTGATTTCACAGCATGCGTTTCTTTCATTTTCGCTACAGTACGGAAATCTTTATCTGTATCAGCCGGGTCAAGTAAATAAGCAGCGATTAATAGATCGAAGTCAATCCCTTGCATATCTATCCCATTCCATTTCAGTGCAACGATTGCACGCTTCGCATCAAATGTATGCTTTCTCATTTCTCCATCTGCAAGCCACTCTTTAAAAGCATCTGACTTAAGAGCAATGTCTGTCTGAATAAAGTAACATCCATTTTCATTTTGAATACCGAAACCTTGAATGTCTGCTTTATGATAATTATCTTCTTGTACTTCAACGATAAGCGCACTATCTTGCTGAAACATTTCTTCTGTAACTTCTTCCACAATATCAAATGTAATATCATCTAATTCAGCTGGAGCTGTTTCTTCTGGCGTAACGCCTAATTTATTTAAAAGAGATGTAAATCCTAAACTCTCGAACATTGGAATGACATCACTTGCTTCATATCCTTTATACGCCATATCATCCACATGAACTGTAATCGGCGCATCTGTAATAATAGTTGCAAGATCCTTACTCATAAGAGCTTGTTCTTTATTTTCTTCCAGTTTTTCTTTTAATTTCTTCCCACTTACTTGATCTATATTTTCATACACCGCTTCAACCGTTCCAAACTGTGTTAACAATTTAATTGCCGTTTTTTCACCAACTCCTGGTACACCCGGTATATTATCTGACTGGTCTCCCATTAAACCTTTCATATCGATAATTTGCTTTGGTGATAAGCTGTATTTTTCAAATAAAGCTTCTTTCGTATATTCATCCACTTCTGTAATCCCTTTTCGCGGAATACATACAAGCGTGTTATCAGAAACGAGTTGAAGTAAATCTTTATCTCCTGAAATAACTTTTACACTTGCCCCTTGCTCACTCGCTTCTTTCGCTAACGTTCCCATGATGTCATCCGCTTCATAATTTTCTAATTCATAACGCGGTACATTGAACGCATCCAGCATCTCACGAATAAACGGGAACTGCTCTGATAATTCAGGTGGAGTCTTTTGACGTCCTCCTTTATACTCACTATACGTTTTATGACGGAACGTTGTTTTGCCTGCATCAAATGCCACTAACATATGAGTTGGCTTTTCTTCCTCTAATATTCTCATTAACATCATTGTAAAACCGTAAATTGCGTTCGTATGTATACCTTTGTCGTTATTTAAAAGCGGTAGTGCAAAGAAAGCACGATACGCGATATTATTACCATCTACTAATACGACCTTTTTTTCCAAAATTGAAACCTCCCCATACAAATTTGAAATGATTTTTTTCACAGAAAAAAACCGTTCCTTTCCTCTCTCTATATTAACATGACTAATAGAGAGAAGAAAAATAACGGCTATTTTCTTTCATATATAAAACAGACTTATATTGGCATAAAGGGAAGTGACGAGAACAGCTTAACTATTCTCGTCCAAAATTACTCCTTGGATGAAGGGGTTTTCATGTATTATATTAACAGAGCTTTATTAATATTTAATTAAGCCATTGTTAATATATTGTAAACATCCTTCATCCTATTTTTCAGTTGCTGATTTCGGTAAAACAACTGTAAACGTTGTCCCTTCTCCAACTTCACTATCTACTGTAATCGTACCTTGATGCGCCTCAACTAAATGCTTTACGATCGACAATCCAAGGCCGGTACCACCAGTATTTCTACTTCTTGCTTTATCCACCCGGTAGAAACGTTCAAAAATACGCGGAATTTCCTCTTTACTAATACCAATTCCAGTATCCGATACTTTTATATAAGCATTATATTTATCTTCCGCTAACTCTACTGAAACAACGCCTCCAGCCGGTGTATATACGATTGCGTTATTAATTAAATTAATAAAGATTTGTTTCAAACGACTTGGATCTCCAATAACAGAGGCTCGTTTTAATACATTCACTTGTAAAGAGATTTCTTTCTCTCCCGCTTTATTATCAAGCACCATATGAATATCTTCAAGCAGCCCCTTCATGTCAACAGTTCCCATATTTAATTTAAATCCTTGTTGTTCGATCTTTGACAAATCTAATAAATCTTCTATTAATCCTTGCAT
The DNA here is from genome assembly GCF_001595725.1 of Bacillus thuringiensis. GTDB lineage: Bacteria > Bacillota > Bacilli > Bacillales > Bacillaceae_G > Bacillus_A > Bacillus_A thuringiensis_K. Next base: position 4,411,313 of record NZ_CP014282.1, read on the forward strand.
GCGCTCACTTTCTTTTAAAATAATGTGCAAGAAATGTTCGCAGAATTTTTTATTATCCATCGCTCCGTCTAAGAGTGTTTCTGAAAAACCTTTAATAGAAGTAATCGGTGTCTTTAATTCATGAGAAACATTCGCTAAAAAGTCTTTTCTCATTTGTTCTAATTTCTTTAACTCTGTTATATCATGGAATACGAGAACAATCCCTTTCCATTCATGGTTTGTCCCGATAATAGGCGCTCCATATACTTCGAAATGCTTCCGTTCAATTCCAAGTGGCAATAACATTTGTTTACGCACTTTCACTTCTGTCATAAAGATTTCTTCTACAAGCTCAATAATTTCTGTATGATGAAACGATTCATAATATAAGCGATCTAAATATTCTTCATCTGTTACGTGGAAGGTTTCCTTATAAGAGCGGTTTACAAGGTTTATATATCCTCGGCTATCAATTAAAATCATTCCGCTTCCCATATTTTCAATTAACGTATGCAGACGATCTTGCTGCATTTCTTGTTCAAGTGTCATCTCTTGTAAATTTCGAGCTAAAATATTAATCGCTTTACTCAGCATTCCTGTTTCATCCGAATGACTTTCGTATGCACGTGCTTTATAATTACCCTTTGCCAATTCAATTGCAACTTTCGTAACCGATTCAATTGGCCTAATATATTGCCCTGTAATTTTCATACCTAAAAATACAACTACGAGACAAGCAATGACAAATCCGATAATTAATAATCCCCACGTTTTTTGGTGAACATCTTTCAAAGGCTCAATTGTGCTTTTCACCAAAATGTATCCTTGTTTTCCTTCTACATCTTGAACGAACACCGCATGATAAAATTCATTCTTTCGATCCGTTTCTTTCGTAATCACTTTACTTCGTTGTTTTGCCACTTCCGAAGAAAGTTCTTTAATCGTCTCTGGACTAAATGCCAATTCTTGTCCTTTTCTATATTGAACTTTCTTTTTTTCATCCAAAAATACGATAGAAGCTGGTATTTTTTCTTCTATCTTTTCAAATACGTATGGATTCTTTAAGACATTATCAAAACCTTGCTCTTCTGCTAACGTCGCAACATACTCCGTCTCTTTTACCATTCTCTCTTTAGCATGATCTATATAGTAGTTTTCAAACACAGTTTCTAGTAATAAACCTAGTCCAACTAAAATAAATACAATAAGAGAAACAAATGTAAAAAGAAGCCTGGAACGAAATTTATTCATTCCCTTTTGGCTCCTCTAATTTATATCCTAAACCACGTATCGTTTTAATGTACGTCGGTTTTTTCGTATTTTGTTCAATTTTATCGCGCAAATGGCTAATATGAACATCAACAATTCGTGTATCACCAGCAAAATCGTAATTCCATACAGCACTTAATAATTGATCACGTGTCAACACGCGACTTTTATTTTTCGCAAGATACACAAGTAGTTCAAATTCTTTTGGTGTTAATTCAAGCTTTCTTCCTTGGAAATAAGCCTCATAAAACTCCGGTAAAATTTTAAGTTCTGCAATTGTGATGCTATCTTCATCTGGCGCTTCTGCAACTTGTTCTTCTTGTTGTAATTTCGTACGGCGCAAAATCGCCTTCACACGAGCAACAACTTCTCTTGGACTAAATGGCTTCGTCATATAATCATCTGCCCCAAGTTCAAGGCCTAGCACCTTATCAAACTCATCATCTTTTGCCGTTAACATTAAAATCGGCGTCATAACGCGCTGCAATCGTAATTCTTTACACACTTCCATACCATCCATTTTCGGAAGCATTAAATCTAATATAATTAAATCTGGGCGTTCTGTTGTCGCTTTTTGAAGCGCCATTTCTCCATCCATCGCTGTTATAACTTCAAACCCAGCTTGTTGTAAATTAAATTCAATTAAAGTTAAGATAAATTCCTCATCATCAACTACTAAAATACGATTGTTCATTCTTTTCCTCCAAGTTATAGACTTGAAACCTTCTTCATCCTAGTATTTTCCCCGTTATTCTCATCATACTAGAAAATAAGGTCCCTCTCAATATAATTGTCTATTCATGGAGATCGTTTGTGTAGAATTGAGAAAATAGACGTAATTACGCTTCACCTGCAACTACACAGGATTTTGCCAAACTTTATAGATTGCTCTCTCTTCTTTAAAGCTCACTTCCGTATGAACTATAAAATCTTGATTTTGTGCTAGAAAAAACGAAAGAGCATACGCTATTTTATAATCTGGTGTTTCATATCCATCAAATACTCTCCCGTACATTTCATTCGCAACCCCGTCTGCCCACACTTCAGCTTCTCTTACCGTTTCAAAGATCACACCTTCTCTTTTCCACCTCATCTTAAAGAATCACTCCTTCCATTGACTTAAATTATTAAATTATAATATAGTGAATATTGTTAATTTGATAATTCAAATATAAAAGATAAGGAGTTTCTATTATGCGACTATTACTACCTATTTTAACTTTAGTAGTAACATGTTTCCTTACTTTTAACGTACCGAGCTGGGATACGATTAAAACGGGGTGCTCAGAATTTGCTGAAGGGTTCAAAGAAGGATTCTTCAACTAAAAATAGCGCTATCATCCTTATTAAAGGTATGCTAGCGCTATTCATACTTTCTTCTTTTAAAAATTATCTAATGCTTTTTCCATAATAGAGACTGATTTAAAAGGTGGCGTTACTGTTAATGAACCTTTCACAACAGTTTCTCCTTTTTCATCATGAGCAGATACAAGCATATCAATTGTATGTTCCTCCTCAGAAACAGCCACAACTTCAAAGTGGATTTGTAACGTTTCATAATGGTGAACATGTTTCACGAATGTAAGGTCCTTTCTCGTAATATGACTTCCTGGACCCGGTAAATATTTCGTAACCGCCGTTGTAATCATTCCCGTTAGCATAATGCTTGGTACAATCGGCTTTTCATACGGAGTTTGGGATGCGTAATCATGCTGAATATATAATGGATTGGCATCATTCGTTAACCCTAAGTACAATAACAAATCTTTATCCTCAATTTTTTCAGTGATAGATAATTTCTCTCCTACTGTAATTTCATCCATTTTACGACCAATTTGAACTTTTTTCTTTAACATGTTACAACCCCCTCCGATTTTTTCACCTTATTATCCTACTAAAAGCGATACCTTATCCGAAATTTACTATGATGAGGGCAATGTATAGTATAAATCTACAGTTTCATTATAGGATATTACAAATGATAGCGTTTTCATATTATTTCAAAAAAACAATTCGGTAAATAGTAGAAAAAGATTCGGGATTCCGAATCTTTTTCACTACTATTCAATTATTAAACAAGAACTTTCATTACGTTACGTACAGATTCTACAGAGCGATCTAACGCTTCTTTTTCATCTGCAAGAAGTTCTAATTCAATAATTTTTTCAATTCCGTTACCACCTAGAATTACTGGTACCCCTAAGTAAAGGTCACTATAACCATACTCACCTTCAAGATACGCAATAGCTGGTAATACACGGCGTTGATCTTTTAAAATCGCTTCTGTCATTTCAACTAAAGAAGCTGCTGGTGCGTAATATGCACTACCGTTTCCTAATAAGCCTACAATCTCACCGCCACCTTTACGTGTACGTTCTACAATTGCTTCTAAACGCTCTTTCGGAATTAATGTTTCTAACGGAATACCGCCTGCATAAGAATAACGCACAAGAGGTACCATGTCGTCACCGTGTCCGCCAAGAACAAATCCTGTAATGTCTTTTACAGAAAGATTTAATTCTTGTGCGATGAATGTACGGAAACGAGCTGTATCTAATACACCCGATTGGCCGATTACACGCTCTTTCGGGAATCCTGCTTCTTTAAATACAGAATATGTCATTGCATCAACTGGATTTGTTAACACAACAATAATTGCATTTGGTGAATGTTTTGCAATGTCGCGCGTAATACTTTTCATAATTTTAGAGTTTGTTGCTACTAAGTCATCACGGCTCATACCAGGCTTACGTGCAATACCTGCTGTAATAACGACAACGTCAGAATCAGCAGTATCTGCGTAATCAGATGTTCCAATAATGTTAGCATCAAAACCTTGTACTGGGCTCGCTTCTAACATATCTAACGCTTTCCCTTTTGTTGGATTTTCCAGTTGTGGAATGTCCACTAATACAACATCTGCAAGTTCTTTTTGTGCTAATAAGAATGCCGTTGTTGCTCCTGTAAATCCCGCACCGATGACTGAAACCTTCTTGCGTTTGATTGTCATAATTTACCCCCCGCTTTAATTATGCGTTTTTGATTATCGCTACATCCATGTTTTTAATAAGTTCATTAGCGAACTCAGAACATTTCACTTCTGTTGCACCTTCCATTAAGCGTGCGAAATCATAAGTTACTACTTTTGAAGCAATTGTTTTCTCAACAGAAGCAGTTACTAATTTCGCAGCTTCGTTCCATCCTAAGTGTTCTAATAATAATACACCTGAAAGAAGAACAGAAGATGGGTTTACTTTATCTAAACCTGCATATTTTGGAGCTGTACCGTGTGTAGCTTCAAAGATAGCATGTCCAGTCACATAGTTAATGTTTGCACCAGGTGCAATACCAATTCCACCTACTTGTGCAGCAAGTGCATCAGAGATATAGTCACCATTTAAGTTCATTGTTGCAACAACATCGAACTCACGTGGACGAGTTAAAATTTGTTGTAAGAAGATGTCTGCAATAGAATCTTTTACGATGATTTTTCCAGCCACTTCAGCGTCTGCCATCGCTTTATTCGCTGCATCTTTACCATCTTTTTCAACAATACGATCGTATTCAGCCCAAGTAAATACTTTGTCGCCGAATTCTTGTTCCGCTACTTCGTAACCCCAGTTTTTGAAAGCACCTTCTGTAAATTTCATAATGTTTCCTTTATGAACTAATGTAACAGAAGAGCGTTTTTCGTTAATTGCATATTGAATTGCAGCACGAACAAGACGCTTTGTCCCTTCTTCTGAAATCGGCTTAATACCAATACCAGATGTTTCTGGGAAGCGGATTTTATTAACACCCATTGCTTCTTTTAAGAAAGCAAGAACTTTTTCTGCTTCTGGAGATCCTTGTGCATATTCAATTCCAGCATAAATGTCTTCTGTATTTTCACGGAAAATAACCATATCAGTATCTTCCGGACGTTTTACAGGTGAAGGAACACCTTCAAAATAACGAACTGGACGTAGACATACATATAAATCTAATTCTTGACGAAGTGCTACGTTTAGAGAACGAATACCACCGCCAACTGGAGTTGTAAGTGGACCTTTAATCGCGATTAAATATTCACGAATTAAGTTTAAAGTTTCTTCTGGTAACCACTCGCCTGTTTGGTTGAATGCTTTTTCCCCTGCAAGCACTTCTTTCCAAACGATTTTCTTCTCACCATCATAAGCTTTTTCAACTGCTGCTTCTAGTACGCGAGATGCAGCTGCCCAAATATCAGGACCAATTCCATCTCCCTCGATAAATGGAATAATCGGATTGTTTGGTACATTCATAACACCATTAGTTACAGTAATTTTTTCACCTGTCGTCAATGTGATAACCCCCATGTTTGAAATTTCATATGTATGAAACTGAGGGAATAACCCCTCAGTTCAAACCGTTAGTCAAATTAAAATATTCTAATCATTACATCTTTCCGAAAAAATCAGACTTTTGAAAGCGTATTTTCACTATCAAAATAGTGTTATTCGCTTATCGTTGTGCAATTGAAACATACACTTGATGCGTCGGTCCATTATAATCAGCACGCGGACGAATTAAACGGTTGTTTTCATATTGTTCTAGAATATGAGCTAACCAGCCTGACATACGGCTAATTGCAAAAATAGGTGTAAATAAGTCATGGTCAATTCCTAAACAATGGTATACAGAAGCTGAATAGAAATCAACATTTGGTGGAAGACCTTTTTCTTTTGTTACAATGTCTTCAATTTTGATAGACATATTATACCATTTCTCTTCTCCTAAAAGCACGCATAATCTCTTAGACATTTCACGTAAGTGTTTTGCACGTGGATCACCCTGCTCATACACACGGTGGCCAAAGCCCATGATTTTCACTTTATTTTGAAGAGCATTATGAATATATGACTCTACATTTTCTTCTTCACCAATCTCAGTTAACATCTTCATTACATTTTCATTTGCCCCACCGTGAAGAGGACCTTTTAATGCACCGATTGCTGCTGTAATACCAGAATATACATCTGAAAGTGTAGCTACGCAAACACGTGCAGTAAATGTAGAAGCGTTTAACTCATGATCTGCATGAAGTACAAGCGCCTTATCAAAAGCTTCAATTTCAACTTCATTTGGCTCGCGATCATTTAACATGTACAAGAAGTTTGCAGCTAATGATAAATCCTTTCTTGGCTCAACAATATCTAAACCTTTACGGATTCTCGCGTAAGCAGCAACTAAAGTTCCGACTTGCGCCTGTAATTTAACCGCTTTCAAATAATTGGACTTTTCATCCATAATTTCAGCGCTCTCATCGTATAATGATAGCATGGAAATTGCAGTTCGTAAAACAGACATCGGATGTGCAACTTTTAAATCTACTTGTTTTAAATATGTTAAAATCTCACCTGGAACTTTATAGTATTCAGATACAATTTCATTAAATTCCGCTAGTTCTTTTTCATTAGGAAGCTTGCGGTGCCATAATAAGTACACTACTTCTTCAAACGTAGCATTCTCAGCTAAATCATCAATATTATACCCAACATAAGTTAATGTATCATCAATAATAGAGCTCACAGATGATGTTGTTGCTACTACCCCTTCTAAACCTCGAATAACAGTCATGACATTCTCTCCTTTTCCTGAAAATTCTCCCAACCTTGCTCCTTATATCTATTTGCTCCCCCTATGAATTATGAACGCCCGTTCACTCTTTAGGCAAGCAAAATGCACGATCATGCAAATTTGTTGCGATGTTCCCCTCTTATTGTCCATTGTCTACATGGAAAGCATGAGCGTGAATGTCTCCCCGAATCCTCACGCTCAAAACAACAAGTTAGTGAGGAAAATACATTCCGAAGAGTTTTATGATAAAAACAACATAAAACAATATCATTATAAAATTGTTTTATGTTGTTTTTATTTTATCTGGTGTAAAGTCTCTGCTGTTATGTAACTTTTCAAAGTTTCTAATCCTATTATAAACAATTATCTGACTTTTGTGAACAGAAAGAATTCAAAAATTTTATATTACTATAAAATTCCTTATTTAAACATTTGTATAATACTCATAACCGCATAGGCAATTCCAGCCCCAATTAACGGACCAACAGCAACCCCATTAAATAGCGCAACCGCTATAATTGTCCCAAAAACAAGCGCAGTTGTAATGTGAGGATCCGTTGTCAACAATTGTACGCCGCCTTTCGCTAACAAAGCGACTGCTACACCTGAAGCTAAAGCAATCCACGCATAATAAGATTTCGCCGCTTCTCCAAGTTGTTTAAAACCTATTTCCCCCGTCGCAATCGGTACGAGCACCGCTATTGTAATGACCGTTACACCTAGATTAATCCCTTTCGTTTGTAAATAAGGAAAGACCTTATCTCCTAAAAATGTAAACTTCAATAAAAATAACACACCAATAGCTACAGTAAGCGATTGGTTTTTAGCAATAAGTCCGATAATAAGTAGTATGAATAAAAATAACGTTGACTGACTAATCATGTTTGCACTTCCTTTCTGAAAATAATGAACTCATTTCCAAACAAAAATACCTTTAAACCTATCGTTATACATGCTATATCGATGCCTATTCAACATGAATCACTTCATTTTTTATGTATTTTAAAATGACAAACTGAGACTTTCACCATCAAAATTTAAGCATGTATACATTTTTAAAAACGGGCGTCTCTTCTTTCTTTTCTAATTAGAAACAGGTAAAATAAAAAGAAGAGAAAATGAAGTTTTTACCATATAGTAGAAGCATCAACACCAAGCTTTCACAGTCACTCACATACTGAAAAAGCAGGAAAAATCCATCATTCCACTATAACATAAAGTGAAACTTTAATCAGTGGGGCATTTTCCACTGATTATTAGTTGAACCAATCGGGCTTTTACGGGCAGTTTATCGCCATCTAACTCCTTTGATCCAGCCGCACTTTTGATAGGAGCTTTACTGCCCGTTAATGCGGGGTAAAGTGAAACTTTAATCAGTGGGGCACACTCGTTATAAGTTGAACGAATTAGGATAATCCAAATCGGAATGGGAGGTATACATCTTTGAACCGAAACTTACTATATATGATATTACGACTCATATTTGTCATTGTAGCAACGGTAGCTGGGTTCTATGTATTACTATACATATCAGGGCTTATCTATCCTTTTATTATCGCTTTTGCATTTGCTTATTTGATTAATCCTGTCGTCAATTTCCTTAATCAAAAACTACAATTTCCTCGCGCACTAGCAGTACTCGTTAGCTTAATTCTCGTATTTGGAGCTATCGTTGGACTTGTTACATATCTTGTGACTGAAGCAATATCTGCCACAACATACTTACTACAACTTGTTACAGTAAAGTTTCCAGATATCGTTACATTCGCTCAGCAATTTGCACTTAATCATATTATGCCTCTCTACGATGATTTAATCTCTAAATTTAATCATCTTGGAGAACCACAGCGCTATACAATTACACAAAACATTCAAAACTTAGGAACAGAAGCGACAACACAAATGAAAGAACTTTTAACCACCATTATAAGCGGGTTAACGAATTTCATTAGTGCACTGCCAACAACTTTAACTGTCCTTGTATTCATTTTATTAGCCACTTTCTTCATTAGTTACGATTGGCACCGTCTTGCTCAGAAAGCAAGAAAATTGCTACCGAATCGTGTACATGGCTATGGAAAAACTATTTTTGTCGACTTAAGAAAAGCTTTGTTTGGTTTTGTGAAAGCACAACTTACACTCGTATCTATGACAACTGTCATTGTACTAATCGGGCTTTTAATATTACGCGTACCATACGCCATTACTATCGCGATTATTACAGGGGTTGTAGATTTACTACCATATTTAGGAACAGGCGCAGTCTTTGTTCCATGGGTTATATACGTATTTTTCACTGGCGATACCGCATTCGCCATTGGTCTTCTCATTTTATACATCGTCGTGATTGTCCAAAGACAAATTATGGAGCCGAAAGTACTTTCATCTAACATCGGTCTCGATCCATTAGCAACACTCGTCGCTCTATTTGTCGGCTTTAAACTTTTTGGCTTTTTAGGGTTAATCATCGGTCCAGTCACCTTAGTACTACTTAATACATTACACAAAGCTAATGTCTTCCATGACTTGTGGAAATATATTAAAGGTTCACCTTCAAAATAATAGTTTCTAATTCATACACAACAAAAAACTTACATGTAATCAGTGGGAAATTCCCACTGATTATTCCTTGTACTTATTTTTCATACTCATTACATAAAACAAGAGAATTGCACTCAAAAAAGATAATTCTCTTGTTTTTTTGCATAAAAAACGCATATTTCGTGGTGTTTTTACATATTTATTCTATTTATTTTATAATTATTATTTACATTTATTACTTTTTATGTAAATGAATAAATATACAAAACAGCATAAAATAAGACTTCAACTAACAATTTACGCCTTTTTATATGAATTCTTTACACCAATCGTCCCTTTATATACAAAAGCAAAACTTTAATTTAACAGCACTCCCCTCCATCTTATTCATCTAAATAAATAGCACTAAAAAAATCACAAGTTTAATCGAAGTACAACAAGAGTTCAAACGAAAATTATATAACAAATATAATAAGCGGACGTTTTGTTCATCCCCACTCATCATTCACCCCACATCAGACACTTACAAGCAGCCCAGCTTTGAGGTAGAAATCCCCCACAAATAGCGAGGTAAAGCAAAGCTTCAATCAAAAAGTTCTTCTCCTCTTACAAGACAAGAAATAGCACTTAGATTTCTACAATCTAAGTGCTATTTCTGAATGATAATAGTAGAGTTCTTTCTAAATTTCCATTCCATCCACTTCATAACAAGAGGCTTCAATAAAGCTCTCGTAATAGGAATCACGCAGATAAACCCTAGCACATCTGTCACATACCCAGGAAGCACCAAGAGAACGCCTCCTACAAATACAAAAATACCATCTAGTACTGCCTCACCTGGCATTTCCCCTCTATTCAACTTAGATTGAATCTCTCTAAGCACTTTAAACCCTTGTCTTTTCGCCAAATACACACCTACAACACCTGTAAATACAATCATAGCGAACGTAGACCATAAACCTATTACATGGCTTGATCCAATTAAGACCGTAATCTCAATCGCCGGTATTAAAATAAACAAGAATAGTAACCACTTCATAGTTCTACACCTCTCTCACAACTCACTTTTAATGCCCTCACAACGCCTACATACATCATATGAAATATAGATACCCTTTCATATTAAAACCCATAACAAACAGCTTTTAAAAGCAATCCTAGGCGCTTTAAGCTAATTCTATCTCGTTTTTGTGTAAAAAAAAGAGAAGGACTCCGATCCTTCTCTCTGTATTACTTATAGCACTTCCGCATGTCCATTATAAACAATTCCGCGTGCTGCATCAACTGTTACTTCTTGGCCATTTTTTAAAGTTGCTGTTACGCCGTTTACACCAACGATAACAGGAATACCGATTGATACGCCTACAACAGCTGCATGGCTTGTTAAGCCACCTTCTTCTACAACTAAAGCCGCAGCTTTTTCGATGGCAGGAATCATATCTTTATCAGTGCTTGTTGTAACAAGGATATCACCTTCGTTTACGTTCGCTACAGCTTCAGCAGCTGTTTTTGCTACAACCACTTTACCTTTTGCAGCTTTACGACCGATTCCTTGTCCTTTAGCAATTTCTTCACCAACAACGTGGATTTTCATTAAGTTTGTTGTACCAGTTTCAGCAACTGGTACACCAGCAGTAATCACTACAGTATCTCCAAGTCCGATTAGACCTGCATCCATACCTGTTTGAATTGCTGTATCTAACATTTCGTCAGTTGAAGCCGCGCGCTCCTCAGCCATAAATGCTTGTACACCCCAAACAAGTGCAAGACGACGTCCTACTTGCTCGTCAGATGTTACAGCTACGATTGGAGATTTTGGACGGTATTTAGAGATCATTTTTGCAGTATATCCACTTTCTGTTGGAGCTACGATTGCAGCTACATCAAGAGCAAGTGCTGTATGCGCAACAGATTGGCTAATTGCATCTGTAATTGTTGGAGTGAACTCTTTAATACGTTTTTTGAACATATCTTCATATTGTAATGATTTTTCAACACGTACCGCAATGTTAGCCATCATTGTTACTGCTTCTACTGGGTATTGTCCAGCAGCTGTTTCACCTGAAAGCATGATTGCATCTGTACCATCAAAGATTGCGTTAGCTACGTCACTTGCTTCCGCACGAGTTGGACGTGGGTTACGTTGCATAGAATCTAACATTTGTGTTGCAGTAATAACCGGTTTACCTAACACGTTACATTTTTTAATTAGACGTTTTTGTACTAATGGTACTTCTTCTGGCGGAATTTCCACACCCATGTCACCACGAGCTACCATTAAACCGTCAGAAACTTCTAAGATTGAATCGATGTTGTCGATACCTTCTTGGTTTTCGATTTTTGGTACGATTTGGATGTATTGAGCGTTATGCTCTTCTAATAATTCACGGATTTCTAATACGTCAGACGCTTTACGTACGAATGAAGCTGCGATGAAATCAACTTTTTGCTCGATACCGAAGATAATATCTTTTACGTCTTTTTCAGTGATACCAGGAAGCTTAATGCTTACGTTTGGTACGTTAACACCTTTTTTATTTTTTACAGTTCCGCTGTTAAGAACTTTTGTACGGATGTTTCCGTCAGCTTTTTCGATTACTTCTAGTTCGATAAGACCGTCATCGATTAGAATGCGAGAACCTGGGTCTACATCGTCATAAAGACCAGCATAAGATACAGAGAACTTCTCTGCAGTACCTAATACTTGCTCAGTAGAAAGAACTACTTCTGCACCTGTTACAAGCTCAGCTTGTCCGTCTACGAAGTCGTGAGTACGGATTTCTGGACCTTTTGTATCAAGTAAGATACCAACTGTTTTACCAGTTTTCTTTGAAGCTTCACGAATGTTTTTAATACGAGCTCCGTGCTCTTCATGGCTACCATGAGAGAAGTTTAAACGAGCAACGTTCATACCTGCTTCGATTAATTGCTCTAATTTTTCAATACTTTCACTAGCAGGACCTATAGTACATACAATTTTAGTTTTACGCATATTGCACCTCCGAAAATTATGAAACCGTTCCCAAATATCTGACATTACGCCGATTAGATGGATAATTCTTTAGATAATTGATACATATCTTTATCGATTGTATGCTTTTGAGCTAACGCTTCGATAATGTCATGATCAACAAGTTTGTTATCTTGAATACCTACACAACGTCCGCCTTTACCAGCAATCAATAATTCAACTGCTCTTGCGCCAAGACGACTTGCTAATACACGGTCTTGTGCACTTGGCGATCCACCACGTTGTACGTGACCTAATACAGTTACACGAGTATCAAAGTTTGTTGCTTCTTCAATGTGCTTACCGATGTCAATTGCACTTCCAACACCTTCAGCTACAACGATAATACTGTGTTTTTTACCACGTTCACTACCACGCTTCAGACGAGCGATAACATCATCCATGTCATACTCTTCTTCTGGAATTAAGATTGTTTCCGCACCATCAGCTAAACCAGCCCATAATGCAATATCACCAGCATGACGTCCCATTACTTCGATAACATATGTACGTTCATGAGATGTAGCTGTGTCACGAATTTTATCAATTGCATCAATAACAGTGTTTAACGCTGTATCGAAACCAATTGTGAAGTCTGTTCCAGGGATATCATTGTCGATTGTACCTGGTACACCAACACATGGGAATCCTTGTTCAGTTAATTTTTTAGCGCCTTGGTAAGAACCATCTCCACCAATAACAACAAGTCCTTCGATACCGTGTTTCTTTAATTGCTCGATACCTTTTAGTCGTACTTCTGGATCTTTAAACTCAGGACATCTTGCTGTATATAATTTTGTACCACCGCGGTGGATAATATCGCCAACAGAACCAAGTTCTAATTTTTCAATGTGACCAGAAATTAATCCAGCGTATCCATGGTAAATACCATATACTTCAATATCATGGAAAATCGCTTTACGAACAACTGCACGAATGGCAGCATTCATACCAGGTGAATCTCCACCACTTGTTAATACACCAATACGTTTCATTTGTACTCACCTCATAAAGATTATTTGCCTTATAATAAAATAACACGAAAAAATATAAAAATACAATGGAGAAGATGTGTCTTTTCATAATAAAAACGTGCATTCGCGAAGTGGAACGCACGCTTTTCTTATTTTATCCAAATGGAAGCGTTTGAAAACGAAACTTGCCCAATTTTCATATATTTTTCATAACGTTTTTCGATTAATTCATCTTTCGAAATTCCGTTTAATTGTTCAAAAGTTTTCCGAATCATTAAATCTATATTTTCTGACTGTTTCAAAATATTACGGTGAGCTCCACCTCTTGTTTCTGGAATAATTTCGTCAATTACACCTAATTCTTTCAAATCTGCTGCTGTAATTTTCATTGCCTCTGCAGCTTCCTTTGCTTTTCCTGCATCTTTCCAAAGAATTGCCGCTGCACCCTCTGGTGTAATAACAGAATAAGTGGAATTTTCTAGCATATGAATGTAATCTCCAACTCCAAGGCCTAACGCACCACCACTACCACCTTCGCCGATAACGATACAAATAACAGGTACCGTTAAACCTGTCATTTCAAATAAATTGCGGGCGATAGCTTCACTTTGACCACGTTCTTCAGCAGCCTTACCAGGATAAGCTCCTTTTGTATCAATAAAACAAATAATAGGACGATTGAACTTTTCCGCTTGCTTCATTAAACGTAATGCTTTTCGATATCCTTCTGGATGAGGCATTCCAAAGTTACGGCGAATATTTTCTTTCGTATCTTTTCCGCGCTGATGCCCAATTACAGTTACAGGCATCCCTTTATATTTCGCAATGCCGCCGACAATCGCTGCATCATCGCCAAATAGACGATCTCCATGACATTCGAAAAAATCAGTAAATAAGTGCTCAATATAATCGAGCGTTGTCGGTCGTTCTGCATGACGAGCAATTTGAACACGGTCCCATACTTTCAGATTGCCGTATATATCTTCCTCTAAATTTTCTAGCTTTTCTTCCAAAATACGAATCTCCTCACTGAAGTCCATCTGGCTGTTTTTCGTATAGTCTTTCAGTTCACGAATCTTATTTCTTAGCTCAACAACTGGTTTTTCAAATTCTAGCTCTGCCATACAGCCATTTCCCCTCCTTGATGAACTTCTAAAATCTTGCGAAGTGATTCTCTCATATCATCACGATGCACCACCGCATCTAATTGACCATGATCTAGTAAGAATTCTGCTGTTTGGAAATCTTCTGGTAGTTTCTCACGCACCGTTTGTTCAATTACACGTCTACCAGCAAATCCGATAAGTGCACCTGGTTCTGCAAGATTATAATCACCAAGTGAAGCGAAACTCGCTGAAACCCCGCCCGTCGTTGGGTGAGTCATAACAGAAATAAATAATCCTCCTGCATTACTATGCTTTTTCAAAGCTACGCTTGTTTTTGCCATTTGCATTAAACTTAATATACCTTCTTGCATACGGGCACCACCCGAAGCAGTAAAGATAATAAATGGAACTTGTAAGTCGTACGCCTTTTCAACCGCACGGGCGATTTTTTCTCCTACCACAGAGCCCATGCTCCCCATTCGAAAACGAGAATCCATTACTGCAACAACAACAAGCATGTCATCAATTGTTCCTTCACCAGTTACAACCGCTTCGTTCAATTCAGTCTTCTTACGATCGCTCTCTAGTTTCTCTTCATAACCTGGAAACTCGAGTGGATTTAATGAAACCATTTCTTTGTCATACTCACGGAATGACCCTTCGTCCAATATACTACCAAGACGTTCCCATGCATTCATAGGATGATGATATCCACAATTCACACATACTTTTAAATTTTTTAGAAGTTCTTTCGTATACATGATTTTTTTACATTCCGGACATTTTGTCATAACGCCATCTGGTACATCTTTTCGTACTTGTTCTGAAGGTATTGCAGCGTACTTTTTCTTTTTCACGAATAAATCTCTTAGCACAATTTGACCCCCTTCGTTGAGAGCTAAGGTTAGCGTAAGAAGAAAATGGGGCTAACACCAAAGTTTGATGTTAGCCTTATCTTCTCAATCTGTCTAATAACCTCACTCTTTACGTTTAACTTTAACCGCTATGCGGTAGAATGTTTGTCATAACGTGTCATGGTCATTTCGACAAATTTTATACATTACGAGTGAAACTGTATATTCTCTACTAATTCATCGTAAATTTTTAGTGCATCATTTTCTTGTTTTTCTTCCAAAGTAGCATAAAGCTTTCTATACATATTGATAGAATCTCTTGAAACTTTACAAGAAAGAGTTGCTACGTAATCATTTACGATCATCCAAATGCGATATAGTAAATAATTATCGACTTGTTCAATAAGGGTTTTAAAGAACGTTTGATGAAGCGTTGGGATTGAGCTTTCATTTCCTTCAAGTACTTGGTGTAATCTACTTAGTACTTTAGAAAACATTTCTTTCGGTAAATTACATACAATTCGAATCATATCTTTCTCAAGTAATCGTTTCGTTTGTAATAAATCACGAATTGTTTTCTCATCTTGCAATAAGAACGGAGCAATTAATTGTACAAGACCATTATCATAAAAGTTTCGAATAAACGTCCCTTCACCACGTCTCGTTTCAATCAATCCTACCAGTTCTAAAGCACGCAATGCTTCTCTTACAGAGGAACGTCCTACGTTTAAGCGTGAACTTAACTCACGCTCAGACGGCAAACGATCCCCTGCTACCAAACCATCCTCTTCCATAATGGAACGGATTTTTTTTACAATTTCGAGATATACTTTTGTATTTGATGATGTCAATGGAAATTCCTCGCTTATTCTTTACCAATCAGCGCTAATTGTTTTGTTTTTTCAGCGATCTCATTTGGATCTACTTGACGGCGAGCTACTCCTGTCTCCATTGCTGCTTTTGCAACGTAAGCCGCTACTTGAGGCGCTACACGCGCGTCAAATGGCGCCGGAATGATATAGTCTGCATTTAACTCATCTTCTGCTACAAGCTCAGCAATAGCCTGTACAGCTGCCATCTTCATTTCTTCGTTAATTTGTGTCGCATGTACGTCAAGTGCACCGCGGAAAATACCAGGGAACGCTAGTACATTATTTACTTGGTTCGGGAAGTCAGAACGACCTGTTCCAACAACAGCTGCGCCCGCTGCTTTTGCCAATTCTGGCATAATTTCTGGAACTGGATTCGCCATTGCAAAAATAATCGCATCGTCATTCATTGTACGAACCATCTCTTCTGTTAATGCACCTTCTGCAGACACACCAATGAATACGTCCGCACCTTGTACAACATCAGCTAAAGAACCTTCTATACGATTCTTATTTGTATATTTTGCAACTTCATCCTTCACCGGATTCATACCTGTAGGACGACCATCATAGATTGCGCCTTTACGGTCACACATAATAATGTCGCGTACACCATAGCGATATAAAAGTTTAATAATTGCAATACCTGCTGCACCTGCGCCATTTGCGACAACTTTAATGTCAGACATTTTCTTTCCAACTAATTTCAGTGCATTTACAAGACCTGCTACTGTTACGATAGCTGTTCCGTGTTGATCATCATGGAAGATAGGAATATTTGTTTCTTTTTTCAAACGCTCTTCAATAATGAAGCAGTTTGGTGCTGCGATATCTTCTAAGTTAACGCCGCCAAAAGTTGGCTCCATTAATTTTACAGTTTCAACAATTTTATCTACATCGTTTGTATTTAAGGCAATTGGGAATGCATCTACACCAGCAAAGCTCTTGAATAATACAGCTTTACCTTCCATTACTGGAAGAGATGCTTCAGGTCCAATGTTACCAAGACCAAGTACAGCTGTTCCATCTGTCACAACTGCTACCATATTTCCCTTCATCGTATATTCATATACCTTACTTTTATCGTCATAAATTTCTTTACAAGGTTCTGCAACCCCTGGAGAATATGCAAGACTTAAATCTTTTGCATTTTCTACTTTTACTTTTGATACAGTTTCTAATTTTCCTTGATGCACTTTATGCATGTGAAGTGCTTCTTCACGAAGTGTTGACAAACTATCCACTCTCCTCAAATTATTCTTGCTGATATCAATTTCTCCAAGTGGTCTGACCACGAACACTACTACTATAATAATCGAAGTGTAGGGAAATTGTCCATTATATTTTCACAACTACATTTTCTTCCCCGACAATTTCACGAAGTGCTCCTAAACATTCTTCACTTGGATGAATCGATAAACTCCGAGATAATTGTACCATTTTATGTTCCTTTTCATAATAAATTAGTACTTTCGCAAAACCTGAATAGTCGAACAATATTTTCGTAACCTGATTTAAAAGCTTTTTCTCATACTGAGATGGCAATTTCACGTAAACAGATGCGTCTTTCTTTTCTTCATAAACATCCATTTCCTCTAGCGGATATAGTCCATTTACAATCCATTGCAGCTTATGATTTCTTAGCTCAATCGTACCGTCAACTAAAACAATTGCTCCTTCTTGCAACTTATCCGAGAAATGTATATACGTTTCCGGGAAGAGGACCGCTTCCATTTCATCATTTTGATCACAGAATGTAATAAATGCCATCTTTTGAAACTTTTTCGTACGAATCACTCTCACACTTGTTATATACACAATCGCTCTTTGTACTTTTTTCTTGTTTCGCATCGCCTGAGCGAGAGATGGAATTTCTAATTCTTTTGCTAACTTCACATACTGCGCTGTCGGATAACTTGATAAATAAAAGCCAAGTGCTTCCTTCTCTTTATTTAGTTGTTCAATAAAAGATAACTCTTCTCCTTGTACATATTTCGATTTTGGAACAGCATCTCCTAAATCACGTGCGAGATTCGCGTACTCTAACGCCCCTTTAATACTTTTCCATAAATTCGTTCTCGAAACACCAAAATCGTCAAAACATCCCGACCAGACGAAAGCTTCTAAATTACGCTCCGTTACGAACTTTGACGGCATACGGAGACAAAACTCAAATAAATCTTCGAACATTTTTTTCTCTCGTTCTTCTAATAGTGCCGTCACTGTAGCCATTCCAATATTTCGGATCGAAAGTAAACTGTAACGTATCGCATTCCCTTCTATTTGGAAGTTGTAACCACTCCTCTGAAGAGACGGCGGCAAAACGTGAAAACCTTTCCGCTTCGTTTCTCGTATATACTGTACAATCTTATCTTCATTTCCAATTGCGCTTGATAATAATGCCGTCATAAATTCCAGCGTATAATTCGCTTTCAAATAGGCAAGCTGATATCCAATCATACTGTAAGCTACAGCGTGACTTCGGTTAAAACCGTAATTCGCAAATCTTACAATTAAATCATAAATTTTCTCTGCGGATGTCTCATCGTATCCATTTCGCAAACATCCTTGGACGAAATGCTTACGTTCCTGATCTAAAATATCACGATTTTTTTTACTCACCGCACGGCGCAGTAAATCTGCTTCTCCGAGCGAAAAACCTGCTAACTTCGATGCAATTTGCATAATTTGTTCTTGGTATACAATGACGCCGTATGTTCTTTCTAAAATTGGCTTTAAATCCGGATGTAAATATTCAATTTTTCTTTTTCCATGTTTCGATTCAATAAAAGTCGGTATCTGTTCCATCGGTCCTGGTCTGTATAACGAGTTAACAGCTACGATATCTTCAAACTCATTCGGTTTTAACCCGCGAAGTACATTTCGCATACCACCTGACTCAAGCTGGAATACACCTGTTGTATCCCCTCTCCCTAATAATTGGAACGTCTTTTCATCTTGAAGAGGTAAGTTTCTTATATCGATTTCTTTCCCTGTTTTGTTCGCGATAAATTTTATAATATTTTCAAGTAACGTTAAATTACGTAATCCTAAAAAGTCCATCTTAAGCAACCCAAGTTCTTCTAGCGCATCGGCTGGATATTGCGTAACATAAACATCGTTATGTCCTTCTTGAATTGCTACACTGCCTGTTAGCGGTTCTTGACTCATAATAACACCAGCCGCATGAATAGACGTATGACGTGGTAAACCTTCTACACGTTTTGCGATTTCAAACACACGCTCATGTAGAAGATTCCCTTGTATAAACTCACGAAGTGATTGTGATTCTTCATATGCATCTTTTAACGTTATACCGAGCTTTGATGGGATAAGTTTTGAAAATATATCAATATCTCGCGGCGGAAGCCCCATTACGCGGGCAATGTCTCTAATTGCCGCTTTTGCTGCAAGCGTACCAAACGTTACAATTTGCGCAACACGGAGCTGACCGTATTTATCTTTCACATAGCGAATCATCTCATCACGTCTTACGTCTGGAAAATCAATATCAATATCAGGAAGCGTCACACGTTCAGGATTTAAAAACCTTTCAAATAATAGATCGTATTCAATTGGATCAATATCTGTAATTTCTAATACGTATGAAACGAGTGAACCAGCTGCCGATCCACGACCTGGTCCTGTTAGAATATGATTTTCATGTGCATACTTCATAAAATCCCATACGATGAGGAAATAATCACTAAATCCCATACGAGAAATAACATTTAATTCATGATCCAAACGCTTTATATGCACTTCTTTCGGAGCACCATATCGTTTCCGCAAACCTTCTTCACAAACACGACGCAAGTATATATCACTGGTTTCATTAGACGGAACAGGAAACTTCGGAAGTTGATTTACATGGAACGGTATTTCTACTTGGCAACGCTCTGCAATTTTTATTGTATTTTTGATTGCTTCCGGCGCATGGGAAAATAGTGCTTCCATTTCATCCGATGACTTTAAATAATACTGATCTGTTTTCAGCCTCGGCCTATCTGGATCAGTCATTTTCGTTCCACTTTCAACAGATAGTAAACATTCATGAACAAGCGCGTCACTTTGATTGATATAGCGCACATCATTTGTTGCAACGACTGGAATATTAACCCTACTAATAAATTCAGGTAGTTTCTCTTGTAAAAGCAACTCATCTTGAATCGCATGATGCTGCAAACTCATATAAAAATGACCGAACATATTTTGATATGTGCGAGCTACTTCTTCAGCCTGACTCTCATTGTCTTCTAGTAATAATTGCTCAATTTCGCCATCTTTACCTGGTGAAATTGCAATTAATCCTTTCGCATAATGCGCAAGCCACTTCTTAGGAATACCTTCTTTGGACTTTGTCATAATACTGCTAGAAATCTTTAATAAATTTTGGTAGCCTATTTCATTCTCAGCAAGTAATACAAGCGGATAAGACCTTTCTTCTTCTTCACTAAAAATAGAAGCGGTTAATCCAATAACAGGCTGTATACCATGTTTCTTACATGCTTTATAAAACGGAATAACGCCATACATAACATTTTCATCCGTAATAGCCAGCGATGAAAAACCGAGTTCTTTCGCCCTGACTACAAGCTCATCAATTTTACAAGCACTTTTTAATAAACTAAAAACGGTTTGACATTGTAAATGCACAAACTTCACTGTTGTACCCTCTCTTTACCTATTTGACTACTTTTATTATAGGTGATGAGGAAAGCGGAAATCAAAACATACTTCTTATACTTTGTCCATATATATGAAGAAGAAAGGGGAATGACGATGGATGTAAGAGAACATACTTTTTTCTCTCTGCTTATTATTAGTTATTTTATTGCCTTTGGGGTTATACTTGGCGGTTCATTAATTGGTGGATTTGGTGCGTTTCTTATCGGAAAACCAGCTCTAACTTACATTAATCAATTCGCCCAAAATTTAAGAATTTGGGCACTCGTTGCAGCAATCGGTGGAACATTCGATACCTTTTATAGCTTTGAAAGAAGTTTCTTTGGCGGAGATATGAAAGATATCGTAAAACAAATTCTCCTTATTTTTTTCGCAACTGGTGGTATGCAAACAGGTCTCATTATTATTAAATGGCTAACGCAGGAACATGTATGAGAGTACCAAGTGCCAATACAGCAAAAAGATGGTATTTAGTATTAGCTGGTGCTGCTGTTGGAGGCGTGTTGAGCTGGTTTATTTTTTTGTACATATACGGTGTTTTTCAAGAAGAACAAGCTAGTAAAATAGCAGAACAAAGAGAAATTATAGAAAAACAAGAAGCAAAGCTCCACGTCCTTCTCGAAGATCAAGAAAAATTGAACACTGAAAATAAACGACTCTTAACCATTCAAGAGATTAAAATAAAACTTATCAATCGAGAAAAATACGATTTAGACAATCTTACACTCGAAAATATGACTACATCTATCCATAATGATCTCCAGCATCTTTTAACGAAAAACATTCAAAGTATCGCAAAAAATAAAGACCTGCTAAAAAAGGTAATCGAAAATAAAACGTACAAACATTACGATCGGCTATACCGTTTTAAAGTCGATACAATATCTTTTGATACAGTGCTTGAAATTAGCATAACTATAGAGAAAGAAAAATAAAGAAGGAGGGCTTTAGCGCCGCTCCTTCTTTTCGTTCTAACATATAGTCTCTTATTTACAAATCTCACGTAAATCAGCAAAAAGACGATCCGCTTCTTCCCAAGAAGATGCCTTGGCACCAGAAGCCATCGGGTGCCCTCCGCCGTTATATTGCATTGCCAATTTGTTTATAACTGGTCCTTTTGAACGAAGACGAACACGAATTACGTCGTCTTCCTCTAAAAATAGAACCCACGCCTTTAATCCATCAATATTGCCAAGCGCTCCAACAACACCAGATGCTTCAGAAGGAAGTACATCAAACTCTTCTAATACTTCTTTCGTTAATTTAATGTAAGCTGCTCCTTCTTCTACCATCGTAAAGTTTTGTAAAATATAACCGTTTAAACGAGCAATTTTTTCTTTTGTCTTATACATTTCATTGTATAAATCTGTGAATTTCACACCCATGTCAACAAGCTCACTTACGTGACGAAGTGTTTTTGCTGTCGTATTTGGGAATAAGAAACGACCTGTATCTCCAACAATTCCTGCTAAAATAAGGCGGGCTGCTTCTTTTGTTATTTTTAACCCCTTATCTTTTCCATAGTTATAAAACTCATAAATCATTTCACTTGTAGAACTCGCTGTCGTATCTACCCACGTAATATCTCCATATGGATCTTCGTTTGGATGATGATCAATTTTAATTAACATCTTCCCTTTTGTATAGCGTTGATCGTCAACACGTTCTTGATTCGCAGTATCACAAACAATAACAAGCGCATTTTCGTATACACTATCTTCAATATCATCCATTACTCGTAAGTATGCTAGTGACGGTTCATTGTACCCAACCGTATAAATATTTTTCTCTGGAAACGATTCTTGTAGAATTGTACCAAGACCACCCTGTGAACCTAACGCATCTGGATCCGGACGCACGTGGCGATGAATAATAATTGTATCAAACTCTTTAATTGCTCCTAAAATTTGCTCATGC
This sequence comes from Bacillus thuringiensis, assembly GCF_001595725.1. Classification (GTDB taxonomy): domain Bacteria; phylum Bacillota; class Bacilli; order Bacillales; family Bacillaceae_G; genus Bacillus_A; species Bacillus_A thuringiensis_K. The sequence continues at coordinate 4,434,116 of NZ_CP014282.1, forward strand.
ATATGTATAATCTCCTTTTTAATCAACTTCTTCACTTTAACGTGCAGTAAAAGCCCAATGGATGGGGCTAATCATTAGCGCATGGAAACATCCCCACACTAATTAAAGTTTCACTTTATCCTCCATTATAACGGAAAGTATTTCATACATGCGAACAATTGCTTTATAATAAAAGTTAGAAAGTTTAGATATTTCTTTTTCTTTTCTATTATTTTTCACAAAGCGATGGGAGTGTTCATTATGCCAGTATTAGTCTTCTGTATTATCATCTCATTTATGTTGTACATCTTTTACAAAACAAAATACTTTCGTACAAACCGCCCAATGGAAAAAGGTTGGCTCTCAGGAAAATCCGCAATGGCACTCGGTTCATTCGTTTTATTTTTCGGGATAAACCAATTCTTTTTAGAACTTTCAACCGCTCGTATTATCGTTGGTGTTTTATTCATTCTATTTGGTAGTGCAAGTGTATTTAATGGATTTCGCCAATACAAACATTTCTTACCATTAGCAGTTAAAGAAGCCGAAGTCTATGAAGCAACATAAAAAAGCATCAATATTGTGATGCTTTTTTACGTCCCCTAACTTTCAAAATCATATATGCAACAAACGCAGATGGTATATTAAATGGGTTACCTTGTACGTGAAAATGTAATTGTTCTTCTCCAAAAGACATTTTTTCATATAGCTCTCGCTGAGATAATCCTGTCTTTTCCTTTTTTTCATGTAAACCTTGTAAGTATAAATATTGGATCGGTATCATTACAAGAAAGTAAAATAGTGCGATACTACAAAAAAAGAGTACGGCTGACGACATAATGCATACCACCTTTCAGAAATCCATTTTCTTACAATATAATCATAACACAATATACGACGGAATTGAATTACTATTCTGTCTTTTATTACGTTACTTTTCCACTCCATCCCATACATATTCCACTAAAACTCCCATCTAAAATCATGCCTTTCAAATGTAAAACAGCAAAAAAGATGGAACAAATCAAAACGATTTGTCCCATCTTTTTATTTATCGATTAACTGAACCATAAGTAATGCTTTTCCAACAACATTACCTTCATGATGCACCTCTACATCGACCTTACCAAATTTACGCCCAATTTCTAATACTTTCGGATGAACGGATACAACATTATCAATTTGAACCGGCTTTACGAAATAAATCGTTAAGTTTTCAACAATTAAATCGCTTTTCTTTTGCGCACGAATGACGCGATTTGTCGCTTCTGTCACAATTGTTGCAAATACACCGTACGATAACGTTCCGATTGAGTTCGTCATTTGTGGCGTCACCGAAAATTGATATAGATGCTCATTCCTCGCTTCTTTTGGCGTCATAAATTGATTCGTTACAATATCATCAATTGTTTCTCCAACTTGTGGCTGACGTTGAATCATTTGCAGTGCCTGAAGTACATCTTGACGGCTAATAATACCTTGCAGCTTATTTCCTTCCTCAACGACAGGAAGTAATTCAATTCCTTCCCACACCATCATACGTGCCGCAGCCGCGACAGACATTTTACCGTTCACTGTAATTGGGTGTTTTGTCATTACTTTATCAATTGGTGTTTCTTTCGCTACACCGATCATATCTTTTGAAGTTACGATTCCTAGCACTTTGTTATTTTCATCGACGATTGGATATCTTCCGTGCATTGTCTCTTCGTTATACGCATGCCATTGCTGTACTGTATCACTCGGCCTTAAATATAACGTTTCTTCAATTGGCGTTAAAATATCTTCAACGAGTACAATTTCTTTCTTAATAAGTTGGTCATAAATTGCACGGTTAATTAACGTTGCAACCGTAAATGTATCGTAGCTACTTGAAATAATCGGCAGCTTTAATTCGTCTGCTAATTTCTTTACATGATCTTCCGTATCAAACCCGCCCGTAATTAATACAGCAGCTCCAGTTTCTAGCGCTAATTCATGTGCATTCGTACGGTTACCAATAATGAGTAAATTCCCAGCTTCTGTATAGCGCATCATCGCTTCTAATTTCATAGCTCCGATTACGAATTTATTTAATGTTTTATGTAGTCCTTCTCTGCCCCCAAGTACTTGACCATCGACAATGTTAACGACTTCTGCATATGTCAGTTTTTCGATATTTTCTTTCTTCTTTTGTTCAATTCGAATTGTTCCGACACGTTCAATTGTACTAACATATCCTTTATTTTCTGCATCTTTAATTGCACGGTAAGCGGTCCCTTCACTTACACTCAAATCTTTCGCAATTTGTCTTACAGAAATTTTATGGCCTACTGGCAGGCTATTAATATGTTCTAAAATTTGGTTATGCTTGGTAGCCAAATGGTTTCACCATACTTTCTTTTCCCTAAATTCTTCATGTGTTGTACTTTTAGTATACTATATTTTCAAAACTGTTACACTCTCTCTTTGCATACCTGTACTATTTTTTTTATAACAAAATGACTCTTACATTCCACCAGTCATTCTATTACAACAATGTAATGCTATCGTCATCTCATTCGATAGTTCGTACACTTGATTACCTATACAATTAAGACAAGAAATAAAACAAAGGAGCGAACACATGATGAAAAAATTTTTAGAGGTTGTAGGTGCTGTATTTTTAGCTTTCGTAGATGGGAAAAAGGTTGCAATAGAATTGAATGAAACACCTGAACAACCACTTACCAAAAGAAAAGAATCACCAAAACAAATACAAGCATTAAAAGCTGTCCTACACACGTAAAAAACCCTTCACTTTTCTTTTCAAATGAAGGGTTTCTTTTCTATAGTGTAATACTTTCTCCAGCTTCTAATACTTTCCCTGTACAATTTTGTAGCTTTTCTACAAATTGATATGGATCTTGTTCAATAACTGGGAACGTATTGTAATGCATCGGTACAACAGTTTTCGCATTAATCCATTTTGCCGCTAGTACAGCATCTTCTGGTCCCATTGTGAAATTATCACCAATTGGTAAAAATGCTAGATCAACTTTATTTAATTCCCCAATTAACTTCATGTCAGAGAATAGTGCAGTATCTCCTGCGTGGTATACAGTTTTCTCTTCTGCTGTAAATAAAATACCTGCTGGCATACCTGTATATGTAATCGTCTTATTTTCTTCATCAATATAACTAGAGCCGTGGAATGCTTGTGTAAACTTCACTTTTCCGAAGTCAAATTCATGTGAACCACCAATATGCATCGGGTGTGTATTTACACCTTGCCAACTTAAAAATGTTGCTAATTCAAATGGCGCTACAACAACTGCATTATTTTTCTTCGCAAGCTCTACTGTATCTCCAACATGATCACCGTGTCCATGCGATAAAAGAATTGCATCCACTTTTACATCTTCAGCTTTTAAATCTGTTTTCGGATTACCTGTTAAAAACGGGTCAATTAAAATAACTTTTCCATTCGCCTCAATTTTCACAACTGAATGTCCATGATAAGATACTTTCATTATTACATTCCTCCCCTGTTCACATTCTCACTTTTTATTCTACATGATTTTTGAATCCCCTGTCTTTTCTAACATCTATTTACTTGTCATAACGCTTTCTTCCGAGTTAAAGTTATATTTGTAATTAAATATCTCGGGGGTGCCAATCGATGAATGCTAGATTAGAAAATTTAATGCAATGGCTAAAAGAAAAAAACATAGAAGCTGCGTTCTTAACTTCTACACCGAACGTTTTCTACATGACAAACTTCCACTGTGAACCACATGAAAGATTACTTGGTATGTTTGTATTCCAAGAAAAAGAACCTATTTTAATTTGTCCTAAAATGGAAGAAGGTCAAGCTCGTAACGCTGGCTGGGCACATGAAATTATCGGATTCACTGACACTGATCGACCATGGGATATGATTGCAAAAGCAATTAAAGACCGCGGCATCAATGCAAATGCAGTTGCAATTGAAAAAGAACATTTAAACGTAGAACGCTACGAAGAATTAACAAAACTATTCCCAAATGCAGCTTTCAAATCAGCTGAAGAGAAAGTTCGTGAACTTCGTTTAATTAAAGATGAAAAAGAGCTTTCTATTTTACGCGAAGCAGCTAAAATGGCGGACTATGCTGTTGAAGTTGGTGTAAATGCAATTAAAGAAAACCGCAGCGAGCTAGAAGTATTAGCAATTATTGAACACGAATTAAAAACAAAAGGCATACATAAAATGTCATTTGATACGATGGTATTAGCAGGTGCGAACTCAGCTCTTCCACACGGTATTCCTGGCGCAAACAAAATGAAACGCGGCGATTTCGTACTATTTGATTTAGGCGTAATCATTGATGGTTATTGCTCTGATATTACACGTACAGTGGCATTCGGTGGGATTTCTGAAGAGCAAACTCGTATTTACAACACTGTACTTGCTGGACAACTACAAGCAGTTGAAGCATGTAAACCAGGTGTTACACTTGGCGCAATCGACAATGCTGCTCGTTCTGTTATCGCAGATGCAGGTTACGGTGACTTCTTCCCGCACCGCCTTGGTCACGGACTTGGAATTAGCGTACACGAATATCCAGATGTAAAAGCTAGTAACGAGTCTCCATTAAAAGAAGGTATGGTCTTCACAATCGAGCCAGGTATTTACGTACCAAACGTAGGTGGCGTTCGTATTGAAGATGATATTTACATCACAAAAGACGGATCAGAAATTTTAACGAAGTTCCCGAAAGAATTACAATTTGTAAAATAAGAAAAAAGGCAGCTTGGTTGCTGCCTTTTTCTATTTCTCTACTATTTCAAATTTCTCTACAATCATTTTTGCTGGATAACTTTCAAGCATTTGAAAAGACCATAATTTTATTTTATCCCCTGTTTTTAATTGATTATATGCACGTTTATCCTTAAAGCTCAAAACTATATGTGATGGATACTCTTTATTCATTTGTTGTTCTATATAATTTTGTAACTCTATTTTTGTTTCAAACGTTTTATCACTGACGAAAAATACCGTGTCATTTCTTACTATGACATACCCTTCTTCAGGTACTTTTTTTACCTCTACTTGTTTTGTAGTGCACGCTGATAATATGATTAGAAATACATTTATAAACATTAATTTTTTCATATGCCTATTCATTTTTAACTCCTTACTCTAGGCTATTTCAAATTTAACACCATCTTCTCCTCATACTTATCATCCCATTTAATCACAACCTCTATCGGTTCATCTTTAGATAAAGGCGCACAACTTACACAAGATGATTTCATTTCAATCTTTGCTCCTTTATGACTTTCTGACGTTTGTGTCATTGTGCTAAAGGCTCCATTAATAGCAATCTCTAAATTTTTAAATTCTGTATTCCCATCTCCGCCTTTGTACTGAAACGTAAACACTCCATCTTCACTGTCGTCCTTAATATGGCCCTTATATTGTCCCGTCCAACTTTTGCTCTCGCTAGAAAAAGTAACATACCAAATCGAACAACTCCCTAAAAAGAAAATACTAATGAAAAAGAATAATGCTCTCTTCATCATGCCCCTCCATTCAAAAGCATTTATTTATTGTCTATTTCTTCCTCTTATTATACTATCAAAATACAGAATTTTCTAAAATAGGAGGTTTATATGTTACAACAACAGTTAGAAGAAATTTGTAATAATAATTACGTAATCAATAATGTCCTCAATATCGATCCTTTAAGTTCCAGTATGCTGGAGCATATTGGGGATACTGATAGTTATTTAAGAGATAAACTTATCTACTCTACTTTTTATCACCTAATCAAGAAGGACTATATTTCACACACACACTTACAGAAACTATTATCAGAAAGCATCAGTGACAAATATTTATTGTATAAAATTCATTCGGATGACGAAGATGCGGTATTTATCCGCGCCTTTACAACATTATTAATTACACTCATTATTGATGCCGATACAAACCATAATTTCTTATCACAGGCTGATCTTTTACATGTAAAAGATCAATTAGTTCTATATATGAACAACGAGCATGATTTCCGCGGATATGTGCAAGACCACGGCTGGGCACATAGTATCGCTCACGCTTCTGATACATTTGAGGCGCTTATTCGTAGTCCTAAACTGGAAACTTTATATTACGAGGAAATATTACAAACTTTATTAAACAAAGTTTGCGTCCATTCTATTTACTACAAATATGAGGAAGATGAACGTCTCGTTTATCCGATTGTCGCAATGCTCCAAAGTGGTCTAAAAGAAGAAGTACTCATATTAGCCCTTCATGATTTAGTAGCCAATTACCCGTCAAAAAACAAACATTACATATTGAATCGTACGAGTATCTATACGGAAATATAAAATCTTTCTTACGTAGCTTATTTTTCAGATTACGTACAATGTCTATATGTAAAGAAACTGAATGCGAAATTGAAAAATTGCTACAAGAACTTCGAAAATATTATTAAAAAAAGAAGGCCACTTAGAAAGTGCCTTCTTCTATTTCACTAATATTTAATTGAAATTTCACGATCCAAACTGAGAAAAGGTGGACAAGAAGCGCAAACGCCATACATGCTCCGCTTAAAAAAGTTAGTATAGGATGCGAATACACGTGCCCTAATCCATAGGATATCGCCACGAAAAACATTGTTATGTAAATATAAATTGCTCCATGTATTTGCCTCATATAAACCTCCTTTTCACATAGTATACCATAAATTTTCTGATTATTCACATTAATAGACTGTAATTAATATTTCTCAACTGTTACACCTCTTACAGCAGCCTTAATATACGGTGACCCTTGTAAACTTTGTAAATCCTCTGTTTTCCCTGTTACGACTACACCGTATATTGGTAAGTCTTTTGGTTTGGTGTTTTTTTATTTCTTTATAGTTTATCCTAAAATATTCTCGATATCCCTCTTTATTTTCACTTAAAGATATCCAAATGCAGCTTTTATAAATTTTTTCATAATAAAAAGCACATCTATTTTGATGCGCTCTTCACATATATTCTAGTAAAATATGAATCATTTTTTTCAAACAAAGACTCCCACTCCTCTCTCCCCATACTACCGTTATGACTTAGTTGCCATAATAATTGAACGAGGATAAAACCCCAGCTTTTCATAAAACGATACAGCTTCATTTCCGTATACTACTGTTAATTCAATTTCATCTATCCTCTTTTCTTTAAACCATTCCACTGCACCATTCATTAATTTCAAACCAAATCCGTTTCTTCGGTATTTTTCATCGACAAATAAAACTTCAACCTTCCCGCTTACGCTTTTACTATACGCTATACAAAATCCTAATATATTATCTGTTTCTGATTCAATCAATAATTCAATTCTATATTCTCCGTACTTTGAGTTCTTTTTATAATTTTCAATACGTTCCTCAAATGTCATTCTTGGATAATCGCCAGAAAAATATTTTGATTTATTATTATGATATTCATGCAATTTATTTAAGGATTCTCTTATTATCTCTATTTCATCGAGAGTGATATATTTATTACTAATTTTCATCCTACAGCATCTCCAATAATATATATTCCAACAAAAAAGAAGACCATTTTACGGTTATAAAATAACAATCTATTATTTCATCGCTTCCTTCACAACATCTTGAATCATAACAACTTCTGTTTTCATATCAACAGATGGTGCTTCTTCATCAATACATTCATACCAAAACGCTAAATGCTTTTTATCAATTTCATGATGCGAATTTTCGACAAAAATACCACCTTTTCCTTGCACAGAATACCAATATAAGTACTCTTCTCCATCTCTTATTTCCCGGAAAATTGTCTCAACGTACATTTTTTCGTCGTTTAGTGTCAACAGCACTTCTTTCATATTGTCATTCAGAAGCTGCATCCATTCATCTACACGACGACTTTTACCTTGTTTCACTTTGAATCTCGTTAACTCCACATTCATTTTTATTCCCCCGTTTTCTTACGTACAAGCAATCTATATTCTATTGGATGATAAAAACTTAATTTACTAGCTAATTTTTGCGAAGGAATATTGTCTACATAACAATCCCAGCACGGTGTAATATTATTTTTCATACAATGTTCAATGAACCGCATTGCAACAGCTTGGGCTAATCCTTTCCCTTGATATGCTTCATGCGTTACAATATCAATTTCAGCAAATCCATTCCCGTTAAATATCGAAACACATTCCGCTACAATTATCCCATCTTGTTCTATACAGAATCCAAAGCCATTATTTAAAAACACTTTAGTTGATCCCCAATATTCTTTATAATATTCCTCTGTAAATTCATTGCTTTGTGCTATATCTTTTCTATCAATACGCTTCACTTCATATGTATTTATGTTACAATCTTGTTTTTTCTCTTCAAAGGTTATGCTTTGAAATTTCATTCGCGGAATGTTCCGAAGTATATTACTAAATCGCCCTTCTATCATCATTTCCCACTCTTCACTTGAAGTAAAGAGTGTAAATCTCTTCTCTGTTTTTTCAATAGCCATTTTTAAATATGCAAATAAATTTTCGTTATACTTGTGATCATCCGTATCACCAAATAAATAATAGATACCGTTACCTGTAATAATTAATCCTGCTGTTAACTGCCCGTTTGTAAAAACTTCACCATCTATCATTTGATCACATACCGCATAAGCAAACGTCGTCGTTTTTGTATGACTTTCTAAAATCGGAAGGATTTTTCTATACTCGGCTACAGATAATTTTTTCATAATTGCTCCACTATAATTGTATCCGCCTCTATATTTTCAAAACAAAGATTTACCGTTCTCTTTAATGCTCTCGTTCTATGAATCGTACATGCTGGAATTAAAATAGAATCATTTGGCTTTAATACCGCTGTTTCTCCATCCTCAAAATCAATAACTAATTCTCCCTCTAATACAATGAATAATTCATCCGAATTAGAATGATAGTGCCAATCATATTCACCAGTAAATACAGCGATTCGTAAGCAATGACTATTTACATTTGAAACGACGAAGTTTTTATGTTGATCTTGAATGTCCTTTGTTAATTCTATTAAGTTCACAGTTTCCATCTTTCGTCTCATCCTTTCATTAGTCGTTCTTCTGAAAAACTAGCTTAGTCTCCACCACCTCCGCAATCTCCCTCACCATCACTTGAGCTGCTACAATCATTGCTACTGTAGTCACCGAATCCACTTGATGAACTTGAAGCATATGAAGATTTTTTTCTCATTTTTCTTTGCTTATCTTTCTTACTTTCATGACTAGGCCATACTGTAGCAAAGAGTATAACGAATAAGGTTAATTCTATTACGACAAGTGCAACTTCTAGAATGCTCTCAATAATATTGGGGGTTATCTCAAAACTGTACAACACTCCAAATGAATACATACACAAAATCACATACAGAGCCATACAAATATACCGAAATGTTTTCTCTATCATAATGACCACTTTTTTTGAAAGAGGTATGTTCTGTTCCTGTTTTTTCTTTATATACTTTTGTCTTTTAGCTTGCTTTTTCTTCCTCTTTTTGCTCCCCATTGAATCCCCTCTTTTTGTTATATAATTCTAAATTATCATAATGAAAATCAATTTACACCAATAAATAACAATTATTCACATGTTATTTCTCCATAAAAAAAGACCCTCCTCATAAAGGAAGGTCTTGAATTTGTCTCTATTATGATAAAGCAGGAGCTTTTTCAAGAAGCTCTTTCGCATCAGCGTATTGTAAGCCGTGCGCTTCTGCAACTGCTTCGAATGTTACATATCCGTCTAATGTGTTAATACCTTTTAATAATGCAGTGTTGCCTAGGCAAGCATCTTTGTAGCCTTTGTTGGCAATTTGCACTGCATATGGTACTGTTACGTTTGTTAATGCAAGAGTTGACGTACGTGGAACCGCACCTGGCATATTAGCAACTGCATAATGAACAACGCCGTGTTTTTCGTAAGTTGGGTTATCATGAGTTGTAATACGATCAGTTGTTTCGAAAATACCACCTTGGTCAATCGCGATATCTACAACGACAGAACCTGGTTCCATTGATTGAATCATTTCTTCAGTTACAAGTTTTGGCGCTTTTGCACCTGGAATTAATACTGCACCAATAACAAGGTCAGATTCTTTTACAGCTTCTGCAATGTTGTATGGATTAGACATTAATGTTTTTACTTGGTTACCGAAAATGTCATCTAGTTGACGAAGACGTTCTGCGCTTAAGTCGATGATTGTTACATCTGCACCTAAACCTACTGCAATCTTCGCTGCGTTTGTACCAGCTTGACCACCGCCGATAATTGTTACTTTGCCGCGTTTTACCCCTGGAACGCCTGCAAGTAAAATACCTTTACCGCCTTTGTTTTTCTCAAGGAATTGTGCACCGATTTGTGCAGACATACGACCTGCTACTTCACTCATAGGTGCAAGTAATGGTAATGAACGATTATCTAATTGTACTGTTTCGTATGCAATTGATACAACTTTGTTATCAATTAATGCTTTCGTTAATTCTGGTTCTGGAGCTAAGTGTAAGTATGTGAATAAAATTAAACCTTCGCGAAAATAGCCGTATTCACTTGCTACTGGCTCTTTTACCTTCATAACCATATCTTGATTCCATGCTTCTTCAGCAGTTTCAACAAGTTTCGCACCAGCTTGTACGTATTCTTCATCCGTAAAGCCAGACCCTAAACCTGCTCCTTTTTGAACAAAAACTTCATGACCATTTTGCACTAAATGTACTGCTCCCGCTGGCGTCATTGCCACGCGGTTTTCATTGTTTTTAATTTCTGTTGGAATACCGATACGCATTATTAGTTCCCCCTTGAGTTATGAAATGACCCCTGAATCATTTTTTAAAGCGCTTTCTACGCTCTTATATTTTAACATAATATCTCAATATTTGACAAAAAATAATATAAGTTTTCCGATAGATTTAATTTTATATTAAAGGACAGTATTATCCGCACCTATCAGCATAAAGGATAAACTGTCCAATCATTCGAATCTTCACTTTATTTTTCTCTATCGATGTCTATGAATAACATCTACTGCACCAGTTACTTCAATAATTGTACCGGTAATCATATCGGAATCTTCCTCACATAAAAACGAAATCGTTCTTGCGATATCTTCGCCTGTTCCAGATCTACCAATTGGTGTTTTACGTTCTTTCAACTGACGTGCTTCTTGAATTGTCGCTTCTTTCATTTCACCAATAATATCACCAGGGCATACCATATTTGCAGTAATTCCATATTCTGCTTCTTCGTAAGCAACGGTTTTCGTTAATGAAACAAGTCCTACTTTCGCTGCTGCAAAAGCTGAACGATAAATCCATCCCGGTGCACTATCTGCCCCTTGGAATCCGTAATTAATAATACGGCCAAAGTTCTGTTTTCTCATAACCGGAACGACAAGTTTCAACAAATGAAATACCGCTGTTAAATTACCCTGAATCATTTCATTCCATTCATCTTCTTCATAATCGACTAACTTTTTTCGTTCAAATACATATGGACCAGCATTATTAATTAAGAAATCAATTTTGCCAAAACGGCTTATCGCTTCTTCTACCATTTTATGTAAATCTTCCTTTTTCGTGACATCCGCTTGCACGAATTGTAGACGCTCTTCTACGTTTTTATATGTTTCTTTCATCGTTTCCATAGCCGTTATATCGCTATGATATGTTACTGTTACTGAATAGCCTTTAGCCAATAACTTTTCTGTTACTTGCTTTCCTAAACCTTTCGTACCGGCTGTAATGAGCGCATGTCTCACAAAACTGCCCCCTTTTAAATTGCTATACTTCATATGTAACAAGTTCTCGCTCCAATTACAACTAAAATGAATTGAAACAGAGTTTTCAAAATTCTGTAACGTTTCTGGCAAGCACGTTACCAAAATTTGTTTTATAATTAAGTTGTAAACAGTTATAAAACAGATTGGGAGGAATTTACTATGAATAATACATATACAAATATTTTAATCGCGGTGGATGGTTCTAAAGAAGCAGAAAAAGCCTTTAAAAAAGCAATTCAAGTCGCAAAGCGCAATAATGCAACATTAACAATTGCTCATATCGTTGATGTAAAAGCGTACTCAGCAGTAGAGGCTTATAGCCGTGCAATTGCTGAACGTGCAAATCTATTTGCAGAAGACTTATTAGAAGACTACAAAAAAACTGCGCTTGAAGCTGGTCTTGAAAAAATTGAAACTGTATTAGAATTTGGTAACCCTAAATCTAAAATTTCAAAAGAAATCGCTCCAAACCATAAAGTAGATTTAATTATGTGTGGCGCGACTGGTTTAAATGCTGTTGAGCGTTTCCTAATTGGTAGCGTCTCTGAACATATTATTCGCTATGCGAAATGCGATGTCCTTGTTGTTCGTGGTGATGAGGAACAAGGTGAGCTTTAATTTATAGATAAAACACCAAGTCCACATGGGCTTGGTGTTTTTCATTTCACATATTTTACTATAAATACAAGACAAGCTATAACAACAACGGTAATTGCCAATACATAAGGAGGTAAAAACTTCAAAGACCATAATGCCATCATAATCGTCGCAACCATTAAGTACGTTTGCTTTGCACCTTCTGTCATTTTTTTACGAAGAAAGAAAACATATAAATAACCAATTGGCGGCGTAATAAAGCAAAGAACGTATATGATTTTTGATTTTAAATACCACTTTTGTTCTCCAAGTTTCTTTATATCTCCTTCAAATCTCTTACTCTCTTGTTCTCTCGCTTCTTCTACAAGCTGGTCTTCCTCTTCTCCTCTCTTTTCTTTCATATAAGGAAGAAAGTGCATAAAAAAATAGTATGCAAATACGAACGCTCCAAATCCAATATTTAATCTTTCTAACGGAATATGCTCACTAAAAAAAGCAGCAGCAATTGCTAAAGAAAAGCAATACGTCGTCATCCAAAATGAACGTTTTCTCCTTTTCCGTTCCATTTCTTTTTTACCTTGTATATCTTTTCTTTTCGAAAGCCATATAGAAATAAAGCAATCTACTACAAATAGAGCAAAAATAAATATCGCAACGTGTACTGTTTCTAAATCCTCAAATGAAAAGATATTTGGGAATGCAACATGTAATACAACTAACGTATACAAAATTACCCCTATAAAATAAATACGCCTCATTTTCCATTCCTTTCTTATTTCCTAACATTACGTTAACATACATTTTTTAGAAATAGACGGACAAAATATATATGTGTAAAAAAGGAGGATGCTATATGGATGATTCTGAACGCATTATTTTAGACGTAAACGGAAAAGAAATTGAAATGCTAGATAAGATTCGCACTCATTTTAAAGAGAAACATGGCGTTGAACTAAGTAATGGTGCATTGCTTCGTGATTTGATGGATATTGAGTATATTCGAATTACGGAAGAGCGACATAAGTATGATTCATTTTAAGCTGTAAAAATCACAAAGAAGGTACGCTTTCCTGTACTAAGGTTAGCGTACCTTCTTTCCTATCAATCAACTTCCAACAAACTCTCCAACTAATCCTTTCGCCTTCTCCAAAGCTTTTTCAATTTGCTCAAAACCTGTCCCGCCAGCACTGTTACGACGTTTCACAGCTGCATACGGTGAAAGAACTTCATACAAATCTTCTTCAAATAACGAACTCATCTCTTTATACGTTGCAAGTGGGACATCTACTAAATAAATTCCGTTTTGTGTGCAGTGTAGCACTAGCTTCCCAACAATTTCATGAGCTTGACGGAATGGTAGTCCTTTACTTGCTAAGTAGTCAGCAATTTCTGTTGCGTTAGAGAAATCTTTCGTCACAGCTTGCCCCATTTTTTCTTTGTTTACAGTCATCGTCTCTAACATGCCTGCCATAATATGAAGGCACCCTTCTACTGTTTTTACTGTATCAAACATTCCTTCTTTATCTTCTTGCAAGTCTTTATTGTAAGCGAGCGGTAATCCTTTCATGACTGTAAGTAAACTAAATAAATTACCGTATACTCTGCCTGTTTTACCGCGGATTAGTTCCGCCATATCAGGATTTTTCTTTTGCGGCATAATGCTACTTCCCGTTGCGTATTGATCGCTCATTTCAATAAATTGAAACTCTTGGCTACTCCATAAAATAAGTTCTTCGCAAAAGCGTGATAAGTGCATCATGAGCATAGATGAGTTACTTAGGAACTCCAGTATGAAATCACGATCGCTTACTGCATCTAAACTATTTTCATAGATTCCATTAAATCCAAGAAGCTCCGCACTATATTCTCTGTCAATCGGGAATGTTGTCCCTGCTAACGCTCCTGCCCCTAACGGCGAAATGTTAATACGCTTTAATGAATCTTCATAACGATTCACATCACGCTCTAACATCCAAAAGTAAGCAAGAATATGATGAGCAAATGAAATCGGCTGGGCACGCTGCAAGTGCGTATAGCCCGGCATAATAGTTTCAATATTATTTTCTGCTTGGTGAACAAGAACCGTCTGCAATTGTTTTGTAGCTTTTATAATATGTTCTACTTTTTCTTTTAAATATAAGTGCATATCTGTCGCTACTTGATCATTACGGCTTCGGCCAGTATGAAGTTTCCCTCCCACTTCACCGATTTTTTCAATTAACATCTTTTCGATATTTAAATGAATGTCTTCCGCTTCAACTGAAAAATGCAATTTATTTTGTTTCGCTTCTTCTAATAAATATTGAAGACCTATCTTTATTTTCTCGGCTTCCTCTTTCGTAACGATGCCTTGCTTTGCTAGCATCGTTACGTGTGCAATACTTCCGTTTATATCTTGATTTACTAATTGTTGATCGAAGGAGATGGATGCTCCGAACTCTTCAACCCATGCTTCCGCTTCTTCTGTAAAACGTCCGCCCCAAAGTTTGCTCACGCTTCCACCTTCTTTTGATTCACTTGGCTGTATACTTTCGTCGGTAAACCGAATAATGAAATGAATCCAACTGCTGCATCATGATTAAATTCATCTTGAGCAGTATATGTTGCTAATTTTTCATCGTATAAAGAGTATTCAGATTTACGTCCTTCTACAATCGCATGACCTTTAAATAATTTCACACGCACTGTACCTGTTACATTCTTTTGCGTTTCTTGTAAAAATGCATGAAGCGCTTGTTTTAAAGGCGAGAACCATAAACCATTATAAATAAGTTCTGTTATTTTCTGTTCAATCACTGGTTTAAAATGCGCTACTTCTTTTACGTGTGTTAAATCTTCCAACTCTTTATGCGCAGTAATTAACGTCATTGCTGCTGGGCATTCGTATACTTCACGAGATTTAATACCGACAAGACGATTTTCTACGTGATCAATACGTCCAACGCCATGTTTTCCAGCAAGTGCATTTAGCGTTTTAATTAATTCTGCAAGTGAATATGCAGTACCATTTAAAGTCGTCGGTACGCCTGCTTCAAATCCGATTTCTACAAACTCTGGTTTATTCGGTGTATCTTCTAATGCCAGTGTCATCTCATATGCATCTTCTGGCGGTGCTGCCCATGGATCTTCTAAAATTCCACATTCGTTGCTGCGTCCCCATAAGTTTTGATCGATTGAAAATGGGCTATCTAAATTAATCGGAATTGGTACATCGTTTTCTTTTGCATAGGCAATTTCTTCTTCACGTGACCACTTCCATTCACG
Source organism: Bacillus thuringiensis (assembly GCF_001595725.1). GTDB lineage: Bacteria > Bacillota > Bacilli > Bacillales > Bacillaceae_G > Bacillus_A > Bacillus_A thuringiensis_K. Next base: position 4,449,742 of record NZ_CP014282.1, read on the forward strand.
TACAGGTGCAATCACTTCTAAGTAAGGATTTAATGCTTGAATAGAAACTTCAAAACGAACTTGATCATTTCCTTTCCCTGTACATCCATGTGCAACTGCAGTCGCTCCTTCTTGCTCTGCAATTTCTACTAATTTCTTCGCGATAAGTGGGCGTGATAGCGCCGAAACAAGAGGATATTTCCCTTCGTATAATGTGTGTGCTTGCATCGCCATCAATGCATATTCGTTTGCAAATTCTTCTTGAACATCAATCATATATGATTTAATTGCACCTACTGAAAGTGCCTTTTCTTTTACAAATGCTAAGTCTTTGCCTTCCCCTAAGTCTAAACAAAGCGCGATAATATCATAATCCTTCTCTTGTAACCATTTAATTGCAACGGAAGTATCAAGACCTCCGGAATATGCTAATACAACTTTTTTCTTCTCCATTTTGCATCCCCCTAAAGAATAAATATTCATTTTCTTTTATAATAATTCACACTTTAACACCTTTTACAAAATGTATCAAGAGTCATTTTCAAATTTTTTCAAACAATTTCGTCGAACTTCTTTCTGTTTTTATGTACAATATAAGCAGGAAAACGGGGGTGAACTTATGGAAAAGTATTTCTTTTACGATGAACATCTCGGCATTGAAATTCCGCATTTACAAGAAGATTGGGAAGATATCCCCGAAAAAATGCAACACGCTATTTTATTAAAATGGGAACAAGTTCGCGGGAAAATTCCTGATCGTATAAAAGAACTTGAGCACTATATTAATACAAAACAACATTATTTAAATAACGAAGAAGACTTCGAAGTTTCTTGTAAACTAAATTCAGAAATTGCCGATCTTGCTTCCATCATTAATGACCTTTGGCTTTGGTATCGACTCACTCAAAATGTATCTGAGGGGAAAGCACACCAATGAAAAAAGTATGCCCCTCAATTACTTTGGGTCATGCTTTTTTTGTCGTAACATGATTTACAATATATTTCTTGTGCTGTTTTCGCCAAACATACATCGAATGGACCAACTAATATACTTCTTTCTTTCGGCAACTTTACAAAAGCGACGAGTTCTTCTTCATATTGAATTTTTTTCTGACATGAAATACATATTAATTCTTTTCTTTTGAACATTTCTTTTAGCATACCTTCACTCCCCCATCATCTATCTATATTAATATACTCTCATAACAGTTAAGACTTGTAAAAAAATGACACATTCCGAATCGAATGATTCATATACTATGTACAAAAGGAGGTCTAAAGCTTATGCGTGCTTTCGTTATTATCGCTTTAACTTTTTTAGGTGTGATTAGTTGGGATGCGTTTTTTAAAGATAAAAGTGATGAAAAAAATACAACGGAATAAAACCCTTTTTTTCTTACTTATTGGACAAACCGTTACAAACTGTCCAATAAGTAAGAAATAACTTAGGCTTTTCTACAAAAATATTTAAACATAACATTTTTTGTAGATTCCCTCCGTTTATTGTCGGTTTCCATCCGCATACATTTTTTAAAAGTATGATATAATAGTATAAATCTTGAAGGAAGGGATTTTGATATCATGATCGCTCGAAGGAGCATGTGGCATCGTATTGACGAATCATACACGTAGCGTATTTTTCAGCTCAGATACTTTAGTCTAGCGAAAAAAATACGAGAGTGGGGAAATTATGATTGCCCGAAGGATAATTTGGCAAAAAAAAGACTCTTCTTACACATAGCGTTTTGTTTAGGACTTAATTGTTACTAGCTAAACAAAACAAAGAAGAGCAGGATTGCTAAATGACGAATCCTACTCCACGTTTTGTTTAGTCGTTTTAAGACTTAAACTAAAACGAAGGTAGGGAGAATTGATGGACGAGAGGATTATTCGTTATTTCTTCAGCGACATATAGCGTAGTTAGTTTTTTTCGTAAACTAACTGAAAGCTACATGTGAGCTCGTAGTTAGTTTACAACACAAAAAGGACTACTAACTACGGAAAGAAGGAATAACGATGAGGAACATCCAAAGTCGACAAATTATTAAAGAAGTTTTTATGGTTTTAATCGGTTCATTTATTTTAGCAGCAGCGCTATATCACATTCACTTCCAAAACCACTTAACAGAAGGTGGCTTTGTAGGTATCGCACTATTCATCCAAAATTTTTATGATATTTCACCATCTATTTCAACTGTAATAATGGATATCCCAATTATTCTACTATGTGCTTCATTGTTAGGTAGAAAAATGGTTGGCTATTCATTCTTAGGTTCAATTTCATTCGGAGTATTTTATTCTCTTATGGAAAATTATTCTCCATTTACGGTCGATTTATCAAACAATTTATTTATAGCTGCAGTAGTTGGCGGTGCGTTAGCTGGTATTGGACTCGGTTTTATATTGCGATTTGGCGGTGCAACCGGTGGAGACGATATTTTAACAATTGTATTAAGTAAAAAAACACGTTTTACAATTGGGCAAATTTTCTTCGTCTTTGACGCGATTGTTCTTGCGCTTTCATTATATTATTTAAATTGGACAGAAATTGCTTTTACTATTCTTTCAATTGCCGTACAGGCAAAAACATTGGATTTAATTTATTATCCAAAAGCAGAAGAAAAGCAACCAGTATCTATTCCAATGTCCAAAAAGCATGCAACAAATTAAAAAAGCGAAAGGCTTCGGCCTCTCGCTTTTTTTATGCTCTTTTTTCTTTCTCGACTATGTGACGCACTTGATAAAATCTATTTGCAAATTCAGTAACGTTTCTTGTTAAACGATAATTCACTGTAGATCCAATTGCCATTCCAATTACCGGTATACCTTGGAATAATTTACGACGAAGAGCATAAATCGAAAATGTCTTCAAAATTTGTTTTAACACAACCTCAGTAGAAGCTGTTTGTAGCACTGCTTCGTCTCCTTCGTAGAAGAACGAATCTTCTTGTTCCAGCTCTTGCAATAAATTGTACCATGCGTATTGCTGAAGTCTTCCTGGTAGTAATGATGCATGAAACACCTTTAACGCAAGCATCATTTCATACGGCTTGTTCACATCATGTCCAAATGATGTGGCAATAAGTTGGACTGCCTTCACATTTAACGCGATCATAACCGGAAAATCCGCCGTTAATAATAATAAACCTCCAGCACCTGTTGCCCCGCCTTGTACAAATGAATATAGACGATGACGTGCTGTTTGCTGCTCTGCTATGTATGTTAATTGATCAATAGATAATGCTTTCAAATCTTCAAGCTGTTCAATCGATTCATCAAATAATCTTGATGTTCCTAAAATCCGATTACGTGCATCTAACTGTGCTTGTGAACTTTGAATAAATGCATGCAAATGAAAGAGCCATCCATCTGCTTTCGTGAAGAATTCTTTTCGCTTTTTCTCAGGTAATTTCGCAACTGCAGTATGTAACCATTTATCAAACACTTTTTGAAAATCGGTCGCTTCTTGCTCAACTAATTGCGCTTCCCATTCTTTTATATTGTCTAAAATGGCTTGTTCTCGCTTCGATCGCATCGTAACAACCACCTCGTTCGATTTTTTTCTATTGTAACATATTTCTGCTTATTCTTTACAAATATGCTTGTATATCTCTTTTCACATACCCTTTATAAGCGACATAAAATAATAGCAAAAAGGATGAGTTGCATCACATGAATCTATCCAATCTAAAACAAAATTATAACGCAGTATTCAGCTTAGGACAAAACTGCTGGCCTGCTTGGGCATTATATCAATTCGAATTATCACCTTTTTTTGGCGTTATTGATTTTATGCTAAGCCCCTCATTAGAAAAAGTGAATGTATTATTACAAAATCGATTTGACCGCTTTTTAAATTTCGAAAATTTATCCTTCATCTCATTTTGGGATGATGGTGCAAAATTAAGACTCCGTGATAATCTATATGAAATCGACTCTTGCCACGACTTTAAAACAGATGTAAACACACCAGCTTCTTGGCCTTCTTATACAGAAATTAAGTTAAACTATGAACATCGTATTAATCGTTTTCTAGCTACAATTGAAACAGCAGCATCCATATTATTTATTCGAACTGGAGGAACATATGAAGAAGCATGTTCCCTAGAACAAATTTTATCTCAAATCGTTACACATACATTCTCTGTCCTATTACTCATTCCTGAAGATGTACCAACCATCACCCAAGAAGATTGGGGATTACAAAATATTTGCGTTATAAAATGCCCTATTATGGATGTATACCAATACAATGAAGCATTTTGGAAAAACTTATTTGATGGAATTACAGTTAGACCGCACACTTAAATACACGATACTTTTATCACACCATACATTATAATCGTCCTTATACAAAACAAATAAGGAGTGATTGTATATGTATCCACGTGCAAAAGCTTTCGGTCTTGCTGTACATCAAGATCGCCTTCTCGTACAAGAATATTATACAGAAGGCGAAATATATTATCGTCCTCTTGGCGGTTCAATTGAACTTGGTGAAAAATCAGCACATACTGTTATTCGGGAGTTTAAAGAAGAGCTTCATACGGAGATAGAAATCACCAATTATTTAGGTTGTTTAGAAAATGTCTTTCATCTAGATCGAGAAATTGCTCATGAAATCATTCAACTATATTCTTTACGTTTATTAGACACGTCACTATATGAAATGGAAAAAGTGAATATACAAGATGAGCAAACAATATCGTATGCGAAATGGATTCCTATTACGGCATTCATTCAGAAAGAAAAAACATTATATCCGGATGGAGTTTTAAAATACATCCAAAAGAAAAAAGACGAAATCCTATAGGATCTCGTCTTTCTTTTCATATATTAACCAATATCTCCAAGACGTAGTACGTCACGAGCGATCATAACTTCTTCGTCAGTTGGAATTACGATAATTTTTACTGGAGAGTGTGGGAAGCTGATGAATGCTTCTTCACCGAATACGTTATTACGTTTTGCATCGAAGTATACGCCCATGTACTCAAGGCCTTCTAATACGCGCTCACGAATAATCGCACTGTTTTCACCTACACCAGCTGTGAAGATGATTGCGTCTACACCTTTCATACGAGCAGTGTAAGAACCGATGTATTTGTGGATACGGCTTACGAATACATCAAGTGCTACTTTCGCACGGTGGTCGCCTTCTTCTTCTTTCGCAATGATGTCACGTAGGTCACTAGAGTATCCAGTAAGACCTAACATACCACTTTTCTTGTTTAATACGTTAACTACTTCTTCTACTGTTTGGCCTGTTTTTTCCATGATGTATGGAATTAACGCAGGGTCAAGGTTACCAGAACGTGTACCCATTGTTACACCAGCAAGTGGAGTGAAGCCCATAGAAGTATCGATAGATTTACCGCCTTCTACTGCTGCGATACTTGCACCGTTACCTAAGTGACAAGAAAGTAAGCTTAAGCTTTCAATTGGACGACCTAATAATTCAGCCGCACGCTCAGTTACATATTTATGAGAAGTTCCGTGGAAACCGTATTTACGGATGCCGAATTTTTCATAGTACTCATATGGTAAGCTGTATAGGAATGCAGATTCCGGCATTGTTTGGTGGAATGCTGTATCGAATACTGCTACTGCTGGTACGTTTGGTAATACTTCTTGGAATGCTTTAATACCAACAACGTTTGCTGGGTTATGAAGTGGTGCTAAATCGCTTAATTCTTCGATATCAGCTAATACTTCATCAGTAATTAAAACAGAGTCAGCAAATTTTTCGCCGCCGTGAACAACACGGTGACCGATACCGCCAATCTCATCTAGAGATTTAACGATTCCGTTTTCAGTTAATTTTTTAAGAAGCATATTAACTGCTACTGCGTGATCTGGAATGTTTGTAATTTCTTTTTGTTTTTCGCCATCTACAGTAATAGTGAAGATACTATCTTCTAAACCGATACGTTCTACTAAACCTTTTGTTAATACTGTTTCACTTGGCATTTCAAATAATTGGAATTTTAAGGAAGAGCTTCCTGCGTTAATCGCGATGATTTTTGACATCTAGTCTTTCGCCCCTTTTTCTCTTGGTAGTTGTGTGGATGTTTCCACAAACCGCTCGATTTTATCTGATCAAATTCACCAAATATGAAAACGTTTCATCATTAGCAAATTTTATACTCACGATTTTAATTTAAACATCGTCCGACATATATTTCAAGTGAAAAAATTGTAACACCAAGAAAAAATATATATTACAGATTTCAAAAAAATTCAGTTAAATCTTGTATATATTTAAAAATATGACATATTATATAAAACTGTACTACATAAATCACTAATACTGTTACATATACCTAGCTTTATTTATGTGTTGCAAACCAAGTATTTAATTGATCCATAATGTCTTCCATTGCCTTCATGTTAGAGAATTTAGGCAATTCCACTAATAACGCCTGTTTTGGCATTGTTACATTAGCGCCTTTCTTTTGGAGAACAAATATACTTTTTGCATTTTTCTCGTTTTTAAACATGGAAACAGGAAGCTGTAATAACCCTTGAATAAAGCATGTTTCTTTAATAAATGCATGTAATTTTGGTGCCTGGTCACTTTCAAAAATGAAGTTTGGTACTAAGAAGAATAAGTACCCGCCCTCTTTCGTATGTTTCACACTTTGTTCAATAAATAAGTGATGGGCATACGACATTCCTTCATCTGCTTTTAATTTATATTCACTTGCACCGATTTCGTTTGGATAATAACCAACCGGTAAGTCTGAAACGACTGCATCAACTGGATCGATATAAAGTGGTGCTAGTCCATCTTGATGGAAGAATTCGATTGCATGCTTTTGTAAATTTGCATTTACTAAAGCAAGTTTAATTAGCACTTCATCCACTTCTACACCAAATCCACTCATTGTTAGTCCTTCTTTGGCGCTATTAAACACTGTAGTCATTAAATTTCCTGTTCCAATTGCAGGATCTAAAACTGTGATCTCGTTTTGACCTTGCATAAATTTATGGAATAAGTAACTCATGAACATACCAACTGCATCAGGTGTCATTTCGTGATTCGCTTGTACGCCTTCTTTCATTCCTTTTAAGATGGCTAACTGAAATGCTTTACGAATTTCTTCACCTTTATATGTTTCTTCATTAAACGTACTATATTCACGATTCAGCCTTTCAATTGCTGATTCGGATAATTCCTCTTGTAAAATCGCTCCCTCAAACAAGTTATCACCTGTTTCTACAAGCGCCTCTAAATATGTTACATCTAATTCTTTACGTAAAACTACCGCAGAAGAATCAAAAATAGAAAATAATGTTTCTACTGTCTGACTCACGTACATTCCTCCTTCTCTCTTTTACACATAACTTATATCATACCACAAAGTGATTTTTTCCAAAAAGAAAAAGCGACCTCCTGTAAAGAGCTCCCCTTTAGTTATATGTGATATAACGTTTTTTCTCATATATCGATGCCGTTACAGAGCAATATATGAGAAAAAACGACCTCTTTATAAGAGGTCATTTTCTTCACATTACTTCGCAGATTTAGCTGCTTCTAATGCTGCTTCATAGTTTGGATGGCTTGTACCTTCGCTTACGTACTCTACGTAAACTACTTTGTCATTGCTATCTACTACGAATACTGCACGAGCAAGTAAACGAAGTTCTTTCATTACTAAGCCGTAAGCTTCACCGAATGAAAGGTCACGGTGGTCAGAAAGTGTTACAACATTTTCTAAACCGTTTGCTGCACACCAGCGTTTTTGAGCGAATGGTAAATCAGCGCTAATTGTTAATACTTTTGCGTTTTCAATACCTGCTGCATCTTGGTTAAAACGACGTGTTTGTGCATCACACACACCTGTGTCGATTGAAGGTACAACACTAATTAATTTCACTTCGCCTTTGTATGTTTCTAAACTTACTGGAGATAAGTCGTTTGCTAATACTTGGAAGTTTGGCGCTTGATCGCCAACTTTAACTTCTGTTCCAACTAAAGTCATTGGATTACCTTTAAAAGTTACGTTTGCCACTTGAAAATCCTCCCTTATTTAAACAAAATATGTACAATGTAAATGATAGTTTGTCCCTATCGATAATGCAAATAAAATCGCTTTATTTACAAAAAATTAAAGAAGCTAACCTATTGATTAGCTTCTTTATTCTTTAAATTTGAAATTCTGGATCATCTTCTTTTCGTTTATCCATCATTTCTTTCACTTTATCAACAGCTTGTGGCGCTAATTCAATTATTTTATCGATGACGTGTGTTTGTTTATCTAAATGCAATACTTTCACACCATCTCCATTTATAACAAGAAAGGCAACAGGATTAATAGAAACTCCTCCACCACTTCCCCCGCCAAATGGATGACGGCCTGAATGTTCTACTTTACCAAATTCACTTCCACCAGCAGCAAATCCGAAACTTACTTTCGAAACTGTAAGAATTACGCTTCCATCTGCCGCTTTAATTGGGTCACCAACAATTGTATTTACATCAGTCATTTGTTTTAAATGCTGCATTGCTGTTGTCATTAAACCTTGAATTGGATGGTCCATTCTATATCCCCCCTATGCTTGAACAGATTTTTCTGCCATACCAGATCTTTGTCTTCTCATAAAGACGAGTAATTTGACGCCAGTTTTTATAGCGCGGAATATACGAAAAGATGCTGTTAACTCGCATCTTGATGCAAATCCTTTCCCTTGAAAAACTGGGGTAATTTCAAATTCTGGTACGTCGACAATATGCATATATTGTCCGACAACTCCAGCAACCATACCTTTTGTCCCCCATGCATATCCAGTGACAATTCCAGTACTAGCTGCATCGCCTGCTCCAATTTGTGTATGCCATTTCCAACCATTGATTTTCACTCGTTTGAGAAAATCTTTAACAATAGTATGAACTTCTTGAAGCTTTTTTATCAGTTCACCAATGCTGTCAAGTTGCGCCATAATTTTATTATCGAGTCCGCCGTCTTCTTCAGCTTTTTCGATTTTCTGTCCTGTCTTTTTCTGCTGTTTTTCAATTCTTTCCAACACATCAAATGTATATCGAATCATCCATATTTTCACTTGAAGCAAACATTGCTTTTCCATTTCTGAATATAAAAATGTCACCTTAAGCTTTATTTTCGACAATAGTATAAACAAAATAAAAAGAAGAAGAATTATTATTCCAATTACGAGCCACTTCATACGTATCATCCTTTCACTCCGTACCCATTATCGACAACTTTATGCATCATTAAACAGAGTTCTATAAGATTGAATATAAAAATTTTTCTAAAAATAAAAAGGTGTTTTGACAATTTATATCGAAATATATTATTTGAACATATCATCAAGGAACAGACTCTAATGATATGTAGCACGAAAAACAGAAAATTTAACTGCAGTGGAGGGATACATAATGGCAGATCGTCGCAATTTATTTTTCTTTTATGGTGATGACAAAGCAACGCTCGTTGAAAAAATGAAACCAATCTATCGTATTTTAGAAGAGAATGGATTTACCATATTAGATCATCCAAAAAATGCAAACGCTATCGTCAGTGTTGGAGATGATGCAACTTTCTTACAAGCCGTTCGTAAAACTGGTTTTAGAGAAGATTGTTTATACGCAGGGATTTCTACGAAAGATGAAACTTCGTTCTACTGCGATTTCCATATTGATCACGTTGATACAGCCCTTCAAGAAATTACAAAAAATGAAATTGAAGTGCGAAAATATCCAACAATTCAGGTAGATGTAGATCATAGTACATCTTTCCATTGTTTAAATGAGTTCTCATTACGTTCTAGTATTATTAAAACATTCGTTGTAGATGTTCACGTTGATGATTTATACTTCGAAACATTTAGAGGGGACGGTTTAGTAGTTTCTACCCCAACAGGAAGTACTGCTTACAATAAATCATTGCATGGTGCAGTTGTTGACCCGCTTATCCCATGTTTCCAAGTAAGCGAACTAGCATCATTAAATAACAACACATATCGTACGCTCGGTTCACCGTTCATTTTAAATCACGAACGTACATTAACTTTAAAACTAAAACCAGACGGTAACGATTATCCTGTTATCGGCATGGATAACGAAGCGCTTAGCATTAAACAAGTAGAAAAAGCTGTTGTACGCTTAAGCGATAAACAAATTAAAACAGTTAAATTAAAAAACAATTCTTTCTGGGAAAAAGTACAAAGAACGTTTTTATAGAATTAAAATAACCGCAGAATTATGTAATTCCATAATTCTGCGGTTATTTATTTACCCCAATTGACGCGGACAATAATCTCTTACTATCCGGCCGTTATTCTTGTCAGTTTTTGTCGGTAAGTCGATATATTTTAATAATCGCTCATATATTTTTACTCATCTTTTCTATAGACAACTTGGCCATCTATTACGGTCATTTCTGCTTGCACTTCTTTTATTTCTTCTGCCTCAATTTCAAAAATATTGCGGTCTAATATTGTAAAATCTGCTTCATATCCTTTTGTAATTTGCCCTTGCTTCGCTTCTTTTCCGATTGCATAGGAACTTCCTGTTGTAAATAAAGAAACAGCCTCATAAATCGTTAATCTCTCCTCAGGCATATAGCATACACCGTCAATAAAACTTCTACGTGTAACAGCGCTATATATGCCTAAAAATGGATTCACTTGTTCAATGGGAGCATCTGAGCCACCGTTGCAGTGTAATCCTGCTTCCAATAACGTCTTCCAAGCGTACGCATAACGAAGACGACGCTCGCCTAGTTTTTCAATGACTGACGGAAAATCTGATGAAAGAAAGACTGGCTGTATATCGATAATGGCTTGCAAGTTTTTCATTCTTTCTATCAACTCTTCACGAGCAAGCTGACAATGAATAATACGGTCACGTAACCCTTTTGCTGGTGGATATAATTCGAGTGCATCAATGACATATTCAAGCGATAAATCACCGATAGTATGAATCGCAACTGGCATATGTAATTCTCGTGCTTTCTTCACTAATTCCGCAAGTTCTTCACGTGAGAAAATCGCAACCCCATTCGTTTCCTTCGCATCTTCATACGGTTCACTTAATAATGCTGTTCTTCCGCCAAAAGAACCGTCAGAGAAAATTTTCATTGCCCCAAATTCAATATAGTGTTCATTTTCATATTCTTTTCGTTCATGTGCTACTTCATGATGAACGAGCAAATGGGCTTTAAATGGCATTTCTTTTATAACGTGAGAAAACGCATTATATGTTTTTCTAAAACCACCATAATAATTTAAATCTTCCGTATGCCCGCCAACAAGTCCGTATTTCCAGCAATCTTTAATCGCTGTTTGCAGAGCTCTTTGCAAATAAGCTTCATCAATTTCTGGCTGAACGTGTTTAATTAATTCTTGCCCTTGTTCATATAAAAGCCCTGTTAACTTATTTGATGAATCCCTGCCAATTTTTCCGCCTTTTGGATCTTGCGTCGCTTCTGTTATGTTCGCTTCTTGCAGTATGTATGAATTAACCCATGTAACGTGACGACAAACTCTCTTTAATAAAATGGGATGGTCTTTCGAAATTTCATCTAAATCATGCGCGTGAACATCTTTCGTATCTGTAAAGTTATTTTCATTCCATCCTTCTCCAATAATCCAAGCGCCCTTTGGAGCTTCTTCCGCTTGCTTCTGAACGAGAGTAAGCACTTCACCATAAGATGTGCAATTTGATAAATCTAGACGAAGTAATCTCTCCCCATGTCCAATAAGGTGCATGTGGCTATCAACGAGACCTGGAATCATCGTTTTGCCTTTTAAATCGTGCAATGTAACCGCGGCATATTGGTTTTCTAACTCTTCTTTACTTCCAACATCAACGATCGTACCGTTTTCAACGTAAACTGCGTCCACTTTTTCATTTTCTTCTCTCATTGTGTAAATGGTGCCGCCATACCAAATTTCTCCCATATATCCCATCTCCTTTATTTTTTATTGTATAAAAAAAAGCACCATTTCAAAATATGGTGCTTTTCTTAAAATTACTTTTGTTCAGTAGTAGACGTTGTAACTTGCCATTCAATATTAAATTTATCTTTTACTTGTCCGTATGCTGGGCTCCAGAATGTTTCTTGAAGTGGCATGATAACTTCTCCACCTTCTTGTAACTTATCGAATACTTCTTTTGCTTTTTCTGCATTACTAATTTGAATTGCGATTGTTACTTGAGATCCGATTGCATGCTCTTGACCCGGGAATGTATCAGAAATCATAAGATCCGTATTACCAACTTTTAAAGTAGCGTGTAAAACGCGCTCTTTCGCTTCAGCTGGAACCGGGTATTCTGGATTTTCAGGCATATCACCAAAAGTTTGCATGACTTCTACTTTTGCATCTAAAGCCTCTTTATAAAACTGTACAGCTTCTTGCCCACTGCCATCTAAAACTAAGTACGGATTAATACCTAAAATCATACGGACACCTCTTTTTTTAGTTTATAAAATCGAACTTGTGTTCGTTTTTATTTTATCATTGTTTTGCATTTCATTCAACTATTTACTTCACTGTTTTCAAAATTATTTTGACGGAATCTCCATCTCTTGTTTTCTAAGTTCAATACGGCGAATTTTTCCAGAAATCGTTTTTGGTAGTTCATCTACAAATTCAATTTTGCGAGGGTATTTATATGGTGCAGTGAGTTCTTTGACGTGTTGTTGGAGTGTTGGAATTAATGTTTCTTCGTTCTTTTCTATATTCTCTCTTAATACGATAAATGCCTTCACGACACTTCCACGAATTTCATCAGGACTTGCGACAACTGCACATTCTCTTACGTACGGATGTTTTACAAGAGCATCCTCTACTTCAAATGGCCCGATTGTATAACCAGAACTAATAATGATATCATCACCGCGCCCTTCAAACCAGAAGTAGCCGTCTTCATCTTTCTTCGCTTTATCACCTGTAATATAATAATCACCGCGAAATTGCATCGCTGTACGTTCATTGTCTTTGTAATATTGTTTAAAGAGGGCCGGCGTTTCAATGTGAACTGCAATATCACCAACTTCGCCTACTTTAACTGGAGTACCTTCCTCATTTACGATATCGACGTGGTTACCTGGCGTTGGTTTCCCCATTGATCCTGGTCTAATATCCATCCCTTTCATTACACCAACAAGTAATGTATTTTCCGTTTGCCCATAGCCGTCTCTTACTGTAATATGAAAGTGCTTTTGGAACGTTTCAATGACTTCTCTATTTAACGGCTCTCCTGCGGATACAGCGCTATGTAATGCCTCTAAATTGTACTGGCTTAAATCTTCTACCTTTGCCATTAATCTATACTCAGTCGGTGTACAACAAAGCACATTCACCTTATTATCGTCTAATAAATTCAGGTACGTTTTCGGTTCAAACTTACCGTGATATACAAATCCTGTTGCCCCTGATCCTAGCGTTGCTAAAAACGGGCTCCAAATCCACTTTTGCCAGCCTGGACTAGCTGTTGCCCATACAATATCATTCTCTTCAATTCCGAGCCAATTTGGAGCGCTCGTACGTAAATGAGCGTATGCCCACGCATGTGTATGAACGACACCTTTTGGATTTCCTGTCGTTCCTGACGTGTAAGATAAAAAGACCATATCTTCTTTATCTGTCTTCGCCATTTCTAACATGTCACTCTCTGTTTCTAACGCTGTTTTCAAATTAACCCATCCATCTACTGATTGCTCGCTCAGGACAAATTTTCGAAGAGATTCCATCGCTTTTATATCATCAAATTGCCTAATATACGGCTCATAACTTACTATCGCTTTTACTTCTCCATGTCCAATTCGATATTCTATATCTTTTTTACGTAACATTTCCGAGCTTGGAATTACGACAAATCCTGCTTTAATAGCAGCAATATACGTCATGTACGCTTCAATTAAACGCGGCATCATAATGAGAAGCTTGTCCCCTTTTTGCAAACCACTTTTTATAAAAGCGTTTCCAATTTTATTCGCACCTTGCATTAATTCAGCGTATGTAACTTCCCTTCGATTCCCTTTATCATCTTGCCAAATTAAAGCTAACTTCCCTTTATCACCCGTATATTTCTCTATTTCAGAAACTAAATTATAAGACGGTGGCGCCAACAATTCTTCTCGCTTCATAAAATATCCTCCCTTTTCTTTATGCCTCCTTTATATAATAAAGAATTTTCTGTTAATTTTGAACCCTCTTCTTTTGACAAATTTTTCAGTTCTGTCGAATTAGCAAACGAAATTACATCGACTTACCGACAAATAGCGACACAACACAAAAAAGAAAGAGCGGGAGAACCCGCTCTTTCTAAGCCATCATATGGGATTATTTTTGGTAACCGCCTAATTGTTGCTCAGCTAGTGAAACTAGACGTTTAGTGATTTCACCACCAACAGAACCGTTAGCGCGAGCTGTTGCATCAGCTCCAAGTTGAACACCAAACTCTTGAGCGATTTCGTATTTCATTTGGTCTAATGCTGATTCAGCACCAGGAACCGCTAATTTATTTGTGCTACGTGACATGTTATATCACCTCCTTGTGAGTATAGAGTGTGATAAATAACATGACTTCATACACGTTTTAGATATGGTAATTTATGGTTTTAGAAAAGTTCTTCAAATTTTTCTTCTTCCGCCACTACTTCTACCGTTTGTAATACCATTGTTTCTTTGTTCGCTACAGCTTCATCGATTAATGGCGTGAAATCGTATTTCGCTTCAAAACGATTTGCTTTTTCACGTTTCGGCTTTGTCGCTGGGCTTGCTGGTGTGAATACAGTACAGCAATCTTCATATGGACGAATTGAAATATCATATGTGCCGATTTCTTCAGCGATTTTAATAATCTCTAATTTATCCATCGTAATAAGCGGACGAATAACTGGGTAGTTTGTTACTTCGTTAATCGTATGCATACTATCTAACGTTTGGCTTGCTACTTGTCCAAGACTTTCACCAGTCGTAATTGCAAGTGCGTTACGCTCCTCAGCAATACGTTCTGTAATACGCATCATCATACGGCGCATAACCGTCATTGAATAGCTAGATGGGATTTCTTTATTAATCGTTTTTTGCACTTCTGTAAACGGAACAAGGTGAAGCGTTACTCGTTTACAATACTTCGTTAACTCTTGCGCTAAATCGATTACTTTTTGTTTTGCACGCTCACTTGTGAAAGGTGGACTATGGAAGTGAACTGCTTCCACAGATACGCCGCGTTTCATCGTTAAGTACGCTGCTACTGGGCTATCAATACCACCAGAAAGAAGTACCATTACTTTTCCGCCAACGCCAACTGGTAAACCGCCAGCCCCCATACGCTCATCGCACATGATATAGCTATAGCCACTGCGGATCTCTACGCGTACATTTACATCTGGATTATGAACATCTACTGTAATATCTTCTGTGTTTTCTAGAATATGTCCGCCAATCTCAGGTAATAATTCCATCGTTCTCATTGGGAAATGCTTATAAGAACGGTGTACAGTAATTTTAAATGTTTTCACATCACCTTTTACTTGTAAGAAAGCTGCTAATGCACCTTCTTTAATGTCTTCTAATTCTGATGGTACTTTCATCGCTAAGTTAAATTTATGAATACCGAATACATCCTTCAATCTTTCAGAGACTGCTTCATGATCTTCACCATTTAACTGGATGTACATACGATCATGTGTTGCATCGATTTTAATATTTGGGAATTTTTTCAGTTTGAACTTCACGTTATCTTTTAATGTGCTTACAAACTTAGAACGGTTCTTACCTTTTGTCGTCATTTCTCCATAACGCACTAAAATATATTCATATTTCAACATAATTTCTTTACCTCATCACTTCATATAATTTTGGCATCGTCTCTTTTACAATACCTTCAAATTGTTTTACTTCTTCCATTGTGTTTTCTGGTGCCAAACTAATACGAATAGCGCTTGCAGCTGCTGCATGCGGCACTCCCATTGACACTAACACTCTGCTCACTTCATTTGCTTTTGAAGAACAAGCAGATTTCGTTGACACATATACACCGTGTTCTTCTAAAGCATGAACGACTACTTCTGGTTTTAAACCAACAAATGATACATTTAAAATGTGCGGTGCTGCATAGGCAAGCGACGTGTTAATCGTTACATCTTCCATCTCTTTAAAGAAACGAACAAGCTCTGCTTGTAAACTTTGCAAATGAGCTACCTTTTCTTTCACTTGTTCCATTGTCATGCGAAGTGCTTTCACCATCGCTACAATGCCAGGTAAATTCTCTGTACCAGAGCGATACTTAAGCTCTTGTTGACCACCTGATAAAATTGGATCTAATCTTACGCCATCGCGTACATAGAGAAGACCCGTTCCTTTTACACTGTGGAATTTATGTCCAGATATTGAGCAAAGATCAATATGAGAAGCATATAAATCAAGCGGTACTTTTCCTATCCCTTGCACATGATCTACATGGAATCTTATTTTCGGATGATTCGATAATAACGTTCCAATTTCAGCAACGGGCTGAATTGCTCCAGTTTCGTTGTTCACATGAATAATTGACACAAGAATCGTATCTTCACGAAGTGCTCGTTTCACATCTTCTACCGATACAACCCCATGCTCGTTAACCGGTAAATATGTTACATCAAACCCGAGTTCTTCTAATTGCTTATATGCCTCAAACACAGACGCGTGTTCAATATTTGTTGTAATGATATGTTTGCCGCGCGAACGATTCCTCATCGCTATCCCTTTAATCGCAAGGTTATTCCCTTCCGTTCCACCTGATGTGAAAATAATTTCAGAAGGTTTAACACGAAGAAGCTGCGCTGCAATCGTTCTTGATTGTGTTAATAGACGCTCTGCCTCTCCTCCAAGCGAATGAATAGAAGAAGGATTACCAAAATATTTCCCAGCAACCGTCACGTATGATTGAAGAGCTTCTGGATATGGCTTCGTCGTCGCACTATTATCAAAATAGATCATCGTTCTTCCCCTTTCAGCGCTATCACATCGTATAATCATATCATAAATACGTGTCATTACGCTAAGACTACGCAAAGGTTCCGTTTTATCTCGATTGGTGAAGACTAATAATTGGCGAGGATGCCCTCCTATTACAGTTTCACTTTATCCCGCGTTAACGGGCAATAAGACTCTCACCTCAAAATCCAGTTAGAGCAAAGAAGTTAGATGGGAGATTAACTGCCCGTAAATGCCCGATTGGTGAAGGCTAGTAATCAGTGGGGATGAATCCTCCCACCGATTACAGTTTCACTTTATTTTGAAACGAATAACCTTGCTGTATTCCGCTATTCATTATAGCAACATCGCCTGCAAAATTACATAAAAAAACAAACCCTTTTATGAAAGGGTTTGTTCATTGTCTACATATTCAGCTATTTTTTGAACAACGCCAGGTTCAAGTTGCTCTAATACTGAAGCCGCTTGTTCTAAAGCTGCATCGTATTGGTATTCACGGAATAATTTCTCAGCATAATTTAAACTTTCTGCTAGGTTTTCATCATGACTGCGGTAACGGTTACCGTACTGAATTAATTTTTCCACTAAATATGCTTGTCCAATTAACTCTTCTGTCATTTCAGCTACATCGTTCACAGTTGTATATGCTTCTTCTAAACTGCTATTTACAGCGTTCATATTTAACGGCTTCACTTCTAATTGTTCATATACAGCTTGCATTGCCATTTGCCCTCTTTTTAAATCTTCCATAATACTCTCTGGAAGACCTGGCAAATTCGACTTTTGCATAAAGCGTTTCGTTTCGAAAATAGTATTTCGCATTTCTTGTAACTTCTCACGCGCTTCAAATTCTTCTTTACGCATCGCTTGCAGCATTTCTTTATATTCTGCATGAAGTACTTTTAACGTTTCACATTGCTCATAAACCTCTTCTAGTTCCTCACGAATAATAGAGAAGGCAATATCTTGTTCAGCAACGCGTAATTGCAACATTTCAAAACGTTTCGTTAAAATGTGCATTTGCTTTTCAATTACTTTTTGAGACTCAATATCCTTATCTTGCAATTGATAGCTTTGTTTCACAAGTTGTGTTTCTGTTTTCGTTTCAATCGTTTCGATGCGCATTTCTTCTAAGTCATCATAAACAGAAAGTGTTTTTTGCTCCACATAATGTCTCGCATGTACTTCTTGTTCCAGCTGATCGTAGAACCCATCTAAACGTGTTTTTAAGTTTTCTACTTTTTCAGCCGCTTCTGTTATATGAAGCTCCTGTATATCCATTAAACATGTTTGTAGTTGTTTCGTCATATCGCGAACTTCTTTAGGGACTTCCAAATAATCTAATACATAACCTTGTCTTACCATATCATTATGTCCGTGTAATAAATCTTCCAGTTGAACTGGTAACGTCGCTTGACACTCTACCAATAAATCTGGAATTTGGTGAATAATGATTTCTAAATCTGCTAAACCTTCTTCCAAACTAATAACAATTTCTCTCGCTTTTAAATAGTCGCCATTGTTTGTTGCTTCTTCAAAGGTTTTAAATTTCTCAGATTCAGCGTCTAACATCTCTTCGATTTTCTGCTCTGCTGCTCCATACATATGTCTATGAGCAAGAACACTCTTTTTCATACTACGATATGTATCACGTAACCCTTCAATTTCCGAGCTATTTTTCTCATGGCTTTCTAACAATTGCTGTAATTCATTTAAAATGTCCGTAATACGATTATCAGCGTCATCTAAACCACTTATGGATTCGTTCATCGCATGCTTTGCTTTTCGGAAGGAGAATTGCGAGGCGAATTTTCGCGCTTGCGCTAAATCTTTGTCAGCTTTCGGAAGGGTTGTTGATACAATTTCATCCCATTCTTCACGCCATTTACCAAACAGTTCTTCTGTTTGACCCGTCATGTTTAAATCTTTTACCCGTTTTAGTTCATCTGCCACAGGTTTATCTTTTATCTCTTGTTTCCACTGCTCCAGTGCTTCAATATCTTTATATGAACGATTTCTTATCACAAGCTCTATCATGAGCAGCACTAGAATAGAGCTTACTACAATGATAACGATCGTCAGGATAGAATCCATGCAAAAAAGCCTCCTAGTTATATCTCTTTTTTTGTCCGTTCCGTTTATGAAATGGAAGGCATTATGTATAAAAAGGGAATTCCCCTATATTTAACAACTAACAATGTACTAATCATACCATGTAATGGTTTGTTTTTGACCTAGTTTTTTTTAAAATTTCATGTTTCTTTCAATGTGATTGTAATCTTTCTCAATATTCCGCCTACCTCACTACCTATCCTCAAATGATTGTAATAACAAACAATCTTTCGTATGGGATACGAAATAAATTTTCCGCATGAGTGGTGGTTCAACAGAAATTACATGTACATTTCCTTGCCTTACAGACTGCTCTACTGCCCTTTCTGGAAGTAACGTGATACCAAGGCCAGCTTTTACCATTGCAAGCATCGGTTCTGCGTAAGATGTTTCCACAGCTATAGTTGGTTTTACACCTATTTCATGAAACATGTTCATAATCATTTTCCTTACATCACATATTTCTGGATATACAATTAATTTTTCATTGTGCAGCTCTTCTATTTGAATGACTATCTTCTCTTTGTACGGATGATTAGTTGAAACGGCACAAACAATTTTCTCTTGTTGTACTTCTTTTATATACGTAGCCCCTTCTACTATTGAATCGATGAACATCGCGTCAATCTCCCGCGCTTTAAATAAATCTCTTAATACTTCCGTATGCCCGATTTGCCATTCCAATTCGAACTCATCACCTAATATATCTTTACATTCTGATATGTAATGCTCTGCTAAACTCGGTAGTATACCAATTGAAAATTTCTGGTTCTCTTGATATCCCCTCATTTCTGTTTTCACTTCATTTATTTGCTCCAAAATCGGTAGCATTCTTTTTATAAATAACTCTCCCGCCTCCGTTAACTCTACTCCTTGCGCAGAACGCTTAAGTAAAGTAACCTCTAAATCCGCTTCTAACTTTTGAATTTGTTTACTAAGCGCTGGTTGAGATATATGTAAAATCTTACTTGCCTTTGATAAACTTCGCGTATGCTTCACTTCAATAAACGATCGTACTGCCTCCAAATCCATCGTACACACCTCTAACAAAAAGTTATAACCGTTATAAGAAATCGCTATTTCCTCCTATAAACAATTACTCTTTATACTTATTTCATCAACTTACTATAACGAAATGTAAAGGGGAAAGATACTCTTGAACAAAAAACAAATGCTACTCGGATCCTTTCTATGCTTACTCGCCGTCACTGCCTGGGGATTTATGTTTCCTGTAATGGAAAATGCTCTGCAATTTATCGATCCGTTCTTCTTCACAACGATTCGCTATGGATCAGCAGCTATTATTTTTCTTATTTTGCTATTAATTACTGAAGGAAAGACTTCGCTCAGTTTAGAAAAAAGAACACTTTCTCTATTCTTTTACGGGACAGTCGGTTTCGCGGGGTATGGTTTTCTCGTTTTCTACGGACAACAACTTGCTGGACCTTCCGGAGCAATCCATGCAGCTATGATTCAATCCCTTATGCCACTGATTGCCTTATCACTGCAATGGATAACGAAAAATTGCCGCCCACAAAACTATACATTCCTTTGTATGTTCGTTGCATTACTTGGTGTTATGCTTGTCATTTCAAAAGGAAATATTCACTTATTATTTGGAGCTGCAAGCCACTTATCAACAAACATATTGATGCTATGCGGCGTTACTTGCTGGGTCATTTATACAAACGGGGGTGCTCGTTTTCAATCTTGGTCACCACTTAGGTACACGACATTAACTTGTTTATTTGGCTCCATTTCACTCATCGTTATTGTTACTTTCTTAACGTACACAAATATAGTTACTATGCCGTCACTGCATACAGTTGTGAGCGTTCGTTTTGAGCTCTTTTATATGTCGATTATCGCAGGCGTTATCGCTGTATTTTGCTGGAATATGGGAAATCGCTATATTTCATCTATTAACGGCATATTATTTATGAATTTAGTTCCTATCCTTGCACTGATCGGTTCTATCTTTCGAGGTTATACAGTCGATAAAATTGAAATCGCTGGAGCAGCATTAACAATTATCGCGCTATTATGTAACAATTTATGGCAAAGAAAAGTAAACATAAAAATCCCCACCTCAGTTCGTTAGGTGGGGATTCTTCACATATGAACAGCTCTTGGCCATTCATGGTACATATTCGCTTTACATAATGCTTGTTCCATCCATTGCTCAATCTCTTTCGTATACATTTCTATGAAAAATGTCTCAGATGGGAAAGAATGCAGTACTTCTGATATATATTGTGGATATAAAAACGGCATATTTATCATACCTTTTAATTGCGTCATAAACATTGTAAATGATACTTTCTGAAATTCTTGTTTCATTTGTCCTTGTCTAATCATTTGTTCTATATAATATCTTTCTTTAGAAAAATAAACGGTCATCACTTCACGAATTAATGTCGTATCAAGCGAAAGCTCTCGGTAGAAGAAACGTGTTAGTTCTCTATTTTCAAATTGATATCGTAAAATCCCGCGCACCATTTGCACCATCACATCTTTAGCCGACAAATACTCTCTCTGTTCAAACGACATTTCAATCACATGAATATATCCTTCTAAAAAATCAGTAATAAGCTGTTCTAATAAACCTTGCTTCCCAGCAAAATAATATGAAATATTCGCTACATTCACATCCGCTCGCTTTGCAATGTCTCGCACCGACGTTCCATCATAACCTTTCGTATTAAACAACGATATTGCCGCATCAATTACTTTTTGTTTCGTCTGCTTCATGCGCTCACTTCCCTTCAATGAACAGCTATAGTTTAAATTTCTTGACTTTTAAGACAAATTCCTTTAATTTTCTATCGACAAAGTCATGTGAAATACATCGTATTTTGCTAATATTTTACACATCTCGATAAAAAAGGAGCTGTTTCCATGTTTACTAAAGAAAGTTATGCAGGATCTCGCGTGCAGCAATATGAGACAGTAATTAAACAACTGGATGCGTTATTAACTGGCGAATCAAACGTAGTCGCAAACTTATCAAATGCGTCCGCATTATTAAACCAATTTTTAGATCGCGTTAATTGGGTTGGCTTTTACGTAACAGAAGGAACTCAGCTTGTTCTTGGACCGTTCCAAGGAATGCCTGCTTGCGTGCGCATTCCATTTGGACGAGGCGTTTGCGGCGTAGCAGCTGAAACGAAAACAACACAGCTTGTAGCAGACGTTCACCAATTCCCAGGTCACATCGCTTGCGATAGTGCTTCTAATTCAGAAATCGTTGTACCGATTGTGAAAGAAGGAGTTGTCATTGGTGTACTTGACATTGATAGTCCTGAAAAGAATCGTTTTGATGAAGTAGATCAGCGCTATTTAGAAAAGTTTGTGGAAACACTCCTAAAACATATGTAAAAAGAAAAGAGCGAGTTATCGATTTAGTACGTCCTGTACAAAACCGATAGCTCACTCTTTTTTATTGATTAACAGTAGATATTTTCTTTAATGCCTGCTCTAAATCAGAAGCGATATCCTCCCACGATTCTAAACCGACTGATAAGCGTATTAAATTATCGAAAATGCCCATTTCTTTTCTTAGTTCAGCTGGAATCGCAGCATGCGTCATCGTTGCTGGATGCTGAATTAACGTTTCTGTATCTCCTAAACTCACCGCAATTGTAATAAAGTGAAGATCATTAATAAACGCTTGCGTCTCTTCTTTTCCGCCTTTTACTGAAAAAGAAATAACACCGCCCCCTTGTTTCATTTGACGAGATGCTAACTTCCCTTCTGGATACCAAACACCTTCTACCGCATCATGTTTTCTTAAGAACGATACAATTTTTTCTGCATTATCACAATGACGATCCATTCTTACTGCTAACGTCTTTAACCCGCGTAATAATAACCACGCATCAAACGGCGCCATAATACCGCCGATATCCTTTCGCATCGGGCGAATCTTTTCAGCTAATGCTTTCGTTTTACAAATTGTTACGCCCGCTACAACGTCACCATGGCCTCCAATATATTTTGTCGCACTATGCACAACAGCGTCACAGCCAAGCTCAAGCGGTCTTTGTAAATAAGGTGAACAAAATGTATTATCAACAATAACAAGTAAGCCTTTTCGCTTCGCAACCCGAATCACTTGTTTTAAATCAATTAATTTCATTGTCGGATTAATTGGTGTTTCAACGAAAATAAGCTTTGTATTTGGGCGAATTTTATTTTCAATATCAACCTCTGTCTCCATATCACAAAACGAATGCGTAATCATAAATTTTTCTTCTAACACTTCTAAAAAACCGTACGTACACCCATATAATCCATTTGAACAAATAATATGATCTCCAGCCTTTAAAAAACCAATTAAAGTTGCTGAAATAGCTGCCATACCAGATCCGAAGGCAAGCGCCTCTTCTCCACCTTCTAACACCGCCATACGTTCTTCAAATAATTTCACAGTTGGATTTCCAAGCCGTGAGTAAATATAAGATGGATCCACTCCCGCAAAACTCGCCTCTCCTTGCTGCGCAGTTTCAAATGTAAATGTAGAAGTTTGAAATAAAGGTGGTGTTAAACTTCCTTTATGTTCCTCAGGTATATAACCGTGGTGAATTAACGCTGTCTCCATATGCTTCTTTTTCATAAAAACATCCCCCTTATGTTTTTATTGCCGCATATTCATCCATAAAAATTTGATGAACGTTTTCCTTCATTTTATGTAAGCGTTTTATTTGTGTTTCTCTCTCTTCTTCTATATTGTTTTAAATTCCTTCTTATATTAATTTCCAAAATTTTTATGCATAAAACAAAAACGTACTCGCTTGACGAAACTCTGGGTAAAAGATATAATAGCGTTTGTGTAAAATAAAAAGGCAGCCTTGTAATGTGAGTTTATCGTTTGTATTTTGTTCCTCTACGGAGGTGTATCTCGTAACTCCCTGCTGCTGGAGCGAAGGTACATGAAAATAAAATGCCCGTAAATATCGATTACGTCTGTTTTTATTTTACGTAAATAAAAACATTTTTAAAGGAGGAGTCAACTATGGCTCGTTATACAGGTCCAGCTTGGAAACTGTCTCGTCGTCTTGGAATCTCTCTAAGCGGCACAGGAAAAGAATTAGAAAAACGCCCTTACGCACCAGGTCCTCACGGTCCTAACCAACGTAAGAAACTTTCAGAATACGGTTTACAATTACAAGAGAAACAAAAACTTCGTCACATGTACGGCATGACTGAGCGTCAATTCCGTCGCACATTTGACCAAGCAGGTAAAATGCCTGGTAAGCACGGCGAAAACTTCATGATCCTTCTTGAAGCTCGTCTTGACAACTTAGTTTACCGTATGGGCTTAGCTCGCACTCGTCGTGCAGCTCGCCAATTAGTAAACCACGGTCACATCATGGTTGATGGCGCTCGCGTAGATATCCCATCTTACCGTGTAAAACCTGGTCAAACTATCAGCGTTCGCGAAAAATCTAACAGCCTTGTTGTTGTTAAAGAAGCGATCGAAGTTAACAACTTCGTACCAGAATACTTAACTTTCGATGCTGACAAATTAGAAGCTACTTACACTCGTCACGCTGAGCGTTCTGAGTTACCAGCTGAAATCAACGAAGCATTAATCGTAGAGTTCTACTCTCGTTAATCTCGGTACTCTGAAAAGAGTATTATTAAAAGCCTTAGGAACCTTGTTTATCAAGGGGCCTGGGCTTTTTTTATTTGTCACTAATAATGCAAAATAAAGCATTAAAAAGTATACACCTGGGGCTAGTTTGGGACAAAAAATATAATGGTTGGCGTGTGTATAGAAATGGATAAGTGTAAAAAACAGATGATAAAAAGAGTTAATTGTTTTGAAAGAAAAATTCACCGAGATCCCTCTTCATGTACAAGACTTTCAAAAATTAAAAATGTTATTAGATGAATTAGTACAAGATGAAATAATGTTCATAGAAGGGGTTTCTAAGTATTCTTTAGATATTTCTTCTAAAAAAATCTAAAGAATACTTAGAAGCGAATTTTTCCCCGATCCATACTTGACAATTACTGCTATAAACATTACCCCCAGTAATCAAGGTAAAGGAAGTATTGTTCTGGAATAGTTTAAAGCATTCGCTAAAGAAAAAGGATTTGAATGATTAGTATTACAAGAAGTTATAACTGAAGAAGGTTACCACTTTGCATTAAAAAATGGTTTCTCAAAAAAGCTTAATCCATTCGAGGAAATATTTAGAAAGCTTGATAGTACTGACGGAAATTATGAACTACATTTATAAAAATAAAAAAGTGAACGAATATTTTTTCATACTCGTTCACTTTTTTATTTGGTGAATCATTTAATACCACCAGTTCTTTACTCCCCATTTCAGTTGGAATATGGATAAATTCGCTTTTAGGTATATTATTATCTCTAATAAACTCATTGCAATGTAACATTTACAGTTATCTCCTTAAATCGGTATAATTTACTTATTAAAGGAGGGAGATTTTTGAGTTTAAATATGTACTTAGGGGAAGTACAGGCTCAAACACAAAGTATGAATGCTTTCTGTACCGCTACTATTCAAGGTATGGAACAAGCTATTCAGTCAATTGATGCTTTTACAAGTGATACCGTTCTACAAGGGCAAACTTACGATAGTGCAAAAGCATTTTTCGCAGAAACCTTTCGCCCTTTAGCACAAGGAATTATTTACTTATGTGAGGAATTAATTCGTCAGAACGATGCCTTTCCAAGTCAATTTCAATCACAGGTAGCTTCAACAGATGTTATTGAACAAGAAATATTAGAACAAATTCGAGAAATTGACCGAATGATAGCAAGTACAGAAGCACTCCATCAAACTATGCCAAATCCGGGCATGAACGATATCGTAAATCTTTTTGCTGTCATGAAACAAAAACTGCAAGAGAAACTAGAACAGCTATATGAATTTAATCAAACATCTAGCGATAACTATAGTACAGCAATTCAATTAGCCGCTAACATTGCGACAGGTTTAGCCGAAGTCCAAAGTGGAAAAGGTTTTAGTCCTGCAAGTGGTACATTTAGTACACAAGGGTTGAATATGGAATGGGTGACTTCTATTCAATCGATTACAGAAGATAAGAATCGTCAGGCTGATAATTCAATTGAAGAAGGTGCAATGTGTGGCAAAATCCCACCACAATCAGAACAATCCTTTTGGGATAGAAATAAAAAGGATTTGAGCGATGCCTGGACTGGTATTTCCACTGGTGTAGTAGATGGCGTTGTAGACGCATGGGACGGATTTGTTGCTTTGGGAGATAAAGAGACCTGGTTAAACATGAAAGATGCAATCGTAAATTATAAAGAAACCCTACCTGCGGCATGGAATGCCCTGTCCGATTCATTCATGAACGAATTATGGAATGGGGATATGGAAAGTAGGGAACATTATGCAGCTTATGTAGTCACCTCGCTACTCACAGGTTTTATTGGTAGCAAAGGTCTGGATAAAGTTGGACAAGCAGGAAAAGTAGCAACTGTTACAAGTCTTACAAAAGGAAAATCGCTTCTAACACACTCCTCTGTATACACAAATGCATTATATATATTAAATAACTATGAGTTAAAAGCTGGTAATCACCTTTCATATGCGGGTATTGGTAGTACACAACAATATTTGCAGAAAGCGGCCACATATACTTATGAAGGTCCAAATGGTCCAAAAACAATTAGATTAAGAAAAGGGGAATTGGCGGGAGATAAACATCCAGTTTCAGGTGTACCGTATGACGCAAAAGGATTTCCTATTTTCGATGCCGTTACAGAAATAACATTAAAAGAAGTAGATTTAAAAAAAGATAGAACAGCACAATTTAGAATATGTAATAAGGCACTGTACGAACAAATATTAAAAGACCCTAAATTAGCTTCTAAATTTACAGAAAAAGAAATTGAAATGTTTAAAAGTGGAAAGAAACCTAAAACATATACATGGCACCACCACCAGGATACAGGAAGAATGCAACTTGTAGATGCGAAATTACATAAGCAGACTGGTCACACAGGTGGGTATAAAATTTGGGGAAAAGATAGTGATAAATAAGGGGGAATATATATGAATCATATTTCTTGGTCTGAAGTAAGTGAAACGAAAGTTACAGATAAAGAGATTGAACAAGTAGAAAAATATTTTGGTATTAAATTTCCTGAAGATTTCATTGCATGTGTAAAGAAATACGATGGAGGTTATCCTGATCCTAATAGCTTTTATTTACCTGGGCAAGATGAAAATATCTTCAATGATTTGTTGACTTTTCATATAGAGGATGAATATTCAATTGTTCAAAATTACGAAGATATAAAAGAAGAATTAATAGACAACGTATACCCCTTTGCAAATGATCCATTTGGGAATTTCTTGTGTTTTGATTATCGAAACAACCCTGCATCACCAACAATCGTATTTTGGGATCATGAGGAAGAAGAGATGGAAGAAGCAATTTACCCTGTTTGTTCATCTTTTACAGAATTGCTAGATAGCTTACGCGATTTTGAAGACGACGAATAAAATAAAAAAAGAAGAACGCCTTGTAGTGAGAATAAACGTTCTTCTTTTTATTGATTTATGTAATTATTCATCAAAAACGTAATATTTAAGCGCGAGGATTGATATTAATGGCAGTAGGATTTAAAGTAGGTATATTTTTCTATGAAACAGGACACCCTGATTTTTTACATAGCTTTTTTTCAACCATGTCCTATCATACAGAGTCTGAAGGTTGGGGCACTAAGTACCCACTATTAATGAAGAATTTATATTTCGACAAGTTACGTTGGGAGGACACAGAAGAAGCACTTCAAAATGTAGAAGAGATAAGAAAAATTTTAAGTGAATTACCTCCTACAGAAGTCATCTGGGATATTGAGCACATGGAAAAACAGCCACCTTGGGGAAATAAAATTCCTAATAAAACAACTAGTTTAGCCAATTATCACGCTACTCCAACAAGTACAACTTTTTTAGATTTACTAAGCAACGCTTTAAACACTGCAAAAAGAAACAAAATTGATATAACAATTTCAAATCTAGGAAAATAAATCCTGCTAGATATCTTATGGTTTCATTTGAGTTTTCATCACTTTACGCTTCGAGGCTGAATAAAAACATTTAAGTCACACTCATATGAGTTGTGGCTTTTATTATGTAATAATTTATAGATTTTCGTAGACATTTCACCCCCTTTATTTTTAAAAATGTTGTCTAACGATAGAAATGCCCCTACGCTACCTATCCTCCCCAGAGGACAAATTTCATTAAAAGTAATACATGAATAACAAAAAAGATATCTCCAAAGGGTCATTTTAACGACCTTCTGGGATACCCTCTTTTTTCGTATATATAAAATAAAGTTATTTATTTTCCTCTTTTTGAACATATACATAAGCATCTTTCTGCTCTTTATGTATATCAACCTTCGAATTCTCTGCAAGTTGACCCGCGTTTAGCAAAGAAAAAATAATGAGCGCTTCTAGTGACATTTCGTTTTACCACTCCTTTCTAATTGTTATACGTTTATCATACCGCTTACATGTGATTTCCGTATGAACTCGAAAAGGAGATTACAACAAAAAGGTTACAGGCATACGAATGCACGCTATAATAACCATAAAATAGGAGGTGGATTCTTTTTGACAATAAACCAAATGGTTCAACTCGGAAGTTCATTTATGTTGTTTATTACTTCAGCACTTATAAGTTGGTATCAGGGGAGTAATCTAATAGATTATCCTGATGAATGGAAATATAGCGCTAAGTTTACGAATTACTTTAAAGGTACCGTTTCAAATTACCAAGATATTTATCAAATCGATTTCTTTATATATGCGGCAAAATTTTATCCAACAGCATTTGTTGTTATGCTCATTAGCTTACTTTATATGCTCATATTAATTCTTCATATTCTATTTACAAGAAAAGATCAGGCAATCTAAACTCATACATAAAAACCCCGAATCATAGACTTTTCAGCCTACAATTCGGGGTACTATTTGTTTTATATTCGTTTCTGATTAGTAACGAATTAAGAAATATTTCTTCTTACCGCGGCGAATGATTGTGAATTTACCTTCGATGCGGTCGTTTTCTGTTACAACGTAGTCTAATGCTTGTGTACGCTCACCGTTTACGTAGATTGCGCCGTTCGTTACATCTTCACGTGCTTGACGTTTTGATGGAGAGATTTTGCTTTCTACAAGTAAGTCGATTAATACTGTATCTTCTGCAGTACGTTCTACAGATGGTACGTCTTTGAATCCTTGTTCGATTTCGCTTGCAGTTAGTTCTGCTACAGAACCGCTGAATAATGCAGCTGAAATTTTAATCGCTTGCTCTAATGCTTCTTCGCCGTGAACAAGTTTTGTCATTTCTGCACCTAATGCTTTTTGTGCTGCACGTTTTTCTGGCGCTTCAGCTACTTGCTTTTCAAGCTCAAGAATTTCTTCATGAGATAAGAATGTGAAGTATTTTAAGTATTTAACAACGTCGCGGTCATCTGTGTTAATCCAGAATTGGTAGAACTCGTAAGGAGTTGTTTTCTCTGGGTCTAACCAGATTGCGCCGCCTTCTGTTTTACCAAACTTCGTACCGTCAGATTTAGTAACTAGTGGAATTGTTAAACCGAATGCTTTCGCATCTTCTTCTGATTTACGGATTAATTCAAGACCAGCTGTAATGTTACCCCATTGGTCACTACCACCGATTTGCAGACGGCAATTATGTTGTTGGTATAAGTTTAAGAAGTCGTATGATTGTAAAATCATGTAACTAAACTCAGTGAATGAAATACCAGTTTCTAAACGAGATGCTACTGTATCTTTTGCTAACATATAGTTTAAACCGAAGTTTTTACCGATATCGCGTAAGAATGAAATGACATCTAAGCTACCAAGCCAGTCGTAGTTGTTAGCCATCGTTGCTGGATTGTCCACGTTTTCAAACTCTAAGAAGTTTGAAAGTTGGTTTTTGATGCTTTCTGTATAGTAAGCAACTGTATCTTTCGTATTTAATGTACGCTCTGCTTTTTTACCACTTGGGTCACCGATCATACCAGTACCACCGCCAACAAGTGCGATTGGTTGATGACCAGCTAATTGGAAACGACGTAACATTAATACTGGTAACATATGACCGATGTGTAAGCTATCCGCTGTCGGGTCGAAACCACAGTATAATTTAACGCTTTCTTTTTCTAATAATTGCTCAAGGCCCTCAGCATCTGTTTGCTGATTAATTAGACCGCGAAATTCAAGATCTTGTAAAATACCCATATCCTACATACTCTCCTTTAAGTTCATTACTGGCGTGAAAGTTGAAAACATAAAAAAATCGCCCCTTCAAATAAGGGACGATTTTGATTATCGCGTTACCACCCTAGTTGCAGGCAAAAAAAAGCCTACCACCTTATTTACATAACGGCTTAGCACCGTCTTTTCCCTTTTGAATACAATTCAATCGAAAAAAGATGCTCTAGGGGCGTAATTCGCGATCATCTATGTGCTGATTTTCACCGGCCATCAGCTCTCTAAAACAGGGAAATGATCACTACTTCTCCCTTTCCACGCTCAATTATTCATATACTTTTCTTTATACCATCATTTATATAGGCGTGTCAAATAGAGGTCAGGTTTCCCTTCTTGTCAATCCTTTACAACACCATAAAGAGTATCGTAATAAGAGAAAGAATTGGAACCCCAACTAATAATGATACATGAAACAC
This sequence comes from Bacillus thuringiensis, assembly GCF_001595725.1. GTDB lineage: Bacteria > Bacillota > Bacilli > Bacillales > Bacillaceae_G > Bacillus_A > Bacillus_A thuringiensis_K. The sequence continues at coordinate 4,480,504 of NZ_CP014282.1, forward strand.
AATCGATAAATCATTCCCAATGGTCGCCTCCACAGGATCTTTCGCTGGGGAACCAAGAAACCCGATTAATCGATCGAATCGACTTACCGTTTTTGGAAAGTTTGGTATTTCTACATGATCACTATCTAAATGTTGCTTTAACTTATATTCACTCTTAAAGGGATTTTCGCTCAATTTCGTCCACCTCCAGCAATTGTTTCAATTTCTTTATCCCGTTATGAAGTCTCGATTTCACCGTTCCAATCGGAATGTTTAATATCTCTGCAATTTCTTTTTGCTGCATGTCATGATAATAAGAAAGGATTAGGACCGCTCTTTGCTCTTCTGGAACTTTCAAAATTGCTTCTCTTACTGTGAGCCGATCTTCGTGAGAAAATTCTTTTTCCGGAATCGGCACTAAAAATGGCAAAAGCGTACGCCACTTTTTTCTCCTATTTAATTTATTAATCATAAGACGATAACCAATTTGAAATAAATACGTTTTTATTTTACCTTTTTCAAGTTCATACATATGTTTCTTACGCTCTAGCGTCAAAAACGTATCTTGCACAAGATCGATACTTAATTGTTCATCTCGGTTAAATCGATATAAAAATGTGTATAGCGCTGGTTTGATTAAAACATATAGTCTTTCTCCTGCTTGTTTATCTCCACTTTGATACGCAAGCATGAGCTCCTCCTCAATCCCAATCTGCGCCATGATTTTTGATCTCCTTTATTCCTTTTAACGTTAATGAAATACGGGAAATTAAATATGCAATCGCAATAAAAATCCACAATTGTGATTGATTTGTAAAAAATTGCACATATGGGTTTTGAATCGTAAATCCCATTGTAACTAAAGTATTTAACGCTTGCACACATATGCATGCATACAACGCAAGGCAGATAGAAATAGTGTCAAATACATTCCAGCGAAAATACACTTTTGTTTTTGTAAAATCAATTTTATATCCATTTTTCCGTACTATATGTTTTCTATCAAATGGAATAATGATTGAAAACATAACACCCATTATAACTCCAGCTGTAAGCATTGATACTCTATATCCAATTGGTATCGGTAAGAAAAGACCACAAGAAAATACAACTATAATTCCAATTACAGCAAAAGTAAGAAGTAATTTATTAGACATATAAAAGCCTCCCTCATCTATTCTTTCATAAATGTATACAGACGAGGAAGGCACTTCGTTCAAATATTATTTTAGTTTTTTTATAATCTTTGCAGGATTCCCGCCAACTACTACATTATTAGGCACATCTTTCGTTACGACAGCACCAGATGCGATCACCGCATTGTCTCCAATTGTTACACCTGGATTAATAATTGCTCTTCCGCCAATCCATACGTTATCGCCAATTGTAACTGGTTTTCCGTATTCTGATCCGCTTATACGCTCTACCGGATCAAGTGGGTGCGTTGCTGTATAAATGTGAACACCTGGAGCTAACATACAGTTCACTCCGATTGTTACCGGGCATACGTCTAAAATCGTACAGTCAAAGTTCGCGTAAAAATTTTCACCGACATGAATGTTATAGCCGTAATCACATCTAAAAGAAGATTCAAGATGAATATTATCTCCTGTCGTTCCGAATAATTCTTTTACGATTTCGCTACGCTCTTTCAATTGCTCTTCTGGCGTATCATTTAATTTTCTCGTTAATATACGTGCTTGCTCTCTTTCTTGTACTAAAACTGGATCAGCCGGTATGTACATTTCTCCTAGTATCATCTTTTCCTTTTCTGTTTTCATCATACTATCCCCTTTAACTTATATATATAAGTTCATGATATCATAAAAAAGAAAGGCCTGAACATTTTTCGTTCAGACCTTTCTCTCTTAATCTTCCATCGTTGATAAGTCACCTGTTGGTAAGTTTAACTCCCACGCTTTTAATACGCGACGCATAATTTTACCACTTCTCGTTTTCGGTAATTTATCTCTAAATTCAATTTGTCTCGGCGCTGCATGAGCTGCTAGGCCTTTCTTTACAAATTGACGAATTTCTTCTTTTAATTCATCAGATGGTTCGTATCCTGCTCGAAGTGCGATAAATGCTTTAATAATTTCGCCGCGCACCGGATCAGGAATACCAATTACACCGGCTTCTGCAACAGCAGCATGCTCGATTAATTTACTTTCTACTTCAAACGGACCAACGCGCTCACCTGACGTCATAATTACATCGTCAATACGTCCTTGGAACCAGAAGTATCCATCTTCATCCATATAGGCAGAGTCGCCTGATACGTACCAATCTCCCGGCATGAAATAAGATTCATATTTTTGCTGGTTATTCCAGATCCCGCGCATCATAGATGGCCAACCTTTCGCAATTGCTAAGTTACCCATTGTGTAAGGAGGCACTTCATTTCCTTCATTATCAACAATCGCTGCTTTCACACCTGGAATTGGTTTACCCATTGAACCTGGACGGATTTCCATACAAGGGTAGTTACAAATAACTTGTCCACCTGTTTCTGTCATCCACCACGTATCATGAATACGAAGTCCAAATGCGTTCATACCCCAGCGAATTACTTCTGGATTTAACGGCTCACCAACGCTTAATACGTGACGAACTTGTGATAAGTCATATTTTTTAATTGCGTCTTGTCCAGCTCCCATTAACATACGGAATGCTGTTGGTGCGCTGTACCAAACCGTCACACCGTAATCTTGCAGTGCTTCATACCAAGCTTCTGGACTAAAGCGTCCACCTAAAATAACGTTTGACGCTCCAACTAACCACGGTGCGAAAATACCGTAAGCTGTTCCAGTTACCCAGCCCGGGTCAGCAGTACACCAATATACATCGTCTTCTTTTAAATCTAATACCCACTTCGCCGTTTGATAGTGCTGAACCATTGCGTTTTGCGCATGAAGCACACCTTTTGGCTTACCAGTAGAACCAGACGTGTAATGTAGAATCAAGCCGTCTTCACGGCCTAACCATTCAATATGTAATTCTTTTGAAGCTTGTTCAAATAAAGGATTGAACGCTACCGTTTTACCGCCTTCTTCTACATTATCTCCAACAAGGAAAACTGTTTTTAAAGCCGGTAAATCATTTAATGGTACGCGCTCTAACAATTCAGGCGTTGTAATTAACACCTTTGCTTCGCTATCTTCTAAGCGATCGCGAACTGCGCCTTCCATAAATGCTTCAAATAGCGGTCCAACAATTGCTCCTAATTTCACTGCACCTAAAAGTGCGAAATATAACTCTGGAGAACGTGGCATAAAAATAAAAACGCGATCGCCTTTTTCTACATCGCCATAATTCTTAAGGACGTTTCCTGCTTTATTAGAAAAATCCTTCATTTCCTTAAATGTATATTTCTCTTTTCGCGATCCATCTTGATAATAAAGAGCTACTTTATTCTTTCGATCGGATTTCGCATGCTTATCAATTGCCTCATACGCCATATTTACTCGGCCTGTTTCATTCCAAGTAAAGTTTTTATTAACCTCTTCCCAGTTAAAATTCGCGTATGCCTCATCATAATTCGGCAAATTATTTTCTCCTTTAATGACAGGAAGCGTTTCTACTTTCATACTTTACATCCCCCTCCTATGTATTCTATTATCTATTATAATGACATTATTTAAAATTTTCAGTATATTTGTTGATTTTTAGACAAATTTTTAATGACAAATTTCGATTCACATCGCATATATTATACAGTACGATATTAATAGATTCACAAACCCTCAAGGTGGTGAGCAATACATTGATTCATAAAAAAATATATAATGCTAGAAACTTAAAAACAGCGAAAGGCACTTTAATTATTGAAGGTCCTGTCTCTACACATAACTTAGAAATGTATGAGTTTCATCCAGACTTAATTGCGTTTCGTCCTGCCGAGCAACAATATAAAGCAATTGTCGAAATTTCTAAATTACCAGAAGCTCGTCTCATTATTGCTAGACATGACCAAACAATTGTTGGATATGTTACATACTTGTATCCTGATCCACTTGAACGATGGTCAGAAGGAAAAATGGAAAACTTAATTGAGCTTGGGGCAATTGAAGTAGTCCCAGCCTTCCGCGGGAGTTCTGTCGGAAAGAACTTACTAGAGGTTTCTATGATGGACGATTATATGGAAGATTACATTATATTGACGACTGAATATTATTGGCACTGGGATTTGAAACAAACAGGATTGAATGTGTGGGAATACCGAAAAGTAATGGAGAAGATGATGAATGCTGGCGGGTTACAATGGATGGCTACAGACGATCCTGAAATTTGTTCACATCCTGCCAACTGTTTAATGGTCCGCATCGGTAAACGCGTTGATACGGATTCTATTCAAGCTTTTGATCGTCTACGTTTTCACAATCGTTTTATGTATTAATAAAGGGGGCAACTGGAATGATTGCAGAAGAAATTATGAATCAAAATGTAGTTACATTACATCCAAACGATACAATCGAAACAGCAATCCGAACGATACGCACGAAAGGCATTCGGCACATTCCAATTGTCGATCAAAATAATCACGTCGTAGGCATTATTTCTGATCGGGATGTAAGAGATGCAAGTCCGTCTATTCTAGATGAACAAGTTTCACTCGATATGCTACAGCAACCGCTCGAACTTATTATGAAACATCCTGTTATGACTTGCCATCCTCTCGATTTCGTTGAGGAAATTGCTACTTTATTTTTTGAAAATAAAATTGGCTGTCTTCCTGTTACAAAGGCCGGGAAGTTAGTTGGAATCATTTCTGAATCTACAGTACTGCACACATTAGTAAAATTAACAGGAGCACATCAACCAAGTTCGCAAATTGAAATTCAAGTAAAAAACGAACCTGGTATTCTTGGAAAAGTCGTTGCTATTTTTAGTGATTTACAAATAAATATCGTGAGCGTTCTCGTCTACCCAGCAAAAGACGAGAATGATAAAGTACTCGTTTTCCGCATTCAAACGATGAATCCTCTAAAAGTGATTGATGCACTTGAAGCAGAAGGTTACCGCGTATTATGGCCAAACATCATGGGGATGCAGGCATGAGTAGCGCGTTTATTTATTCGGATGACTTTCGGGGCTATTCATTTAGCCCTGATCATCCTTTTAACCAACTGCGCGTCACACTTACGTATGATTTATTACAAAAGGGCGGTTTCATCTCTCCCTCTCAAATCATCTCACCACGGATGGCTACAGATAAAGAGATTGCCTACATTCATACAGAGGAGTACATAAATGCGGTAAAACGTGCTGGAGAAGGAAAGTTAGAAAAATCAATTGCGATGACATATGGACTCGGAACAGAAGATACACCAATGTTCCCAAATATGCACGAAGCAAGTGCATTGCTCGTTGGTGGTACGTTAACAGCTGTCGATGCTGTTCTTTCCGGAAAAGTAAAACACGCGCTTAACTTAGGAGGCGGCTTACATCATGGCTTCCGTGGTAAAGCATCTGGCTTTTGTATTTATAACGATAGCTCCATAGCAATGAAGTATATTCAGAAGAAATACGGTTTACGCGTCTTATATATTGATACAGATGCTCATCACGGTGATGGCGTACAGTGGTCGTTTTATGATGACCCTAACGTATGCACCATTTCACTGCATGAAACTGGTCGCTATTTATTCCCTGGAACTGGCGCTGTAAACGAACGTGGACAAGGTAATGGTTATAGTTATTCTTTTAACGTTCCACTCGATGCTTTTACAGAAGATGAATCATTCTTAGAATCATATCGAACTGTTGTAAAAGAAGTTGCAGCGTACTTTAAACCGGATATTATTTTAACGCAAAATGGTGCTGACGCACATTATTATGACCCACTTACACATCTTTGTGCGACGATGAATATTTACCGCGAAATACCGAAGCTCGCTCGCGAAATCGCTAACGAATATTGCGACGGTCGCTGGATTGCTGTCGGCGGCGGTGGCTACGATCACTGGCGCGTCGTTCCAAGAGCTTGGGCACTCATTTGGCTCGAAATGAACAACATCCAAAACATCTCAGGTTATCTCCCTCCAGAATGGATTGAAGCTTGGAAAGAACAAGCAGAAACAGAACTTCCCCTCACATGGGAAGATCCAGACAACATGTATAAACCTATCCCCCGTAAACCAGAAATTGAAGAAAAAAACGCATTAACTGTAGCGAAATCCCTTGAAATTATTCGGAATAATATGACAAAATCTTTATACTAAACGAAAAGGAGGCTCGTTTTTGAATAGCCTCCTTTTATTTGAAGCTTGCTATTATTGTCGTTTTCTGTCGGTAAGTCGATATATGTTAATAATCGCTGATATATTCCGAGTTACGCCGATATATTTTGATAATCGCTGATATATTCCGAGTTGCGCCGATATATTCTAATAATCGCTGATATATTTTCATTTTATAACAGTCTGGCCCAACTTTTATGAGAAAAGGTCGTGATATTATGTGGACACAACAAATAATCAACACGAAACGCGGTACATTTGAACTCTTTACACAAGGAAATGGCGAATCGCTTTGTATTACACATCACTATTTACAATTTAATGAAACTGGGGATTACTTTGCGGATGTTTTTACTGCTACGCATCGTGTATTTCTCATTAATTTACGAGATACTGGTCGCTCTGTAACCGCCCAGTCAGAAAACGAATTAAGCATGATTGAAACAATCCACGACTTAGAAGCCATACGAGAAGCATTACAACTTCCAACATGGCATTTCGCCGGTCATTCAACAGGTGGTATGCTTGGACTTTTATATGCAATTACCTATCCAAATTCCTTACAATCATTAGTACTCGTTGGAGCGGCAGCAAGCAACTACACCGAAACACCCTTTTGCATTTATCATCCAGAACATCCGCAGTTTCATTATATGCAAAAACTCATCGAAAACTTAAAAAACCCTCTCCTTACAAGTGAAGAACGGAAAGAGCTATCTACTAAGAGAACAAAATTATCATTATATAAACCGGAAAACTACAATTCTTATTTTTGTAAACCAATCCAAAAAACTATGTCCGCTAGCCGTATGAATGCTTTCACCAATGAATATCTTTCATTTGATTTAAGAAAGAATTTACCTTCCATCCAAACAAAGACCCTTATTATATGCGGAAGACACGATGTGCAGTGCCCGATTCAGTATTCTATCGATATGCATGAGGGCATACGTAATTCTATTTTTGTGACACTTGAAGAGAGTAATCATTATCCTTTTTTAGAAGAAGCTGCTCAGTTTACTTCTACTACTCAAACATTTTATAAATCGTTACGCCAGTACCGTTATTATTAAGGAAAGCTCACAGCCTCTATGAGACTATGAGCTTTTTTCAAAAGAAGTATTTCAACTAGTAACAATTAAAAGAAGAACACACAAAACCACTAAACCTAAATCAATAAATACTGCCTTTTTATCTCCTTCTTTTAAACTTATTAGAAAACTAGAAACTATTTTAATTGCAAAAAAGACCATCATAAATAACCAACCAAAATGATCATTTGTATAATCTTCATCATAAAACATTTGTATTGCACCGATAATTAATAAGATAAGTATGATATTGGTTCCAATCTTTAAAGCCTTGTTTGATTTATTATCTTTTAATGTATCTCCCAAAATGTAGCACGCCCTCTCACACTCTCCTATGTTTTATCTCTCTTTATATTTTAACATAAATTACCTATTTTCCCCTTTTGATCACATAAAAAAACCTGCCAAAACTTTGACAGGTTCCCTACACATTAAAACGATAACCAGCTCCCCATACCGTTTCAATATATTGCGGGTGAGCAGGATCTCTTTCAATTTTTTCACGTAGTTTTCTAATGTGGACGACAACAGTGGCTAAATCACCAGCGGAATCTAATCCCCAAATGCGTTCAAATAACTGTTCTTTATTTAATACTTGGTTTGGATGCGTTACAAAGAATGTCAATAAATCAAATTCCTTCGTTGTAAACGCGATTTCTTCATTGTTTATAAAAACTTTCCTCGCTCGTTGATCAATAGAAATTCCGTGAATATATAGCGTATCACGTTGCTTACTCACATTTCCTAATAATCTTTCATAACGGGCAATATGTGCTTTTACTCTTGCGACTAATTCACTCGGGCTAAACGGTTTCGTTATATAATCATCCGCTCCTAATCCGAGTCCGCGAATTTTATCTATATCTTCTTTTTTTGCTGAAACAAGTAAAATCGGGATATCTTTTACAGCACGTATTTGTTTACAAATTTCGAATCCGTTCATTTTCGGAAGCATAATATCTAAAATAATTAAATCATAGTCTTCTTGCAAGGCTGTTTGTAAACCTATTTCTCCTGAATGCTCTACATCAACTTGGAAATCATTAATTTCTAAATAATCTCGCTGTAATTCTGCAATACTTACTTCATCTTCTATTAGTAAAATTCTTTTCAATTTACTCACCACATTCCTCTACTTTTTCCAATGAGAAGAAAATGCTTGTCCCTTTACCAAGCTCGCTTTCCGCCCAAATTTCCCCGCCATGTTCTTCAACAATTTGCTTCGCTATTGCTAAACCAAGTCCACTTCCACCTGTGCTAGAATTCCGCGATTGTTCTGCACGATAAAAACGTTCAAAGATATACGGCAATGTATCAGATTCTATACCTGATCCATTGTCCATCACTTTCACAATAACTTTATTATTATCACTCGATACTGTTACAGTAATTTTCTTCTCTTCTTTATCCATGTATTTCACACTATTATGAATTAAATTTGATATAACTCTATTGATCTTTTCGCAATCAGCCGTTACATATAGTGGTGATGCATGTAATTGTAAGTTAACTTCTATACCTTCTTTACTTAAATCCATTTGCATCTCTTCGATTAACTCTTGCATAAACATATTTAATTCAACCGTTTCAAACTGAAAGGGAACTCGATTCAAATCGAGCTTCGAAAACAAAAAGAGTTCATCAATTAGTGTGTCCATATGTTTTGCCTTCGTATGGATAGTTGTTAAATACTTATCCATTTTTTCTGGCGTATTTGCTACCCCGTCCTTTATTCCTTCTACATATCCGATAATTGATGTAATCGGTGTTTTTAAGTCATGAGAGATGTTTGAAATAAGCTCTTTTCTATTTTCTTCATACTGTGTTTGCATCTCTATCGATTCTTTTAATCTCTTCCTCATTTCCTCAAATCCTTGATTTAATTGCCCTATTTCATCGTGTGATGTAACTGGTATTTGAAAATCTAAATTTCCTTCTTTAATTTTCTCCGTTGCGCCTTTCAATACAAAAATTGGTTTTATTACACTTCTTGAAACGAGGTAACTTAATAATCCAATGAGTAAAATGGCTAGTAGTAAGAGAGATACGAATAAGATTGGAAATAATTTTTGTGTAAGATCTACAAATGAACTTTGCTTTTTTAGTACAAATATACTTCCCTCTTCTTCCTGAGGAAAATAAAAATCAAACTTTACATATCGATAAAATGTATCGCCTAGTTCCGTTGTACCACGACTATTAATATTTGCCGCTTCAAATTTCGGAAGGGCTTCTTTTAAAGATACACTTTCAAATACGTTTGAAGCATATGAAAGTGTTTCTCCTTTTCTTACTACTATTTTCACACCCTCTTTTTCTATTGCTGAGACAAACGACTCATCTAACAATTGAGATTGATGCTGTTTAGCTGCTGACTTCAACTCAAGATAGGCATTCTCTTCTTCTGGTGTAAGTGGCTTTTGAATATAAGAACTTTTATAGAAATTTTTTACTGCTTCCAAGTCACCTGTTATCGAAAAAACGATTAAAAATCCCGCGACTAATATAAGCGTAATGGAAACGAGGATAACAGCAATATAAGAAAATAAAAACCTTGTTTTAATAGACATATCTTAAATCCTCACTTTATCAAACCTTATTATTTATAAGCATAAAAATATATGTTCAATTACTCAAGCAATTTTATAGTAATTTTAGCGTCAGTTTATAAAAATTTAATGTTCCTATTTTACAGTTGAAATTAGGAGGTTGAAATTCCATGTTCAAAAAAACATTCAGTATGATATGTTGCGTAATTTTTTTACAAGGATGCTCGCAAGAACAAGAAGTCAAAAAGGAGATGACAAACATGGAGACTGCACTACTAGCAGCTACTGAAAAAAATGAAACGAATACTGTTATATCTTTACTAAAACAAGGTGCAAATATAAATGCGACGGATAATCAAGGACGTACCCCTCTTATGATTGCTACATACAAAAATGATGTAAAAACCGCAAAAGCACTTATCGAAGCTGGTGCTGACGTAAATATCCAAGATGACATGAAAAACAATCCCTTTCTATACGCCGGTGCGGAAGGTTACTTAGACATTTTAAAACTAACAATTGATGCTGGTGCAGATCCTACGATTACAAATCTTTACGGCGGAACAGCTCTTATCCCAGCCTCAGAACATGGCTATATTGACGTTATAAAAGAACTCCTCACTCGAACAAATATTGATGTAAATCATGTAAATAACCTGGGATGGACAGCTTTAATGGAAGCCATCGTACTAAGTAACGGAAACGAAACACAGCAACAAGTCATTCGCCTTCTTATTGAGCACGGCGCAGATGTAACTATTCCAGACAACGATGGTGTTACCCCGCTAGAGCATGCTCGTGCTCATAACTTTGAAGAGATAGAGAAGATTTTGTTAGAAGGGAATAAGTAAAAAGCTATTTTTTGCCTTCCTCCCCCACCCTATGCTACATTTAACCCGTTACATTACTATTAATAGGGTGGGAATACACATGAACAAACCTAAAATTGGGATGATTGGACTTGGAAGTATTGCGCAAAAAGCCTACCTTCCAACACTTACAAAAGAAACAGATTGGAATTTTGTAGGGGCGTTTACACCTAACGCTGAGAAAAGAAAACAAGTTTGCCAGCAATACCGTATTCAAGACTTTCATTCTATTGAAATGTTAGCTTCGGAATGCGATGCAATCTTCGTTCATAGTTCAACTGCTTCACATTATGAAATCGTTTCTGAACTTCTGAAAAAGGGAATCGACGTTTATGTTGATAAGCCACTAGCAGCTACAGTGGAACAAGCTGAGCAACTAGTCGAGTTAAGCGAGAAGTATAACCGAAAATTAATGGTCGGATTTAATCGCAGATTCGTTCCTATGTATGTCGCTGCCAAAGAACAGGCTAATGATATTTCATGGATTCGCATTGAAAAGCATCGTACAAATAAAGTCGGGCCATATACGTACGACTTCACTATGTTAGATGATTATTTACACATTGTAGATACTGCTCGCTGGTTAGCTAATGATGACCTTAACGCCGTTCACAATATGATACAAATCAATGAAAAGAATGAACTTCTTTACGGACATCATACATATACAACTCCAAGTGGACTATTACTTTCTACTGCAATGCATCGCCATGCCGGTACTAATTTAGAACAAATTGAACTTGTAACGCCAGGGAAAATCATTCGCGTAAAAAATATGAATACATTTGAAATTGAACAGGAAAACTCAGTTTCACAAAGTGGTTCCCCATCATGGGATACGACGTTAAAACAACGTGGTTTTGAAGATGCTGTTCGTCATTTTATTGAATGTGTACACGGAGATACAAAGCCTGTTGTAGATGGATTAGAAGGATTAAAAACGCAGCAACTATTGCAATCTCTACTAGATAATGTAAGCAAAAATTAAAACGGATACATTTTTCAGAATTTACTTTCATTCCCATTCCCCCTTTATTTCTGTCACAAATTTCTATAGAATATGTTGATAGGAATTATAAATTTCATAATGAATCGTGGAAAGGATGGGATTAACACATGTGGAACGAGTTTAAAAAATTCGCCTTCAAAGGGAATGTAATCGATTTAGCTGTCGGGGTTGTAATCGGTGCTGCATTCGGTAAAATCGTTAGTTCTTTAGTAAAAGATATCATCACACCATTACTTGGTATGGTATTAGGTGGCGTTGACTTTACAGATTTAAAAATTACATTCGGTAAATCATCTATTATGTATGGTAACTTCATCCAAACTATTTTTGATTTCTTAATTATTGCAGCGGCTATCTTTATGTTCGTTAAAGTATTCAACAAACTAACGTCTAAAAGAGAAGAAGAAGAAAAAGAAGAAGAACTTCCAGAACCAACAAAAGAAGAAGAACTTCTTGGCGAAATTCGCGACTTATTAAAACAACAAAATTCTTCTAAAGATAGAGCATAATTGAACGGATAAAAAGGCATGTCCCTCGGGACATGCCTTTTCTATATGCTATAACGTTTCCGAATTCATATGAATAAATAAAATAATACCAGCAACCATAAGTACCATAATGCTACCTGCAAATAGTGTAATACCAATAAACATTAAACTTTTGCTCATATCTACTGATACACTTTCAATAAAAATAGAAATTACATACGTGATAAGGGCAATTCCTGCAAGAATACTTCCTGGAACAAATCGCTTTAAACCATTTTGTTTTAACGTCATATATGCAAAAATAGCAGTCATACAAAGCGTAATTATCCAAAGAACGATCATCTCTTTTCCCCCCTCACAAGCCTTTTCTTTCTATTATACATGACATTGCCCTATAATAGTTATTTTTACACTTATGTGACATATAACAAGGAATCATACAATCTATAGAGAACTCTTCCAGGTAAGCTATATACTAGGGAGGATTTCAATTGGAAGATGATATTGTAGGATATTTTAAACGCACTTCACAAACATGCCTTGAACATAATTTACGAAGTCCTGAAGAACTTTTTGCATTTTGGAAAAGAAATTGACCACTAGAAAAATATGGATATCCCTCATGTAAATTGATATAATTACCATATACAAATATCCTTTGTAAGGGAGTGTTCATAATGATTTGGATTTCACTAATCGTATTAGCTTATTTCATCATTCTCGTCCCAATACAGTACAACTACATTAAAATGCTCAAAGAAAAACAGAAAAAAATGAATGTCTCACAAAACGAACTATATGACAATATGTCTTATGAAGAATCCCAAGTACATTACCATTATCAAAGTAACGTATTTACAATACCTGCTTCGCTTGTCGCAAGTATTATTTATAAAGTGAAACATGCAGCATAATATGTACGCTGTAAAATTATTGTTTGAGTCTGTTCATTCTAGTGAGCCTAATTCTACGAAAATTGATGGGCATTATGAAGAGAATCACAATACACTTTTTGAAGAAAGCATTATTCTTGTTAAAGCAAACAGTTTAGAGGATGCTCACGAACTTGGTAAAAAAATTGCTATGCAATCTGAAGATACGTACGATAATATGTACGATGAGCAAGTAACGTGGACGTTCCGAAAAGTGTTACATGTGTTTGAATTAGACGATACCCCCTTTAAAACTGGAAAAGAATTGTACGCAAGATTTTTACACGTTAAGAAAAATAAAGCGGTGGATACAGTCGTACAAAAATACTATCCTGAATCCGAATAAAAGCTCACAGCAAATGCTGTGAGCTTTTTTATACTTACTTGGTTGAATCTCTAAATTGGATACGGTGAGGTAAGATAACAGTGTGATCTTCCACTTTTTCTTTGTTCATATACTTTGTTAATAAACGCATTGCTACTGCACCGATATCATACATCGGTTGAACAACTGTTGAAAGCTGCGGACGAACCATTAATGCAAGACGTGTATTATCGAAACCAAGTACTTCTACGTCAGTTGGTACGTTTAATCCAGCGTCTTGTGCTGCATGGATTACACCTAGTGCCATTTCATCAGAAGACACGAAGATTGCTGTTGGCTTTTCATCATTGCTCCAAAGCTTTTCGAATGCTTCAATACCTGAATCATATGTGTAATCTCCATCGATTACAAGATTTTCATCATATGAAATACTTGCTTCTTCTAGAGCTTTTTTATAACCTTGTAACTTCTTCGCACTTCCTGCTTTATCAATGAAAGGACCAGAGACGAAACCGATACGCTTATGTCCTTGCTCAATAAAGTGCTTCATTGCATCATAAGCTGCTTGTGTATAATCAATATTTACTGATGGAGTTTCATTTTGCTCATCAAATGACGCTGCTAATACAATTGGTACTGGAGATTTTTTAAATTCTTCAATGTGAATGTCTGTAATATCTTCACCCATGAAAACAATTCCGTCCACTTGTTTTCCAAGCATCGTATTTAATAAATGGAACTCTTTCTCTTTGTTTTGATCAGAGTTACTTAAAATGATGTTATATTTGTACATTGTTGCGATATCTTCAATTCCACGTGCAAGTTCTGCATAAAACGTATTTGAGATATCAGGAATAATAACACCTACTGTAGTTGTCTTCTTACTTGCTAGTCCACGTGCTACCGCATTTGGGCGGTATCCTAAACGATCAATTGCTTCTAATACTTTCTTTCTTGTTGTAGGCTTTACATTTGGGTTACCGTTCACAACGCGTGATACGGTAGCCATTGAAACGTTTGCTTCGCGCGCTACATCATATATTGTTACGTTCATCTCATCGCACACTCCTTCTATTTTTGTTATCTATTTTTATGTATCGGTTACTTGAATGAAAAAAAGACATCAACTCTATTTGCAGATGCCACCAATCGTCCCGAGTTCTTCCTTTTACTAATGATACGATAAAAACGCAGGCTCATACAATATTTTCCCGCAAAAGTTTCGAAAAAATTCGCTTCTTTTCTCGTATTTTCGTATTTTTTATGAAAAAAGGGCATTTTTTGTAAAAAAATAGATGTTTCCTAAGTAGAAATCTTATTTTAAACAGTACGATAGTAAATGAAATTTATATCGGCGATTTTTCGAATATATCGACTGTAACTCGAAATATATCAGCGATTTTCCAAATATATCGACCGCAACTCTAATTATATCAGCGATTTTTTAAATATATCAACTTACCAACAAAAATCGACAATGACAGTCGCTATACAATAGGAGAAAGCTGTTCCAAAATGCCTTCTTGGAACAGCTCATTAAAAGTTTTTATAATTTACTTCCAAATGATTTTAATTCATTCATAAAATCATTGAACTGCGGTATATTCATTTGCTGCGCCGCATCTGATAAAGCTACAGCTGGATCTGGATGTACTTCAGCCATAATTGCGTCTGCACCAATTGCCAGCGCTGCTTTTGCAGTTGGTAAGAGAAGGTCACGTCGCCCTGTAGAATGCGTTACATCGACAACGACAGGTAAATGTGTTTCTTTCTTTAAAATCGGCACAGCGGAAATATCAAGCGTATTACGCGTCGCTCTTTCATACGTGCGAATACCTCGTTCACATAAAATAATGTTTCCATTTCCCTTTGCCATAATATATTCTGCCGCATTAATGAATTCTTCGATCGTTGCTGATAGACCACGTTTTAATAATACTGGTTTATTTACAGCACCAGCTGCCCTTAGCAAATCAAAGTTTTGCATATTGCGAGCGCCAATTTGAATAACATCAACGTAATCTAATGACATCTCAATATCATTCGGATTTAAAATTTCACTAATAACAGCCAAATCATATTCATCTGCTACCTGGCGCAAAATTTGTAATCCCTCTAATCCAAGACCTTGAAAATCATACGGTGAAGTACGTGGTTTGAACGCACCACCACGCATTAATTTCAGACCTTGCTCTTTCATTGCTTCAGCAACTTGACGTACTTGTTCATAACTTTCCACTGCACACGGTCCCATAATAAAATGCTGATTTCCGTCACCAATTTTTTCACCATTAATTTCAACAATTGTATCTTCTGTTTTTTTCTTACGAGAAACAAGTAATGCTTTACGATGATCATCTTCTTGTAATTCTAAACCAGCTTGAAAAATTTGTTTGAAAATATGTTGTAAAGTCGAAGTTTCAAATGGACCATTATTATTCTCTGCAATTAAATCCAGCATATTTCTTTCACGTACAGGATCAAAACGTTTCACACCTTGTATTTCTTTTAAATTACCAACTTCTTGTACGAGACGACCTCTTTCGTTTAGTAACTCTAATATTTGTAAATTAAGTTGATCAATTTTAGAACGTAAACGACCTAATTGTTGTGATGCCATAAGAAAGCCACCTCTTTCAAATTCCTATATATTACTTTTTTAAGATAACTTATTATAGCTGATACATATACGATTGTCACACGATATACAGCAATGAATTACTATCAAAAAACATTGTATATTTTTATTTAAAATAAAAAAAAGACAGTTTACATACTGTCTTTTTTACAAGAAGGAAACAAACGGTTTATCACTGTTTTTCTCTTTTATAATAACGGCCTCAATTTTACTCTCGGACTTAATCTGTAATTGTACTTTCGCATCTTTAGGCAATTTGTCTAACATGCCTTGAGCAGCCAATTGGGTAAGAGCCATTAATTCTGTTTTACCGTTATATTTAATAACAATATTCATATTTAATGTATCCATTTGATCTTTCTTATAAGAAACTTTAGCGTTGACTGGAATAAAATCTCCATTAGAAAAACCTTTTATTTCCTTAGCAAAGTTATTTATTTTTGTATTATCTTCTCCATGTGCTTGTGTAAATTCATCAGAAGGATATGAATACGACTTTTCATCAATTGTACTCCAATTTCCAAGGTTCGTATCATTCTTTTGAACAGTAGCACTAGCAATATACGTACCATTTTTTAAAGAACTAGTACTTTCTTGCTTAAAGATAGCAAACGTAATTGGAGATTTGTTATACTTATCATTTTTGTTAATAGCTTCAATAAGTTGTTTAGCAACTTCAGACCCTTTAGACATAGCTTCTTCATTCGATACACTTGAAGACATAGCTAAGCCAATCATAACACCAGATAAACTTAATTCATTTGAATTCTGTTTTCCAAAATAGTCTTGTTCTATAATATTCGTCAAAACTGGCGCTTCTACTTTCGCAACTAGTTCATCAACTAGTTTCTCTGGAATATACTGATTTAATTGCAGTACGTGACTCTCTGTATCAAATTGTTGCGTTGCAATATTTATTAAACCATTTTCATACTCTGCTAAATCTAATTTAGAATTTGTTTTTATATTAGCTGTATTAATAACCTTTTGTTCTTTTAAAGGAATAACAGTTCTATAATAATCTTTAGAAACAGCAGTTCTCGGAATCATACTTTTTTCTTTTGTATCTTTTTGTATAACTTCATCCTTCTTACTAATCGTATTACTATCGTTACTACAAGCTCCCAGTAATAAACTTACGACCGCGAAGGATAATGCCATTTTCTTCATTACTTAAAACCTACTTTCAACAATCTAGTTATTTAATTTGAACTAATAACAGTGTACCATTAAATATATTTCAACAAAAACAAAAAAAAGAAGCAAGCACCTTTAGCTTGCTTCTTTTTACTTAATATTCTCTTCTAAAGCGTCTTTTTTAATGTTCCAATGAGACGTATTCCATACTACGATCCCATCTTTTATGTATAACACTTGCGGAGATTCATGTTTAATGCTGTACTGTTCTGCAACACGATTCGACACATCTCTCGCGTCTTGTACGTATAAGTAATACGCTGGTACCGCTCTTTCTTCACTGCAATACGCTTGAAATTCTGTGTATGCACCGTGACTAATCGGGCATGTCGTACTATGTTTAAAAAGAACATACGGCTCATTCTTTTCTACTAAGACTTCAAGCTCTTCAATTGTTTCAAGTTTTGTCATATTCATCACGATTCACCTCTCATACGAAATCTAGAGCGCTTCTCTTTCTTTTCAGCTTTTTTCTCAATTCTTTCTAATTTACGCTCTTCTTTTTCAACCTTCTTCTCTTGTCTCGACGCACGGTAATGATTGTATACTTCAATCGCCGCACTGCTCCACTGTACAACTTGCGCTACTTTATCAGCGTTATTTTCAATTTCATCCGTTACAGAGTCTGATACATTACGAAGCTTCGTATTTAAAGATTGGATTGTCGTTCCAATCCCATCTACACCCGCTACCACTTTATTTAATGACTGTGACTTCTGTTGAATATCATCAGCTAACGCATTCGTCTTATGTAATAATTGCTCTGTCTCTACGCTAATTCCTTGCATTTGTTTTTCTAAACCTTCTAACGTGCTTGCAACGTTTTCTAACGTCTTCTGAACCGATAACAACGTTCTGCATACATACACTACTAATACTGCGAAAGCAACCGCGATAATAGCCGCACTTACATATAAAAGAACTTGCATTTCATCACTTCCTTTATCTTTTTCATACTTTCCCCTATTATACAATCATTTTCCGTTTCATTCTAATCCCTATCTCATCATTAGAATTTTCATACTTATTCGTTAACTGTAACATAAATCATTCAACAAATTCCACTAAGTAGGTTACAATAGGAGAGGATACATAATTAGTAGGGAGGCTTTACATATGAAAGATCCACGTATTGAAAAGTTAGCATACAATTTAATTAACTACTCTATCCGCTTACAAAAAGGTGAAAAAGTATTAATTGAAAACTTTGGCTTACAAAAAGAACTTGTAACTGCACTTGTAAAAGAAGCATATGCAGCTGGTGGTTTCCCATTCGTCTCTTTAAAAGATCATCAAGTAGATCGCTCTTTATTAATGGGTGCTACTGAAGAACATTTCGAACAAATCGCTGCATATGAAGCAAGCGTAATGAAAGACATGGACGCTTATATCGGCCTTCGCTCTGGCGATAATATTAATGAACAAGCTGACGTTCCAAGTGAGCGTATGAAAGTTCATGGCCAAACAGTTGGTAAAAAAGTTCATAGAGACATTCGCGTTCCGAAAACGCGCTGGGTTGTTCTTCGCTACCCAAATGCTTCTATGGCACAGCTTGCTAAAATGAGTACAGAAGCTTTCGAAGACTTCTACTTCGAAGTTTGTAACTTAGACTACGGTAAAATGGATAAGGCGATGGATAGCCTTGTTACATTAATGAATAAAACAGATAAAGTTCGTTTAACTGGTCCCGGAACTGACTTAACATTCTCTATTAAAGACATTCCAGCAATTAAATGCTCAGGTCATTTAAACATTCCAGACGGTGAAGTATACTCTGCACCAGTTCGTGATTCTGTTAACGGTACAGTTTCTTACAACACACCATCTCCTTACAACGGTTATACATTTGAAAATGTACAACTTAAGTTTGAGAATGGTCAAATCGTTGAAGCAACTGCAAACGATACAGAGCGCATTAACAAAATCTTCGATACAGACGAAGGCGCACGCTACGTTGGTGAGTTCGCAATCGGCGTAAACCCATACATCTTACATCCAATGGGAGACATCCTATTCGATGAAAAAATCGATGGCAGCTTCCACTTCACTCCTGGACAAGCTTACGACGATGCATGGAACGGCAACAACTCGAACATTCACTGGGATTTAGTATGCATCCAGCGCCCTGAATACGGCGGTGGCGAAATTTACTTCGACGACGTACTAATCCGTAAAGACGGACGCTTCGTTGTACCTGAATTAGAAGCTTTAAACCCAGAGAACTTAAAATAATAATAAAAACGCTCGGAATTTTCTCCGAGCTTTTTTTATTTCTTCTCTACCATTTCTATTTTCACATGTGGATTTTCTTTCTCGATAAGCGCCAAAAATTCATTCATATTTTGCGGCATCGCAACCATATGTACTTTGTATGCATTCGTCGTAATTTCAAGGTATTTCCCAACTTGACGAATGATTCTTATCTCTTTCAATACGATATCGTCATTTAAAATGCCGTACTTTAATACACCATTTTCTACTTTATGTTTTTTAATAAATACTTCCCAAACGAGTGGTACATTTACAAGGAAGCATAAACCCATCCCAATCAACGCTGACATCCAATGCGCTCTATTAGTGAAAAGCATGACAATTGGATATATACACATAAAAGCTAACGTAAGACAAACGAAAATGACTACTGACTTACTTCTTTGAATTGGAAAGTTCATACCTACACCCCCTAATCCAAATTATACCACTATTTCCATTTTGGTTCATAGAAAAAGGCCATTTCTAAATGACCTTTTACACAATGTACCTATAAAATTTCTTATCTACTTGTAGCACCGGAAAGTTTTTCGGCAACTCATCTATACTCACACTTTCAAAACCATTCTTTTCATAAAAACGATGTGCCGCTAAAAATTTTACTGTTGTTCCTAAATAAATATCTTTCAACTTTTTATCCTCAGCCCATGAAATTGCTGTTTGAAGCAACATATATGATGCGCCCCATTCTTTTCCACGAAACTCTTTTTGTACGAACATTTTTCTTAGCGCTACTTGATGATTCTCAATATCTAATAAAGCTACTGTTCCAACTACTTTACCATCATAAATTGCTACCCAAAAGTTTCCGTGATCCTTTTGATAGAACGTTTCTATTTCAAGTAAATCAGGTTGCTCTTCTTTCGTAATGGGAACATTATACTCTTTTTGCTGAATATGAACGATAAGATCTACAATTTCCTCTTGAAACGTACCTTCATATGGAACAATACAAATCTTCTCGTTCATCGAATCTCTTTCCATTCTGAAGCTAGTAAACTATATACAGCGATATCATGAAAATGATCATATAGCCATTCTTCATCTCGTAAAATACCATCTAACTTAAATCCTAAACGCTCTGGAATTGCGCGACTCTTCGCATTTCCAACACCGCAACGAATTTCAATTTTATTCAGCTTTAAATTTTCAAATGCATAGTGAAGTACAGCCTTTACGCTACGCGTCATAATACCTTTCCCGCCAGCATCTTCTGCAAGATAATACCCAAGACTCGTCGCTTTCTTCCCCCAGCTCACTGGATGAATACCTACCATCCCAACGAGCTTTCCTTTGTAACGTATGCCACTTTCAAAACCATCTCCCTCTGCAAACTTCTTTAACCACATCGGAAAAATCTCATCATAAGCATCAGCAGATTTTGTCCCATCTACCCAAGGGAGCCATTTCCGTAAATGATTACGGTTTTGATCTAATAATTGATATAATTCCTCTTTATGATGTTTTTCTAATAATTGTAGTTCGATTTCGTCATCTACTCGGAGTGTGAACATGTTTTTTAGTCCCCTTTTTAGTTTTCTTATTATTCTAACACTTACATTTCAAAACGCGTACCAATATATCAACGATTTTTGAAATATATCGAACACAACTCCATATATATCGACGTTTCAACATTAATACACAACCACGACAACAAAAAAAGACGCACAGTCAAGCTATGCGTCTTTTCTATTATTTCTCTGCAACTTGAACTTCTTTTACATAGGCTGCTTCGAATTTTTGGATGTCACCTGCGCCCATGAAAATTAGAACGCCGTTTTTATGTTTCTTTAATACATCCGTTGTTGTATCTGTAATTAGTTCTGCACCGTCAATACGCTTTTGCAGATCTTCAATTGTTAATTCACCTTTGTTTTCACGTGCTGATCCGAAAATATCACATAAATATACTTGGTCAGCTTTGCTTAAGCTTTCAGCGAACTCATCTAAGAACTTTTCTGTACGTGAAAATGTGTGTGGCTGGAATACAGCGACAATTTCACGCTCTGGATGTTTTTGACGAGCTGCTTCAATCGTTGCATTAATCTCTGTCGGATGGTGTGCGTAGTCATCGATGATTACTTGCTCTCCCATCGGTTTTTCATTAAAGCGACGTTTTACGCCTTCAAAAGTTGTTAGCTGATGCTTAACTGCTTCTACATCAACATTTTCATAATGGCAAAGCGCGATTACTGCTAACGCATTTAATACGCTGTGATTGCCGTATCCTGTAATTTTGAACGTATCATAGTACGTGTTACGAACGAATACATCGAATATCGTGCCATCTGTTCTCTTTTGGATGTTGCGTGCTTGGAAATCATTATCTTCTCCAAATCCATAGAAAATAACAGGTACTTTCGCTTGAATTTTTTGAAGTTCTTCATCATCTCCACATGCAATAATGCCTTTTTTCACTTGCAATGCCATCTCTTGGAATGCACTGAATACATCATTGATGTCTGCAAAATAATCTGGATGATCAAAATCAATATTCGTCATAATTGCATAGTCTGGATTATAAGACAAGAAATGACGACGATACTCACAAGCTTCAAATACAAAATACTTACTATTTTCTACCCCATGCCCTGTTCCATCTCCAATAAGGTAAGATGTAGGGTGTGCACCTTGCATTACATGGGCTAACAAACCAGTTGTTGATGTTTTTCCATGTGCACCAGTTACAGCAACACTTGTGTATTGGTTCATCAGGTCACCTAAGAAATGATGGTAACGATGGACTGGGATGTTTAATTCTTTTGCTGCTACGATTTCTTCATGCGTATCAGGAAATGCATTTCCTGCAATAATCACTTGTCCTTCTTCTACATTATTCTTATCAAAAGGAAGGATCGAGATACTACGCTTTTCCAACGCTGTTTGTGTAAAGAAACGCTTTTCATAATCAGACCCTTGAACAGTATGCTTCATATCATGAAGAATTTGCGCTAATGAACTCATTCCTGTTCCTTTAATTCCTACAAAATGGTAAACTGTCATCTTAAAGAACCTCCAACATTTCGAACTAATACAACGGCCTATCTATAAGACAGTATATGAATCTTTTCTTATTTTGGTAATCATCATACATTTTTGATGTAGTGAAGTTATTCTTTCCCTTCACTTATCAGGATAAACTCGTACGTACTTCTTTATATGTCTATAACAAGTCCATTATAGCAAAAAAGAAGCCGCTATACTATGATAACAGAAAAACTGATAGGGTCAATCACCTATCAGTTTTTCTCTCTTTTACATCTCTTCTCTTTTTTCTAATTGAACACGCTCTAAACGTGGGTTTGGACGATATTTACGACCAGCTTTCGCTTCTGGTTTTCCATTTAATTCTACGTTATCACCAGTAAAGCCAATATTCATTTTTAATAAGCTACTTCCTACCCCGTATATGTCAACAGGTACGTTTTGAGCTTCAAATTCACGAATACGCTTCTCATCAAATCCACCAGTTACAACGATGTCTACATGCTGGAATCCTTCTTCATCAAGTGCTTTACGAAGTGCGAATACAAGCGATGGGTTTACACCACGTGGATCGAATGTTCCAAGTACTTCTGGGTGGCGAATGAAGTATTGATCAATCATCGTGCGGGACGTATCTACACGTACACCTTTTAATGTTGATCCAAATTCACGCGCTACGCGAAGTGCATCTGTAATGACATCATTGTTGTAATCAATTAATACAACTAATTCATCTTCTGGGAATTTCTTATGATATGCTTTTGCAGCTTCTACAACATCACCATTAAACATTTGAATTAATGCGTGAGGCATCGTCCCCATACCACTTTTGCCCCACCATTCATTCATCGCATGCGTCGCTTGTGCGCTCATACCTCCGATGTATGCTGCATAACCGTCACCAGCTTGTTGTGTATAATGATCGTCACGATCTCCCATGAAAATAACTGGTTTTTCTTTATCTACGCTACGCGCAGCTTGGACAACGTTATATACGTTTGTCGCAACCGATGTACGACGAGCTAAAATCCCATCAATGACACCTTCTAAAAATCCGAAATTTTCATAAGGACCATGAATTGTTAACACTGTTTCAAATGGACTAATTTTATCGCCATCTTTTAAAGAGTTAATTTCAAGTTCCTCAGGATTTTTAGCGAATGTTTGTAGCAATGCAATTACTTCATCCGTTCCGCAAAGAACTGCATTTTCCTTTTGGAAAAATTGCATCGTTACAACACTTTTCGGGCGAAATTCTTCGATGATTTCTCTAGTTTTTAAAAAGTAAACGGCAGAGAACCAACCTTCTCCAACACGTTCGTCAAATTTAAATGTTTTATTTGTTAGTCTATTTATTTCACCTTTTAATTTTAATTCAATTTCTTTCATGTCGCTTTACTCCCTACTTTACTATCCAACATTTTCTCTTAGTATACAGCAAAACCTTTTACTATACATTTGTTTCCTGCATAGCGGCAAATTCATCCTCAGAAATAAGGACATCTCTCGGTTTCGTTCCTCTACCTTCAGAAATAATCCCTTGCGATTCCATCTCTTCAATGAGACGTGCCGCGCGATTATAACCGATGCGGAATTTTCGCTGTACAGAAGATGTGGACGCTCCCCCTTGTTCTACAACAAATTGACATGCATCAAGGAACAATTCGTCTTCTGACTCAGCTTGTTCTGTTTTCGCTAATAAATCCTCTTGCTTAAATAAGTAATTCGGCTTCATTTGCTTTTTCACATGATCAACTGTTTTTTCAATCTCATCATCCGATACATATACACCTTGTACACGAACTGGCTTAGATGTACCGTTCCCTAAGAATAACATATCACCACGGCCAAGTAATTTCTCCGCGCCCCCAATATCAATAATCGTACGCGAATCAACTTGAGATGATACAGTAAACGCAATACGCGTTGGAATGTTTGACTTAATTAAACCTGTAATAACATCTACAGATGGACGCTGCGTCGCTACTAATAAATGAATACCACAAGCACGTGCTTTTTGCGCAATACGACAAATCGCTTCCTCAACATCACCAGGTGCTACCATCATTAAATCGGCTAACTCGTCAATGACAATAACGATATAAGGTAATGTCTCTCCTGGAATTTCTCGCTCACTTACAATCGTATTGTAGCGAGTTAAATCACGAGCACCTGCGTGTGCAAACAATTCATAACGGCGTTCCATTTCCTCAACTGCCCATTTTAATGCAGCTGTTGCTGCTTTTACATCCGTAATAACAGGTGCTACAAGATGCGGAACAGAATTGTATGGTGCAAGCTCAACCATCTTCGGATCGATTAACATTAACTTCACTTCATGTGGTTTCGCTTTATATAAAATGCTCGTTAAAATGGCGTTAATACACACACTTTTACCAGAACCGGTTGCACCCGCAATAAGTCCATGTGGCATTTTTCGAATATCCGTTACAATTGGATCCCCTGAAATATCAAGTCCAAGCGCAACAGTAAGCGGTGATTCACTCTTTGTGAATACAGGACTTCTTAAAATTTCGCGAAGAAATACCGGCTTACTTTCTTTATTTGGAACTTCAATTCCAATTGCACTCTTCCCTGGAATCGGCGCTTCAATACGAATATCTTTCGCAGCTAAACTTAACTTAATATCATCACTTAAGTTTGTAATTTTATTTACTTTCACACCTGGGTCTGGCTGTACTTCAAAACGAGTTACCGCTGGCCCTTGCGATACATTAATAACATGTGCTCCAACGTGAAAATTATTAAACGTTGTATCTAATAATTCTTTCTGCTCCTCTAACCATTCTGTATTATCTAACGCTGATTGCTGTGGAATCGACAACAGCGCTAATGGTGGAACAGTATATGTCGGTGGTGTATGCAATACATTTCGCATATCGTTCTCTCTTTGATTTACAACATATGCTTTCTCTTGTACTTCCGTACTTGAAATTGGCTTTTGTACTTGCTCTACCACTACTTGCTGTATTGATTGTTCTTCCATTTGTGGCTCTGCTACTACTTGCTGCACTGGTTGCTCTTCCACTTGTGGTTCTGCTACCTCTTGTTGCACTGGACGTTCTTCCATTTGTGGCTCTGCTACTACTTGCTGCACTGGGCGTTCTTCCACTTGTGGTTCTGCTACCTCTTGTTGTACTGGCTTATTCTCTACTCGTACATTAGCAGAAGGCTGCATTGCATTTGCTCTAGCTGCATGTCTTTCCATTAATCGTGTTCTATCTTGTTTCAACATAACAACATTAAATGGTACATGACGCTTTTTCTCACGTTTTGGTTCTTCTTTTTGTACAACTGGTTGTTCTTCTACGACCGGTGTTTCCTCGGCAGTTGGCTGTTCTTCTGCAATCCGTGCTTCCTCTGCAACTGGTTGTTCTTCTGCAATTAAAACATCCGCAAAGCTTTGAACATCTTTCTTCGTTTGTTCATCAGCCTCAGCAACATGTATGAATTCATTCTTTTGTTCAATTGCTTCATCTTCTTGCTGAATGTCCTCAAGTGCTACAAATGTCTCTACTACAGGCGCGTTTATTTCTGCAATCACTTCTACTTCTTCTGACTCTTCTGCTTCCGCAATTACTTCCACTTCTTCTGACTCTTCTGCTTCCGCAATTATTTCCACTTCCTCTGTTTCTTCCGTTTCCGCAATTACTTCCACTTCTTCTGACTCTTCTGCTTCTGTAATTACTTCAGCTTCTTCTGACTCTTCTGCTTCCGCAATTACTTCTACTTCTTCTGTTTCTTCCGCTTCTGTAATTACTTCAGCTTCTTCTGACTCTTCTGCTTCCGCAATTACTTCAGCTTCTTCTGACTCTTCTGTTTCCGCAATTACTTCAGCTTCTTCTAGCTCTTCTGTTTCTGTAATTACTTCCACTTCTTCTGACTCTTCTGTTTCTGTAATTACTTCCACTTCTTCTGACTCTTCTGTTTCTGTAATTACTTCCACTTCTTCAGGTGCCTCTGTTTCCATAACTACTTCAGCTTCTTCTGACTCTTCTGTTTCCGCAATTACTTCCACTTCTTCAGGTGCCTCTGTTTCCATAACTACTTCTTCAAACTCTTCCGTTTCTGCAATTACTTCTACTTTTGACACTTCTTCTGGTATTTCCACAATGATTGTTTCTTCAAGTTTTTCTTCTGCTTTGACAATCACTGATTCTTCTGGAGCTTGCTTTTCTACTTCAATAGTAGGTTGTTTTATTTCTGTATTACGTTTAATTTCTTCTGATAATATTGTATCCTCGTGCTCTACTTTAGAAGCTACTAATTCTTCTTGTAGATTGTTTTCGTTTAACACCACTACATCTTTTTCTAGCTTAGCACTTTCCATCTGCTCAGCTACTGTTTTATGAAGTAATTCATCCGCTGAAACTTCCTGCGGTGTACTCATTTCTTGAATCACTTCTTTTTCTTCTACTAAAGGCACTTGGCGTTCAATTTCATAACCGTTTTTCTCTAGCCATTGATCAACTACTGACTTTTCTTCCTTTTTATTCTCTTCATATTGTTGCTCTCCATGCTGGTTAGCAGCTCTATGACTAGAAGAAGTTGGTGCTTGTCCTTCCGAGAAATCAGATAATGTATATCCTTTTTTCTCTAACCATGCATCAACGACTGATTTACCCTCTACAGATATTTCAAGGTCTTCTCTTTCCTTTACTTCCTCCTGCTTTTCTTTCTTTTTCTCTACTGAAGGACGATTATATCCATAAATTGGCGAAATCATTTCTGTTGGACGAAATGGTCTACGGTTACTCTCTTGCGAAGGTACAGATGCCTTTTTAACGACAGACTCCCGCACCGGTTCATATTGCACTTCCGGCTCTTCATATGTAGAAACTACCTTTTCCACATACGGTCGTCTGCTTCTTTCCACCTTTATTCCTCTTTGGGCAGTCGGTTCTTCATATGTTACTCCTTGAACAGGTTGTTCTTCGAAGCGATTTACTTCGCTTTCATCCTCTTCATCGAACCCATTATCCGGTACTAAAGGAAAACGGCATTTACCTGCATTCCTACTTGCCATTTGTGCTTCTCTTGCTTCAGTGTAGTGGTTTACACGAGGAATTTTCGGCTGACTTTCAATTTGCTTTGGTACTTCTTTATTCATCGCTGTTTGTTCTTCCTCTTTGTTAAACAGCTTTTTCATCCAATCTAACATGCTTACCACTCTTTCTACTAAATAGTAACATCCTTTATTGTATCAGCATTCGGCAAAAAGTGCAGGTAAAATTAAGCATGTCATATTTATCCACAATATTCTAATTTACGAGTGTTTCATATAGAAAAACGCAGCCTTTCATGTAAGACTGCGCTTAAGCTTTACTCTTCCGATATACATCTATACTATCCGTTACACTTTGCAATAAAGAATTTACATACTGCGGGTCAGATAATTTTTTATCTTCTTCATGGTTTGACATAAACCCAAGTTCTAATAACACACCAGGAACCTTTGCCCAATTAAATCCAGAAAGATCATCCCGAAATTTAATTCCATTTACTTTTACTTGCTGGTTCTCCCTCATTTTATTTACAATCATTTGAGAGATTTGAAGACTTTCCGCATAAATCTCTCTCGTATACGGACTTCCTTCTGCCGGCGTCAATACAGCAAATCCACTTTGGTTTGGATTTTCAGAACCATCTGCATGAAGACGTAAAAATAAATTAGCCTTATGATTATTTGCGAATGTCGCCCGTTCTTTATTACTTATATCAACGTCTTGTGATGTTCTCGTCATTAATACTTGTATCCCTTTTGCTTCAAGCTTTTCTTTTAATAAAAAAGCCATTTCTAATACAAGTACAGCCTCTCTCTTTTTCGTCACAACACCTGTTGTACCGTCTGTCACTTTATATTTTTGCGTTGTTGCCCCTGGTCCAATCGGCTCTAAATTTAAATTCGCTTTTTGTTGATGCCCTGGATCAATAACGACGAGAAACTTCTCTTGTTTTTCATTACTCTCTACTTTTTGTTCATTATTTTGCACTGGTTGCTCAGTTGGCTGCACTGGCGTAGTTTCTTCTTTCTTTTCCTCAGATGATACTTCCTCTTGCTTATGTTCTACTTGCTCATTCGTTTGAATTGCTTGTGACTCTTCATTCTTTTCTTGTTCTTGCTGCTTTTCTACCGGTGCGTCTTCATTGGTATCTTTGTTTTTCTCTTGTATAGAAGATGTAGTTTCTTTTTTCGGCTGCTCTTGTGAACAACCGGCCATATATATTCCAATGAATGCAATCATGCTCATTATTTTTATATACTTCATACTTCTCTCCCATCACTTTGCACCGGATTCAAAGTTTTTCTTATAATTGCCCTATAATCTCATCCATATTTCCAATATAAACTGGCTGCCATTTTTCTGTACCACGTTCTGCAGTATAAACCGGATAAGCGTCATCATCTATATTTACGAAAACTGGATCGCCCATATCCGTTTCATATCCAATTGTAATCCATCCTTCTTGCCACTTTCCGTTTTCTTCACTTATTAATGAATTTTTATGTTTATCATATCGATAACCGATTTGTCCTTTTTCTAATTCACTTTCACTAAACACATATATTTCATAAGTACCTAGCTCAACATCTTGCTGTTTTGAAGTTTCAATTCGTTTTAGAAGTTCTGCGATTTTTAGTTGTTGTTTCATACGTCTATCCCCTTATATTTTTCTAAATTTTAACTAGTTTGTTTATAAAATACAATATAGATTTTAAGAAAAAAGGTGACATCCTTATCATATTAACGATTTTTTTAAATATATCTATCACAACTCTCAATATATCAACGATTCAACACGAATTTCGATTTACCGACAAAGAACGCAAAAAAAGAGAGGTTGTCCAAAAGGACAACCTCTCTTTTCTTATATCAATTAAAATTTAAACTCTTGTCCAACTTCAAAGCTATCTTCTAATACAAGAATACCTTTTTCTTGTGGAGCATCTGGAAGCTCTAATTCACGTGCAGAGCAGATCATTCCAGAAGAAGGAACACCGCGAAGTTCTGCTGGTTTAATTAACATACCGCTTGGCATTACAGCACCAATTTTTGCAACGACAACTTTTTGTCCTGCATCAACGTTTGGTGCGCCACATACGATTTGTAATGTTTCTGTACCGATTTCTACTTTACAGATGTTTAGCTTATCAGCATTTGGATGCTTTTCTTTTTCAGCTACATAGCCTACAACAAATTTCGGAGAAAGATCTGCTTCTACTGTTTCTTCAAAGCCATTCTTCGCTAAAATTTCGTTGATTTTCTCTACAAGCTCTTTCGTTAATGTAAGGTTTCCTGTTTCTTTTACTTCTAAGTAAGAAGATGCATTAAAGATGTTGAATCCTGCTGTCTCGTTGCTTTCACGATCGTATACGCGTGCAACATCTCCTTTGCGATCAAAAGTACGGTTCTCTAAAGTAATATCTTGTAAGGCAACAATTAAAGTGTCACCAATTCCTTCAAGGTTGTAAAAAACGTTCACTTCGTTCATCCTTTCTCTTTTCCATCTGTCTTCTTCCGATTTTTCGCTAAAATAAAGATTGGTTCAAATTCTCCATCTTCATATACGAATGAAAGTGATGTAATCGGAACATGCCCTTCGGCAAAAAATTTCATTGTCATTTGTGCAATAATATCATAACCGATTTCGTTGACGATATCAGCAATAATTAATACATCTTGGTGAGGAACAGCAACAACCATGTCACCAGAAATCTTTTCACGCATCGATTGTAGTAACGATTCGTTTAAAATACGAGTCGCGTCATACCCATCATTTGTGTTTAAAAAGTAGAATGTATTACCCGCTACTGTGTCTTGTTTAAATTCATAACCTAACGAGCGTGCGTTGAATAATGCCATTTCACGCACTTGCTGTTCTGTAAGTTCTAATTTTTGTAATAGACGCTCATCAATTAGTCGATACGTTTTATTCGAATCTAACGCATAGTAAATACGTGTTTCCGCCGTATGATCCGTCATAATAAACGGATTTCCTTCTTCTGCTTGTTTCGGGAAAGAAGTAGAGCGAATAACAGGTAAAATTTTCGCTCCGCTATTTTCTTCTTTATGCATCGCAATTAGCGCTTCTTGTACGTAATAAGCAACTTCTTCAATTGCCTTTTCTTTGTTCACTTCCCATTTTGCCACAACTCCTGGAAGCGATACGTTAATACCTTTTTTGGAGTCTTTTTGTTCAATACGTAAAACTTCTTTCTCACTATCATACTGAAAGTCCCATTCTGGGCGAGATAATTTCTTTATTAACTCATCTTTCATCTTTTTACTTGTCATCTTCATCTCTTTTTCCTCCCTTCCAAAAAAATAACCTCCCCCGCGAAGGTAGAGGTTGTTTTACAATTCAATTGGCAAATTGCCTTATTTTAAACCTTCAATAAACTCTTCGATTTGTTCTTGTGTTTTACGATCTTTGTTTACATAGCGACCAGTTTCTTCACCTTTATTGTACGCTACAAAGCTCGGAATGCCAAATACGTCTAATTTTACACATAGATCAATAAACTCATCGCGATCTACATAGTAAAATGAGAAATCACTATATTTCTCTTCTACTTCTGGCATAAATGGGTCTACAAAGCGGCAGTCTGGGCACCATTCTGCTGAGAACATAAAGACTACATTCTCTTCATTTTTTAAATCTTGGAATTGCTCCATGCTTTCTAATGACTTCATCTATATTTCCTCCTCTAACGAGTGCATTTTTCATGTTATAATCTTTCTTTTATACTACCATACATCGCGCACGGTGCAAGGTTTATGCTTGCTTTTTGTCATACTTATATTGCCCAACTAACAACTTAACAACGTGTACAAATAATTCCGTGCGGTCGACATAATCATCTGTAAAAATACCGATCGCACCTTCGTGACTACGAATATCTTTTCGCTGCACAAACTCTTCCATCACTTCGCTTAATTCTTTACCATCTTCAAGAGGTGCTAAAAAATCGTCTGGTAACGTAATACGCGCTCCTCCGGCCACAAATACTTTCCCATCACTTGTTGCTAGCGCGCCCCAGTTACACATAAATAAACCGTGCTCCGTTTTCATTACACCGCCTTCTAGCCCAATACCAATTGGAGCTTCTCCTTCCTCTAGCGCTCGCTTCGCTCTATTAATCGCTCCTTCCATCGTCTCTTCATCTGAGAAAGGCTGAGCTGATACTCCTGATGGAACAGAAAGAGATGTAATTTCAGCATCTTTCCAAACCTTCTCCACAGCCCCAACCTTCGTTTTATTCTTTGACCCTACTACTACTTTCATTTCGTTCACCTCTATAAAAATTCATCATTTCGTTCTACTTAAATTAAACATCAATCACTACCATACATCACCGTGGCACCTATTCAACCTAAAAAAGAAGGTGGATTTCCTCACCATTACCGTCCTCGAACACAAAAACAGCCTTCCTCTCTTTTCCTATCCAGGGTCTTAATACATCATGCGAGCACCAATTAGGCACTGACCGCTCCCACACATGGATGGGTCATCTATTCAAGCCAAAAAAAGAAAGGCTCTTCAGCCCTTCTCTCTACGCGTTATTCTTAATTGTCTCTAACGTCGTTTTATCTGTTGTTCTTACAAGCTTCGTAATTAATTCTTTCGCCGCTGCATAATCATCAACATGTAAAATTGAAGCATGTGTATGGATGTAGCGTGCACAAACACCAATTACTGCTGATGGGATACCAGAGTTACTTGTATGTACACGGCCCGCATCTGTACCACCTTGTGAAATAAAGTATTGGTACGGAATGTTGTTTGTTTCTGCTGTATCTAAAATGAATTCGCGCATTCCTCTATGTGTTACCATCGTGCGATCATAAATACGAAGAAGAGCACCTTTTCCTAATTGACCGAACTGCGTTTTGTCACCAGATGCATCGTTTGCTGGACTTGCATCAAGCGCATAAAAAATGTCTGGTTGAATCATATTGGCAGCTGTTTGTGCTCCGCGGAGACCTACTTCTTCTTGTACAGTAGCACCAGAGTATAATGTGTTTGGTAATGTTTCATCTTTTAATTCTTTTAACAATTCGATTGCAAGGCCACATCCGTAACGGTTGTCCCAAGCTTTCGCCATAATTTTCTTTTCGTTTGCCATCGGCGTGAATGGGCAAATCGGCACGATTTGTTGTCCTGGTTTTACACCAATTTCAATCGCATCTTCATAACTATCTGCACCTATATCAATTAACATATTTTTTATATCCATCGGTTTTGCACGTTGCGCGTCACTTAATAAATGAGGAGGAATAGAACCAACAACCCCAATAACAGGACCATTCTTCGTCATAACTTGTACACGCTGTGCTAATAGAACTTGACTCCACCATCCGCCTAACGTTTGAAAACGAAGCATTCCGTTTTTCGTAATTTGCGTAATCATGAAACCTACTTCATCCATATGACCTGCTACAAGAACACGCGGGCCAGTTTCGTCCCCTTTTTTCAGACCAAATACGCTCCCTAAACCGTCTTGTACAATTTCATCCGCATATTTGCTTAATTCTTGTTTCATAAAACGGCGTACATCATGTTCAAAACCTGATGCACCTTGTAATTCTGTTAACGTACGAAATAATTGTAATGTCTCTTTATTCACGAAGTCCCCTTCTTTCAAACCTTAGTAGAATACCTCTTTTATTGTAACGAAATTTTCGAAATGTTTCTAGTTTCTTCTTTTTTAGCTGTATTTGCTTTATAATTATTATCGGTACACTATTTTTATTTTATAGAATTGAGGTGAATATATGAGCTGGAAAGGTTTAGTAGCAGGTCTTGGCGTTGGGTTCGCAGCTGGTTATCTCGTTGCAAACAAAGTACAAGAACAATCCCATATTTCTTCAGAAAAAGCATTGAAAATGGTCAAACAAGCATTAAGTCATAAAGGTGAAATTACTGGCTCTTGGGTACATATGGTTCCAGAGACATTTGAAAAATATGATGTCGCATATGAAGTTTATCGCGGCGGTCTTACAACAATGTTAGATGATATACAAGAACGATTTGAATTTTTAGTTGATGCTAAAACAGGTACTGTTTTAGAGGTTATAGCAGCATAAAAAGGAGGGTTCCCATTAGGTGAACCTCTTATTTTTTTGAAATTGCGGCTATTGATTAAAATTATATCAGCGATTTTTCGAATATATCGGCGCAACTCGTTTTATATCAGCGATTCCTCAATTATATCGGCGCAACTCAAATTATATCGGCGATTTCCCAATTATATCGACTTACCGACAAAACCCGACAATAAAAAAGAAGCTGCTCCAATAAATATGATGGAACAACCTCCTCTTTCTATGCTTCTATACTCGTTTTTCTCTCTATCTTTTCTACAATATGGCCTTCCTCATTCCACTTCACAGCGCGATAATATGCGTCATGATAAAACGTAAACCACGCCTCTTTTTCAGCACCATACTTCATCCACTTTTGCTTATTTTCAATTGATGTCATCGGATAATCATCGTATGCCATTACCCATAATACATTTTGATGCGCGTGCGTCGGCAATAGGTCTGCTAAGTGTAGCATCGTTTCCCCTTGACTCTCCAAAGCAATAACTGCATGTCCATCACTATGACCACCCGTATGCGCCATCTTGATTTCATCTGTAATTTCTATTTCTTGCTGGAACGTAACAACTTGATCTACAATTGGCTCCCAATTTTCCTTCCAATATGTATTACGTGATCTAATGTTTGGATTCCTCATTTCATTCCATTCTGTTTCACTTACGTAAACTTTCGCATTTGGAAATGCTGGTACAAGGTGATCATCTTCCCATTTTGTTAGACCAGATGCATGATCAAAATGAAGATGTGTCATCAAGACGTAGTCGATATCTTCAGGCTTTAATCCTAATTTTTCTAATGATTCATAAACCGATGATTCTTCTGTTACACCTTGATTTCGTTTCATCTTCTCATTCAACTTACCGTTTCCTATCCCGGAATCAATGAGCATATTTCCGTCTTTCGTTTGCAAAAGTAACGGATCTGTTCGTAAATAAATATGATTTGTGTCATTATGTTTATATTTACGTGACCAAAGTACTTTCGGCACAACACCAAACATTGCTCCTCCATCTAAATGTGTATTCCCGCCTTTTAACCACGTTACTTTTATATCTCCAATTTGTAACTGTTCCATTACACATCCCCCTTTCAATTAATCTTAACATAAAATTCTGATTATTTTAGCTGTAAAAAAACCTATGCATTACTGCATAGGCTCTGTACGATATTTTGCTTCAACTCGGTAAATACGATGACCTTTACTAGAGAATTTCTCTTCGTATTCAGTCATGATGTTACCTTCAAAGTCGCTGTTATGAAGATCTAAGCTTAAGTACGTTAGTAACATACCATACTCAGCCATACTCATAAGAGAATATTCAAATAGACCTTGGTTATCTGTTTTGAAATGAATTTCTCCGCCTTCTACTAATACTTCTTCGTAATTACGTAAAAATGTTTTATACGTTAAACGACGTTTCGTATGACGTTTCTTTGGCCATGGATCTGAGAAGTTTAAATAAACGCGATCAATTTCACCTTTCGCAAAGAAAACTGTTAAATCTTCAGCATCTTTATTAATTAACTTTAAGTTTGGTAATTCTTCTTCAATTAATTTATCAAGTGCATCTACAACAACACTTGTGAATTTTTCAATTCCAATATAATTAATATGTGGATTCGCTTTTGCCATATCATACATGAAGCGGCCACGACCTGTACCTACTTCAATGTGAATTGGTTGTTCGTTTCCAAATACTTCTTTCCAGCTACCAGCGCGCTCCTCTGGGTTTCCGATTACGATATGTGAATATTCATTAATTCGATCCATTGCATACGGTTTATGTCTTAAACGCATAGATGTTTCCCTCTCTTTACATAGCTATTTTAAAGGAATAATTCCTTCTTTCTTTTTTAATCAATCTACCAAACAAAAAACCAAGTACGTACGAGCACTCGGTCCGTTTCTTTCAAGTATAAGATGTACCATTTTGATAAAAACTACATACAGCATTAAACATTCCATGACGAAACAGCTTTTTCTCTTACATTTGAAGAGAAAAACAATCGAAAGGATGATCCGTTCATGCCAATTAATCAACAACATCAATTAGAAGTGCTGAAAGATATTTTAGTCAACCACCAAAGTGATTGTTGCGGGACAGTTTCAGAATGCGAGCAATTAGAGCGCCTCATTCAATCGTTACTCGCAAACGATAATATAAGTAGTGACGCTAAAGCAATGCTAAACGATGTATATTCTTATAGTCAATCGGGTAAATCTTCCTCTAATTTGGACAACCATATTTCCAATAATCAAGAACAACTTACTCAGTGGATTGCTGGAATGGACAATTTTTCTTAAGTATTATTCTGAAGCAAGTAGTTGCTGTAAATATTGATGCCAATATTCAGCTTCTGCTTGCTGCTTTTTTGTTGTGTGCCATTGAATAGACAAAATCGTTTGTGCTATCACATACCATCTCATACGCCTAAGCAGCGATTCATCCATTTCAATATCATAATAACCGAGCCACTCACTCCACTCCTGGCGCGGAATGTACCAATATAATAACATACCGAGGTCTAGAGCTGGGTCAGCAATTACAGCTCCATCCCAATCAATTAAAAACAACTCATCTTCATCTGACAATAGCCAGTTGTTATGGTTTACATCACAATGGCATACAACGAATTCATTGTATTCAATAGCTTTTAATGAATCCATTAAATATTGAAGGCCTTGCTGAATTGTTTCATCATCCCTTATATCTCCTCTTAAAACGAGTTGCAGCTGTTGTAATAACTCTTGTGCGTGAAGCGGCTGCTTCCCAAGTCTTTGAATCATCTGTACAAGCGCTTTAGAGGAGTGTATTTTCTTCAAAAGTTTCGCAACACGTTCTAGTTTCATATCCTCTGGCTCTAGCTTCTGTCCCGGAAGCCATTTTTGAGCAGAAATTACATCACCATTCGTTACCCTTCTTGTCCAAAGTAATTTTGGAACAATTCCTTCTGCTGACAATACCGCTAAAAAGGGCGATGTATTCCGCTTTAAAAATAACTTCTGTTGTCCGTTTTGCGCAATATATGCATCGCCCGTTACTCCACCAGCCGGTACAAGACTCCACTCTTTTCCTAATAATTGTTCCAACCATTCCATATTCATTACCCGTTAACAAATCCTTATCTTTTATAGTTATGAAAAGAAAAACCGCAACATTTCTACATATGTTGTGGATTCATATATTTTACTGTAAATGAAAAGAAAAATTAGCCTAAGCCAAAAATCCTCTATTTTATTTTACAAAACCTGTCATAGAATGACAACTTATCAAAATCGTCACCTTTGTCAATTCTACATTTATTACATTCTCATCGTCAAGTAGCGATTTGTCACATTATCGTCAATATATACGTGCTAATTGGAGCCAGCTTAAGTTCCTTTCCTCTAAATGAAGAAATTGGCTCTATTTTCGCTTCGTTTTCGTTTACTAACACATGCCACGTTGCTTCTTTCGGAAGCTGCACAGTTTTGGCTTCTAAACAGCTATTAAATAAGACGACAATCTCTTTCCACGGCCCAAACGATTCTGCATGCTCTAGATGATATGCAAGTACTTCTGTAGATGTTTGTAAAAAAGTCATATGTTTTTTTATAAGGTCTGCGTTTTGTAATCGGAATGCCCCATGCTCTTTACGAATCGCAATTAAACCTTTTATATAGTTAACGGTCTCTATCTCTTTCTCTTTTTGATCCCAATCTAATTGATTGATCTCATCATTTGCATTATAACTATTTTCATTTCCTTTCTTCGTACGATAAAACTCCTGCCCTGCGTGTAAGAAAGGAATGCCTTGTGAAAGAATAACCATCGCGCTCGCCAACAGGTGACGTTTTTTCAAAATCGCTTCTGATTCTTCATTACTGCGCACTAGTTTATCCCACATCGTCATATTATCATGACATTCTACATAGTTAATGCTTTGCGCCGGCTCTAGAAACAGCCCCGTTTCTTTCATACTTAAAAGACTTCCTGCTGCAATATACTGCAAATGGTTACAGTCTACATGCCCACCAAATGCAAAACCACGCTTATTTATATGAAATGTACTCCCTTTTATCCCATCACGAAATTGATCATTAAACTGCGCGATATGTGGCATTTTCTTCGCATTATTTAACGTTGCTTTTTCTTTGGCAGGAAGCGGTGTTTGTAAATCCCATCCTTCCCCTAATAACAAAGCATCTCGTTTTATGTTTCGCACTTCTTTTTCTATCATATTCATTGTATCAACATCTAAAATTCCCATTAAGTCGAATCGGAATCCATCGACATTGTATTCAGTAAGCCAATATAAAATAGACTCTACAATGAATTTCCTCATCATTTTCCGTTCAGATGCTATATCATTTCCAACTCCCGTCCCATTAGAAGGCATACCATCTTCACCATGACGAAAATAATATCCTGGAACAAGCTTCTCAAATGATGATAGCTCTCTTTCATAAACATGATTATATACAACATCTATAATCACCCTAATACCTTGTTCATGAAATGTTTCGATTAGTTGTTTACACTCAACTATCCTGTTATACGGATCAGAGGGGTTTGTAGCATAAAATCCTGTTGGTGCATTGTAATATAATGGATTATATCCCCAATTATAGGCGGATGAAGGATTCGCCTCATCTACACCACCGAAACAATATAAAGGTAATAGTTCAACATGTGTAACACCTAAATCTTTTATATGAGACAACCCTGTTAACGCCCCGTTCCGTCCTGTTGTTCCATCCTCCATCAATCCTTTATATGTTCCCTTTTGAATTACTCCACTATTTTGATGTATAGTCGCATCACGAATATGCAGTTCATACAATATGGCATCTGTCATTGATTGTAATGTTGGTAATCCCTCTCGTCTTGTTACATTCGTTTTTTCTAAATCGATAACAACACCGTGTTTTCCGTTTACCGTCACCGACTTTGCATAAGGATCCACAGCTTCGTTCCATATTAAATTAATACAAACAAGAAATGTATAGCGTGCTCCGTCTAAATCACCTTGTAATGTTTGAATCCAAACTCCGTTTTCTCCCCTGTACATTTCATGATCGATATATTCTTTATCACTCTTATAAATTCTTACTTTCGCAAGCCTTGCAGTTGGGGCCCATACTTTAAATGTCGTTTCTTCTTTTTGATACACAGCACCTAAATCTGTACCTTCGTAATAATACTTTTCATCGAAAATTGTCGTTCGAATAACAGCACCTATTTGTAAATCAGTTTCTTCATTCCGTTCATCTCGTACTGTATAATACTTCCCCACATCTAGCGGCTCTTCTATAAAGCACTCATACTTCGTTGCATCTGGAAGCGCAATAGTATGAGCAATCGGTAAATCTTTCACATTACTTCCTTCTTGCAAACGAAATGTCCGACTTGTT
Organism: Bacillus thuringiensis; assembly: GCF_001595725.1. Taxonomy (GTDB): domain Bacteria; phylum Bacillota; class Bacilli; order Bacillales; family Bacillaceae_G; genus Bacillus_A; species Bacillus_A thuringiensis_K. The sequence continues at coordinate 4,519,603 of NZ_CP014282.1, forward strand.
CCATACGCATGTGGGAGCAAAATTGTAATTTTATTCATTTCATCTAAATAGGCATCAAATGGACGTTTTACTTTCAACATAAAAAAATCACCATCATTCTCAAAGTTAAAATAAAGTGAAACTTTAATGAGCGAGAAAACTTTTCGATCCTCACTTATTATTAGCCTTCACCAATTAGGCGAGATAAAATGAGCTGCAAATGATAAGACTTTTCTTATCAACAAGACTCTATACAGTAACTCCATTCTTCTCTATAGTATATTCACCTGCATAAAAAACGTTTTCAACATTCTATTTTTGTAATTTTATTTCAGCAATCGATTTATACTTCGGGGTTTCTTTCACGTGGGATTCGTATAAAGTAATTGTATCTGCTTGAAATGATATTTTAGGCACTTCTTTTATAAGTTCTAAATCGAACTTTTCTTCTCCTATCCATTTACGAGCAACGGTAATATGCGGGTGATACGGGCGTGTTTCTAGAGAAAATCCATTTTCTTCACAAATGGCATGTATTTGCTTTTGCAACTGAAACAAATCGTGATTTTCACTTACCTTCGCCCAAAAAATACGGGGCTGATCTTCCCTACCAAACGTTGAAAAACCTTGTAACGTGAACGATAGTTCTTTTGTTTCTGCAATTGTTTGTAATCCATTCTTTATTCCCTCTAACTGTTCCTCCGTTGCACTCCCTAAAAATGAAAGGGTAATATGATAGTCTTCTTTATGTACCCATGAACGAAATTGCAATTCCTCTTGCATGTCCTCTTTATAGTTAGACAGCATTTCTTTTATATGATTCGGTAACGTAATTGCGACAAAATAATGCAGTTCCATGTACATCTTCTCCTTCTTTCTATTGTTGCTTTTCTTTCTTATCTCATTCAGGTAAAAAGAAGCCGCTCTCCAAAATAGAGAGCGGACATTATTTATATATCCATTACTTCGCTAATTCATGAATTGCTTGCGCGTAAATTGCTGTTGCTTTTAATAAGTCTTCAATTTCGATATACTCATCTTTTTGATGCGCAAGTTCTTCTTTTCCAGGGAACAGCGGGCCAAATGCCACACCAGCTTTTAATGAACGAGCATAAGTACCGCCGCCGATTGCTAATAGTTCTGGTTTTTCACCCGTTTGTTCTTCATACACACGTTGTAACGTACGGATTAATACGTGATTTTTATCGACGTGATGTGGGCGAGAATTAGAATAGTCAGCCACTTCAAAACCATGCGTACCAACATATTCTTTCAACTTCACAATTGTTTCTTCAAAGTTAGTTGTAACTGGGTAACGTACGTTTAGCCCTAAGTTACCACCGTTTTCTTTCGTATAAGAAATGCGACCGACATTCACTGTTAACGGACCGCTAATTTCATCTTTATAAGCAATAGTAGCTTTTTCACCAAAAATATCACCAGTAAATGTTTCTGTTGAAAATGTCACAAATGCAGTTGCTTTTCCATCAAGTGAAACTGTAGTTAAGAAGTTTGCTAATAATAAACCTGCATTTTCTCCTTTTTCAGGAGTAGATCCGTGCGCTGAAATTCCTTCTATTTGCAACTTCACTGTATTTCCTTCTATAGTCGATTTCCCTATTTTTTTAGCAGTTTGTAAATACTCTTCATATGCTACTGTAAGTGCATTTACATCTTCTCCTGTAATAACCGCTTCTGCAAAATCAGGGACCATATTTAAACGGCGCCCTGAATCAAATGAAACAAGTTCATATGTACCTTTTTTCTCTTCACTACCATTTTGCACAACTTGTATATCAGAAATTCCTTTTTCTGCATTAATAATTGGAAAGTCTGCATCTGGTGCAAAACCAATCGTTGGCATTTCTTCATTTTTAAAGTAGTGATCTACACATTTCCAATTGCTTTCCTCATCTGTTCCTATAATCATACGAACACGTTTTGAAAGAGGTAAGTCTAATTCTTTCACAATTTTCATCGCATAATATGCTGCCATCGTTGGACCTTTATCGTCAATTGCACCACGCGCAAAAATCTTTCCGTCGCGAATATCTGCACTATATGCAGGAGTTGTCCAGCCATCTCCTTCTGGTACAACGTCAACGTGACAAAGAATACCTACTAACTCTTCTCCTTGTCCCATTTCAAGATGACCTGCATATCCTTCTAAATTTTTAGAAGTAAAACCTTCATTTTCTCCTTTATGTAACATGAAAGATAAAGCTTTTTCTACACCTTCACCGAATGGTGCGCCCTCTTTCGCTGACTCTTCTTCCCATACACTTTTAATTTGTAAAAATTGTTGTGTATCACGAATTAAATCATCTTTTCGTTTTGCAACTTCTTCTGTCCAATTAATTGCTGACATCACGCATCCATCCTTCACTATATTGTTTCTTTCATCATAACAAACCGAAATCTCTTATGCCATACACGAAAATCAAATACCGAATAATTGTAATATTTCAGATATTTCTCATTAGTTTTTCTTTTATTTTTCTAAAAAAATTTGCAGGAATTTGGCGTTTTACGTAGAATTTTATGTGTTAGTTGACTGACCATATATACAATGTCAACTACCAATATTTTTCTATATGAATATTTGTTAAATTTCTGTAAAATTTAAGTAGATTAAAGCATGAATTTTATCATGTAGAGTACAATGGTAGTAACGACCTTCTTTCCTGAATGGGGTCAAAAAAACTAGTAGAGGAGTGGTTTTCTCTTGAAACCTACAACTACTCGTATGCTAACACGCATTAAATCAATTTATATGTACATCAATGAAAACGGAACGGTAACGACGAAAGACCTTGTAGATGAGTTCGGGATCACACCGCGAACGATACAACGTGATCTAAATGTGTTGCAGTTTAATGAACTCGTGTATAGCCCTTGCCGCGGTAAGTGGACAACAACAGGAAAGAAAGTGAGAATGACCTCATAACGAAAAATAATTGTATGGTAAATAAATACATACCCCTTTCTAATAATTAGAAAGGGGTCTTTTCTGCGCCTATAAAGGTACTACTTTTCAGTATCTACTTGATATGTTTTTAACATTTCTACTTCTTCATCTGTTAGCTCTCGGTATTGTCCAAGTTCTAGTTCCTCATCTAATACTAACGGACCCATCTCTGTTCTCTTTAGGTAGACTACTTTTTTCCCTACCGCTTCAAACATACGCTTCACTTGATGGAATTTCCCTTCCGTAATCACAAGCTCAATTTCAGAAATATCATCGCTTTTCAATATTGTAAGTGCACCTGGCTTTGTTTCATAGCCATCGTCTAAAATAACACCTTTAGCAAACTCTTTTACATCCTCTTCTGTTACTACTCCTGCAACGTGTGCATAATATTTTTTCGGCACATGCTTTTTCGGAGATAATAATTGATGCGATAACTTCCCATCATTTGTTATCAATAAGAAACCTTCCGTATCGATATCAAGTCGTCCAACTGGGAACGGATCAAAGATAGCATCTTCTAATTCTAATAAATCTATTACTGTTTCATGATTATCATCTTCCGTCGCTGAAATAACACCTTGTGGTTTATGCATCATTAAGTAAACAAACTCTTTGTATTCCACAACTTCACCGTGAATCATAACTTCTTGCTCTTCTACATTTACATGAACTTTCGCATCTTTTACTGGCGTTCCATCAATTTTCACAACGCCATCTTTCAATAATTTCTTTACTTCTTTTCTACTTCCATATCCCATATTCGCTAATAATTTATCTAATCTCACGTTTTTCACCTTCTTTATTTATCATAGAAAAGGGGACGTAATTACGCCCCTCTTGATTTCAACTTTATTTTAAATCTACTACCAAGTTTACGTTGAATTTTATCTAATGCTTCTCCGCCAAATACTCTTTCAAGTACTCCTGTGCGAATTGCTAACAATCCATAAACAAAACCGCCAATACCTGCACAAATCGCAACTGTTATAAGAGCACCAATACGGCCATCAGGCGAAATCATGAAGGATAGAATCCATTGTGATAGTTTTACAGTAACGACCATTATAAGTGTCAGTACTGCAATTTGGAATGTTCTTTTATATACAACACCGAATGAATAGTGTGCGTATTTTTTAATTTGTTGATTTGTGTACCAAACAGAAGCTAAGAAACCAACTGCTGTCGCTAGAATTGCTCCTACTGTACCGAAATAACGAATAAAGATTACGTTACATACAAATTTCAAAATAACGCCCATTATAAGCGCAATAATCGCATGCTTCTGCTGGTTAATACCTTGCAGGATTGCCGCTGTTACTGTAAATAAAGCGAATAACAACGCAACTGGTGCATACCACATTAATACTTGTCCACCTAGTGGATCTGAATCGTAAAACGCAGTATAAATTGGATATGCCAGTGAAGAAATACCGACAACTGCTGGCAATGTTAAAAACATATTCGCCTGGAATGTTTGTGTAATTTGTAATTTCAAATAGCGGTATTGTTTTTCAGTAAATGATTTTGTAATTGCTGGTACAAGCGTTAAACTAAACGCTGTCGCAAGTGATACAGGAATCATAATTAACTTATGCGTCCACATTGTGAAAATACCGAGGGCTCGCTCTGCGATATCACCTTGACCAATCGCCTGCATAATTGAGTTAAATGTCAATGTATCAATTTGTTGATATAAAGGAATTGTTAACCCAATTACAACGTAAGGAATCGCATATGCAAATAATTCTTTAAACAATTGAACGGTGCTTACTGTTGACTCTGGTACAGTTTGTTCAATTAAATATTGATCCAAATATTTTTTACGTTTTAACCAGTACCAAATTAACACTCCGAGTGCTCCAACCGCTGAAACGAACGCAGCAAATGTCGCTACTCCAACTGCTGTTGCAACTGTACCGCCAAGTACTTTAATAACGATAAAACTACCTGCTAATAAAAAGACGATACGAATAATTTGTTCAATAATTTGTGAAACGGTAGTTGGTCCCATAGACTGGTGACCTTGGAAATAACCACGAATTAAACTCGCTGCTGGTACAACAATAAGTGCGAAACTTACAAGACGAATGATCGTCGTAACTTCTCCTACATTATTGTGTATACTTTGTTTACCAAGCATCGCTTCTGCAAACAATGGCGCCGTCATGTACAGTACTAGGAACGAAAGAACTCCTGTTACTATCATCATAACCATTCCCGAGCGGAACATTCTCCGGCTCGTTTTATAATCGCCAAGCGCATTATATTTGGAAACAAATTTTGAAACAGCAAGTGGCACACCTGCCGTTGCGATACTTAAAAAGATCGTATATGGAATGTATCCATATGTATAGAGCGTTCCGCCTTCTGTTCCTACTAATGCATGAAACGGAAAGACGTAAATCATGCCTAAGAACTTTACTAAAAATGTCCCTAGCGTAACAATAAGCGTTCCGCGCAGAAATTTCGAATCGGACATACAAAAATCCTCCTACATCTACATAAAGTGAAACTATAATTAGTTGGAGACTTCTCTCCTACTCCTTATTAGTTGAACCATTCGAGCATTTACAGGCTAACAAACTCCCTATTTACTTCTCCTAAATCTTGAGGTTTTAGTCTTATCACCTACAAATGGCAGGATAGTACTGAACTCTAACTTTTGTATTGTACCACAATTCTCTCATTAAGCAGTACTTCACTCTATTTTTCTTTTAAGGGAAAACATGCTATTCTTTTAGGCAGGAAATGTAGAAAATGAGGTCGATATATTATGCATTATGATGTTATTGTCATCGGCGGCGGTCCTTCTGGGCTAATGGCTGCAATCGGTGCTGCAGAAGAAGGCGCAAGCGTCTTACTTCTTGATAAAGGAAATAAACTAGGGCGTAAACTTGCAATTTCAGGTGGCGGCCGTTGTAACGTAACGAACCGTCTACCACTTGATGAGATCGTTAAACATATACCAGGAAATGGCCGCTTCTTATACAGCGCTTTTTCTATTTTCAATAATGAAGATATTATTACATTCTTCGAAAATCTCGGTGTAAAACTGAAAGAAGAAGATCATGGTCGCATGTTCCCTGTATCAAATAAAGCACAATCGGTAGTAGACGCACTTTTAACACGATTAAAAGACTTAGGTGTAAAAATCCGTACGAATACACCCGTTGAAACGATTGAATATGAGAATGGTCAAACGAAAGCAGTTGTACTACAAACTGGCGAAGTGTTAGAAACAAATCACGTCGTTATCGCTGTTGGTGGAAAATCTGTTCCTCAAACTGGATCTACTGGAGACGGATATGCTTGGGCTAAAAAAGCCGGGCATACAATTACAGAATTATTCCCAACAGAAGTACCAATCCTTTCAAACGAACCATTTATTCGTGATCGCTCCTTACAAGGTCTAGCTTTACGCGATGTAAACTTAAGCGTATTAAACCCAAAAGGAAAAACTATTATTTCTCACAAAATGGACATGCTCTTCACTCATTTCGGCCTATCTGGTCCTGCTGCACTTCGCTGTAGTCAATTCGTCGTGAAAGCACTGAAAAAGTTCAAAACAAATACCATTCAAATGAGTATCGATGCATTGCCAGACGAAAATAGTGAACAACTATTCCAACGCATGCTGAAACAAATGAAAGAAGATCCGAAAAAAGGAATTAAAAACGTGTTAAAAGGTTATGTACCTGAGCGTTACTTCCTATTCTTATTAGAAAAAAATGAAATTGATGGCAGCGAACAAGCTGGACAAGTTTCTCACGAAAAGATTCGTGCACTTGTGAAAGACTTTAAAGAATTTACTGTGAATGTAAATGGTACGCAGTCAATTGAAAAAGCATTCGTGACTGGCGGCGGTGTATCCGTTAAAGAAATTAATCCGAAAGAAATGTCTTCTAAATTCACGAACGGCTTATATTTCTGTGGGGAAGTTCTTGATATTCACGGTTATACTGGTGGCTATAATATTACATCTGCTCTTGTTACTGGTAGAATTGCCGGAACAACAGCTGGAGAAAACGCGAAAATGCAATATTAAACCGAGAAACAGGGATTCCTGTTTCTTTTTTTATAAGTACATGAAATTATATCGGCGATTCTGTAAATATATCAGCGATTCTACTACTTATATAGGCGATTTTTCAAATATATCGACTTACCGACAAAAAACGACAAACATCCCCTCCCCTTAACTTCCCATTGCTTTTTTGTTGCTTTATATACCTTAGTACCTTTATATTTTATATTGTTGAATATTTGAAAAAGGGTAAGGGGAAAACGTATGAGAAAAAAAGTCATGATGTCTTTAATGCTAATGACGTTTCTTTCTGCAGTAGAAGGAACGATTGTTAGTACAGCAATCCCTCGTATAACGAGTGATTTGTCAGGCGTCGAACTTGTTAGTTGGGTATATGCAATTTATATGCTTGCAACAGCTGTTTCGACTCCAATATACGGAAAGCTTGCTGATTTGTTTGGCCGTAAAAAAGTTTTACTTATCGGAGCTACAATCTTTTTAGTCGGTTCTGCACTTTGCGGAGTCGTTACATCGATGGAACAATTAATTTTCTTCCGTGCTCTTCAAGGTATCGGTGCTGGTGCTGTTATGCCGATTACAATGACAATTATTGGAGACTTATATAGCGAAGCGAAAGACCGCGCGAAAGCACAGGGCTGGATGAGTGCCGTTTGGGGTGTATCTGGTGTTATCGGACCGTTAGTAGGTGGATTTTTAGTTGACTCCCTATCTTGGCGTTATATTTTCTTCTTAAACGTTCCATTCGGCATTATCGCTTGCTTAATGATTGCCATTTACTACAAAGAATCTATTAAGCCCGCTAAACACCATATCGACTATCTTGGTGCAACAGTCTTCTCATTAAGTACGATCGCTCTACTATACGCATTATTAACAGGTAGCAGTAAGCAAAACTGGGGAGACATAACAATTATCGGCCTATTAATCTTCGCCGTCGTTTCATTCATTATTTTCTTATTCATCGAGAAAAAATCTCCGGAACCATTAATTCCGCTAGCACTTTTCTCTAACCGTACATTATCTACAATAAACATATTAACGCTTATTGCTGGCGCAATGATTATTAGTATTACAATGTACCTTCCAATTTGGAGCCAAGGTGTATTAGGAAAAAATGCAACGGAAGCCGGACTTATTTTAATGCCAATTCCTGTTATGTGGACATTTGGTGCTATCTTCTCTGGTAACTTAGTAGGCAAATTAAAAACGAAACAAATCATTTTACTTGGAGCTAGCATTTTATCAGTCGCTACGTTCTTATTATTTACATTATCAACACATTCACCATCGTTCCTTATTTATGTAGCAGTCGGATTATTTGGCTTAGGAATGGGGCTTGTGACACCGATTTACATGGTAACAATTCAAGCAGCTGTACCAGCTCATACACGCGGAACAGCCGTTGGTTTAAACACATTTATTAACACATTTAGTCAAACGTTAGGTGCTGCAATCTTTGGAACAATCTTCAATACGATGATTCACGCACGTGGCATTAAAAACCTTGATCTTGTATCTGGCGGACACGGCGGGGCTACAGCAAGTGTAGCAACTGAATCACAATCCGCATTAGCAGCAAGTGTACACGTCATTTATATGAGCACTTTCGTATTAGCAGTATGTACATTAATTATCGCTTGGCTTTTATTAAAGCCCGCTACACAAACAAATGAGCAATAATAAAGAGGATGACCATTTCGGTCATCCTCTTTTTACTCTTCATTCTCCACAATATGTTTCAGCATGGATAATTTATTATCCCAAAAACGTTCATAATACGAGAGCCACTGTTGTAATTCTTCTAATGGTTCTGGATGCAAACGATATATCTTCTCTCTTCCGCTCTTTCTTCCGCTTACTAAATTCGCTTCTGAAAGAATATGAAGATGTTTTACAACCGCAGTACGACTCATAGGAAAGTGATCCGTTATTTTGGAAATCGGTAACTCTTTATCACTTAATAACCGTATTACTTCTCGGCGGGTTGGGTCAGCAATTGCTTGAAATACATCATATTTTGCTGCTGATGAGGACACTTAGCCTTCGACAACCTTTTTCAGTTTTTCATTTACAATCGCTACCCAGCCGCCGCTCATTCTATCGCGAATAATAGAGCTCTTCGCATTCGCTTTCGGAAGAATTTCATCAGGATGTTTCCAGCCGCCGTGAATTAATGTAAATTCTGTTTTATTATCTCCTAGGTCTTTCAAATTAAATGAAACAACCCAGCCATCTGTATCCCATGAGAAAGATAGGTGGTTTGGCTCATCAATTTCTAGCACTTTACATGGTGATGGCCCAAATGGTGATTGCACATGAAATTCATGTCCTACCTTTAATTCGAAATCATTTGGCATAAACCATGATGCAATCCCCTCTGCAGTCGATACTACATTCCATACTTTTTGAATAGACGCGTTAAAAACGATCGTTTGTTTAATATCAGTTAATGTATTTTGTTGTTCCATTTTCATTCTCCTTTATTCAGCACTCAAATATAACACCTTTTGGTTTCATTTAGATAATATAACACCTTTTAGTTTCATGTCAACGCTAATTCTTTTTTACTGTTGAGAAATTCTCAACATTTTTTCAACAGGACAAACACCCTCTGCACATTTCCTCATAATATACTCACAAAGGCAACAAAAAATAAAAACTTCTCTCAACATGAAACTCCATCATTCATCTTGAAAGAAGCGCCTTACGTATATCATGCGTATTTCGTCTCTCCTCCTTCCCTCAGGGACACTACGCGGGATATGAAAAATCAGAAGGAATATGCCCACCATTTGAGTAGGTAGTTATTTCTCTTCTCCTCAACATTTCCTTAGGAGCGAAATGACTACCGACTCACTTTTTTCAAACAAAATAAAAAGGGGTTGAACGCTATGTTCTATTGCATTAACTGCTCTGATATTCACCATGAAAAACATCCGAATGATAAAGTATTCAAAAATGGTTTTTATATTGATCCATTTTTAGGTGATCGTTATCACCTTGGTATGTGTAAAGATGCCCAAAATCATGAGACAGGGGAGCCTCTTTTAACGACAAAGAAATTAGGCACAACCCAATCTATTATGAACGTATTACCGACACATGTTGTCCCAACATAAAGCATAAAAAAGAGCTGGCTCATCCAGCTCTTTTTTATGCTTTATAAACGATCATTGCTGAAAAACAATAAATTTGGTTTTCGTCATCGTTAATAGAAACACCGACTTGGTACTTAATATCTACAAAGTTGCTATCATCAATCTTTTTCAAAAACACATTCACAGCGTCTTCTAAGTCTTTTTCGTGACTTTCATCAAACACTTTCACACGAATCATGTTAACACCATCCTAGATCGCAGCCCTCCGCCGCTTGATTATTGCCACGGTGCGTATCTATGATGCGATAAAACTTTCCATTCTCATATATATATCCGTCTTCTAACACATATTTTTTATCTTCAGTATAGACATAAAACTTACCTATCATAAATTTACTCGTATATAATTCCAAATAATTTGGTCTAAATTTAGCTACAACTTTATTTGTAATATCAATTTTTATTGTGCGCCCCACCTTCTCTCCCTCCTTTGCAAAGAACGGATTTAGGTATATTGTATTAGCGCTTTTACATTTTATGCTTAAAAATAAGTGGATATGCCTTCTTTCTCACCTGTACTATTTTTCTAAAAAAATCACTATAAAGTGAAACTTTAATCAGTGGGGGGGTTTTGTTCATCCCCCACTGATTATCAGCCCTCACCAATCGGGCTGCCCGTTAATGCGGGATAAATAAGATCTAAAAAAAAGCGCTTTACATTATTGACTCGAATATAAATATTATGTTATTATATAAAATTTGACATTTTTACATACGTATGCTATCATTAAAAGTGGTTACCACATATGGAGGTGGATGATTTGTTTCAAATTGGTGATAAAATCGTTTATCCAATGCACGGTGCAGGAATCATCGAAGCAATTGAAGAGAAAGAAATATTAGGTACTTCACGTCAATATTGTGTGATACGCATCATTAGTAAAGATATGCAAGTAATGCTTCCGATGGATCAATTAAAAAAATCAGGTATTCGTTATATCGTTGATCGAGGTACGTTAGATGATATACTTCTTGAATTTCAAAACGGGGAGTCAGACCCATCACTCTCATGGAAACAAAGATATACAATGAATATGGAAAAAATGAAAAACGGCAATCTGCTAGATAGTGCAGAAGTTGTTCGTGATTTACTTCGCCGCAATAAAGAGAGAACTTTAAATGCGAGCGAAAAACAAATGCTAGATAACGCCCGAAAAATGATGATTAGTGAAGTTGCACTCGTGCAAAATGTTTCTGAACATCAAGCAACAGAATATCTTCAAGATACAATTAATCACTAAATTTAAAATAGCTGGCCGCTATTTTTTTTGTAAAAAAGGACGAAGAGTTTTATCTCTTCGTCCTTTTATATTACCCACGACCAGCTTGAAACGATGGATATAACGTCATTCCACCATCTGCAAATAGCGTAATTCCCGTTACATAACTCGCCTCTGAAGAAGCAAGCCAAGTTGCTACTGCTGCAATTTCTTCAGGTTTTCCAATATAGCCCATCGGTATCATACTTTCTACGTCAGCCCGCTTTTTAGGATTAGCAAACTTTTCGGCATTAATTGGCGTATTAATTGCACCTGGTCCAATATTATTTACTCGAATACCTTTTGGCGCATATTCCATCGCTAACGTTTCTGTCATCAGTTTAATGCCACCCTTACTTGCTGCATAGTGTACAAATAGTGGCCACGGAATTTTCTCATGAACACTAGACATATTAATGACAGACCCTTTAATATCATGTTCTACAAAATATTTAATCGCTTCACGACTTCCTAAAAAAGCACCTGTTAAATTTGTATTAATTACCCTATTCCAATCTTCAAGCGGCATTTCATGCGACGGTACCGCGTTTTCTATCCCTGCATTATTAATCATAACGTCAAGCGTACCAAACTCTTTCACAGCAGATTGAATGAGATTCACAACATCTGATTCGACGGTTACATCACCTTTTACAGCAATCGCTTCGCCGCCCACCTTTTTAATTTCTTCTAACACATCATTCGCTTCTGATTCTCGTGAGCGATAATTAATAACCACTTTCGCTTTTTCCTTAGCAAACCTCACTCCCATCGCTCTTCCGAGACCAGTTGCTGATCCTGTAATAACGACAACTTTCCCTGCTAAATCACTATACATTTCCATACCTCCTTTAACTTTTGGCTATACCTAACATAATTCCGGCTGCGATAATAAAAACGATACCGACAACGATACCCGTTAATTGACGTTTCGTTTTCTTTTCACCTAATATAAGAATCCCACCAAGCGTGGAAATAATAATCCCCATTTGCGATAGCGAGAAACTTGTTGCGACTCCAACTCGCGGCTGCGAAATGAATAAAAACATATTTCCAGCTGCCCAAATTAATCCTGGAATAATATTTCGAATTGCATATTTATTAAATGGATGATGTTTAAAGGTAAGCAAAATCCCACCTAACACCATACCAACTGCTTGTGGCAACAAAGCCGACCAACCATCTACGTTAAATAACCTAATCACTACTACGTAAACTAAATAACCGACTGTTGAAATTAATAAAATTACGATACCTCTTTTAAAGTTTGCTGCTTGCTCTGCATTTTTTTCTTCTTCACTTTGAAGCGATGTTAAAATAACACCGATAATAATACAAACGAGTGCTAGAATCCCAAGGACGACCGATATTGTCGTGGACCATTCATGAAATACGATAACGCCAAATAAAGTCGTCGCGACTAATTGAAGTCCTGTTGAAATTGGCATCGTCCTCGAAACACCCATTAAATCAATACTTTTCAATTGATTCGCCTGACCAAGCGCCCAAAATAAACCTGACACAACTCCAACTCCAATAACGGTAGGTGTTAATACTGGCTTCATAAAAATATAAACAACAATTGAGAAAATAAGTGCTCCAAACGTTGTTCCGAGCGTTTGACTATACGGTCCCCCGCCCAGTTTTACGTTAAATAACACAATACTTCCCCAAAATATAGCTGGTAAAATCGCTAAAAATATATCCATCACTCATTACCTTTCTTTACTAAACGCCATAGGTTATCACTCTAAGTCGTTAGAGTGAGCTTTTATTTTTTCTTTTTCCCGTTCACAAACTTTTTCTACAATAGCGCCAGAAACATTCTTTTCTCGCTCCACTTTCTTTATCTTTACGTGATCTAAACGATCTTCCAAAGTAAGCGTAACTTTGTCATTCGGCGGATTATGCGCTCCTTGAAATGTAAGAAATTGTAGCGTCACTTCATATCTAGGAACGAACTCACCTTTCTTGCCGAGACGTTTTATATTTATAACTGAAGCACATTCATATTGGTCTTCTGTCACTTGTCTAATAACTGAATAGTACCTATTTGATAATGCACTCTCTAAAAGCTGTTCTCTTGATTCTTTCGCGAAAGAATCAATTGGAGAAGAGAAAAAGGCCACACATAGCATTGTGATAACTACACATATTTTTTTCATAGTTCCCTCCTTGTTCTATAGATTAGTGTTCTCAAAACTGCCATAAAAAAACGACTTTCCCTATGTAGGAAAGTCGTTTTAATGAATCCAATATTAACCACCACTCACTGGTGGAATTAGTGCAACAACATCACCAGATTGGACTCTGTCATCTTCATTTGCGTATTCTTCATTAATCGCAACCATAATTGGCTCTGAAACTGGTACATTATATTCGTTCGCAACAACATCTTTTAACTGTGCAACTGTAATATTTTCTTTCTCTATTTGTAATTCACTTGCCCCTGCTTCTTCTTGCAAGTGCGCAAATAACAATACTCGAATCATACTTATAGCTCCTTCCCAGGCTCTCCCGCCGGATATGGTGTTTTTTCTAATTGATCACCAATCCATGAGTCACCATCTTCCCAAAACTCCTTTTTCCAAATCGGAACAATTTGTTTTATGCGTTCCATAATATATTCGTTCGCTTCATAAGCCGCTTTACGGTGTGGTGTTGAAACAGCAACAACAACCGCTATATCAGAAATTTGCAACGTACCGATGCGATGTGTAATGGCAACATATGTACCTGGCCATTTCTCTTTCACTTCCAGGCCAATTTTCTCTAGCATCTTTTCTGCCATCGTCTTATAAGCAACATACTCTAAGTATAATGTACGACGCCCTTTCGTAAACTCTCTAACCGTCCCAATAAATGTTGTAACAGCACCGCATTCACGTCGAATTACTTTCTTCGTTACCTCTTCAATCGAGATTTCTGTGTCAATTACTTCATAATATGTCTTTATCATTTCGCACTCCTAACCGTTTGTAAAAACCAGTCTATGTACAGCTCTTCTTCTGTTATATGAAATACTTTATATTCTTCTCGTATATTTGCCGGAACATCATACCACGTAATAACCGCCACTATATTTTCCACTTTATGTAAAATCTCAACATCTTCCGCAGAACGAAGTAACACTACTTTCGAGTAATTCTCTTTTTTATAGCCCTCTATTAAAATTGTATCCACTTCAAAAAACTCATATAAGCGAATAATTTCTTGCAAAGACCATTTCTTTCTTAGTGAAGAAAGTGAAAGCAATCCAGCACCTTCTACACTACTTACGACAGCACCAGCTTTACGGTGTCTTTCGCTATCTTTTTGCGCTACTTCTGGAAAGCCTCCGTGCCCGTGATGTTTAATTGTAGCAACTTTCATTTCACTTTCAGCTACTGCATGCACAATTTTCTCTACAAGTGTCGTTTTTCCGCTATTTTGATATCCTACTATTTGTAAGATTGAAGGGGCTTTGCCCATGGCCAATCACATCCCTCAGAGTGCTCTAACAATAATACGGACACTTTCATTCCGGTCTCAAATCCTCTCGTTCCTCCAGGTAACACGATAAAAGCATTCGCATCTGCAAGTGAAGATACCGCACTCGATTTATCTAAACCAACCGGCATCGCTTGTAACGCCCCGTTCACAATTGTTACGTTCGCTCTTACGAAACGAGTAAATGGATTTGGCTTTGGAAAATCTTTTTGTAAAATAGCAACCGCTCTATATACGTGAGGTTCCTTCGCATACAAATACGTTTTTATAATTGGATGCACAAATAATTCAAAGCCTACATAACAAGCAGACGGATTTCCTGATAAACCGAAGAGTAACTTTCCATCAACTTCAGCTACTGTCGTTACACTTCCGGGCCTCATGGCTATCTTATTAAAGAGTACATTCGCCTGTAACCTTTCATAAATAGCTGGTAAGTAGTCATAATCTCCTACTGATACACCACCTGTTGTAATTAAAATGTCGACCTCATCCATCGCTGATTGAACAGCTGTAAAACATGCATCTAACTCATCCGCGAGTTTACCATAATAACGAACTTTCCCGCCAGCTTTCATAATTTGAGCTGCGATCATATACGAGTTACTATTTCTAATTTTCCCCGGTTCTAAAGGCTCATGTACTTCTAATAATTCACTTCCTGTCGTTACAATACCGACAATAGGCTGTTTTATAACTTTCACAGTACTATATCCAAACGTTGCTAGTAGGGCCGCAACTCCAGGGTTAATTGCAACACCTTTCTTAACGAGAACTTGATTTTGTTTAATATCTTCTCCTTTAATCGACACATTGTCACCGTTATTAAAAGAGCGTTTTAACTTCATATATGTTTTCCCGTTCTTCTCAAACCCTTCTGTCAGCTCTAGCATTACGACTGCATTGCAATCTTCTGGAATAGCTGCTCCTGTCATAATACGAACCGCTTCAAAAGCGCCTACTTCTTCTAAAAAAACAGAACCCGCCCCGATTTCTCCTATTACTTCAAATTCAACTGGATTCTCTTGAGTTGCTTCTTTCGTATCTTCTGCTCGAATGGCGAAACCATCGTAAGGAGAACGATCAAAATGAGGAACGTCATGATCAGACACAACATCCTCCCCAAGAATTCTCCCGTAACTTTCCGTAATAGAAATTTCTTCTACTTCACCATGCTTTGCATATTTCATTACCCGTTCTACTGCCTCAGCAACTTGAATTGGAATTCGTTTTTCTACCATCGTTTCTCACCTCATATTTGCAATTTTTTTTATCTCGATTAAACTTTATATATTAAATAGAAATTACTTCAAGGAGGAATTCCATGTCTTCATTCACACACTTTAATGACCAAGGACGCGCAAAAATGGTTGATATAAGCGACAAAAAAGCAACCGTTCGAACAGCAATTGCGTGCTCTAGCATTGTCGTTACGAAAGAAATTTACGATAAAATCTCCCACAATGAAATTGGGAAAGGTGACGTATTAGCAGTTGCGCAAATCGCAGGCATTATGGCTGCGAAACGAACTTCTGATATTATCCCAATGTGCCATCCTTTACTATTAAAAGGTGTTGACGTTTCTTTCGATTGGAAACAATCAGAAGAACAATATCGTTTACTCATTGAAGTAAAAGTTAAAACAGAAGGTAGCACCGGTGTTGAAATGGAAGCTTTAACAGCTGCTTCGGCTACCGCTCTTACTGTGTATGATATGTGTAAAGCTGTCGATAAAGGTATGATTATCGGCGAAACGTACTTACTTGAAAAAACAGGTGGAAAAAGTGGAGATTATACGAGAAATTCATAATCCTTTCTCCGTTGAACCTAAAGGATTTCCTTTAGGTTCAACCTATATATCTTGCATATAAACTTTTCGCTACATTTATATCATTCGTCCCATGAATGAACGCTCTGCCATCTGTAAATAAAACAAAACGATATTCTTCTACCGGAAACGATAATAAATAAGGTGTCGCCTTTATCTCTACGCTTCTTTGTAAGCGCTTTTTAATTTCTTCTAAATTAAAATTCTTCCGCACACCTGGACGAATTTGCACTGTATTTCGCCCACATAACACTTCTGTTTTCGTTTGTGCTTCAAATGTTAAACTTGGATATGTACGTAACCTTCCGCAAGATAAACAAGAATCTTTTTTCTGCCTATTCACTTTAAATGCCATCTGTTGATTATTCCAAAGATCAAACGATAACATCGTTTCACGAAGCGCCCCGTAATCTTCTACTAATATTTTCAGCGCTTCCGTAGTTTGATGCGCAACTACTAATTGTACTGCCGGTTGTATAATACCAGCTGTGTCACAGGTTGCTCCGCTCGCCGGATGCTCCATTAAACAGCGAAAACACGGTGTTTTCCCTGGTAAAATTGTATACGTTACTCCGTAGCTTCCAACGCACCCACCATATATCCACGGAATATTATACTTTTGTGAAATATCATTAATAAGAAGACGCGTTTCAAAATTATCTGTCGCATCTAATATTAAATCTACATCACGTACTAACTCTTCCATTTCTTGCACCGTTACATCCGTCACAGCAGGATTTATTTCCACCTCAGAATTAATCGCTTTTAAATGCTCTGCTGCCGCTACCGCCTTTGGTTTATACTGTTTTGCATCTTCTTCTGTATATAGTTGTTGTCTTTGTAAATTACTCCATTCTACATAATCACGATCAGCAATCGTTACTTTTCCAACACCTGCTCTAACAATCGCTTCTGCATTTGCCGCACCGAGAGCACCAGCACCAATAATAAGCACATGCTTCTCTCTTATTTTTTTCTGTCCTTCTTCTCCAACACCAGAAAATAATATTTGTCTTGAATATCGCTCCTGCATACGATAGCCCCCTTTCTTATCCTCCTATATAAGACATTTCGATTTTCGGACGATTTTTTGCACTTTCTTCTGTCCGTTCATCCGAATACCTATCTTTTCTATTCATCCATACATCTTGTATAACACTTAATAACTCCTCATCCGAAAAATCTCCTCTAAGAAGTTCTCTTACATCCAAACCCTCTGTCGCAAATAAGCACGTATAAAACTTTCCATCTGCCGAAATTCTCGCCCTCGTACAAGAGGAACAAAATGACTCAGAAACAGATGTAATAAAACCAACTTCAACATTTGTTCCAACGTATCGATATCGCTTCGCAACTTCACCAAAGTAATGTGCTTCAGCTGGCTCAAGCGGATACACCTTATGAATCATCTCAATCAATTCTCGTTTTGTAACAACTTGATCAAAATTCCACCCATTTGTACTACCAACATCCATAAACTCAATAAACCTAAGCGTGATTCCTTGCTCTTTAAAATACGCAGCCATCGGAAGTATTTGATGATCGTTCATCCCTTTTTTCACAACCATATTTACCTTTACTGCCAGCCCCGCCTCTTTAGCTGCTATAATTCCCTTAATCACAGGTTTTGTATTAATATTTCGACCATTAATATTCCTAAATATGTCGTCATCTATCGCATCTAAACTAACATTCACTCTATGTAATCCAGCTTCTTTTAATGCCTTCGCTTGTTTCGTTAAATGGATAGCATTTGTCGTTAACCCTATATCTATTAGCCCATCAATTTTCACAAGACGTGCAATAAGTTTTGTTAAATCTTTACGAAGCAGTGGCTCACCGCCAGTAAGTCTAATTTTCCGTACACCGATGCTAATAAATAATTTTGCCAAACGCTCAATTTCATCAAAAGTTAGTAAAAACTCATCTTTCAAAAAAGCATAATCTGGCCCAAATATTTCCGCTGGCATACAATATGTACATCTAAAATTGCAACGATCAATGACAGATATACGTAAATCTTGAAGTGGGCGTCTAAAAAAATCTTTAACCATCTCCTGCATCGCCACCCTCCCTTTCTGCCAAATTTCTTTCTTTTCATTCTATTATAATATATTTTCGAACTGCGATGTTTTTGCTCAAGTGAATAAAGTGAAACTTTAAATAATTAGAGGGGATCCACTCCACCTAGTTAACGAGGTTTACTTACAAATACAAAGATAAAAAAACCTTGAAACATAAAAGTTTCAAGGTTTTCTGCTTATTAACTTAATCTAATAATCGTTAAAGTAGCTCCTGGTGTTGCCGTAGATAATGTAGCTATTGCAACTAATCCAAACAATTGCAGACTAATAGCAGCTCCAGCAGGCAAGTTAGCAATTATTGTTGCACTAAATGAGCCAGTAGCCACTGTCGGGGCGTTTATCGTTCCCGCAAGCGGACTGCCATTTACAGTTATACGAGAACTTACAAGTAATCCCGCCGTTAAATTAATTGTATAAGCTATATAATAGTTTCCTGCATTCGCAACTGTAAATACAGTATTCCCACCACTAAAGGTTATTCCTGGTCCAATATTTTGATTGTTTGGTAAAGGAATATTCGTACCACTTAACAAAACAGAAATAAGACTTCCTGATGTATTATTCGCAAACGCATACGTTGCAGTTGTACTAACTCCTGTTGTTCCCGTACTTCCCGTTGGACCCGTTTCTCCTGTGGCTCCCGTATTTCCTGTTGGTCCTGTGCTTCCTGTCGATCCCGTACCTCCCGTTGGACCTGTTTCTCCGGTTGCCCCAGTACTTCCCGTTGGTCCTGTGCTTCCTGTCGATCCCGTACCTCCGGTTGAACCCGTTACTCCCGTTGAACCTGTATTTCCTGTTGGACCGATATCTCCTGTTACTCCGGTAATTCCGGTTGTTCCTGTATTCCCGGTTGCTCCCGTACTCCCAGTTGCTCCCGTACTTCCCGTGGCTCCTGTATTTCCCGTTGGACCTGTATCTCCCGTGGCTCCTGTACTTCCCGTTGACCCCGTATTTCCTGTTGGTCCTGTGCTTCCGGTTGAACCCGTTACTCCCGCTGGACCCGTACTTCCGGTTGAACCCGTATCTCCCGTCGCTCCGGTACTTCCCGTTGAACCCGTTTCTCCGGTTGCTCCCGTAGTTCCTATGGCTCCTGTATTTCCGGTTACTCCTGTGCTTCCCGTGGCTCCGGTACTTCCCGTTGGACCGGTATTTCCCGTGGCTCCTGTACTTCCCGTTGAACCCGTATTTCCTGTTGGTCCTGTGCTTCCGGTTGAACCCGTTACTCCCGTTGGACCTGTTTCTCCGGTTGCCCCGGTACTTCCCGTTGAACCCGTTTCTCCGGTTGTTCCTGTATTCCCGGTTGCTCCCGTACTCCCAGTTGCTCCGGTACTTCCCGTGACTCCTATATTTCCCGTTGGACCTGTATCTCCCGTGGCTCCTGTACTTCCCGTTGACCCCGTATTTCCTGTTGGTCCTGTGCTTCCGGTTGAACCCGTTACTCCCGTTGGACCTGTTTCTCCGGTTGCCCCGGTACTTCCCGTTGAACCCGTTTCTCCGGTTGCCCCAGTACTTCCCGTTGGTCCTGTGCTTCCTGTCGATCCCGTATTTCCTGTTGGTCCTGTTTCTCCGGTTGCCCCAGTACTTCCCGTTGGTCCTGTGCTTCCTGTCGATCCCGTACTTCCGGTTGAACCCGTTACTCCCGTTGAACCTGTATTTCCTGTTGGACCGATATCTCCTGTTACTCCGGTAATTCCGGTTGTTCCTGTATTCCCGGTTGCTCCCGTACTCCCAGTTGCTCCCGTACTTCCCGTGGCTCCTGTATCTCCCGTGGCTCCTGTACTTCCCGTTGAACCCGTATTTCCTGTTGGTCCTGTGCTTCCGGTTGAACCCGTTACTCCCGTTGGACCTGTTTCTCCGGTTGCCCCGGTACTTCCCGTTGGACCCGTTTCTCCGGTTGTTCCCGTACTTCCCGTTAGACCTGTTTCTCCCGTGGCTCCGGTACTTCCCGTTGAACCCGTATTTCCTGTTGGTCCTGTGCTTCCGGTTGAACCCGTTACTCCCGTTGACCTGTTTCTCCGGTTGCCCCGGTACTTCCCGTTGGACCCGTTTCTCCTGTGGCTCCTGTACTTCCCGTGGCTCCCGTATTTCCTGTTGCTCCCGTAGTTCCTATGGCTCCTGTATTTCCGGTTACTCCTGTGCTTCCCGTGGCTCCGGTACTTCCCGTTGGACCGGTATTTCCTGTAGCCCCCGTGCTTCCGGTTGGACCGGTATTCCCAGTTGTTCCTGTATTTCCCGTCGCTCCGGTACTTCCCGTGACTCCTGTATTTCCCGTTGGACCTGTATCTCCCGTGGCTCCTGTACTTCCCGTTGAACCCGTATTTCCTGTTGGTCCTGTGCTTCCGGTTGAACCCGTTACTCCCGTTGGACCTGTTTCTCCGGTTGCCCCGGTACTTCCCGTTGAACCCGTTTCTCCGGTTGCTCCTGTTACCCCTGTATCCCCAGTTGGACCCGTGACTCCTGTGGCCCCGATACTTCCCGTTGTCCCTGTCATTCCAGTCGGTACTGGAGGGAAAGTAGGGCCGACAAGATCTGAGGATAACTTAAAATTAGAATTTATCAACCTCTGTATTTTTTGATTTTCATCATTTCCTTCCACTACTCCCACCACCTCCCAAAAAATACAACTACAAAATATGTTTCATATAAGGTGAAACATATTTTGTAGGAGGGTCTTACTGCCCGTTAATGCGGGATAAAAACCCACCTTCTATTTGAATTGTATTTTTCAAAAAGGCCTCCAATACTACTTTTCAAACAATTACTCCTATTTTTATGCTATATAAACTCTTCTTATAAACAAAAACTCCCTCTATGATTTTAGGGGAGTCCAGCAGTCGAATCAAAATTATCTGTATTAGGGACAGCTTGTGCTATACTCGAAACATTTGCACTTTGCCCCATGTTTGTTCCTGTTACAGTACCAGCAGGAGTGCCTCTTGTATATGTTGTCGTCACCGAATCACCCGGCTGTAAACAAAGCTTCGTCTCCGTCCCTATTACTGTAACAACATCAATCCAAGTGCACCCCATTGAACCACTGTATGATTTCGAAGCAGTAAATGAAGTATCACTCAAATTATCACCGGTAAATATATTTCCAGTATTATTCACAATAACAAACTCTTTTATATGAGCAGGCATAATTACACTCTACCTTTCATCTATGAACCTAATGTACGTGTACTCGTTGCTAATGGCGGAAGAAACACTGATGTTCTAATGACCGCTTCTGGCTGTCTTTTCCCATTTAAAAAAATAGCCGCACTCGACCCTCCAGCACCTGCATATACTTTTGCTACAGCTAAAGGCGAGATATCATAACAGTCGCCGACATTAACAGCTCCTGTATTATTAATAATTTTTACTTTACGCAAATTAATCCCCATTTCCCCCTCCTCCTTTTTTATACTGTATGCAAAAGAAAAAAACTTGAAACAGACTCGTTTCAAGTTTTTAGCTATTAACTATTTCGTTTCACCTTCATATTGAAGCATACCGCCAACCATGTTCACTGTTTTAAATCCTTGCTCATTTAAATAATGACATACATTTTCACTGCGCATTCCTGAACGACAAATAAAGATATATTCATTCTCTTTATTAAAGAAATCTACTTTATGTGGGATATCGCCCATTTTAATATGTACAGCTTCTGGAATCTTTCCTGCCGCTACTTCTTCATCTTCTCTTACGTCTACTAAAAATAACGTTTCTCCATTTTCTAAACGCTCTTGTACCTCTTCTGTAGTAATTGTTTTAACTTCTGTCATATGTAGTTCCTCCTTATATACAATAAAACCTTTAGTTTCTTTTTCACAAACATTCTCTACCAATTTTAGCACGCAAAAGAAAGAACGCAAAGAATCGAAAAACTATTTCTCAATTTTCTCGCAAAACTTATTCTTTACAAACATAACTCTTGCATTGTATCCTCAATATACTTGTTTTATGAAAGGAGCCAATGAAAATGACACTTTCCCTTTTCATAATGGGCATCATTTTCTTAATCGCTGCAATTATTACTCTTAG
The DNA here is from genome assembly GCF_001595725.1 of Bacillus thuringiensis. GTDB lineage: Bacteria > Bacillota > Bacilli > Bacillales > Bacillaceae_G > Bacillus_A > Bacillus_A thuringiensis_K. The sequence goes on from NZ_CP014282.1 coordinate 4,542,445, forward strand.
TATGAAAAATAATAAAAAAATAAAATCACCACAAGAAATGTCATTCTTATTTCTATTGCTTAGCATAGCGTTTTTCGGTATAGCAATCGCTACATATATTTTCCGTCTACAAATCATGTAAAAAAAGGTGCCTACTACAAACATTGCACCTTTTCCCCATCATTTGTCTTCTAAGCAAAACTAGATACTCTCCGATTTAAAAATTCATAAACTTTCTTTTCAAATAAATGAATATCAAATGCTCCCGCCATATGCCCATTTATACTTTCTATCTCATACACTTCCGCATACTTCCCTTGTTTTTGCAAAATATCTACCATTTTATAGTTGTAACGAGAGGGCTGAAGCAAATCTTGTTTACACGGAATCATAAGTACATTCGCTTCTATGTTAGAAAGAGATTCTTCTAGTGAAGAAAACCCATGTGCAATATCATGCAATAAAACTGCCTTCGCAGTATACATCCATGAATTTGCATCTACTAACTCTATACTTGTATATGTCGCTTTATTTATCTCTTTTTCAAATGATGTTAATGTAGAAAACTTTTCATAAGGTTCTACCTCTATACTGTTACGAGGAAATGCCATTTCATAAAAATGCTCATCAAACGCGTTCATAAACATCATTCTATTTGCTAAATGAAGCCCCTTTATCGGCTGCTCTTCTCCATATTTTCCATCTTTCCAACTTGGATCCAGCCGAATTGCTTCAATCGCATTTTGCGCTACGTTTACTGACGTAATAATTGGATTTTGTGGGTTCGTAATAACGCCAATCATCCGCTCTACCATATGTGGATAGTGAACCGCCCATTGTTGTGCAATCATTCCCCCCGCCGACGGTCCAATTACAGCGTGTATCCTTGAAATTCCCATACCTTTTATTAACTCATATTGCATACGAGCTACATCAAGAAATGTAAAAACCGGAAAATCCATAGCATATTCTTCTCCAGTTTCTGGATTAATTGATTTCGGTCCTGTTGTAATCACATATGGATTTCTCACCTGCACATTACAAAGATTATCTGCACATATAACAAAATATTTATTTGTATCAATTGCTTTTCCAGGTCCAATGAGCCCATCCCACCAACCAGACTCCTCATCATGCACTGTATATTTTCCTGCCGCATGACTTGTTGCACTAAAATAATGACAAACCAAAATCACATTTGACCTTTCTCTATTTAAAGTGCCATATGTCTCGTATCCCATTTGAATAGGAATTTCTCTGCCATTTTCAAACGTAAACTCTTTTAACACAAACTTCTCCTTTTTTACAATTTGCACAGACTCTTCCTCTCTCCGTTATAGTATGAACTGCTTACTAAAGATTTTTTTCCATGCAAACTAATCTCCTTCTTCTTTTCATAAATAAATGAATAATATACAAAATTAGCCACAAAATAGCACTATATTACAAGATTAAAGAGGGCGTACATATGATTTGGAATTGGTTACGTAAGAAAAAAAAATCAAATACGACAGAAAAAAACGAAACAGATAATTCGGAGCAACAACCTAACAATCAAGATGATGATAACAAAGAACAGACTAGAAGTATGAAACATAATAAAGATAACAATGGAGAACAAAAAAAAGAGGAACATAAGGAATCTTCTCAAGACAAACAGCAAAATTCTAAACTGGGCGACTCTGCTCAGGATAAGCAACAAAGCTCTAAACAAGATGACTCGAATCAAGATAAACAACAAAGCTCTAAACAAGATGACTCGAATCAAGGTAAACAACAAAGCTCTAAACAAGACGAATCAATTCAGGATAAACAACAAAGCTCTAAACAAGACGAATCAATTCAGGGTAAGCAACAAAGCTCTAAACAAGATGACTCGAATCAAGATAAACAACAAAGCTCTAAACAAGACGAATCAATTCAGGGTAAGCAACAAAGCTCTAAACAAGACGAATCAATTCAGGGTAAGCAACAAAGCTCTAAACAAGACGAATCGAATCAGGATAAACAACAAAGCTCTAACAAGAACTCGAATCTAAAAACAAAACTCTAAACAAGACGAATCGAATCAGGATAAACAACAAAGCTCTAAACAAGATGACTCGAATCAAGATAAACAACAAAGCTCTAAACAAGACGAATCAATTCAGGATAAACAACAAAGTTTGAAACAAGATGAATCCAACCAGGATAAACAGCAAGATTCTAAGCAAAACGACTCAGCTCAGGATAAACAGCAACGCTCTAAACAAGATGATTCGAATCAAGATAAACAGCAACGCTCTAAACAAGATGATTCGAATCAAGATAAACAGCAAAGCTCTGGAAGTAATAGTATTTATGATTTTACAAAACCAGAAAAAGACCGTATTCATTCTCTACAAGATTTAATAGAAAAGCTCAAAAAGTCTAGTGATTTTGTTAATTACCATACATCTGACGATGAGACGATGCCTTATTGGATTTCTTACTATCGACCTTCGCTTGATGGAGAGAAATTACAAAAGTACTTAATGCCTACTCTTTTAGAACGACCTAACGCTTCACTAGAAGAACTAAAAGAACATATTCCGATGAGCGGGATTACAATTACGAATGACCTACAAAAAATTGAGGATATGGTTTTAAAGGGGCATGCAATTATTCAATTGAATCAGCAAAATCAAAAGTGTCTGCTTGCAAACATTGCAATTGATACGTATCGGGCACCAAGCCCTCCTTTAAACGAATCGACTGTTATCGGTCCTCAAGAAGGTTTTGTAGAGGATATTGATACAAATATTAATTTAGTTCGAAAACGTCTTCCTGTTTTAGATTTACAAACAAAAGAAATAATTGTCGGCGAATTTTCAAAAACAAAGGTTGTCATGATGTATTTAGATAATCTTGCTGAAAAAGAGAATGTAGAGTTTCTAGAGGAATCATTACGCGCTCTTGAATATGATCAAATTAATGATAGTGCTTACTTACAAGAATTAACGGGTGAAAAATCAATTTTCCCACTCTATATCAATACAGAACGCAATGATAGAGTTACAAAAGCACTAATTGATGGAAAAATCGCTATCTTTGTCGACGGTTCACCGAACGTTCTATTAACTCCTGTATCATATTTCGATTTCTTTATTTCACCAGAAGATTATAATGTCTCTTGGCTATATGCAACATTTTCAAGAGTTTTACGCCTTATCGCTGTTCTTTTCTCAATTTGTGCAGCTCCATTATATGTTGCTGTTTTAAATTATCATTATGAACTCATTCCAAGTGATTTGCTGGAAACATTAATTTTATCTAGAGCGCAAGTCCCATTCCCACCTCTAATTGAAGCACTTTTTTTGGAATTAGTTATCGATTTGTTAAGAGAAGCTGGTGCAAGGTTACCAATGAAGGTCGGTCAAACACTTGGTATTGTAGGCGGTATCGTAATTGGGCAAGCATCTGTACAAGCTGGTTTAACGAGTAATATTTTATTAATTATCGTTGCCTTATCAGCACTTGCTTCCTTTATTACACCTATTTATAAAATGGGGAACGCTGTTCGGTTACTACGCTTTCCGTTTCTCATATTTGCAGAAATAGGAGGACTTTTCGGGATTTCTCTTGGATTTATCTTTTTATTTACTCATCTATTTAGACTTACTTCCTTACGTAAGCCATACGCTTTGTTTTATCCAACAAGACAACAATCTGTTAAAGATTCTTGGATTCGTTTTCCCTTAACAATGATTGATACAAGGGATGTACAAGCGAGGCCACAACATGTAAAAAAATCAGCAAAAGGAATTTCAACAAAACATAGATCAGACTTTGATGATTAAGGAATGAGGTGCATTGATGAGTAAAGTTCAAGAAAAATATCAAATATCTCCTATCTTTGTTTTCTTCTTAATTCACGGTGCACAGTTTGGTGCTGGCGTTCTCGGATTCGCTCGAATCACCGCAAAAGCCGCTGGATACGACGGATGGATAGGCGTTCTAATCACAGGAATCTGTATCCAGATTCTTATATGGATGATGTATTTTTTATTAAAAGAAACAAACGGAAATTTAATTGATTTACAACGACAAACCTTTGGAAAGTGGATAGGGAACGTCTTTAATATCATCTTTGCAGCTTATTTTTTAATCGTCAGTATTTCGGTTATTCGAACGTATGTTGAAATTATTCAAGTATGGATGTTCCCAACTGCCTCCACCTTTATGTTAACACTTTTTTTGTGCCTAGTTAGCTATTACATCATTTCTTCTGGATTTCGTGTCATTACTGGCATTTGCGTCATCTCTGTTGGTGGTACACTAGGGTATTTATTTCTAAGCTTATTCGTTTTGAAATACTCACATTGGGAGAATTTATTACCCATTTTCACACATTCTTTTTCAGATATTTTAAAATCCGCTCAACTGTCAATCTACAGTATGACTGGTTTTGAGATTTACCTCATGGTTTATCCATTTGTGAAAAACCCTAAACAATCTCATAAATTTGCTCAATATGGGGCACTATTCTCAAACCTTCTATATTTATTTAGCACCCTTTTAGCCTTTTCGTTTTTTAGTGAAAAACAATTATTAAAAACGATATGGGCCCAACTTTCTATGACCCAAGTTATTCAATTACCATTTATAGAAAGATTAGAATATATTGCAATTTCAGGCTATGCACTCGTTATTATTTCAAGTTTTATCCTCCCTTTATGGGCGTCAATGAGAGCAACTCACGAAATATTCCGTGTAAAACAAAGAGGTGTTTTAATCGCTTTTATCATTATCACCCTCATTGTTTCACAACTTTTAACAAACAGACACGATATTAATAATTTTATTAGTAATGCATCAAAAGGAAGCTTTTGGCTCATTTATGTATACATCCCAATTCTATTTATTATTGTGTGGGTGAAAAGAAAATGGAAAAAATCAAAAATAAATTAATACTTATCTCTTGTATAACACTCTTTAGTCTAACTGGATGTTTACAAAAAAATATTATTGATGACGTACACCTTATCCAAGGAACTGTCTTCGATGTAGCAAAAGATAATAAAATAAAGGTAACATTTGTTTGTCCTATTCAGCAAAAAGGGAACAAAGTTCAAGTTTTTGAAGGAACAGCAAATGCGGTAAAACAAGTAAAAGCTGACACATCTTTAGAGTCTTCTCAACCATTTGCTAGTGGGCAAATGCGGGTTGCTCTATTTACCACCCGAATCGCTAAGAAAGGAATGGTTGCTTCCTTCGATACATTAATTCGCGATGTAAACATTGGTAATGCCTTATATGTTGCTTTACTTGAAGGTAATGGTACTGAACTTTTAAAAGGAAAATACACGACTTCATCCAACGTTGCGATTTATATAAAAAAAATGCTAGAACATAATATGGAGACCGGTCCTTTACCAACAGATAATCTGCATGTAGGAGCATTCCGTTATTATCAAGTAGGGCAAGACTACTATATTCCAATTTTAAAGAAACATGGTGATAAAATAAAAATCACGGGAATTGGTCTTTTTAAAAAGGATAAATACGTTGGTAAAATCGCGGAAACAGATATGTTTATATTTAAAGGACTGTTAGAAGAGCATAAGTTAGATTCACATGAATTTAAAGCAGATCCTGGGTACGTAATGATTAACAATATTCGTTCTGTTCCAACATACGATATAAAAATAAAAAACGGAAAGCCCTCCTTTTCCATTCATGTGAAGCTTGATGCCCGTATTCAAGAAGTATCGAAACAAATTAACTTAGAGAATGCTAAGAACACAAAAAAGATTGAGAAGGTCGTTCAAAAACAATTGGAGACACAAGGTAAGAAATTAATTAAGCAGTTTAAATCTTTAGATGTCGATCCTCTCGGGCTAGGAGCTAAATATAAGCAACATTATCGCCCATTTAAATTAGAAAAGTGGAAACAAATGTACAAAGATGTTCCAGTTACTATAAAATACACCGTAGATATTACAAATTCTGGTGTAATTGAATGAGAAATGATTGAACTCCTCTCTCCAGCATGATACAACGGAGAGAGGAGTTTTTTATTATCAAATAGAGAGAAGATATTTATGGGGGAGCTTATGTCTAAAAAATTAGTAAAGCCTATTTTAAATGGTATTTTATTTCTCACCGTCTTTTTATTTGCTCATACATATTTAAAAAATGTTTCCTTCACACGTTATTTACTTGTCGTTATACCAATGTTGCTCGTCGGTATGTTTGGCATCGACCTTATTTTATCCATTTTAATAAAAGAAGAAAAATAACGAGCAGGGCCGTCCCAAAAGTATTCCGGGATGGCTTTCTTTTATTAATTGGTTTATGTTTTGTCGTTTAGTCAATATAATCTTTCCCTATCTTAACTAAAAGATGAAACTTTTGAACAGTCCCTTTTCATTTCATAATCACCCTATGTTACAATGAAATTCGGACAAAGCGAGAAAGGATGAAACAACATGACAAACGAAAAAGGTCTAGATAAAGGATACGAACTTGTTGCAAAAATGCATAAAGAGTTCGGACACCCTGTGACAAATACTCCAACAAAACTAACAGAAGAACGTGCAAAAATCCGTGCAAGTTTTATGCAAGAAGAGCTAGAAGAATTTCTGGAAGCAACGACTGTTGAAGATCAATATGATGCACTAATTGACCTTATTTACTTTGCATTCGGAACGTTTGCCGAAATGGGTGTACGTCCTGATAAAGGATTCGAAATTGTAAATAACGCAAACATGGCAAAACTATTCCCTGATGGAAAACCTCGATTCCGTGAAGGCGACGGCAAAATTCTAAAACCAGAAGGCTGGCAAGCACCAGAACCACAACTTCGTGCTGAAATCGAACGTCAGCGCCAAGAAGCTGAAAAAAACTGCTAGAATTTCCTAGCAGTTTTTTATTATGTCTTGTTTTCTGGAATTCATTAATGACCCACGTGTCCAGCGTGCCCTGCTGCTCCACTAATGCTAGCCGCTCCTGCCGCTGCCCCTGCTCCTCCTGCTCCAATTCCTCCTGTCCAAGGAGAAGATTGTTGTTGATACTGTTGGTATTGTTGGTGCTGTTGACCGTGTTGGCCGTGCTGACCTTGATGACCGTGCTGACCTTGATGGCCGTGCTGACCTTGATGGCCGTGCTGACCATGGTGGCCGTGCTGACCTTGTTGGCCTTGGTGCATTTGATAAAGAACAGCTTGCGGATGAATGTGGTGGTGACCGTGGTGATGTACTTGTTGTTGATGACCATGGTGGCCGTGTTGACCTTGATGATGGTGGTGTCCATGGTGACCGTGTTGGCCTTGATGATGATGTCCATGATGACCGTGTTGATCTTGGTGATGATGGTGTCCATGATGGCCGTGTTGACCTTGGTGATGATGGTGTCCATGATGGCCGTGTTGACCTTGGTGATGATGGTGTCCATGATGACCGTGTTGACCTTGGTGATGATGGTGTCCATGATGGCCTTGATGGTGGTGATGTCCATGATGACCGTGAACAACTTGCGGATACCCACCTATTCCTCCAGCTACAACACCTATTCCTGGTACCGGAAATCCTGTCTGTACGCCAGCTACTGATGTTGGGAAGCTTCCTGTTACTGTAGGCATTCCAACCCCTGCTGTCGAAAAGCCTCCCATTGATGTAGGCATTCCAGTTTGCATGCCAGCTACCGATGTTGGAAATCCGCCCGAGCCTCCACCCATCCAGCTCGGAATTCCACCGTATCCTTGTTGGTCAGCTCCTCCCATTAACATCATTTGTTCATAACTACCCGATCCACCTCCGAAGAAGCCATGTGGTGCATTATTGTCCATCCCTTTCATTCCTTTCACCTCTTCTACTCAATTTAGCCTACCTTTTTTATCATATTTCCTATAGAAAAATAGGTGTTTGTCTGTATGGGAATTCCGCTCTTTTATTTGTACGTAATGGAATAATTAAAAACTTAGACTAATCTAATCCAGAGATGATTTTCTACACAAAAAAGCTCAGAGCCTAAATGCTCTGAGCTTTTATTTAGCGTTAATTAGTTTGCAACAACGTTAACAAGTTTTCCAGGAACAACAATTACTTTACGAACTGTTTTCCCTTCAATTTGGTCTTGAATTGCTTCAAGTGCAAGTTGTTCCATTTCTTCTTTTGATGCGTCTTTACTCATTGTTAGTTTCGCGCGAACTTTGCCCATGACTTGAACAACGATTTCAACTTCATCTTCTACAAGTTTAGACTCATCAAATGTTGGCCAGCTTGCATATGTGATTGTTTCATTGTATCCAAGTCTGCTCCATAGCTCTTCCCCGATGTGAGGTGCAACTGGTGCAATCATTTTTACGAAACCTTCTACATATTCTTTCGGAAGTGTTTCAGCTTTGTATGCATCGTTGATGAATACCATCATTTGAGAAATCGCTGTGTTAAAGCGAAGCTCTGCATAGTCTTCTGTTACTTTCTTCACTGTTTGGTGGTAAGCTTTTTCAAGCTCTTTATTTGGTGCATCCGTAATTTTCTCACTTAATTCACCGTTCTCTTGAACGAATAAACGCCATACACGGTCTAGGAAACGACGAGCTCCATCAAGGCCATTTTCAGACCAAGCGATTGAAGCATCTAATGGTCCCATGAACATTTCGTATAGACGAAGTGTATCTGCACCGTGGCTTGCTACGATATCATCAGGGTTTACAACGTTACCTTTTGATTTACTCATTTTCTCGTTGTTTTCACCTAGAATCATACCTTGGTTGAATAATTGTTGGAACGGCTCTTTCGTTGGAACTACACCGATGTCGTATAATACTTTGTGCCAGAAACGAGCATATAGTAAGTGAAGTACAGCGTGTTCTGCTCCGCCGATATAAATATCAACTGGAAGCCATTGTTTTACTTTTTCAGGATCTACAAGTGCTTCACTATTGTTTGGATCGATGTAACGTAAGTAATACCAGCAGCTACCAGCCCATTGTGGCATTGTATTTGTTTCACGACGACCTTTTTTACCAGTCTCAGGGTCAACAACATTTACCCACTCATCAATGTTAGCAAGTGGTGATTCACCTGTACCTGAAGGACGGATGTTTTCTGTTTTTGGAAGAACTAATGGTAATTCTTCTTCTTTCACAGCTGTCATTGTGCCATCTTCCCAGTGAATTACTGGAATTGGCTCACCCCAGTAACGTTGACGACTGAATAACCAGTCACGTAGACGGTACGTTACTTTTTGATTTCCTGCGCTTGTTACTTCAAGCCATTCAATCATTTTTGCGATTGCTTCTTCTTTATTTAAACCATCAAGGAATGCTGAGTTTACGTGTGCACCATCACCTGTGTACACTTCTTTCGTAATGTCTCCGCCTTTTACAACTTCCTTCATTGGAAGATTGAATACTGATGCGAATTCATAGTCACGCTCATCATGAGCTGGAACTGCCATTACAGCACCTGTTCCGTAAGTTGCAAGAACGTAGTCAGCGATCCAGATTGGTAATTTCTCACCGTTTACTGGGTTAACTGCGTAAGCACCAGTGAATACACCAGTTTTCTCTTTCGCAAGTTCTGTACGCTCTAGGTCACTCTTCATTTTTACAGCGTTAATGTAAGCTTCTACCGCTTCTTTTTGTTCTGCTGTTGTAATTTCTGCAACAAGTGCATGTTCCGGAGCAAGTACACAGTATGTTGCTCCAAATAGTGTATCAGGGCGTGTTGTGAAAACTGTGAACTTCTCATCTGTACCGTCGATGTTGAAATGTACTTCTGCACCTTCAGAGCGACCGATCCAGTTACGTTGCATATCTTTTAAGCTTTCAGGCCAATCAAGCTCATCTAGATCTTCTAATAGACGATCTCCGTAAGCTGTAATTTTTAACATCCACTGTCTCATCGGACGACGCTCAACTGGATGTCCACCGCGCTCACTCTTACCGTCAATGATCTCTTCGTTTGCAAGTACTGTACCAAGTGCTGGGCACCAGTTTACAGGTACTTCATCAACGTAAGCTAAGCCTTTTTCAAATAGTTTTAGGAAAATCCATTGTGTCCACTTGTAATAGTTTGGATCTGTTGTATTTACTTCACGGTCCCAATCGTAAGAGAAACCTAATGATTTAATTTGGTTACGGAACGTATTAATATTATGCTCTGTAAATTCAGCTGGGCTGTTTCCAGTATCAAGTGCATATTGCTCTGCTGGAAGACCGAATGCATCCCATCCCATTGGATGAAGAACATTATATCCTTGCATACGCTTCATACGAGATAAAATATCTGTCGCTGTATAACCTTCTGGATGTCCTACATGTAGGCCTGCACCTGATGGATATGGGAACATATCTAGTGCATAAAATTTTGGTTTTTCTGTCTCATCTGGCGTACGGAATGTTTTATTCTCTTCCCAGTACCCTTGCCACTTCTTCTCAATTTCTTGATGATTAAAGCTCATGAGATACCCTCCTTGAAATTCTATTTATTTTCACCGCCCAAAATACAAAAAACCTCTCATCCCTAGAAAGGGACGAGAGGTTATAGATTCCCGCGGTACCACCCTAAATTAATGTACAAATATACATTCGCTTAGATCCGTAACGTGGATTAACGGCAATTGCTACTATTAGTTTCACAACTGCAACTCAAAGGCGAGTTCATAACGAAACGTGGATTGACTTGCACCGACCGTCAACTCTCTAAACCAGCTTCTATTACTACTACTCCTTCTCACTGTTATTACACATATAAGTTAAGTGAACTATCCTTCACCTAGTATCTCTTAAGAGCTTACTTAAAGCGAGGACTTCTCGGTTAATCGTTACTCTTAATAACTAACGAATTCATCTTAAGACAGCCGAGCTATCTCCCTTGTTCTAAAGGTTGTTTTATTTAAATATATTCTAAAACATGTTACATGTTCCGTCAAACTAAACTGCAATTTTTTCTTCAACTGTTTCTTCTACTTTTACTCGTTTATCATAAATGCTCGTTGCTATAAGCGCTATTACAAGCATTACCATGATTGCTATAAACAATACTTCCATATTGTATAAATCCACAATTGCTCCGCCAACGACCGGCCCGAACATTTTCCCTACAGTCGCCGCACTATTTACAACCCCTTGATAAAAACCTAATTTATCTTTTGGTGCAAGTATATTTGCAATCGTTGGAACCGCAGGCCATACAAATAACTCACCAATTGTTAATGTTACCATCGCAACGAGGAACATCGTAAATTGCTGCGCTTGGCTTAACACAATGAATGACGCCGCAAAAATGAAAATCCCAATCATAATTTGCTGTTTTAAAGAACGCTTCATCCAGCGAATTAGCATACTAACAAGTGGTTGCGCACAAACGATCATTGCTCCGTTTATCGTCCATAATAAACTATAATGACGAAGACTAATGTTTAATTCTTGCATATGTGTTGCAATTGCACCTTGCCACTGTACGTATGTAACCCAGCATAAAGCATATGCTACACACACGATAAGAAGTGCTTTAAATCCAGGTGTAAGTGACCAACCTTTTTTTGTTTCGACTTCTTTTTGTACTCCTGGCTCCTTCTTGTCTTCCATACCACGGAATCCAATAAAAGCAATTAAGAAGAAAACAAAGTATAAAATAAAGTTCGCTAAGAAAATATAATCAAAACGATACGAAGCAACTAATCCACCACACGCTGTTCCAATCGCAATACCAACGTTTTGTCCAACATACATCGCATTAAATGCTCGTCTTCCGCCCTCTGGCCAAACTGTACCGACCATCGCATACATCGATGGGAAGACCATTCCAGAACCGAAGCCGATTAACGCTAGCCACACAACGTATAAAGGCCAACCGTGGAAGAACACTAGACCTAAAATTGATACAAGTGTAATCACAATCCCTACTAAAGTTGATTTATAACCGCCCCATTTATCAAATAAAACACCGCCGAGCAAGTTTCCGATTACACCAGTAAGCGAGTTAATCATTAATACCATTCCGGCCACAGATAAAGATTTTCCTAAGTGATCATGCAAATAAATTGTATTAAAAGGCCATAAAAAAGAAGCACCCGTGACATTAATAATCATCCCAGCTACTAATAGCCATACTTTCCTTGGCATAGTTTCCCCTCCTATTCTATTTTTTTCGTTCATATATATAACAGTAAAATTGTAGTCGTTTTTAAATAGGAAGGCAACTGATTAATAGTTGATGAAATTCAGATAACGGTTCATCGGTAAATGAAATTATACTGATTGCTACTTGGATTATATCAGCTATTATTAGAATATATCGGCGCAACTACAAATATATCAGCTATTATTAAAATATATCGACTTACCGACAAAAAATGACAACAGTAACAATATATAAAGGGTGGACTGCATGAAATTTTCATGCAGTCCACCCTTATTTGTACTATCCAGCTTCTTTTTCTCGCTTCGCACGTTCTTTAGCGCTCCATTTAAATATTTTATCTAGTAAAGAATATATTCTCCCAGATTCTTTCGTTAACAAAGGTCCTAACGATGCCAATATTAAAACATACAAGGCTGAGAATGGTTTAATCGTTGCCATTAAGCCACCCGCAATTCCAATATTCGCGACGATAATGGAAAACTCTCCGCGTGATACAAGTGTTAAACCAATATTCGTAGAAGCCTTATGCGATAATCCCGCTTTACGCCCCGCAACCATTCCAGCGGTAAAATTACCGATAAGAGTAATGAAAACTGCTCCTAATGCCAACCACACTGCTCCGCCAAGTGAAAATGGATCTATACTTAAACCGAAGCTGAAAAAGAATATAGCTCCAAAGAAATCACGAAACGGAACAACGAGCTGTTCAATTCGATCACTATGCTCTGTTTCAGAAAAAACGAGTCCTAGTAATAATGCTCCAATTGCCTCTGCAACATGAATCGTTTCTGAAAATCCTGCTACAAAGAACAAAATAGCGAATATTACAATAATAAAAATTTCATTGGACGAAATATCTAACATTTTATTTAAAAATCGTGTAGCTTTTCTAGCAACTATAAAGAATAATAACATATACCCTACTGCGATTAAAATAGATGTAAGAGCACCTACAAATGACGTTGCCCCTCCGAGTACTAACCCTGAAACCACTGATAAATATACCGCTAAAAAGATATCATCAAACATAATGATTCCTAAAATTAGCTCCGTCTCTTTATTACCAGATCTTCTTAAATCAACAATTACTTTCGCAACAATTGCACTCGATGAAATTGTTATGATCCCAGCAATAATTAATGTTTCTAATAAGGGGAAACCCATTATATATCCGTAAAGTAAACCTAATATAAAATTAAGCGATATATGAACAGTTCCTCCAAAAGCGATTGATTTTCCTGATTTAATTAATTTTTTAATTGAGAATTCTAAGCCTAAATAGAATAAGAGGAATATAACGCCAACACGGCCGAGGAAGGAAATAACTTCTCCGCTTTCAATAAATCTTAAATCGATAAGCCCTAAATCTGGGGCATGGGGACCCACTAGCATGCCGAGTATTATGAGAAACGGAATAATCGAGAACTTTAACTTTGCAGCGAGAATAGCTGCAAAAGCGACTAATACTAACGCAGTTCCAACTTCAAAGATTAAAGTATCCATCGATTATGAATCCCCTCCTACTGAAAGCAACTCATTAATAATTCTTTTTACTTCATGTCTCTCGCCTGATAATACGAGCATATCACCAGCTTCAATGATAGAATCTGGACCTGGATTAAAGAATTTCTTCATATTTTTTTTCAAAATGGCAATAATCGTTACGTTATATGTGTTTCGGACATGTAAACTACCAATTGTTTTTTGTACGACTGGTGCATTATTTTCCACCTTAAACCACTCAATTGATAATCCTTCAAAAGCCATTTCAATTGTATCTAAAGCTTGTGGTCTATATACCATTCCGCCCAATATAGCTGCAATTTGTCTCGCTTCGGAATCACGAAGAGAGACGCTTGAAATACTCTCCTCATGATCAGCATCAAAATGGTACATTTCTCTTCGGCCATCATCATGAATAACGATAACCACCTTTTCATTACCTTTTGTAATCACTTCAAACTTACATCCAATACCCGGCAGTTCACTCTCTCTAATATTCATATTTTCCGCCTCCTAATTTTTTTAGTTACGGCTTTTATAAATCGACATCAATCTCCGTTTTAAAGGGCTCATCCTTTGAGATACCTAAATACTTTAGCGTCTCTGATGGAGTTGCGTGATGGAAATGTTTTTGCAATAACGCAATCGCTATCCCTCTTTTGTACGCATGAAATCCAAACGTTTTTCGCATTGAATTTGTTCCGATCTTACCAACAACTCCAACTGCTTCTGCAGCATTATGAATTACACGATACGCTTGTTGGCGCGTAATTGAATTTGGCGTTTTATTAGATTGAAATACGTAATTTTCTCTTTTAACGCCAATAGATTGTACGTAATCTAAAAGCGCTTTTTTTACTTTTGTATTTAAATAAATATCTTGTTTAAATTTTTCATCTTTCACAGGAAGAGTATAAAACTCTTTAACAGTCCCATCTTCATTTAATACATCTTCAAATTTCATACTAAGTAGTTCTGTAATTTTTAATCCTGTGTTAATTCCCATAACAAATAAAAGATAATCTCGCTGGGAGTGCTCTTTTAAATATTTTTTCATAGCCTCAATTTGGCTTATATCTTTTAATGGCTCTACAACTTCCATACATGTATTCTCCTCATCTTATGAACGGTAATTTTTTCATTATGTTGTCCATTTTACCTTATCATGCTATGAGATTTCCATGTGTTATCCATTATTTTCACAATATACTCAGGTGGTTCTGAAAATTTTCAATGTGGAAACTTACGATTGTATAAATACGTTGCGGTAAAAAATGTGGGGATAAAAGTTCAATTTCTTTCTACAGATTGGATTCCTCCTTTCCCTATCCAGCTACTTCTACTTTTATATTACGTTACTTATTTACATTATATTATATATTTCAGTAACGTCAAAGTATTTTTTCTGAAAATAAAAAAAACCGAGCAGTTTCGCTCGGTTTTTTTTATTAATCTTCCTTAGGAAGAACAATTCCTTTATACAATTGAACTGTAATGAAGTAATAAATCGTGTAAATAACTACAAAAATTACAATTGGCACCCAAATACGGAAGTACGGATCGATTAAAATAAATCCGAAAATATTCATACCAACTAATACGTGTGCAATACCTACAATTGCTGGGAATAGGAATACTAAGAATAACTCTTTATAAATTGATTTTGTTAATAATTCACGGCGCACCCCGATTTTACGAAGCATTTGATAACGCGTAATATCTTTTGATGCACCAGAAAGAATTTTAAACATAAGACAACTTGCCATCATTGCTAAGAAAGCAATTCCAAGGAAGAAGCCCATAAATACTGTTCCGCTCGCAACGCCATAGAACATGTCGTAAGCTCGATATTTACTATCTAATCTTTCAATTGCTATATTTTTATATTTATCTAGTTGCAACTCGTCAAGTTTTTTCCATTCTTTTATGTGTGCTTCAAAATCATCTGTTTTTCCAGTAAATACAATTCCTTCTTTACCATTTACAGTATCGTACATTTTTTGATCTACAATTTTAATTGCATGATCTTCATGTACATAGAATGGCTGGATTGTTCTAAAAGCCTCATCCCATTCTTCTGGAAGTGCTTTAGCATTCGCATCTTTTTCATTCATTTCTCTAGAAACTGCACCTACTGGCAGTTCTGCTGAAACTTTCTTCGTGTTCACTAAATCCTTCATCGATTTCATCTTTGCCATATCTCTTACTAAAGGACGATTTTTCTCTAAATCTTCTTTTACATAGTAAACATATTTATTATCAACTTTGTAACGATATTCATTTTTCTCTTTAAATGTAATACCGTCTAAAACTTTCTTTTCTTCAGCTGTTGGATTATGAACAACTGAATCGTAAATTACTAAACCATCAACCATTTTTATAACGTTATTTTTAAACGCCATACCACCTGAAATTGCACCGGCTCCAAGAGCAACTAACATCGCTACTGTTGCAAGTACCTTTGTTAGGCTATTAATACGGAAATTTAATTGTGCAAATGTAAAAGCGTTAAGTCCTTTTTCACTACGCTTTTTATTACCCTTTAACTTTTTAATAAAGACTGGGAGAAGTGATCCAAACAGCATGTAAGTACCAGCTGTTGTTGTAATTAATGCAATAATGATTCCCATTTCTCTTAGTTTTTCCATGTAAATCATTGATGCATAGCCCATTCCTAATAAAATAACCGCAAGGAATGCAACTACACCTGTCATTTTTCCTTTTACCGCAACACGTTCTGTTTGTGCATCTGCATGTACAAGTTGCAGTACAGAAATACGTGATAATTTAATACTGTTCATAATTGCGGATAATACAAATAGTGCAAAGAAGAAGATGCAAGTAACAGTCATTGATGGTAAATAAAATGCTTTATAGCCTTTACCAGCAAATTCTAATTGTTTCATTAATAGCTGTCCGATACCTTCTGCAAGGCCTACTCCAACTATAATACCAATCGCAAGAGACGCAGCACCTAGTACGATTGTTTCGATAAACATAAGTAATGTAACTTTATGCTTTTTTGCTCCTAACATCATATACATACCAAACTCTTTTTGACGAAGAGATAGTAAGAAAGAGTTCGCATATAAAATATAGAAGAACGTTATAATAGCTAGTAAAAATGAACCTGCTTGGAATACAAATCCAATTTGACCAATAGTAGAATTTTCCTTAAGGAAGGCCTCATTTAACGCTAATGTTTGGAACATATAAAAAATTGAAATGGACATGACAAGACCAACAAGTAAGACGATATAATCTTTCAGCTTACTTTTTAGCCCTGACATGGAAAGTTTAAATAACATGCTCTAGAACCTCCCTTCTTATGCTTTTTGTGTGCCTAAGTCTGCAAGCACGTCTAAAATTTCTTTATAAAACTCTTCACGTGTACCGCCTCGATGAATTTCTTTATATAGCTCACCATCTTGAATGAATAAAATACGCTGGCAGTAACTTGCACTATACGGATCATGTGTAACCATCATAATAGATACGCCTTGATCTTTATTTAAGTTTGTCATCGCATCAAGTAAACTCGCTGCATTTTTAGAATCAAGCGCTCCTGTTGGCTCGTCCCCTAAAATAATTGCAGGCTCATGCACTAAAGCACGCGCTGCTGCCGAACGTTGCTTTTGCCCACCAGATACTTCAGATGGGTACTTTTGAAGTATTTCTGTAATTCCTAACATATCCGCTACTTTCTCGACTTTTGGTCCAATGTTACGTGATGGAACACCTTGCAAGGAAAGTGGAAGTGCGATGTTTTCATAAATAGATAAGTTTTCTAATAAATTAAAATCTTGGAAGATGAATCCTAACTTTTGTGAACGGAAATCTGAAAGCTCACCTTGTTTCATTTTTGTAATATCCGTACCTGCAATTTCAACAACGCCGCCCGTTGCTTTATCCAGCGTTGAAATTACATTTAATAATGTCGTTTTACCAGAACCAGATGGTCCCATAATCCCTACAAACTCACCCTCTTGAATTGAGAATGAAACACCTTTTAACGCGTGTGATTGATTCTCACCTTTTTTACCGTAAACTTTTTGAACGTTTTTCACGTCTACAACTGGTTTCGTCATATATATCCTCCTACGCTTGTTTTTCCATTACCTATTTTGCGCCTTTTGGCGATGAACTGCTATTTGTTAACATTACATTTACCTTACACTTTTGTAATATAAAAAAGGTGTGCTTGTAAGCTTGGCTTTTACTACTAGTTCGTTTTTTGACACAGTAAATCGATAAATGAAATTATATCGGCGATTCCCTCACTTTTATCAGCGATTTTCAAAATATATCGACTTACCGACAAAAACTGACAATACAAATAGGCTGTTCCGCAAAAGGAACAGCCCACTTCTTTCTTTATCCCGCTTTAATGGGCAGTAAGACCCCCACTGATTAAAGTTTCACTTTATTTCTTTAAAGGTGTTACCGTCCAATACGTAATAACACGCCAAATCCATTCTAGTGGACCCATCTTAAAGATTTTCATCCAAATCATACTAAATACAATTTGAATCGCATAAATTGCGATACACACATATAACGTCTGCATGTATGTTAAGTTTCCTGCAAAGTTAAATACACTACCGGCAATTAAAATCATTGCAGTTTGTCCAATATAATTTGTTAACGCCATACGTCCATAATATTTCAGTGGTGCTAATAATGTTTGAACTGGTTTTAATTGAAGTAATAAAATTAACGCTCCAACATAGAAAGCTGAAATGATTGGTCCCACTGTAACACCAATTTTTAAAAATTGGCTTGCAGCGTCCATTGTTCCATCTTCATTCATTAGTATCATATTTACAAATGGATCAGCAGGCACGTGCCCGTATTGATACCATACAGCTACGACACTTAAAACAAACATAACACCTGTAAAAATAGCGACTTTCTTTATATTCTGCGTGAGATTTTCAAATACACGATATTGTCCTGCAGCAAGTCCTAATAAAATTAAGCCAAGTGGTAATAGTTCTTTAACACCCATTACACTAAAAACAATTGTTAAAATAAGACCAATAACTAAGTTCACTTGTTTTTTCGCTTTATAAAATGGCAAAACGATTAACCCGCAAATTGCATATAACGTTAATGCTTCTCCAGGCTGAAACATGTAATGAATCAAACCGAAAATAAATAGTGCCACTAAGCGGCGTAGAAATAGAATATATCCATTCTTCCCCTTCGCAATTGCTCTAGAGATAAAGATATAGAATCCTACTCCAAATAAGAATGAGAAAATTGAGAAGAAACGACCTTCTACAAATAAGTATAGAAACCTTTGATAGCTGGCATCTACTGTATTAGGATCTGGAATTTTAATGTTAAGTAGTGCAAGAATATTTACTAAAATAATCCCCAGTAGTGCGAAGCCACGAATGTAATCTAACTCATCAATTCGTTTATTTGTAATATTGTTCCTCATAAAGCAACTCCTTGTCTAAAATGTAATCCTCCCTTACTCTACTGGAAATGTGATTTTACAACTATCGGCAAACCTTACAGCAATCTTACATTATTGTCATATAACAAAATAAAACCAGGTCATATTTCGACCTGGTTTACTCTGATTGTTTCGATTTTTGCGGTTGTCCTTTTTTACTGTTACGCTGTTTTACTTGAACAATCGGATCAAGTTCATTTGAAAACTCTGCGTTATGTCCATTTTGCGTTTTTTGCTCTGGGTTATTTTGATCTGAACGTTTCGCCATTACATTCACTCCTTATTAGTGGGGTGTAATAATCATTTGATGTTGCAATTGGCGAATTGCCATACGTGCTCTATTTAACTGCTCACGTTGCTCATCATTCGCATGTTGTTGCATCGTTTGTAAATCGTTATATGCTTGTTCTAATTGTAACTGCGCATCCGAATACTCCATCGTATTGTAATGCTCTTGTCTCATGCCTTGGTCTAATTGTTCTTTCGCATATTCCACCGCTTGTTCCGCTTGTGTAATATACGATTCAAGTGATTGACGCTCTGCCATAATTGTCCCTCCTTGCTTCAATTCCCCTTTAGTGTGTCCCTTCCATCTAAACCTTATGAGTATGTTATAATGTATTTTGTTTCATTTTGACTCGGCTTAGGAGGGAAAATAATGAAGGTTCAAAACCCTTTTCCATATACAAACGACAATAAACGTTATCATACATGGAATTACCATTTACGAAATGAATTTGGTGAAAAAATCTTTAAAGTTTCATTAGATGCTGGCTTCGATTGCCCGAACCGTGATGGTACAGTTGCTTATGGCGGTTGTACATTTTGCAGTGCTGCTGGATCTGGTGACTTCGCTGGCAATCGCCGCGATGATGTTATAACGCAATATCATGAAATGAAAGAAAAAATGCGCTCAAAGTGGAAAGACGGAAAATGTATCGCTTATTTCCAGGCGTACACAAATACACATGCACCACTTGAAGTGTTAAAAGAAAAATTCGAACCGCTTCTAGCAGAAAAAGACGTTGTCGGTCTTTCTATCGCAACTCGTCCAGATTGTTTACCAGACGATGTTGTTGCATATTTAGCGGACTTAAATAAACGCACATACCTTTGGGTTGAACTCGGACTACAAACTGTTCATGAACGAACTGCAAACCTTATTAACCGCGCTCACGATTATCCGTCTTATGTGGAAGGTGTAAATAAATTACGCAAGCATGGTATTCGAGTTTGCTCTCATATTATTAACGGCCTTCCACTTGAAGATTACGACATGATGATGGAAACAGCTCGTGAAGTTGCGAAGCTTGATGTACAAGGAATTAAAATCCACTTACTTCACTTATTAAAAGGAACACCAATGGTGAAACAATATGAAAAAGGACAACTAGAATTCCTTTCTCTTGAGGATTACGTAAATCTCGTTGTTGACCAACTTGAAATTATTCCAGAAGACGTAATTGTGCACCGTATCACAGGTGACGGTCCACCTGATTTAATGATTGGTCCAATGTGGAGCTTAAATAAATGGGAAGTATTAAATTCCATTGATGCAGAATTTGTACGCCGCGGAAGCTGGCAAGGAAAATATGCAAATGAGGAGAAACAAAAATGAAATTAGAACGTGTATTACCGTTTGCTCGCACTCTCTTGCAAACGGCAGTAAAAGAAGGCGATTACGCTGTAGATGCAACTTTAGGAAACGGCCATGACACTTGCTTCCTAGCTGAAATCGTTGGCGATAACGGAAAAGTATTTGGATTTGATATTCAAAAAGAGGCGATTGAAAGCTCAACAACTCGTCTAAAAGAAAAAGAACTTTTCGAACGTACTGTTTTAGTTCATGATAGTCACGATACACTCCTATCCGTATTACCAGAAGGTGCAAAAGGAAAAGTAACAGGCGCAATTTTCAACTTAGGTTACCTTCCTGGCGGAGACAAACATATCGTCACAAAACCGAACTCAACAATTTCAGCAATTGAACAATTACTAGAAGTAATGACGCCTCAAGGTATCATCGTCCTTGTCATTTACCACGGACATCCAGAAGGACAAGTAGAACGCGACGCTGTTCTCAAATTCGCGGAAGAACTAGACCAAAAACAAGCTCACGTACTGCGATATGGCTTCATTAACCAGCAAAATAACCCACCATTTATTGTGGCGATTGAGAAACGATAAAGTGAAACTTTAATCAGTGGGGGGAATCCCCCACTGATCATTAGTTGAACCAATCGGGCATTTATGGGCAGTTTATCTCCCAACTAATTTCTTTGCTCCAGCCGAATTTTAAGGTGGGAGTTTTACTGCCCGTTAATGCGGGGTAATATATCAACGATTTTTTCGATATATATCTATCATAACTTACAATATATCAACGATTTCTCGGATATATCGATTGTTCGACAAAACGTAACAAAAAAGACGTGCATTCACTGCACGTCTTTTTATTATTTTCCTATATAATGGATATAAACATTCTTAAAGGAGACGAAACAATGATTGGAATACTAGCAGGAATGGGACCAAAATCGACTGGGCCATTCGTCGATACAGTTGTAGCAAATTGCCAAACAATATACGGAGCAAAGCATGATATGGAATTTCCTCATATGATGATTTATTCATGTCCAACACCGTTTTACATGGATCGCCCTATTGATCACGGAGCGATGAAAAAAGCGATTATTGACGGAGCACAAAAACTTGAAAGTACTGGCGTAAGCTTTATTGCCATGCCGTGTAATACGGCGCATCTTTATTTTGAAGAATTACAGCGTTCGCTTTCTATCCCGATTTTAAATATAGTCGATGAAACGTTACAAGCAATTCCTAAAAATACAAAAAGAGTCGCTCTTCTCGCAACAGAAGCGACAATCCAGGCTGGTATTTATCAAGACGGGATTGCAAAACGTAATATAGAGTACATTCATTATGAAAAATGGCAAACGATGATTAATCAAATTATTACGTATATTAAAAGCGGAGAAGTTGAAGAAGCTCGCAAATTATGGAGCGCACTCGTTGTGCAGTTGAAGGATGAAGTAGCTACCGCAATTATCGCATGTACTGATTTGAATGTTGTGGCTAGTGAGGATTTTGTTGATTCTTCTCAATGTCTTGCGAAAGCGGTTGTTAGGATGTACTTATCAAATATAAAGAGATCTTCATAAACATAGAAAACACTCCTTCTAAAATGTGTTTTATGTTTAATAAAAATCCCACAAACTTTTAACTTTCTTCACAATTCTTTCAAAGTAATCACACTTAATCTCGCTATATTAAAATGAGGAATTTATTCATATAGGGAAGGTTAGGGGAACTGAAAGTATGAAAGTAAATTGTTCGCTTCATTACATTTTTTGGCGTTGGCATTTTTATGCTGGGCTTTTTATTACGCCGCTTCTTATTACGTTGTCACTGAGTGGCATTGGGTATTTATTTCGGGAAGAGGTTGAAGATTTAATCTATAAAGATTTATATTTTGGGAAGAGCGCCCAAACAGAATCTATTTCGATGGCTGATTCTATTTCCTTAACAGAGAAAAAATATCCACATTATAGCGTGGCAAAAATTAGCAAGTTTAATGGGGATTATAATACGAGACTTACGATTGCAAATGAGTATACGGGACAACAAAAATATGTGTATTTAGATAGCAATAATCAAATTGTCGGAGATCAAAACGCAAGTGAAACGTTTGCCAATATAATGCGGGAATTACATAGTTCTCTTTTAGTTGGTGGCACTGTCATCAACTATACTGTAGAACTTGCGGCATGCTGGACAATATTCTTAATTGTGACTGGGTTGTACATGAGTATACGCCAATTCAAAAATACACCGGTATCCAATAAGCGAGAAAAAGCAAAACGACGTCATTCTATTATCGGTATTATATTTACAATTCCACTCGTTCTGCTAGTCGCATCTGGATTGCCATGGTCAGGATTTATGGGTAACCAAATTTATAAAATCGCATCGTCGAATGAATCGCTCGGATATCCGAAATTGTATATGGCGCCGCCTGAATCAAAGGTAAAAGAATTGCCATGGGCAACAAGAAAAGCAGCTCCTCCTGAATCGGATTCAAATGAACCGAAAGCTATTTCTGTCGATGAATTACAAAAAGGAATTGAAATAAAGAAGCCATACGTTATCTCACTACCAGCTGATCCGAAAGGCGTATTCACAGTTTCGAAATCAAGCGGTTCTGGTATTACAGGTATGCATGTTGCACCAAATGAAGAAATAACAGCTTACTTTAATCAATATAGCGGGGAACTCATTTCGAAAACAGACTATCGTGATTATGGATTACTTGCACAATGGTTCACTTACGGTATCCCGCTTCACGAAGGACATTTATTCGGATGGCCAAATAAAATATTATGCTTACTAACGACATTATCTTTATTACTTCTCATTTATTACGGAGTAAAAATGTGGTTAGCAAGAAAGCCGAAAGGAAAATTAGCAGCACCGCCAAAGCAAAGAGATAAGAAAAGCATATTCGTTTTCTTTATCATGATGGTTATACTAGGCGCTGTCATGCCTTTATTCGGACTATCTGTTTTAGTTATTTTTGCGATTGAACTTCTTATATATGTATTTTCAAAAATACGCTCATAGTAAAAAAGCATTTGTACTCCCTTGTACAAATGCTTTTTTATTTACTATTTTCTTTTTTTCTACCACTTATTAAAAAGACGATATCTACTATAATAATTATGCCAATTATTACCTGGGGCACATAATCCATCATAGTAGGACCACTTGGCCTATTCATCATCATATATATTCCAGTTACAAATGAAATGGAAAGTAGCACGAGTAATGTAACCTCAATATGGTCATATAGCTTTTGAAACAATCTCTTCATTTCCGCCACCACCTTTACCATATTATAACAAAGAAAACCACTCTACATGAGTGGTTTTCTTCATCACTGCGCCGTTTTCTTTCGGTACATCTTCCCGTTCCAATAGAAGAATCGTGAAGTGAGACCTCCGTATTTTACAATGCGCCGTGCCATTTTGTGCATATTCTTTTGTGCTGATACTTTTTGGTCTGATAAATAAATACCAAGTAATCCTCGGCTTATGAGACGATGAAACTTCGCATGAGGCAAATCACCAATGCTCTTCTCTGCTTCTTCTACAAAATGTTTCATACGATCTAATATCACTTGCTCGTTTTCGTAATAACTACAGAAATTTAAATCTCCGCCTATACGGTCTTCTTCTTGATCAATGAAATAATCAAGCAAAATATGAAGTCCTTGTACGTAAGGGAAGTATCCTTGTCTAATTTTCGCAATATCTTCATCATGTAATTCATCATGAAATGCATATGCGACAAGACAGAAAATTCCAAGTGTAGAACCGGCACATGCTGAAAATTCAAACCAACTCATCTCAGGTAAGTTTTCTTTATGTGCTTCAAACCAGTTTTTCAGGCGCGGCTCTCTTTCTTCTAATTTCACGTGTTTATGAATTTGCAAATCACAATAATAACAAGCAAGTTCATGAAGAACAGGAGCAATTTTGTCATAGTGCTTCGTTTTCTTTAAAACATCTTGGCATGTTTCAACAAGTTCATCTAAATAACCACCATCATCTTGATCATCACGATAACGATAATAATTACCGCCGCCTTCTACTTCAGGTGATAATGCCATTAACATCGATTCATGCAGTGCGGCAAAATCATTTGGATCAAGTGATGTACTGCGATCACATAAATTATCTAAATAGTCGCTGATCGTTTGATACGCTACGATAAAACGAATACATTCTTCTCGGTGTTCATTTGCTAGCAGAGCTAAAATGCCACCGCCCTCACAATGAAACGTTTTATGCTCAATACTTGCGATTGCCTGACTATGAAGCTCATCATTCGGAATATGGTAGGCACGCTCTTTCCACATCGCTAGCTCATGGTGTACAACCGGAAACACATCACGGTATACTTTCGCCATGAGCGTTATGGGATTACTCGGTACGTTCACTTCTTCCTTCATCTCCTCTATTAAATGTACAAATAATGATTTATTTGTTTGTTTTTACTATATTATTGACATGCATTTCAGTAAATGACTGAATATAACTCAAAATTTCATCACGCTCATACTCATTTAATAGCTCGTGATAACAATTCGGCCATTCTTTAAAAGCCTTATCACTTATTTTAACATTATCAAACCAAGTGCGGACACGTGTTTTATCTACAAGTTTATCCTCACAAGCTTGCATTAGCAAGAGCGGAACATCTGGAAAATCATCTATTTTTTTATGAGCAATTTCGATAGACTTAATCAATTCACTATACCAACGTACTGATACTTTGCGCAAGAACAATGAATCATTCTCCATCGCGTCTCTCACTTCATGATTACGAGTTGACATTTCCACTGTAAGATTCGTTGCAAATTGCAATTTTGGAGCGATAATATTTAATATTTTTGAGGCAGCTTGAAGCGGTGCTGAAGGTCCAGTCACTACCCCTAAACATGGCGAACTTAAAATAATGCCGTCTACATCTTCTCTCTTCGTTTCTTGCATCATACGAATGACGATAAGACCGCCCATACTATGACCGAATAGAAAAATAGGTAACCGATACTTTCTTGCCTCTTTCACCCACAATTTAACTTCCTCTATGTATTCATCAAACGAATCAATATGTCCTCTATTTCTTGAAGTCGTTCCATGTGACGGAAGGTCCCCCATCACGACGTGGTAGCCGATATGATTCCACATTTCTGCAACAGCCTCGTAACGTCCGTGATATTCCATCGCGCCGTGCACAATAATGATTACAGCCTTTGCTTCCTCCGCTTCATAATTCCACATACGGACCTCCTCCATTTCACTCTTTTTCATAATTTGATACACTGAAACTAGTCTCTAGGAAAGGAAGGCTTTACATGATATATCCTTACAAAGAAAAAAATCCGAAAATTGCGAGTAGTGCTTTTATCGCTGATTATGTTACCATTACAGGCGATGTTTCCATTGGTGAAGAATCAAGTATCTGGTTTAATACAGTCATACGCGGTGATGTGTCACCAACAATCATTGGAGACCGAGTAAATGTACAAGACCAATGTACACTTCACCAAAGCCCGCAGTATCCTCTTATTTTAGAAGACGATGTTACCGTTGGGCATCAAGTTATTTTACATAGCTGTCATATTAAACAAGATGCTTTAATTGGAATGGGATCTATTATATTAGATGGTGCTGAAATTGGCGAAGGAGCCTTCATCGGTGCTGGAAGCCTCGTTTCACAAGGAAAGAAAATCCCGCCAAACACGTTAGCTTTCGGTCGCCCAGCGAAAGTCATTCGTGAGTTAACGGAGGAAGACCGTAAAGACATGGAGCGAATTCGCACACAATATGTTGAAAAAGGTCAGTATTATAAATCATTACAGAAGTAACTTTTCCAGCTGCCATTAAAGTGGCAGCTTTTTTATAAAAACTAACTTTTTCTTTACAAAACATTATTACTCCCTCAATAAAATCTTATTAAAATAAAAGCTAATATCTCCATATATATGTAAGCAAGGGAGGAGAATTTTCATGAAGGCCAGTGGACTGTATAAAATAGAATGTTACATTTTCAAAGGAATTAACCGATACTTTGATCAAAAAACATTAAATATCTTTTTCAGCAATATTACTCATATAGGTGGTGCTACTTTCTCAATCGCACTCACACTGTTCTTTTTATTTTTTGCAAAAGGGACTTTGCATCAAACTGCAATCGCATCTGCTATTTCTTTAACAATTAGCCATATTCCTGTACAAATATTAAAAAGATGTTATCCACGAAAACGTCCTTATTTAACAATTCAGGATGCGAAATATCCAGTCCACCCATTAAAAGACCACTCTTTCCCGTCTGGTCATACAACAGCCGTTTTCTCTGTCCTTATTCCATTTATTTGTTATAATCCAAGTTTATTTGTTTTTTTATTACCGTTAGCATTATGCGTCGGTATTTCTCGCATTTATTTAGGACTTCACTATCCGTCAGATGTATTCGTCGGTATGTGCCTTGGCACTTGCTCTGGCATCATCTCTTTTTATCAATTCATCCCACTTTTCACATAAAGGAGTGATATGATGAGAGTCGCCATTTTTACCGATACTTTTACGCCACAAGTTAACGGGGTTGCGAAAACGTTAGAGCGAATAACACAATATTTTCAGAAAGAACAGATCGCCTATTCTGTTTTCGCCCCTCAGCATACAGCTGAAGATAATTTCGTGGCCAATGTGAACAAGATGAGAAGTATCCCGTTAACAATATTATATCCAGAATGTCGCTTTTCTTTTCCTACTCCGCGCATTAAACGAGAACTTCTTTCCTTTAAGCCTGACATTATTCACATTGCTACACCTTTCAACATGGGACTTTGTGGATTATATTATGCAAAAAAGTTAAACATCCCAGTTGTCGGTTCTTATCATACTGATTTCGATGCTTATTTACGCTATTACAAAATCGAATTTCTCTCTAATATGCTTTGGAACTATTTAAAATGGTTTCATAGTCATATGCAAAAAAATTTCGTTCCTTCTTTTGAAACGTTACACCAACTAAAAAATAAAGGCTTTCAGGCCCTATCCATTTGGGGACGTGGTGTAGATTGCACACTCTTTCATCCATCTTACAATACAGACCTATTCCGAAAAAAATATAATATTACAGCGAAGTATGTCCTTTCCTACGTTGGACGGATTGCCCCTGAAAAAGATATTGATACGTTGCAACACCTTATCGTCAAAACAGCCCATACTCGAAATGACATTCATTGGCTCATCGCAGGAGACGGTCCTCTAGCAACAAATTTACGTGAAGCTGTTCCGAAAGCAAATGTCACTTTTACTGGATATTTACAAGGTAAAGATTTAGCTGAAGTATATGCTTGTTCTAACATCATGATATTTCCATCTGCTACTGAAACGTTCGGAAATGTCGTACTCGAATCACTTGCATGCGGTACACCTGTCATCGGTGCAAATAGTGGTGGGGTTAAAAATATTATTGCAGATGGAAAAACAGGAATTCTTTGCCCGCCCAAACATGCGGATTCATTTCTATCATCCATCCATTCTTTATTGCGAAATGAAGAGCAGCTTATACAAATGGGCATAGCTGCTTCGTCTTATGCTAAAACAAAAAGCTGGGATGAGATTTTCCGTGGGTTACTTGACCAATATGAAGAAGTCCTTCAGCACACCGCATCAGAATTACTCGCTTAAACAGAAGAACTCCCTTCAACTAGACGAAGGGAGTTTATTACACAGTTATAAATTTTAGTTTCATAAATGATACATAAGGTTAAACATTGTTTTATTTCTATATTCATTATATCAAAAATAAACATAACTAAACAGACTTGTAATAAAAACCCATAAAAATTAATATATAGTTATACACTATTTTAACTGTATAGTGATTTTAAGAAATTACCCTTAAAATCAACTTACTCACATACCTTTATACAATAATTGTTCCCCAATTTCTGTATACAAAAAAACCTTTCATTCATTTGAAAGGTCTTTTTGAGCCTGCACATATTCTTCTTTCGTATTCACATTTATAAACCAATCCGCATTCGCTTGTACATCTTCACCAACAATATACTTCACATTACATTGTGATAAAAGCTGGCCCATACTTCTTTTTTCTTCCTGAAGCAAAGCATAAATCTTTTCTTTCACTCGATTATGATACGCTGCAAGTAACGGTTGTTTCCTTCCATTAATAATAGGTACAACCGCATCATATTCATTGCTCGTTTGCTCTAATAAAATGGTAAACCACTCATGCGAAACATTTGGCGCATCGCAAGGCATAATAGCGTACCAATCTGCTTCTATGTATTCCATACCTGATACAATGCCGGCCAGCGGTCCATTCCCTTTATAATGCGGGATATCTTCTATAACAGGAACTTGTACGAATTGCTCTACTCGCTCTTTTATATCAGTATGGCTAATTACTACAATGTCTTGCAAAGTATTTCCCATCACTTTCACAATATGCTCAACAAAAGTAGTTCCCTTCCAAATTGCTAACGCTTTCGGCTCACTAAATCTACTCGACATACCGCCCGCTAATACAATTCCAGCACACTTACTCATTGGCGATGCAGCTCAAATGTAATATGGCCTAATTCCGGTAAAATTAATTTATTCATCGCAAGTCGAACCGCTCCGCTAGACCCCGGCATCGAGAAAACTACTTTGCGCCCAATTGTACCACCAATCGCTCTACTTAACATTGCGCTGCTTCCGATATCTTCTAAATAACTAATCATACGGAACAGCTCACCAAATCCAACAATTTCTTTATCTAATAACGCTGATACTGCTTCAATTGTGACATCGCGTTTCGTAATACCAGTACCGCCATTTGTTAATACAACATCTACATCTTCCTTATGATAACCAGCTAACACTGCTTGCTGAATACTTTCTTTATCATCTTTTACAATTTCATAAGAAGTTACTTTATGTCCCGCTTCTTTTAACAATTCATGTAATAGTTGTCCGCTCTTATCTGTTTCTTCCGTACGTGTATCGGAAATCGTAACAATCTTGCAACGCACTTCTTTTGGAGCTTGTTTTTTATGTTCAGTTACACTCATTTTTTATCTTTCCTTTCTTAAAGACTTTTCTTCATTTTATCATACATACCTTTACACAATTATGTATGAAGCCAATCATGCGCCATGATACAATATAAGTATACTAACCCACAAAAAGGAAAGTGCAATTTCTTATACTCCTAGACTACACATCTTTAGCTACTCTTTATATTTTCTACATAATAGAATTCAATTTTAAAACTTGTACTAAAAAATAGATTGGAGGTCTACATAGTATGGAACTTTATAAAAAATTAACAACAACATTCATCCTCTTATTCGTCGCTTCCATCACTGTCGGCTTTTCCTTAAAAGGCGCAATTCCATACGCTACATTAGTAAGCATTATATTCGCGACACTATTTTTACTAAGTAGTGCCTTTTGCGCAAGTAAAGCACGTCAAATGAAAGGTTGATTACATATGTTCAAGAAGAAACCAATCCTTTGTAAATCATGTGAAAAAGAAATACAAACGTATGAAAAAGCGTGGATTCATATGCCATTTCCGGCAAATGGTATGACTAATATAAGAAAGTATATTGAACTAGAAGGACACATTTATTGTAGCTCGTGTATTGAAATAATGAACAAAAACTAGTAAATACAAAAGGTGGGCTTATATTGTTTGAATCAAACCGTATCCAGTTACGAAAGTTTTCCGAAGATGATATTCTAACGTATTATAAATGGCATAATGATATAGACGTTATGAGTTCAACTACCCTTAACCTTGATAAATATTCCTTACAAGATACAGAAAAACTTTGCCAGCAATTTATTCATTCTTCAAACTCTAAAAGCTATATCATTGAAGAAAAAGCTACGCATCTTCCAATTGGTATTACTTCTTTAATTCATATTGATTCGTATAATCGAAACGCTGAATGCATTATTGATATTGGTAAAAAGGATTACTGGGGGCAAGGTTATGGGAAGGAAGCTTTCACTTTATTATTGAATTATGCATTTTTAGAATTAAATTTACATCGCCTTTCTTTACGAGTATTTTCTTTCAACGAGAGAGCAATTAAATTATATAAATCACTCGGTTTTCAACATGAAGGAACTTGTAAAGAAGCTATATTCCGCAACGGCACTTGGCATGACATTGAACTCTTCGCTTTATTCCAACGTAATTATAAATAAAAAAAGCTTTGCGCTCACTGCGCAAAGCTTTTTTTCATATATTATAGACCAGCTTGCTCTTTTAAAGCTGCAGCTTTGTCTGTACGTTCCCATGATAGATCTACATCAGTACGTCCGAAGTGGCCGTAAGCTGCTGTTTGTTTGTAAATTGGGCGACGTAAGTCTAGCATTTTAATAATACCAGCTGGGCGAAGATCGAAGTTGTTACGAACTAGTTCTACTAATACGTCTTCAGATACTTTACCAGTGCCGAATGTATCAACTGAAATTGATACTGGTTGTGCTACACCAATTGCGTATGCAAGTTGTACTTCTGCTTTTTCAGCAAGACCAGCTGCTACGATGTTTTTCGCAACATAACGAGCTGCATATGCTGCAGAACGGTCAACTTTCGTTGCATCTTTACCAGAGAATGCACCGCCACCGTGACGAGCGTATCCACCGTAAGTATCAACGATGATTTTACGTCCTGTTAAACCAGCATCACCTTGTGGTCCACCAATTACGAAGCGGCCAGTTGGGTTAATGAAGAATTTCGTTTCTCCATCGATTAATTCTGCTGGTACTACAGCTTTAATTACGTGCTCTTTTAAGTCGCGATCGATTTCTTCCCATGTAACATCTGGGTGATGTTGTGTAGAAATTACGATAGTATCAACACGTACTGGTTTACCATTTTCATCATACTCAACTGTAACTTGCGTTTTTCCATCCGGACGTAGGTATGATAACGTATCATCTTTACGTACTTCAGTTAAACGGCGAGCTAATTTGTGAGCAAGCGAGATTGGAAGTGGCATTAACTCTTGTGTTTCATTACATGCGAAACCAAACATTAAACCTTGGTCTCCTGCACCAATTGCCTCAATCTCAGCGTCAGTCATTTGACCTTCGCGTGCTTCTAGCGCTTGGTCAACACCCATAGCGATGTCAGCAGATTGCTCATCGATAGATGTTAAAACTGCACAAGTTTCTGCATCGAATCCGTATTTTGCGCGTGTGTAACCAATGCCTTGAATTGTTTCACGAACGATTTTTGGAATATCTACGTAAGTAGAAGTCGTAATTTCCCCCGCTACCAATACTAAACCAGTTGTTACAGTTGTTTCACAAGCTACACGTGCATTTGCGTCTTTTGATAAGATCGCATCTAAAATTGAATCAGAAATTTGGTCACAAATTTTATCTGGATGTCCTTCAGTTACAGACTCAGATGTGAACAGATGACGTTTTTTTGTCATGTGGTAAACCTCCCTACAGTAATTGTATATATTGTACGGAACTCATCCTTAATTTGCCACAGATTGCGACATACATTTATTCTCCCACACAAGCATACAGAAAAACCTTTCCTACTTTATATAGAGGAAAGGTTTAATTTGCTACTTGCATACTGCTTTTTGCCCTTCGCTCTTATCGTTCGAGACCTGTAGCCTCGCACAGGTTTTAGCACCTATTCACCTGCATTTATCAATACAAGTGAGGTTGCTGGGCTTCATCGGGCCTGTCCCTCCGCCAGCTCGGGATAAGAGAGTATCCGTCCCAACCTATACTAAAGAAATGATATTCATTTGTCAATTAATATTCACATTTTCGTGAAAGTTTTTCTCAATGCGCCTAAAATGAAATATTAATAAGGAAATAATGTATTCACACAAACAAAAAGAAATAAATAGTATACATTATTTATATAATTGTGTTATACTCTTGTTGGGGATTACGAGAAATATTTCATTAAATGAAAAGGATGGTATATAAATATGAGTACTGTGAATGTCCAAATTGGTTTACATGAATTATTGAACGGAAGCAATGCACAGATTCAACTAAGTGTTCCGCAATTAGTGGAAAAAGTATTAATGCGAAATGAAGGGAAATTAACTTCTACTGGTGCCGTTTCTGCTTCAACAGGAAAATATACAGGACGTTCTCCTAAAGATAAATTTATTGTGAAAGAAGCATCGGTTGCTGACAAAATTGCTTGGGGAGCTGTAAACCAACCGATTTCTGAAGAACATTTTAATAAATTATATACTAAAGTTTTAGAATACTTAAAAGAAAAAGAAGAGTTATTCGTCTTCAAAGGATTTGCAGGCGCTGACCGCAATTACCGCCTACCAATTCAAGTTATTAATGAATATGCATGGCACAATTTATTTGTACATCAATTATTCATTCGTCCAACTGAAGAAGAATTAACAACTCATGAGTCAGGGTTCACAATTGTTTCTGCACCGAACTTCAAAGCTGATCCAGCTGTTGACGGTACAAACTCTGAAGCATTCATTATGGTTTCATTCGAAAAACGTATTGTACTAATTGGTGGTACAGAATACGCTGGAGAAATGAAAAAATCAATCTTCTCTATTATGAATTTCTTACTACCTGAACAAGATATTCTTTCTATGCATTGCTCTGCAAACGTAGGTGAAGAAGGTGACGTAGCACTATTTTTCGGTTTATCTGGAACAGGTAAAACAACTTTATCTGCTGATCCAAACCGTAAATTAATTGGTGATGATGAGCACGGTTGGTCTGATAACGGTGTATTCAATATTGAAGGCGGTTGCTACGCAAAATGTGTAAACCTTTCTCACGAGAAAGAACCACAAATTTTCGATGCAATCAAATTTGGATCTGTTTTAGAAAACGTTATCATTAATGACCAAACGCGTATCGCAGACTACAACGATACTACTTTAACAGAAAATACTCGTGCTGCATACCCTATGCATGCGATCGACAATATCGTACTGCCAAGTGTTGCTGGACACCCAAATACCATCATTTTCTTAACTGCTGATGCATCTGGCGTATTGCCTCCAATCAGTAAGTTATCAAAAGAACAAGCTATGTATCATTTCTTAAGTGGTTACACTAGTAAACTAGCAGGAACAGAGCGCGGTGTTACATCTCCGCAAGCTACATTCTCAACTTGCTTCGGTTCACCATTCTTACCACTTGATGCATCTCGCTACGCTGAAATGCTTGGTGAAAAAATCGAGAAACACGATGCGAAAGTATTCTTAGTAAACACTGGCTGGACTGGTGGCGAATACGGCGTTGGTAAACGTATGAACTTAGGTTACACTCGTGCAATGATTCAAGCAGCATTAAGCGGCGAACTTGCAAAAACTGAAACAGCTAAACATGACATCTTCGGTCTTGAAGTTCCACTTCACGTACCAGGTGTACCTGACGAAGTGTTAATGCCTGAACAAACTTGGGCTGATAAAGCTGCTTACAAATCAAAAGCAATCGAGCTTGCAAATGAATTCAAAGAGAACTTCAAAAAGTTCGAAAGCGTTTCTGAAGATATTATTAACTTAGGCGGCCCAATCGCTTAAATTAAAAATTTCTGTTGGAATAACCCTTTACTCATATGAATAAGTGTCGTGTAAACGTAAAGTTTCGCGTACTCACCGACAAAACCCAATGCGGCTTAACGGTTACACACACTTACATAAAAAAGAAGCTTACGTGAAAACGTAAGCTTCTTTCTATATCTTATATAAAGTGAAACGTTAATCTCTTGATCTGTGACTTAAATCATAAAATGGCATGCCAACATCTATAATTTTACAGAAAATTCACTTTATATTTATTCGTTTTTAGTTTTTTTATGATACAATTTACATATACAGGAAAGGGTGAGACCTATGAAAAATTTTTCTCGTACAGGAAAAATTTTATTAAGTTATGGAGCAATTCAAGTTTTTTGGGGACTTGTAATGCTTAACGTTAATTTATTTGAGCATACAAGTGAAACGATAAAATATATTATTCTAATTACCGGAATAGTTTGCTGTCTTATATCCAACTTTTTTAAAGAAGCTAAGAGTCATACTAATACGTAATTTCATGTTAACTTATTGGAAGCAGAAACCTGTATTTTATGTAAAGTTATGCTTCCTGCTGTACTATCCATCACTGAATCACTTATCCCAGAGTAAACCCATTTCAACAGAGACAAATCATGGCTTCGAACATATAAATTATATCCCTACTCACTACATCTCTCGGGTTTCACATCGCATGGGGCTAAAAAAGGCCCTGACCGCTTCTATCCGTGGCTGGATCATCTATTCCATCTAAAAAGAATTCTTTTATCTTTTTATCTTTTTTAGCTCTTTGTTAGTTCTTTCTCATCTTTCATGCTATAGTAACCTAAATTCACAACGATTAAGAAATAACCACCCATAATCCCTACTGCAAACGCCCACATAACCATGTGGTGCTCAATTTCGTACATAATAATAGCACCCAAAATGGCAGCTGCAAAACGGTTAAACATACCGAGTGTCGGTGCTTTCGTCTTCTTTACAATACTATCTCCAAGCTTCTCAATTCTTCTCCCTAAAAGCCAAACGCAATACATACTTACAATAAGCCCAATTCCAGCGCCTAAAAAGTGTGCTGAAAACGGTGTTAACATCCATCCTAGTAACAAAATACCTAGTATATAATACGATTGGATTTTAAATGATCTTAGTGACATACTAATCATGCTGTACCTCTCTTCATTCGTTCTTATCTATCCAACAAAAAATTTCTTTCAAATTCATATTCCTTACATTCATTTCATTCAAATTAAAAACAACATAAACAGTATGTTTATGTTGTTTAAATGTTTTTAGAAAATAATATTATACAAGATTTCAAACATCATATTCTCATATTTTGTGACGGTTTTTCAAACTTTTTTCGTCCATTTATGAAAAAAATGATATCAATCTATGAACATACGGATATGATGTAATAAGCACACAAATAAAGGGGGCGTCTAATGATTTATTTTTTAATGGCTCTCATTCACCTCATTATCCCTGCACTTATTGGACTTTCATTGTATTGGTACACGAAAAATCATAGCATTTTTTACGCTGTCCTCGGTGTTCTTCTTCCAGGTATTATTCTTATTACACTCTTCCGTATTCCATTTTTAAACTTAATTCCACTTATTACTGCTATCTTATTTCTCATCTTCTTACCAAAAAATAAAAAAATAGGAAAGCAGATCATAGGTGATCTGTTTTCCTATTTTGATATAGGTTCCCCTGCAATAGAATGAACTTTTCCTTTCTGGGATTTCACAAACCATAGACCGACAAAAATGATAATTCCACCGATGATCTGTTGAAACGATACATATTCATTTGCCCAGACAGCTGCAAATAAAACAGCTACAAGCGGCGTTATATACATATATACCATCGTATGTGACGCTCCAATTTTTTGAACACCAACATACCACATTACTAGACCAAATACTGTTACAAAGAAAATAGAATATAGTAAAGCAAATAGTGTCATTCCGTGAATAATGTGAAATGGCATGACAAACACATGCGGACCACTTAACAATAATAGCGGAATCGCACCCACTAGCGCAGACCATGCTGTAACACGTAATGCTGAATATTTTTTAATTAATGGTCCTGCTAAAACAGGATAAAGCCCCCAGCATATTGATGTAATAAGTCCAATTCCATTGCCATAAAAAGAACTAGTAAGTGAATGCCCTGCTACTAAAACTAATGCTGCACCAACAAAAGCAATCATAGAACCGATTAACTTTCGAGAAGAAAAATTTTCTTGTTTCAGAAAAATCGCAAATACAGTTGTAAAAATAGGTGATATAGAAATGAGTAAAGAGGCATTTGTAGCGGATGTATATTTGACAGTTTCCATAAATAGCGTTTGATACAGTACAATACCTACAACGCTAACGATGATTAATCTAGGTATATCCTTTCGCTCCATATAAACCGACTTTTCAATAAAAAAGGTAAGGAGTAACAGAAGCGGTGCCGCCGCCATCATACGAAGTGCAGTAAACTCAATTGCTGTAAATTCTAAAAGTCCATACTTCGCAATTGTATAGTTAATCCCCCAAATAATAACAACACTTAAAATTAATAACTCAATTCCCCATCTTCTCATGCGTATCCCCTCCGCAAAGAAGATTATACAGAAAATTCAATCACATGTACATTTCATTATGTGAAAAAATCTTCGTATTGTCAGGAGAGGTGTACGTTATTTGGTGTATGAATTTATATCGGCGATTTTTCGAATATATCGGCGCAACTCGAATTATATCAGCGATTTTTTAAATATATCGACTTATCAACAAAAAACGACAATAATAGCAACTTATACAATAAAAAAAGGTGGTTCCAACATACATTTTGGACCACCTTTCCTTTACTACACTCGAACATGTAACTTCATATTCGGATTATAAAATTGGCTCGGACTCTTCAGCTGAAAAGTTCCTCCACCTTCATGCCAATCAACCGTTAACTTATCGTCCATAAATACAAGCTTTGTACGATCAGCGATAAAATTCATTGTGCTTGATTCAATATCCACATCGCGCTCATCTTTCTCTGCTACAGCTACTAAATCGATGATTCCGCTCATGACACAACCGCAACCCTCATTATCGTAAAATAACTTTATATATTTCGCTTCACTTGGAATCGTATCCATAATCTTTTTATATGCTGCTTCTGTTACAGTAACGTACATATGTTAATCTTCATCCTCTCTTCTCTTATCATTCATATATTGTATCACCATTTTTCTTAAAAGTTATATACAGAAAATTAAGACTAATATACAATGTATGTGATAAAGTTTCAGCAATCGAGCTTTTATGAGTAGTTCATGCAGGAGAAAGGATGTTTACTATCTGTGTTCAAACTACAACGCTATCCTATGTTATTAGGTCTATTTAGTATTTTCTTCATTTCTAGCGGAAGGCTATTACAGCATGTACTTCCCTATTCTCCTTCTATTAGCTGGATTCTAGGTTTTATTTGTTTCCTATCCGCTTCTTATTTTGCTACGAAGAATATAAACAACTCATAAAGCAAGAATCATCTTAAGGAGGATTATTAAACATGCCAGCCTTAAAAAAAATAGAGCAATCACTCGATCACTTATTTCAAATTGAAAAATACGGAAAAGATAGTGCCTTTAGTCGATTTATACCAGCCGTATATGATCCTATCAAATTTCCTTGGCAACAATTTTTTGAAGCAAATTTTGTAGATTTATTTAACGGCCTTATGATGCACGGATCTGAACATGTAACCAAAGTATTTTTAGCTGTATTCCCTACAGATGACGTTCTTGAAACATTCATTTCACAATCCACACCCGGTGATTTACTCTTTATGCACCATCCCCTTGTAATGGAGTGCGGTGATCCAATTGGAAGATCCGGTCGAGGTTTCATACCAATTCCTGAAAAATATTTGCAAGAAATAAAAGAAAAACAACTTTCTATATATACATGTCACGTACCAATGGATTTTCATCAAACGCATGGAACGAGTATTTCAATTGCAAAAGCATTAAACGCTACTGTAGTGGACGACTTTGCATATGGAGGTCCAGAACAAGAACCAGTTGGCCTTATTTGTGAAATAGATGAAACATCAACAGAAGCACTCCAAAAACATCTAAAAAAACTCTTCCAGATTCCTTACACAGACTTCGAAGGTAAACGACATGATTCCATCAAAAAAATCGCAATTATCGCTGGATGTGGCGATGTTGTATCTTTAATGAAGGAAGCAGAAGAAAAAGGTGCTGAAGCATATATTACAGGAGAAATCCATTGCCATATCGACAATGATTACGGCCGATATAAATACTCACTCATTATGGATTATGTAAAAGAAACGAATATGTCTCTAATTGGTGTGTCACACTCTGCCTCTGAATATTTAGTGAAAGAGACATTGATGTATGATTGGTTTAAAGAGAATTTTGATGTGGATGTTATTTTGCTTCCACAGGAAAAATGGTGGCTCTAACACTATCATTTTTTTAATTTATATACACAATACAATCGACCACAGAAAAATAGATAAAGTGAAACCTTAATCAGTGGGGGGTCTTCATCCCCCACTGATTATCATCCCTCACCAATCGGACTGCCCGGCAAATAGCTGAATAAATGAGAACGCACATGTACCAACGTAAATGCTTTCGTTGTGCCAGAAAACGAACCTACCAGTATTATAGCTGGAAACCTATTTTTGAGGGAGAATACAACCTCTCTTTATATTCATGCCGCAAGTGCTGTATGTTCTATTTTTCTAATTACTGATATATAGCAATTCATTTCATAAAAAAAGACCCGAGATTCGGGTCAACAAATAGAAATATAAATGAACTACAACAAATAACAGACAAAGCCATTATATATTTTTCATAGTAAAACATCCATTATTTTCTTTTTTCACTATCAATATATTATTTTTCGTTATCGTCCTCTTTTTTAGAACGTCTACCTAAGAAGAACACAAAAACATCACTTCCAAATAAGTGATGTTTTTTGTAGTTAATGCAGTGGTAACATAACCTCAACCGTCGTTCCAACCCCAACTTCACTTTCAAAACTCATTTTACCATTGTGATCTTTAATAATTTTTTCTGTAACTACTAAACCTAGACCAGTTCCTGTTTCTTTCGTTGTATAAAAGGCTTCATTTAACTTTGGAATTTTATCTTTCGGAATACCACATCCCTCATCTTTCACTTGAATGATGATTCCATCTTTTACAGTAACTTTAATCGTAATTGTTCCGCCAACTGACATTGCTTCAATTGCATTTTTGATTAAATTAAAAAAGACTTGTTTTAATCGTTTTTCATCACATGTAATTGACGGTAAGTCTTTACTGTAAATACCTTGTATGTGAACTCCTTGTTTTAAAGCAGGCTTTTCCATAACTCGAATAACATAAGAGATAATTTCTTGTATGTTATGAGTTTCTGATTCTAGTGATTTAGATTTCTCAAATCCACTAAGTTCTGTAGCAATTATATGGATCCGATCTACTTCTTGTTTCATAATATCACTATAAATTTTATCTTCCGGATGCTTGTCTGCTTGTTTATTCACAAGTTTTTTTAAGTTTGCTAAAGGTCTTCTAATCTTATAACCAATAACCGTTGCCATCTTTCCAACAGCTGCTAGTTTTTCTGTCTGTTTTATTTCTTTGTCCATCATTTCAAGCGTTCGAACGTAAGACTGAACCCTCAAAAATATAATCCAACATATGATAGTAAATATACTATATAATGCCATTGGGATTAAAACGAGAGAAGATTGAATAATGATTCCTGTAAGAGCGTACTTCCCAACAAGTATCGCTGGAACTAACCAGAAATATCTCTTATTTACAAAGATTGGTGCGAACAAAATAAAAAATACTTCTACTATATTTCCACCGTCAAATTCCGCATCGCTACCATAATAAATCATAATGTTATGGATACAATCTAATACATTATAGCCAATTAGAATAATATACTTTACCGGAAAAACATTCTTCCATTTCATAAAGTATATTCCAATGCAAAACAATACTACCATCAAAAAGTAAAGCCATAAACCTAAACCATCTTCAAACTTTCCTACGCCTTCTTGCTCTCCCGCGATTAAAGGTACGATAAATTCATAGGCAAGATCATACACAAAAAATATAATAAAAAATAAACTTAAAAATACTTTCAACGCCTTTATTTCTTCATTTTTAAATATATAGCCTTTATTCATATGGTAACTCCTAGCTTTTCTTCCACTTGGATTTCAGTATTTCCACACTTCCTTGGCAAAATAATGTCTATTCTCGTTCCAGTATTTCTTTCACTTGAAATATGTAGCTCACCAAGGTGCTCGGTGACAATTCGATTCGCTACTGTAAGACCCAGACCAATTTTATCTTGTTTCGTTGTATAAAAGGCCTCTGTAACACGGGCTAAGTTTTCTTGCTTAATACCATGACCATTATCAATTAAGCTGATCATTACATACTCTTTTCCTTTATTCTCTAATCGTAAATGTAATATGCCACCTTGCTCCATTGCTTCTAAAGCGTTTTTTATTGTATATAAAAAGACTCCTCTTATTTTTCGTTCATCGCATTCAACTTCTATTGTTTTTTCTTCCACATTAGAAATAAGCTGCACATTTAATTCATTCATTTTTTCGCGAAGAGTTGTTGTTGCTTGTAATACAATCTTTCCTAGATCATGTTTCTTATAAATAGAAGGCTTGCATGTAGCAACTTCCATCAACTCGCTTATCATATTATTCATATTTTCTATTTCAAAAATCATACGTTTATAAACAGGATCCTCTTCATGCTTCTCTCTTTGTAATTGCGTAAATCCTTTTAATGAAGCGAGTGGATTTTTAATTTCATGTCCAACCGTCGCTGCCATTTTTCCGATTACTGCTAATTTTTGTGATTCACTAGCAATCGCAATACTTTCCTTTACAGCTGAAAGATATTGTAAAAATCGGTTTAAAATGATATATGCAACTATTAATATAAGGGTATACATAATAAGGAACATAAATGCTTTTATTTCCTCTAATACAAATAAATAAATTAAATATTTTCCTACAATAGAGGAAAGCAAAAACACATAAAATTTTTTATTTAAAAATATGGGTACAAAGAAAATGAGAATAATCTCTATTATATTTGTCGTATCAAACGCCGCCTTATTATAAAAAATATACGAAATTATATTAGCGATTTCTATCCCTATGTATGCAAATATCCATGCATATTTAACAAGGTTTGCCTTTTCTTTTTTTAGTAAATATATATTCACGCACAGTATTGCTACTCCGCAAATAACTTGCCATATTATGTTGTATCCCTTATCCATTATTGATTTATCTTCTAATACGATTGCATAAAAAATTTGATATGCAATAACAATGACATATAACACCCATAAAAGGATTTTTGCATTCCTTTCTTCTTCTTTATATGATAGAAAACTTTCTTTCACTTCAACACCCCTTCAAAATAACATCTCAAAGAATACCATTTATTATAATAAATGATTTTCACAGACAAACAAAGATAAATCGAACATTTGAGGAAAATCATACCAAAAACGCAATATATTTAGACTATATACAGAGCATAAAATCTATGATCATTAATACGTATATTATGGAGGATGTTTTATATAGACGGCCCAAAAAGTAAAACAAAGCTTTTAGAATGGAACCTATTGATAGAACAGGGGGAGTTTTATGTTTGTTACGGTCGAGAAAGATGTGCATATTTTTGTGCAAGACGTTAATCCTGGTCCAGGTAGTAAGACTGTTTTCTTCGTTCACGGATGGCCTTTAAATCATCAAATGTATCAATATCAACTCAATGTTTTACCAGAGCATGGCTTTCGCTGTATCGCCATGGATATACGAGGAAATGGGCAATCTGATAAGCCATGGACTGGTTACACGTATGATCGATTAGCCGATGATATCGCAATTGTTCTAGAAGCACTCCAAGTAGAGAACGCTACGTTAGTCGGTTTCTCAGTTGGTGGTGCTCTTTCTATTCGCTATATGTCTCGGTATAATGGGCGCCGCATTTCTAAGCTCGCATTAATTGACGCTGTCTCCCCCTCTTTCGTTAAAAATCAAGAGTCCCCTTACGGTGTACCGAAAGAACAAGCAGATGCCCTTATTAATCAAATGTATGCTAATTTACCAAAATTTTTAAATGATGTATCTTTGTCCTTTTTCAATAGAAACTTAGGAGCCGCAACCCTTGAATGGTTTTCTTATCTCGGTATGCAGTCCGCTTCTTATGCCCTTATCAAAATTTTACAAGCAGCTGCAAATGAAGATGTAACGAAAGATTTAAATAAAATTAACGTTCCAACAAAAATCTTCCACGGCGTTCACGACCAACTAATTCCTTACAAAAGCGCTGAGCTTACGCAACAACGAATTAAAAATTCTCAGTTACATGCTCTTACAAATAGTGGTCATGGTTCACCAATCGATCAAGCGAATGAATTAAATAAAGAACTGATAAAATTTTTACATGCATAACAACTGCAATACAAGAATGAAAGTTAATATGATCGATTTTTTACAAAACATAAAATTCACACATTTCTCACAAATACACAAATAAAACGATTACATTTTCATATATACTAAATGTACAAGTAATACTCCCTAAACCTAGCTTGTCTGGTTACCCCGTTAAATACTATGAAAAAAGAACTTGTATCGTTATACAAGTTCTTTTTGTTTCTTTTATTTAAAGAGGATATCTTTACTATATTGATTTCCGACGAGTAAATCATATTGGAGCATTTTATATTGCTCTAACATTTCTTTTTGTTTCTTTGTTAAATCATTGATTACTTCTCCATTTTTATCAACTTTTAATTCATCTCTAAGCACTGGTATTTCCTTGTAAAGTTCCGATAAAAATTGATAAAATGAGGATTTATTTAATCCTGCATAATCAAAAATAAGATTAGAAAAATGAATTGGACTTACTAAACCTAAATTATCATTTGGCATATCAAAGTTTGCATACATTAATAGCGGCGTTTCCGCCATCGCTAAACGTTCACTTGGTGTTTTTTCATTCGTTATATACCCATTTTCTTTATAAAAAGATTTATTGGTTCCTAATGATGGAAGATGATCTCCAAAGAATACTAATAATGTAGGTCTATCTAAATTATCTAGTTGCTCAATTAAATATTGAAGTGCCTCATCTGAACGTCTTAATCCTTCTGTATACGTCTCTAATTCTCCCTTTGATTCTTCATTTTCTAGGCCGCTAATTTCTATTAGGTTTTCACCAAATCGGCCTTCTGTAAACGGAAAATGATTTTGCATCGTAACAGCATGAATAAATGTAGGTTGTTTTTGTTTCTCTAACTCAGCAATTATCTCTTTACTCATCGCTAAATCACTAATATAATCTCCATCAATATCCACATTTTCCATCGTATCCTCTGCATTGAACTTATCAAATCCTAACACCTTATATACATCATCACGTTTAAAGAATGTGCGACCAAATGAATGAATTGCACTTGTGTAATAACCTTCTTTTTTCAACGCCGTAGGGATTGATGGAATTTCTTTCTTATTTGTAATAACTTGCTGATATGGTATAGAACCTGGCTTTAACAAACTCATTGAATAACTTGTTAATGCCTCAAATTCAACGTTCGCCGTATTCCCCCCAAATGTAGGAGAAATAGTTTGTCCACCAGGAAAGTTTTCTATATAATGATGTAAATTTGGTACAGGATCTTCACTAAAAGAAAGGTTGGTTATTTTCGTGGGATCCCAAAACGATTCACTCATTACAAAAATAATATTCGGTTTCTCTTTTTTCTTTTGATTCCCTATATTTCCACTATATTGTTTTTTTATATCGTTTGCTATTTGAAGCATATTTTCATTAGAATAATTTTTTGGTTTTTCCATAACTGTTGTATCTAAATTGCTAATAAACCCAAGTACAAAACCATTTGAAGCATAGTTTTCATTTTGATTCCACAAAACAAAATCTACACCTGATTTTTGAAATACTTTATTCATAAATGTATTCGTAAAATTACCATACGCATATAGAACAAAAATAGATCCTACTACTAATAAGGCTCTTAT
Organism: Bacillus thuringiensis; assembly: GCF_001595725.1. Taxonomy (GTDB): domain Bacteria; phylum Bacillota; class Bacilli; order Bacillales; family Bacillaceae_G; genus Bacillus_A; species Bacillus_A thuringiensis_K. The sequence goes on from NZ_CP014282.1 coordinate 4,586,800, forward strand.
TCCTAGATGAATCTTTACATTTTGAATATACCTTCTCATATATATCCCTGCTACAATACAAACTACGACACTTACGATAATGATAAACATATAACTCCAGCTAAAATAGTCCATCACCATCGGTATAACTGATTGCATATGCGTAATTTGTGTGAAATCAGAAGGATATAACGGATCACCTCTGAAAATAAGCTTCAAATAATTCACAATACATAAAATGACTAACGTACAGCTCGTTAAAACCATACTTAGAAAAACCTTACCTATTAAATTATATACAAGAATATATATTACATAAATTACTACAAAACTTAATATAAACTGCATATTATAAAAGTAAATCCAATTCATTGCCTCTATGAAACTCATATTAACTTGCATGACAATATAAAATAACGCTACTGTATGAGCTAGCAAAAATAATATAAAATGCACTCGCAGGGATGCTCTAAGTATAGACATCTCTTTTTTATTGAAATGCGTAATATAAAACGTTATGCCCCATATGAAAATCATCATAACACTTAAAACAAGCTTTTGATTTAAATGATCTTTCATCATGTCTAAATTAAAAACCTTTAAAATTATAAACAGCATAGTTATTACTAATAAAGTCACCATACTACTTATAATGCTAGAAATTAATATATTTCTTTTTGGAAGATGAAAAAGTGTAGAACCATACTTCAATTCATTCCCTCGTTTCTATGTATTAATTTCACCCCGCATCGAAAAAACTATTTCTATTAAAATAACATATATTACATATTTCGTCTGCATACTTGCTTCTATCATGGATGTATTTTCTTAATATTCCCTTAATAAATAGTTAAATTTTGGCATACAAATTACTCATTATTGAAAAACCTAATTTCAATATTCTACTTTATGATATAATAACTATGTTTTGGAAATCCTTAATACTATTAAAGATTTCACATGAAAATACGAAAGAATTAATAAAAAAGGAGTTGCTCATTTTTGCTTACTAAGTTTAAGAGTTTGCCTAAAGCGGTATATGCAATTTTGGCGCTTTCTTTCCTGTTGCACGTTTTTTGTTTAGTAAAACAGCCAGGACTAGATGGAGAGTTAGTCAAAGTAACATATGGTGCAAATGATGCATTTAACTATTCGTTAACAGCTGAACAACTATTAAAACATGGTGTATTTGGTTATGTGTATTTAGAACCTAGTGAGGTTCCAGGGAAAAATGCATATATCACACCAGGTCAGCCATTACTATTAGCTGGCGCTATGATTATTTCTGATATTACATCCATTCCTTACTATTACGTAGCAACTGTTATTAACATGATCATGAACCTTTGTACAGTACTATTAGTATTCTTAATAGGAAAAGAATTGTTCGAAAAAAACATTTATGGAATTGTTGCAAGTATTTTATATGCTATTTATCCAAGTAACTATACATACTTCCGTACATTGCTAACAGAAGTTCCATCCATATTCTTATTGGCGTTATGTGTATATGTATTTGTTCTCGCATGGAAATACAATAAAACGAAATTCCATATATGGTTTGGAATTGTCGTTTCAATTTTACTTATGTTCCGTCCAAATCCAGCTCCAATGATGCTCATTCCTGTTCTTGTTGTGTTATTTACATATGGATTTAAAGACTCCATTCGAATCGGATTGTTATGGTTTATCGGACCGTTCTTGATTATTGGCGCATGGGTTGTTCGTAACTATTTAGCGCTCAACCAATTTATTTTATTCTCAACCCAAGGTGCAGATCCACTGATTGCCGGTGCAGATCCATTTAATAAAATTGGCTATGAAAATATAGTAAATGAAATGAGAGCTAAAGGCTTAGATGACAAAGGTGCATACGCAAAAGAATTAATCAAGAATGGATTTAAGACGGACTTCACTTATTGGTTCTCTTGGTTCACTGTCGGTAAAACAATTGAGTTATTCAAAACAGCTCCTGCTGTAGACCAATACCGTATTCATAACTTTATGCAACTATGTCATAGAGTGTTTATCATCGGTACATTCTTGAGCAGCTTCTGCCTCATGCTAAATTCATTTAAACATAAACGCGTTATGATGCTAGTAGCAAGTTCTATTATTTACATTATCTTCTCAAACTTATTCTTAGCAATTAACCGCTACGGATTTTTCATTAATCCTCTTATGTGCTTAATTCTTGCATACGGATTAATTCACATTGTGCAGAAGCTTCCATTCTTCCGCACTAACCAAGCATAATAAGAAAGAGGTCGGCCACAGATGGCCGACCTCTTTCTTATTATCCAACACTTTACACACGGCCAATTTGTACATTCTGTAATCGTACTTTAATTCCGTATGTATGTGTTTCTGTATTTGTCAAAATCTCTTTCACAACACCACTCACTGTTTTACTTATAAATGCAAGTTTTTGATAACTATTACTATAACGAAAAGAGAAAATGATTAGCATGTATATTATATAAAAGGAAGCAGCCATATTTTCCATACGATACATACGAGTACTATAATTACAAAATCAAAAAAATCTAATCTTGGACCTTTTTTCATATTCATATGTAAACACATATGAAACCATTTTATTTTTGTATATTTATGGATGTTTTTCTTTGCAAATCGGTAAATAAGTATTTGCATGATAAAAAATCCGGCTAAAAAAATAAATAATACGATGAGAAATCCAATCACAAAATTCTTCCTATTTTTGTAGCGTTTTTTCTACTATCCGATTTTTCAAAACCCACTCTTCAAACTGGGCACTTCCAAATTCCCAGCTAAGATCGCGAGCATGTACAGAAAAAACGTAATGACCAGCATATTCATCCATAAACCTACCTAACTCTACATCGTCTTTCTGAATACCGTATACTCCAAAATTAAAATACACATCCCATACGTCTTCATTCTTCCTCTTATAAGCAATCGATTCCATATCACATTCTGTTCCGAAATAATCAAGATGTAAATGTACGCTATCATCATATTCGTACTCCATTTTATCACCCCTTATATTTGTACTTCTTTATCACCAGAAAAATTCCTTCTATCTACACTCACATATGGGCACTTACCTACATATCATGCTTGTAGAGTGACTTCTAGGAGGTGTTATATAGTGAAAAAATTAATAGCTGTTTTTTGTATCACGTTACTAGCTGTTTTCACATTTACTGCTTGCAGTAGTAAAAAAGAAGGTACAAAAGAACAAACTCAAAATGTTCGAGTCGGCGAAGTTACCCACTCTCTCTTCTATGCCCCGTTATATGTCGGGATTGAAAAAGGATTTTTTAAAGATGAAGGATTAAATGTTGACCTCCAAACAACAGCGGGCGGAGATAAAACGATGACGGCCCTATTATCTGGCGGGATTGATATTGCTCTCGTCGGTTCTGAAACATCTATTTACGTTCATCAACAAGGCGCAAAAGACCCGATTATTAACTTCGCACAACTTACACAAACAGATGGAACATTTTTAGTTTCGCGTAAAAAATTAGACTCTTTTAATTGGAATGACGTAAAAGGTGTTACGTTTTTAGGACAGCGTAAAGGCGGCATGCCACAAATGGTTGGAGAATACGTTTTAAAGAAAAATGGCATTGATCCTCACAAAGACACAAACTTAATTCAAAACATCGAATTTGCTAATATTGCAAATGCCTTTGCATCTGGTACTGGAGAGTTTGTACAGCTCTTTGAACCGACTGCAAGTATACTTGAGAAAGAAGGTAAAGGTTATATCGTCGCTTCATTCGGAAATGAATCTGGTACTGTTCCTTATACAACGTTCATGGCAAAAGAAAGTTTCTTAAAGAAAGATAAAGCTGCTGCTGAAAAGTTCACACGTGCGCTCTATAAAGCACAGCAATGGGTTGATACACATAGCCCAGAAGAGATTGCTAATGTTGTTTCCCCGCTATTTAAAGACACTTCAAAAGACATTACAGTAAAAGTAATTGAACGATATAAAAAGCAACATTCTTATGCGACAAATCCACTATTAGATGCGGAAGAATGGAAACAGCTCCAAACGATTATGAAAGACGCTGGTGAATTACAAAAAGAAGTCCCACATGAAGCGCTCGTCAATACAAAAATTGCCGAAAGCGTTATTAAGAAATAGAGGCGAATTGTATGAGTTTTTTACAAATACGTAACGTTTCTCACTGCTTTTTTGCAAAAGAGAATGCCAAACTTATTCTCGAAGATATGAGCTTACAAGTGGAAGAAGGCGAATTTATTTCTATACTCGGCCCAAGTGGTTGCGGTAAAACAACGCTCCTCTCAATCATTGCTGGACTACTTGATCCAATTGACGGTATCGTCTTTTTAGATGGTGAACCGATTACAACGAAAACTTCATCTATGGGATATATGTTGCAGCAAGATTACTTATTCCCGTGGAAAACTATTGAAGAAAATATTATGCTTGGACTTCATATTCGAAAGATTTATGATGAACAGATGAAAAAACATACTTTAAATCTTTTAAAACAAGTCGGTCTACATGGGGTAGAAGGACAATATCCTCGTGAGTTATCCGGCGGTATGCGTCAACGTGCCGCTCTCGTTCGAACGTTAGCGACTAATCCGAAAATTTTATTACTAGATGAACCATTCTCCGCACTCGATTATCAAACGAAGTTAAAACTAGAAGAACTCGTTTTCAATTTACTAAATAAATATAAGAAAACATCATTACTTGTTACTCACGATATTGAAGAAGCGATTGCGATGAGTGATCGTATTTATTTACTGCAAGCGAATCCTGGAAAAATCGCGAAAACCTTTATCGTCCCGGAAAGTATTCGTTCTTTATCACCATTAGAAGCACGCCATCACTACGATTTCCCAGCCCTCTTTCAAGATATATGGAAGGAGCTGGAACGACTTGGATAATATAAAACAACTACATGAACAATTTCGAAAGAAAGAACGCAGGCGTGCTTGGATTGCTCGCTCACTACAGCTTTTACTACTTATTCTTTTCTTTGCACTATGGGAAATAGCTAGCAAAAAAGAATGGATCGATCCTTTACTCTTTAGCTCTCCTTCGAGTATTTGGGATCTCTTCTTAACGAAATGGATCGACGGTTCACTTTGGGTCCACATATGGACGACATTGCTGGAAACAGGATTAGGCTTCATTCTTGGAACGGTACTCGGTGCTATTATTGCCACGTTTCTTTGGTGGATGCCACTTCTAGCCCGCGTACTTGATCCTTACCTCGTCGTCCTAAATGCAATGCCAAAAGTTGCACTCGGTCCAATCATCATCGTTATTTTCGGTCCAAACATTTCATCTTCTATCGCAATGGGAGTAATCATTTCCATCATCATTACCATTCTCGTTATTTACAGTGCATTTCAAGAAGTCGATTCTAACTATATAAAAGTAATGAACACATTTGGCGCAAATAAATGGCAATGTTATAAGCAAGTCGTCCTCCCTGCATCCTTTCCAGCAATTATCTCAACGTTAAAAGTAAATGTTGGTTTATCCTGGGTCGGTGTTATTTTCGGTGAACTTCTCGTTTCCAAACAAGGACTTGGCTACTTAATTAGCTACGGATTCCAAGTCTTTAACTTCACACTCGTTTTACTTAGCGTACTACTCACATGTGTTCTCGCAACTCTTATGTATGTATTTGTCGAGGCATTTGAAAAAATTCTAATTGGAACAAGAAAAAGAAGCTGACTCAAAACAGTGCGCTATAGTCAGCTTCTTTCTTTTACCTTTTATCACACATTTTCGTTTCATTTGTAATGTTTCCATCCGCAACCGTAACTGTATGAAAACAGTCTTTCACACGTACTGTAACGACATTATCTTTTCGATCTATCACATGATAATCATTAAACTTTTCATTCAAAGCACTACGAATTTGCTCCCCTTCAAAAATCGGAAAACCGTGAGACATTACCCAAATGAGACCAGCAACAGCAAGAATCGTTTTCATACGTTTCATTACCTCCTCGAGAGTAAACTTATAGTCCCTACAACACGCGCATTATAATTGTGTCTAAATTGTGACATTTTTATACTAATTCTATTTTATACCGCCAGTTCCTTCTTCTTTTAAATAAAAATACAGAATTTTCAATTTTATCAACATAAGAAAAAAAGCAAAGAATTTTTAATTCTTTGCTTTTTGCTTTAACGAAACTATATCGAACACATAACTCACATTAATCTCCACTTTGTTGTTCTATCGTTTTCGAAACATCATCTAATCCTGACAGCACTTCCGCTCTCATTTTTACAAGCTCAGGAAACTGATAGAAGAAAGTAATTTTCTTATATTTTAACTCTGTACCTTCTTTCACCTTTTTTGAATCTTGTAAAATGAACGCTGTAAATGTATCTGCGATATCTTCCGTTACATTTGTTGTTCCATACAGCGATACAAAATCATCATGCTTTTCTTTATAAAATTCAACTTGTGCCTCTTCACTTTCTTCTACTTTCTTTTCTGTCCACTCTTGCTCAATTGGTTTCCAAAATTCATTATAAAATTGGTTAATATACGAACTTTTTCTCACACATCCATTTTTCACGAACAGCGTTTTACATTTGTTTCGATATGATGAAATGTCTTTCTCTTCATCAAACGCCTCTAAATACTTTCTATCCACTGGTACTTGTTTATTTCCAATCGTTAATACGTGAGCCGTTTCATGAATTAATGTTTTCATCACTTCATCTATATTCACCCCAGAATCAAGCACGTCTAAACTAAGCACCCAATCTCTCGGGTCATCCATACTTGGCATGACATGAGCAACAACGCCGTCATAACCATCCGTTATTAGATCAAACCCTGTTATATTCTCACGATATTTCACTGGAATGAGAGTGCGATACATGTCCCATAAATTTTCATGATACTCTCTATCTTGCCGCTGGCTTAACAAATCATCTTTTGCTTCTTCGTCATCTGCAAAAGCTTTATTCAATCTTTTACGATCTAATTTCTCAAAATAAGGATCTACAATTTCATCATCATCGATATAATAAGAAGCTAAAAAAAAGTAATTATCATCCTCTTCTTTTTTCTGTTCCGCCTCTTTCATATTCATACTTTCATACTCTTCTATGTCATAATCCTCTACTTTTTCAAGTTCTGAAAGTCCCTCTATCTTTTTATATACTTTTTGTAATGTTTTATCTCCTATTTGCGTGCACTCTTCTTCTGTTTTACAAATTTCTTTTTCTTTCGTAACCTCGAGAGCACTATCGCATCCTGCAACTAAACTGCTTGCTATAATACAACATACTAACTTGCCATATAGTTCCTTCATACAATCCCCCATTACTCCATTCTACAAAATATCATAATCATTTTTTTGCGAATATGCGATAATTAATTATAAAAACTGCAAGGAGGCTTCTCATGATTCGTGCAATCTTATTCGACTTAGATGGAACACTATTAGATCGGCGCCAATCTTTAGAACAATTTATTTGTGAGCAATATAATCGCTTCTCCTCACATTTGATGAGTATAGAGAAATCAAAGTATTGTTCTAGATTTCTCGAACTCGATAATAATGGCTATACGTGGAAAGATAAAGTATATGCTACTCTCCTTTCCGAATATAACATTACTACTTTAACGCACGAGCAACTGCTGCACGACTACATTACAAACTTCCAACATCATTGTATTCCTTTCAAAAACACGCATGAACTACTTCAACAGTTAAAACAGCGAGACATTAAAATTGGTATTATTACAAACGGTTTTACTGATTTTCAGATGAGCAACCTTCGAGCACTACATATACATACGTATGCAAACACCATTCTCGTTTCAGAAGCTGAAGGAATTAAAAAACCTCATCCTGAAATTTTCGAACGTGCTTTGCAAAGACTAGATGTTAAGGCAGAAGAATGTCTTTATGTTGGAGATCATCCAGAAAACGATGTGCTTGGTTCTGAACAAGTAGGGATTCTTGGTGTTTGGAAAAAAGATTCGTTTTGGGGTGATTTTAAGCATTCACGTATCGTAGATGATTTGTTGGAGGTGCTTTCGTTTTTAGAAGTGGAGATTAATCAGCCCTCACCAATCGGGCTTTTACGGACAAATAACGGGATAAAAACACAATAATAGTAATTAAATTATATCAATGATTTTCACAACATATCGATTTACTGAAAAAAAATAAAAATAATAATAGGAGGTGTTGTTCAAAAACGCCTTCTATTATTATTCATACACTGTAAACTGTGGTTTACTCGGATGATCTTTTACTAGCGCATCATCTGGAAACTTTGAAACTTTTTGATATAAGGCAATGTCACCGATACAACCTGCTGTTAGTAGAATTCCTAAAAATGAGAGTAGCTCCAGATTCATAACTAATCCCAATACAATTGGCAAAATTCCAGTTGGTAAAAATGGAAGCATTAACACTTTCTTCATTTGCTTTACTGTAACCGCCTGTTTAGAATGAGCATATGCAACACCTAATTTCCAATTAACGCCCCATTTTAGTTCACTCCACGGAACACCTCCGATATAGCGAAAGCCAATTAAATGTATCGCTTCATGAATACAAACGAGAACAATTATTGCTATAATAAAAAGAAACATCGTTAATAATGTAACTTCAACTTGAACCCCACCTGAAAGAAATATATGTAAATAACCAATTCCAAACGCCAAAGCAATTATTATAAAAAATAAAGAAAAGTTTAATTTAACCATCGAAACAGTAACAGTCGTTTCTTTTCTTTTATCCATCTTCCCCCTCCTAAAATGTAAAGATATATTTACATTTATTCTTACATACAAAAAAAGAAACCGGCTACTTTACTTCGTAAAACAGCCGATTTCTTCTATATGTTTCATCGTACGCGCTAATACGTCATCGCGCATTATAAAGCTAAATTTTCTATTCGTTTTAATGTTGTCAGGAATGTCTTTTAATAAAACAGACCCTTTCGTTTCTTCGTAATGCGTATGTTCTTCTACCGCACTAATTGTTGCAAAATAAATGTTTTTAATGATTATTTTGTCTTTTCCAGATACTTTGTATTGTCCTAAGTAAGTTAAATCAGAAACTATGCCGCCGGTTTCTTCATGAACCTCTCGAACTGCCGCTTCTTCCGGTGTTTCCCCTAGTTCTACTTTACCACCTGGAAATTCAAGACCGCGACGTAAATGATGCGTTAATAACCATTGATCCCCGTACCGGCATACAACCCAAACATGCTTTGGCTCAGGAGAAAATGGATAACGTTCAAACGATAATTGTACAGTGTTGTGGTAATAATCTTTAAATTTGTACATGCCATTACTCCCCTATTGATGGTTACAAGTTTTTCCTACCACAAATTGTAGCATATTCTCGCTTTTCTGCATAATATTATCCAATTACAATCCATTGATTATTCCCATTTGCGCGACTAATTCTTTCGTCTCATGATTTCCTAAATCGTAAATCATTCTATATGCTTTTTGTAGTTGTTCATCATATCGGTCATTATTTGAATCGTGATGATACTCAACAAATGGAACGTGGGAGCGTACAAATGAACCTAAATCTTCTACATATGCTTGATCGAAGTGCTCTCTTAATTCCGTAATTTCCTCATCATTTGCATAAATTTCAAAATTATACGTATCCGCCGTCTTCACTTGTGAAATTTGACCATTTCCTATTGATATATAATATGTTTTTTTCGTTTCCATGTAACACCCTTCTTTCATCCTTTTATTTTCTATTGTTTTCATCAATTACAAAATTATGTAAAATAAAGAAAAGGAGGGGTTTTATGTTCAAAATATTAATTATCGGTATTATCATCGTCCTAATCATCCTCGTACTCTCCATCATGACAATTAATAAAGGCTATGCTTATAAACATTCCGTCGATAAACTAGAAGATAATCCTTATACAAAAAAGAATAAGGAAAATTCCTAATATGCTTCGTATACTCCGCATCACAATCGCACTCACTGTGTTCGTTATGTTGGCAATTGGATTATATACAGGTCAAAATAATTTTCTACCTCTTTCACAATTTCTATTAGGGGCTTTAATGTTTCTCATCGCATTTGAACAAATAAAGAAAAAGGAGGCAGCAACTGGGCTTATTTGTATTATTTCCGGTGCTTTCATTTGGATTGTTCTCATCATTAGCTATATAAAATAAAAGGAGGTACATGCATGCTAAAAGGAGTACGGATTACTTTATCACTTATTGCTTTATGTATAGCAATCTATAGTTTCTTTACTAGTAATAGAGAAATTATGCCTTATATGTTCATCTTTTTAGGGATGATGGCTTTCGTTATTAGTATAGAGGAAATCTTAAAACAGCAAAAAGGTGGTAGTATACTTGCTCTGTTAGCAGGAGCTGGTGCTTTATTTCTTGGCTGCTCAGAAATATTTCGATAAATAGTCTCTTTAAAGGAGGTATACAATGCTAACTGGATTACGCTATTTTTTCATGCTTCTCACACTCTCTCTTTGCACTTATTCTCTTGCTACCGACAACTTCACACTTCTCCCATACATGCAATTTGCTCTCAGTTGTTTCTTTATTCTTCTAGGAATTAATGAACTGAAATCCGGAAGAAAATCAATGGGTATCTCGCATTTTTTCGTTTCTAGTCTTATGCTCTTCATTGTAATATCGAACTACTTTCACTAAAGATAACATGTAATTTCCAATCACCTACTGACCATTACCTCTCACTAATTTGGATTTTTTAAACAGTTAATAAATTGGAGGATACTATGCTAACAAACCTTCGAATCTTACTATCTGCTATTGCTTTTATTCTTGCTTTTTTTAGTCTTTTTACACGAATTTCTATTCTTTTCTCTTATGTATTTATCCTTTTAAGCATCACATTTATTCTTTCGGGAGTTGCTGAAATACAACAAAAGCAAAAATCGAAAGCTATCTTTTGTTTTATAATTGGGATAATCACTTTCTTCGTTGGGATTTCTGACATACTTCCATAAAAAAGAAGAGCTTGTGTGCTCTTCTTTAACTCACTACTTTCAATCCAATAATCGTCCCCATAATCCCAACAATACAAATAATCCGAAAAGCGTTTTTAGGTTCTTGAAAAAATAAAATACCGACAACTGCTGCCCCGAGCGTTCCGATTCCAGTCCAAACTGCATATGCGATCGATAACTGAATTTCTTGAAGCGCCATCGTTAAAAATTGAAAACTAATAATAAAACCACCTATTAAAATAATATTATTCGTCCAACTATTATTTTTTGCTACTTTCTTTATCCCAATTACACCGACAATTTCAAAGAGCCCAGCTATAATTAAATAGATCCATGCCACTTTATTTCACCTCTTCCTTATTCCCACTAAATTTCAATCCGATAATAAATAGTGCCAATAAGCAAACGAGGAAAACTTTGATGAGCGAAAATGGTTCTTTGAAATATAAAATATCTACCAATATCGTTCCAACTGTACCAATCCCAGTAAATACTGCATATGCCGTACCAATTGGAATTTTTTTAGTTGCTTCAATTAGTAGTTGAAAGCTCACTAAAATTGCAATGAGTGTCAAAATACTCATTGAATTTGTTTTTAATCCTGTCGCCCAATATATTTCAATTAAGCCCCCAAATACTAAATACATCCACGCCCTATTTATGCTAATCTCCTTTTTCTTTTTCACTTCTTCTTTTATCTCTTCTCTTGTTTCTTGTTTCGAAGAATTACGCTTCTTTTTCGGAAAAAGAATGTAAGACATCGCCCATATAAAATGAATAATAAGCACTGATGTCCAGACACTTGTAATCGTATTAATCGTTTCATTTTTATAAAATCCAATTTGTTTATTTAAAATCCACTCTTTCATATGAAGGAAATAGGAACCGCTTGGCAACTCTTGAGCTGGTACAAGCCCTACTATAAAAATAAATAGAAGCTGTGCAAAAATGAAAATCCCCAGATGCTTATAAAAATATTGCCTCTCCATCCGCGCATGCTTAATTCCATATAGCTTCTCTTTTCCCGCGCCAGTCATTTACCCTCCTCCTTTTTTAAATAACAATCTATCATCTTTTCTATATAATTCATCGTTTCTAAATCAAGTCCGTATACTCTTGCAATCTCTCCCTCTTCAGGTTTAATTAAATCCCAATACTTATTTATTAATTGTTCATCTTCATGAAATACGTGCATTGAAAAAGCCACTACCCTTTCCGCTAACATTTGAATTTCCGGTGAATCTACTGGTTCATTTATACGCTGACGAATTTCTCTTAATACTTGTAACCATTCTTTTGTTCTTTCATCGTTTTCTTCAAGTGTTGGTAAATCCTCTATAACCTTCTGTTCTTCCTCCATAAAATATTTTTGTCGGAAATTTTCTCTCTGCTCAATTCCCTGTACTGATTTTATGAATAACATTAAATCTTCTGTTTTAAGCTCTCCTGTTAATTCAATGGAATGAAATGCTGTATATAATAGTTTTTCTAAGTCCTTTAATCTTTTTACTTCCGCTTGTATTGTTTGAATTTCATTTTGAATTGCACTTTTCCATCTTTCTTCTGAATTCCCCTTTTCCTCTTTTAACACTTTTTTTATTTCCGAAAGCTTAAAACCAAGCTTTTTAAACGTTGTTATTTGTTACAATGTAATTACATCATCTTTTGAATAGTAACGATATCCTGACTCAGCAACGTACGACGGTTTTAATAATCCAATTTCCTCATAATATCTAAGTGTTCTCGTCGTTACATTCGTTTCTTTTGAAATTTCACCAATGCTATACTTATCCATCGTTTCCTCCTCACGCCTTATTTATCTTCACTATAAACTTTGACGTATACGTTAAAGTCAATACTCCATTCACACAAAAAACTCCTGTTTTTCAAACAGGAGCTCTCATTAATATATTCACCTACTGCCTTTCATTTCTTAAAAATGCTCATAAGTGAAACTCATTGTTTTTCTATAAAACCTGTACTTTTCTCTTTTACAAATAAAAAAACTGCCCTTTAACAGGCAGTTTTTCTTTATCCAAACACTTTCTCAAGTTCATCTTTATCTTGGCTTAACCAGAAGTTCATTAAGCGTTGTGCTCCTTCTAAGTCGTGAAGCTTCGCTTGACCACATTGTGTTTCATTTGCAGCTGGAATTTCTGTAATTTGAACCGCATCTTTTAATGTTAGTTCTAATAAATCAATAATTTCTCGTACTGTCGGTGTTCCGCTTACTACAAGATAATATCCTGTTTGGCAGCCCATCGGTGAAATATCGATAATATCAAAGTGCGGATAACGATCAATATATTTACGTAAATTAAATGCTAATAAATGCTCTAACGTATGAATAACATCTGGTTTCATTGCTTGTTTATTCGGTTGGCAGAAACGAATATCAAATTTATTTACAATACCGTCACTACCTACATTGTGAACTCCGCAATGTCTTACATAAGGTGCCTTTACAATCGTATGATCTAATTCAAAGCTTTCTACTGATGGCATACAACATCTCTCCCGCTTTTAATTTAATTCCGTTATATCCAATATGATATAACGGAAATGCACATTAGTAAAGTATTATGTACAGTCGTGCTATAATACTTTAAGAGTATGCTGAAAAGGAGACCATTATGAAACAGATTTTTATTGGGATTATACGCTTTTATCAAAAGTTCATTTCTCCGATGACACCACCAACATGCCGCTTTTATCCAACTTGTTCTCATTACGGATTAGAGGCGTTTCAAAAACATGGTGCACTCAAAGGTTTTTGGCTTACTTGTAAGCGTATATTAAAATGTCACCCTTTCCACCCGGGAGGATTTGATCCTGTCCCAGATAAAAAGGATGACAAAGTAAATTCTTAATTGTCGTAACCATTCACAACTAAATCTAATTTTCCTGTATCAGGATCTATAACAAGACCGTGAACAGGTACTTCTTCTGGAAGTAATGGATGGTTGCGAAGTATCGATACGCTATGCTCTACACTTTCTTCTACACTAGAGAACCCTTGTAGGAATCTTTCTAAATCGATTCCAGAATAACGGAGTGTATCTAATTTCTCATTTGTTATACCCCGCTCTTTCATCTTCTCAATTGTACTGCTTGCTTGAATTTTTGCCATACCGCAATCGTGGTGACCAACTACACAAACTTCATCAGCACCAAGTTCATATACAGCAACTAAAATACTACGCATAATACTTCCGAATGGATGTGAGATAACAGCTCCTGCTACTTTAATAATTTTCACATCACCGTTACGCATATTCATTGCTTTTGGTAATAATTCAACAAGACGAGTATCCATACAAGAGATAATTACCATTTTTTTATTCGGGAATTTTCCCGTTTCATACTCTTCGTATCTTTTCTCTTCAACAAATTTTTCATTGTATTGTAAAATCTCTTCTAATGACTTCATAGTAAAGAACCGATACGATAAACTTAACTAAATCTATACAATTCAATCAAATTTACACAAGTTAGTGCTTCATCGTGTTCTCGCAGCCCCAAAGGGACGAGGGGTATAACACTCCACACGAGGCAGTATCGTTACCTCCTATTATCAAGCATTTATTTTACCCATCTTGATAAATTTATCGACGCATTTACATCCCTATCGTGATGGCTATTGCATGAAGCACAACACCATTCACGAATCTTTAAACTCCACTGTCCTTCTGGTTGAACTGAATGGTCGTATTTTACGCCGCAATATGAGCAAATCTTACTTGAAGCGAACCATTTATCAGCTTTTACATACTCAATGCCGTACTTCTCACACTTGTATGATAAACATTGAAAGAAGAAGTGTAATTTTTGAAATGAAAATGCTTTCGATAGTTTTTTGTTTTTTAACAGGTTAGAAATAGATAAGTCTTCCACAACAATCCTCATTGGTTTGGTTTTCACCAATTTAGCTGTTGCTTGATGGATATGGTTATTTCGGATATTCGTAATTTTCCTAGATAACCGCAGGTGCTCAGCTTTCGCTTTTTCATATCCGGTAGATTGAATTTTCACACCTTTTTTAAATCTCCTAGACATATCTCTTTGCGCTGACTTTTTCCTTTTCAAAAGTTTTTTAACCTTGGCATCTTTGTTTATATTTCGTTCTTTCGTACCATTAGAAGCTACAAACAGCTCTTTTAAACCAACATCCACACCAATCGACTCATCGGTTAGTTCTTGTGATTCAAAGTCTTCTTGGAACCCTACACTAATCCACCAGTGACGACCGTCAAAGGTAACTCTTGGATTGGATGGTTTTTTGTTTCTTGGTAGTTGTTGGCTTGTTTTCACTTCTCCAATAGACTGAATATGAACTACTTTCTTTCCTATAATCAGTCTTTCATAATTGGCATAAAATCCTTGGATTAAATCTTTTTTGGATTTATAAGAAGTGTGAGAACCATTTTTGTACTTTTTGAACGAATTTTTTCTCGCCGTATCAAAATCTTTTGAAGCCTGTTTGGGAACTTGTGCATTGATGTCATTTAACCACTCATATCTCTTTCGCTTCTTGATCTTTGTAAATCGTTTCTGTAAAGCTAACTGTGAAACAGATTTTCCAAATAGCTTATAATATCTATCACTCATTCTTTTACAATAGTTATAAGCAAATCTTGCAGCACCAGCATGGTTTCTAAGCACTTTTTCTTGTTCAGGCGTTGGGATTAGTCTAACTTTCTTCGCCAATATCATCAGAAGTCTACTCCTTTACTGTGCGATTATTCAGGCACTCACCTTTCAGATAATGAAAGATTTGTTCTTCTGAATAGTAGCGTGTTCCACCAGCATTCTCCTGAGACTACTCGGATGCAAACCTGTTAATTCTGATACTTGACTAACTCGTAAAAATTTCATTATTATTCTTACCTCATTGAATCTAACATAGAACATACGTTCGATATATTCAATGAGGTTTGATAGATTTAATTAAATGTATCTCGTTCAACTAAGGGCGCAATTCCTTAGCCAGTTCTCTTATGAACTTCTCATGTTTTCACATGAGCGCAGACTATATGTTTATCTCTTTAGAGATAGAGGATTTTTCCATCACCATAGGCTTGTGATGTACTCTCGTCAGTTACACGAGATAGTCGTTGAACGTTCATCTTATCCATTTTGACTTAGATGATTCGATGCGGAAGACCCATTGTTCTAGTGTTTAGGATTTAACCTTGCACCATCTGATTGATTTTTTCTGCTTTCGCAACATTCACGCTCGCTATTTCTAGCCACGTTGTAGTTCAATCAGCTTTAGGGATTGCCCGCAGTTAACCCTCACTACTAGCCAATCACTTGACTAGCAGGGCTTACTGATATATTTAATTAACTTTCGTTATAATTGGTTAAATAAATCGTAACAGTTAGTTACCCTCTTTTCTCTCATTTACATTACTTATATAGTGTACCAAAATATGAAAAACTCAAAAAGGATATCGCTTTATATTAAAAATAAGATGTTTTCAGATAATCGACATAATTCTTTCAAAATATACACACAGCTTTGTAACAAGTCTCACATACTTTAAACGTATTTTCACTATAAACTGATTGTAGATAATGTAAAAAAGGAGTGAATATTTATTATGTCCGACGTTCTGTTACTGAGTCGTTTTCAATTTGCAATTACTATTTTTTATCACTTTTTATTTGTACCTTTGACAATCGGACTTGTTATTTTGGTAGCATGTATGGAGACTCAATACGCCCGCACATTGAATCCAACATACCGCAAAATGGCAAATTTCTGGGGTAAATTATTTACAATTAACTTCGTAATGGGGATTATAACCGGGATTACGATGGAATTCCAATTTGGAACAAACTGGTCTGAGTACTCCAAATATATGGGAGATATTTTCGGATCACCTCTCGCAATCGAAGCACTTGTTGCCTTCTTCTTAGAATCTACTTTCATGGGAATATGGTTATTCGGTAAAGACAAAATTTCACCAAAGTTTCGTGCCTTCTGTATGTGGATGGTTGCACTTGGAACAAATATTTCCGCCCTTTGGATTATTACAGCAAATGGTTTTATGCAAAACCCTGTTGGCTATGTAGTACGTAACGGTCGCGCTGAATTAAATGATTTCTGGGCACTCGTTACGAATCCATACGCTTGGAATATGTTCTTTCATACTGTAGTTGGTTGTTATATCGTAGGTTCTTTCTTCGTTATGGCAATTAGTGCCTATCACTTATTACGTAAAAATGAAGTAGAATTCTTCAAAAAATCATTTAAGTTTGGTTTAATGTTAGGCTTATTCGCCGCAACAATTACACCGTTTATGGGACATCAATCTGGTGTATCAGCAGCTAAATATCAACCCGCAAAAGGAGCTGCGATGGAAGCAGTTTGGGAAACTGGAAAAGGACAAGGCTTCTCAATTGTTCAAATTCCTGATGTGAAAAATGAAAAGAACTTGGAATTCCTTACGATTCCAAAACTCGGAAGCTTCTTCTATACAAACTCATTTGATGGCGAAATTGTCGGTTTAAAAGATATTCCGAAAGATGAACGTCCAAATGTTAACCTCGTGTATTATAGCTTCCGCTTAATGGTTGCACTTGGTATGTTCTTTATGGTATTAACTTGGTACGGCTTCTATTTAAACCGAAAAGGAAAACTAGAAAACTCAAAACGCTATTTAAAAATTACAATATGGTCTGTCTTACTTCCTTATATTGCGATTAATGCAGGATGGATTGTCGCTGAAGTAGGTCGTCAACCATGGACAGTATATAAACTAATGCGTACAGCGGAATCTGTATCGCCTATATCAGTTCCACAAATTTGGTTCTCATTAATTAGTTTAATTTTGTTCTACACTTTACTTTTAATCGCAGACGTATACTTAATGCTGAAGTTCGCGAAAAAAGGACCTGCAGCATTAGAAGAACCTGCTACTGAGGGAGGTGTAGCCCATGTCTCATGATATGCTTGCAATCATCTGGTTCGGTTTATGGGGCGTGATTTGGACAGTTTACTTCATTCTTGACGGGTATGCACTTGGTAACGGAATGATTTTTCCCTTCGTTACGAAAGACCGACAAGAACGAAATCAATTACAAGAAGCAATTGGCCCGTTCTGGGGCGGTAATGAAGTATGGTTGATTACAGCTGGTGGCGCAACATTTGCTGCCTTCCCAGTCACATATGCTAATATGTTTAGCTATTTATATACACCATTATTCTTAGTATTACTTGCACTGTTTGCTCGTGCCGCTGGACTAGAATTCATGCATAAAGATGATTCACCAATTTGGCAAAAAACTTGTAAATGGGCATTTGCAATTGGCAGTTTCCTAATCGCCTTCTTATTCGGTGTTACATTCGCTAACTTGTATTATGGACTACAAATCGGAAAAAATGGCTATGAAGGAAATTTGCTTAGCTTATTAAACCATTACGGTATATTAGGTGGTCTTTTCTTCACTGCTATATTTGTCGTATCCGGTGCCCTTTGGGTCATGATTAAAACGACTGGTGAAGTATCTGATCGTGCTTATAAAATCGCAAGACCGTTTTCAATGGCAGCTGCTATCATTTTAGCTATCTTCTATGTAGCAACTGCTAATCGGACAAACTTATTCCAAAACTTTACGGAATATCCGGTACTATTCATTCTTCCAGTACTTGCAATGTTAATGAGTGTACTCGCACTTATTATGGTGTACAAACATAAAATTGGCCTTGCATTCACATTCATTTGCCTAACAATCGCAATGTTTATGACAACTGGCTTTGCAGGTATGTTCCCAAGAATGTTACCATCTCGTATTAACGATGCATACAGTACAACGTTATACAACGCAGCTGGTAGTCAATTAAACTTAAAAATTATGTTCTTCGTTGCAATGGTCATGGTACCAATCGTTATTGGATATCAGCTTTGGAGCTATAGTATCTTTAAAAATAAAATTCATAAAGACTCTGCTAAAGGGTATCACTAAGGTAAAAAAAGACACTTCATTTGAAGTGTCTTTTTTATACGTATGATTTTCGATAAGATGTTATATTTCTAATCTAACAACTATACTACAGAAGAATCATTAACAGCTCACAGCTAGATTGTAGCACAGGACAAGTTCATCATTTTATGCAACTTTGCATATCACACTATAAAGTAAACTGTATTCCCTGATCATTCGCATCATTATCCCATACATCAGCTGTACTAATCCCGCTAAATGTTTGTACTTTCATTCCTGTATTTGATGATCCGGATCCATTATAAGCCTTTGTCTTTTCAATCGGCTGTACGTTATATTTGTCACCTACATTAATTGTTCCATTGCAATTTTCAATAATAACACCTTCCACAACTGCCGGCATTTTGTCACCCACTTTCATTTCTTTACTTTTATTTTATGAAAATCGCCTAGAAAAATAGCATGTTTTAATAAGAAAAAGCACTCAATTTGAGTGCTTTTTCTTTAAGCATAAAGACAAGTTTGGAGACAGTTGACTTCTTCAAAATTTTATTAGGGGTAATATTTTGAAAAAGAAAGCCTTTCATATGTAGATTAACACCACTGGAATATATAGTAAATTGATAATGTTTATACGGAAGATTGCTAATGTTTAGTATAGATAGTTTACACTATGCTAACAGTGAAAACTATCTATACTAATAAAAAAAGGTGCCTTCAAAAAAGACAACTTTCAAAAACAGACACTATAAAACAGAATTATTTATTGTTATATGATTGTTAGATACAAAAAGTAGAGGGAAATGTTTGTATTAAATTCTGCTTTATAAAGTCTGTCTACAACTTATATTGTAATCCTCTGCCTTTGAAAAAAAATATAATATGCACAATTGCATACAAAAAGAAAAAGCACTCTACTGAGTGCCTTTTCAACCATTTTACTTTTAATATATCGCTTTGAATATATTGTAACATACGTATCTATATATTTTATTGAGAAAATTCAAAATCCTTTTTCTTTCATTTTCAATTATAAAATCATGTAATATAAAAGGTATGTCAAATTCTTATACAAGTTGAGGTGTACTATATTTATGATGTATTTTGGAATTATTCCTCTTATACTGTTTATTATTTTTCTTATCTCGTATTTAAAAGATCCGCGAAAAATAATAAACGGCTTTTTATTTAATGCCTTTATCTGTTCATTTCTATTATTTTGCGCTATAGCCTCATTTGAGTCTGGTAATAACGATTTACATTTTATCGTTATCATCCCCATGTTAGCACTACTTGTAATGATACCTTTTGCTATAGTCGCTTTAATGTTCGGACTTTTTCTTAATGCAAAAATTTTAATGCAACGTGAAGGAAGGCGTTTCACAAACTCTTTAACTTTAATTGCTGCTTTAGGGATTTTATTCTTTATAATGCTCCCTATCATAAACCCAGCAAGTTTAGTTTCATCGCATTTAGAGCCTATTTTTGCAGCTATTTCTCTTATAAGCTTCTATTTCTTTATACACTTATCTAACTTCTTAAGCGCATATTTTTTATACCAATTCAACAGACCAAGACGTAATCAAGATTTCATTATCGTTCTTGGTAGCGGCTTAATTAATGATAAAGTACCACCATTACTTGCAAGCCGCATTAATAAAGCTATCGACTTCTATTGGAAACAAGCCGCTGTGAATACACCACCAACAATTATTTTCTCTGGTGGTCAAGGTCCAGATGAAGGCCTTCCAGAAGCAGAAGCAATGCAAAATTATGCTGTTGAAAAAGGAATTCCGCTTGAACATACAGTACAAGAAAATCGCTCTGTAAACACATATCAAAATATGTTGTTCTCTAAAGAAATTATGGATTCTTTAAAACCTGAAGGTAAATATAAAAGTATTTTTACAACGAATAATTTCCACCTTTTCCGCGCTGGTATATACGCTAGACAAGCTGGTCTTAATAGCCAAGGAATCGGGTCAAAAACTGCATTTTATTACTGGCCTAACGCAATGATTCGTGAATATGTTGCAATTGTCGTAATGGGACGTAAGCGTCATATGAAAATATGTGGAACTATTTTAGGTTTCGCTTTATTCATATCAGTACTTAGTTTTATATTTTCTTAATAGTATCCCATCCTTTGAAAGGATGGGATTTCTTATACTCATTTCAAAAATATTTTAAAGATAATATGGTGATAATATTCCCTGCATACATCCATTAAAGGAGAATTTTTTCAAATTAAATGTTAAAATGAAATTTAGGTGTGAATAACGTAACAAATAAGAAACTAGTTTGAAACGAGGAAATTATATGGAGAAAATTATCAAAAACAAGCCCAATAAGCTAAAAATTGCTTCAAAAGCTTTGATGATTATTATTGGGGCATTTATCACAGCGTACGGATTAGAAGCGGTATTAATTCCAAATAACGTATCAGACGGTGGTGTAACTGGTTTAAGTATCGTTAGTTCAAGATTATTTGGATTGCCATTAGGAGCTCTAATCGCAGTTATTAACATTCCTTTCGTTTGGTTAGGGTATAAGCAAATCGGTAAAAGCTTTGCGATTTATTCTATTATCGGAATTGCTTCATTAGCAGTAGGTACCGTTGTCATGCACGGAATACCAGCTATTATTGAAGGTGATACATTATTAGTTACAGTTGTTGGTGGTATTATCATCGGTTTTGGTATGGGACTAGCATTACGTAACGGTGGGGCATTAGATGGAATCGATATGCTTGCTGTATTGCTTTCTCGTAAGTTACCATTTGGAACGAGTGACCTTATTTTATTCTTAAACATGTTCGTATTTATTTTCGTATCAACGGTATTCGGCCTTCAAGGAGCTATCCTTTCGGCAATTGCTTACTTTATCGCTTCGAAAGTGATTCATATCGTTGAAGTTGGTTTAAGTGGTTCAAAAGCATTTAAAATCATTACAAAAGAGCCTGAATTAATGGTAGAAACAATTCGCGATCGTTTAGGCCGAAGTGCAACATATAACGAAGTATACGGTGGTTATTCAAGAGAGAAGTTCAAAGAAATTTCTTGTGTAATTAACCGTTTAGAAGAAAGTAAAATGAAAGAACTTATTAATGAAATCGATCCACACGCTTTTATTACAGTTTATGATGTAGCAGAAGTAAAAGGCGGTAATTTCAAGAAACGTGATATTCATTAATCGTTATATAAAAGAGGGTATGCCAAAATTTTGGCACACCCTCTTTTTATTATTAAGTTGCTATCGTTGTCAGTTTTTGTCGGTAAGTCGATATATTTCAATAATCGCTGATATATTTTTACTCTCCCCCCTTATGCCTAAATCGCACTAATAATAAGGAATTAATTCCCATAACAAGAAAAAAGACCAAAAAGCAACTCACACTTTTCGGTCTCTACACTATCTTCTCTTCGTAATCTTTCCTGAACCACCGACCCTCGTTTTCGGAGGAGATGTATTCCTTGGCGGGGTTTTAATAGATGATTTTGGCTTCACATCTGATCCGCTTGAACCACCTGGATTTTTCGTTATTTTCCCTTTGCTTCCAGTAGGAGGCGGAGGCGTACTACTTCCTTTTTTAGTAATACTTCCTGTATCTCCTACGGAAGGTTTCGAATCTACATGATCGCCTCGCTTAATGATAGACCCTTTTCCTTCCTTCGTAATTGGAGGAGGGGTTTTCTTTTCTTCTTTCGTAGGCGGTCTCTCTGGAATAACCGGTTTATGATTTTGTCTGTCATTATACCCGCGGTAATCACCGTACGATGATTTTCGTGAACCAAATATATCATTTAATATACTTCCCATAATATACCCTTGCAAGAAGGACGGTTGGTAATTTTGACGGACAAATTCTTTATTACTTATTTCAATTAACGTATCAGATGGTTTCTCTTTATCCTTTTGCAGGTTATAAATCTTATCAGAATAAACGAGGAACATTTGATTTTCGTCTTCTTTAGATGCTTGCTTCGGTTCTCTTTCGTTAATGAGTTCCTTCGCTACTTCAGGAACCGACCGATTGGCGGCCCTATACACGTAAGATTCTTGTTTACCTTCCTTGGCAACAGATTCAAGTGGATAACGGTCTTGAATCGACTTTGTCTGCCCGCCTTGACAACCTGATAAGGCATAACCAGCAACAACAAGTAATATAACGATAGCAAGTATAGGGATCACAAACGATTTAATCATGGTAAACAATCGGTTTGACATGATTACGCCCCCTTACGTTGCTCTTATAATTTGTACATCAGCAGGAATGATTGCTTCTCCCTCATACATCATTGTGCGACCATTTTGCCATTCAATACGCAATAATTTTCGATTATCTGATTGGAATTCCCATATATACTGTTCTTCTGAAGCTGAGAATGGAGTTTTTCCCATCACAACAACACGTCCGTTATATTGTTCTTCCATATGGTACTCGGTATCATCCATTTCAATTGTCGTCGGAATTTCATCAATTGAATCTAAGCGACCATCAATTGGAGTATATAATTTGTAATACGTATTTTCACGGTCTTCAATTTTTAAATAACGAATATCTTTCCCGTCTTGCAGTGTCAAAACAATTTCTTTACGAGAATGCATACTCGTTTTCCCAATTAATTCATACATAACTAATGAAACTTCAATCATATCGCCAGGAGCTAACGTTAAAAGACTCTTTTCCGGCTTCGGTGGCTCTGGGCTTTTCATTATATTTTTAATTCGTTTAAATAAACTCATGATCTACCCCTCCTTTTCTATTTATAAACACGCACCTAAAATTAGTGCACCAACAATATGTAATGATCCGGCTAGCATCGCATGTGCAACGCTACCTTCTTTCGTACCCTCTTCTAAATCAAGACCAGACATTTTCTTTAATACGAATTCGATAAACATTTCTACCACTAATAAAATAACGAAAGAAACTGCTGATGCAAGAAGTGCTTGCCATAAATCATTTGCTTTCGTTATCGATTGGGATAAAATGTACCCTTGTGCAAATAATTTCATAATAAAACGAGTTGTTACAGCTGTATTTCCATTTTTGATTTCTTTTAAATCATTGTATTTTGTAAAAATTGAATCAACCCACATAATTGCAAATAAAAGTACTGCACTCGCTCCAGTCCATACAAGCATGGCTAACACATTTGTCCATGTCATTGCAAAACCTCCTCTAAAAAATAATAGAAAACCGACATGAATTTGTTTAGACATGTCGGTTCATTTGTCTCTATTCTATATTATTTCTCATACTGCTTCATAATACGAGCTAATTCATCGTCAACAGCAGAATTTTTATTTAAGCTTGCGAATTCATCATCTAATGATTTTTCTTTTTTGTACACTTCACCGCTTGCTTCTGCTTCAGCCTCTAATTGAAGAGCTTTCTCTTCCATACGGCTTAAACCAGCTTTTGCTGAGTTTGAATCAAATCCAGACATCGCCTGATTAATATTCTTTTGTGCTTTCGCCGCATTTACACGTGCTACAAGTGTCTCACGTTTATTTTTCAGTTCATTTAATTGCTTACGCATTTCTTCTAGCTTCAGGCGCAGATTATCAGCAGCAGCTTTGTTTTGCTCATAGCTTGCTTTATACTCATTCATCTTTTGCTCTGCATTTTGTTTTTCTTCTAGTGCACGGCGCGCAAGATCTAAGTTACTAGCTTGAACAGCCATATGAGCTTGTTCTTCACGTTTTTTCACAAGTGCTTCTTGCTCTTCAAATAAGATTTTGAATTTCTTCTCAAGCGCAATTTGAGCTGCTACACTTTTCTCAGCTTCTTGTACATCAGCTTGCATATCGCGTAAATATTGATCCGTCATCTTAACTGGATCTTCCGCTTTTTCAATTAATGAATACACATTCGACATTGTTAAATCTCGTAATCGTTTAAATACAGACATCTAAATTCCTCCTATGATATACCTCATATTTTAAATTCACTACTTGGAAAAATAAAAATCTTCCTTAACAGTAAAGAATAGTAATTTTTACAGCTATGTGTTTATTATAACAAAATGAAGATGTACTTACATGTTATTTCCAAAATACATCCATTATAATATGACATTCTAGATGCAATATTGTATTTCTAATATATTCTCATTATCTCCCTTTAAAATTAACTTACTTTTTTGCAATTTCACTAAATTACATAAGTGTAATATTACTGTAAGCTAACTCGATAGTTACGTTTCCATATTTCTTATACACTAATACCAGAAGCAACAAACAAGCTTCTCATCATTTCAAAACTAATACAAAAATTGTATTTACTATAAAACATTAAAAAGGAGAAATCATCATGAAAAAATTAGTAGGAATCGGATTAGCAGCAGCAATTTCATTCGGAGCATTATCAGGTTGTTCTTTATTAGGAGAAAAAGCAAACGGATTTGTACTGTACGGAACAGAAGATCAAGTAACACAAATTGCAGATAAAAATAAAAAAGAAGTGAAAGAAAAAGACTTCTATAAAATGAAAATGACAACATTAGACGGTAAAAAAGTTCTTGTCATGGATAAGAAAACTGGTGAAGAACTTGTGAAGAAAGAGTTACTTAGCAAAGTGGATGCAAAAGACGACACGAAGCCACTTGATAAATTACCAGCTGTAACAACAGAACAAGGTGTATTATTCGCAAAAGAAAAAGTAGAAAATGCTACACTTGATGGGGCAAAATTAAAATACGAAGGCAATACAATTATCGGTAGTGGCCGTGCATATGCCGACATGTTCGCGGTTGTTGATGATGCAACATACGGAAATGTAAAAGGTGAAGAAAAATCTGTAGGTGTATTAAAATTTGATAAAGACCCAAGTAAAGAATTCCCTGGAAAGAATGGTGTAGAATCATCACAACTTGTAAAAATTAAGAAGTAATAAAAAAGCTTTGCGAAATTCGCAAAGCTTTTTTCTATTTATTATGAGCAATTTGCTCCATATCCGGACTACAAGTTTGCGACTGACATGACTTATTTAAAGAACATGCCGCGCATTTTCCTTTTTTACTTCTCTTTACAAAATGAACTAACGTGTATGCTGCATAACCAAAAATGATAGCTCCAATTATAATATTGACCATCATCACAATACATCTCCTTCTAGAATCCGAGTAAGGATCCGACTTGGTATATAATGAGCGTTAATACGTAAGCAACTACGAGCGGATAAACGACTGAGAAAATCGTCCATTTCGCTGATCCTGTTTCACGTTTAATAACAGCTACTGTCGCTAAACACGGAACATATAATAAAATAAAGAACATAAATGCATATGCTGATAACGCAGTATAATGTGCTCCCATTACATTTCCAAGCACATCTTCTTTCACCGCATAAATAATTGCCATTGTAGAAACGACAACTTCTTTCGCTAAAAATCCTGTTAAAAGAGATGCTGCAGCTTGCCACGTTCCAAAGCCGAGCGGTGCAAATAGTGGTGCGATAAATCCACCAATCATCGCTAAGTAACTGTCTCCCATATCCACACCAAATCCTGATGGACCTGCGTAGTTTAATAACCAAATGACAACAGAACCACCGAAGATGAATGTACCTGCTTTACGAACAAATCCCTTACCTTTCTCCCACGTGCTTAGCCATAACGTTTTCGCTTGTGGCACGCGGTAAGGAGGTAGTTCAATGACGAAAATAGACTTTTCCGCTTTTAAAATGGTAAGAGACATAATTTTTGTAACTAATAATGCAAGAACAATACCTGCAACATATAAAGAAAACACAACAGTTGCCTGACTATGAGGGAAGAATACTCCCGCAAATAATGCGTATACAGGTAAACGTGCCGAACAAGACATAAATGGTGTTACAAGAACTGTAAGTAAACGTTCTTTTTCTTGTTCAATCGTTCTCGCTGCCATAATACCTGGAACATTACATCCAAAACCGATAATCATCGGAATGAATGCTTTTCCATTTAAACCGAAGAACTCCATAATTCTATCCATAACAACTGCAATTCGCGCCATATATCCTGAGTCTTCTAATAATGAAATGAAAAAGAATAGTGCAAAGATTTGTGGAACGAATACTAATACCGCACCAACACCGGCAATAATACCTTCTGTAACGAGTGCTTGAATAAAATCAGAAGCTCCGACACTTGTAAGTCCAGCTGTCACCCAATCCGTAAGTTGGCCACCAAAAAACTCATCTAACATATCCGATAAAGGTGTACCAATCCACGTAAACGTAACCTGAAAAATAAAAAACATAACTGCTAAAAAGATTGGAAGTCCTAAAATTTTATGTGTAATTAATCTATCAATTTTTTCTGAAAAAGGAATTTTTCCTTCTTTCTCATGCTTCATAACATTTGTTTTTAACTTTTCAATATACGCTTCACGAGTTTTGTAAATGTGCTCTTCCAACGTACAATCAAGTTTTTCTTCTAAGCGAGATCGAATGGCTGCAAGTTCCTTATAAATTGGTAATGCTTTCATCTCTTTTTCTACTACTTCGTTATTGCTTAAAAATTGAAGAGCTAACCATCTCGGATGCTCGTAATTCGCTTTCTCTAAAAGAGAAATTACTCCTCCAATTCCTTCATCCATTCGTACACCATATGAAATAATGAATGGCTTTTTCGCATTTTTGTCATTTTCTTTAAGCGTCGCAAGTAGTTCTTCACAACCTTTTCCGCTTCTTGCAACGACAGGAACGACTGTTACACCTAATAGTTCTGATAATCGTTTAACATCAATTACAATGCCTCTTTGCTTCGCCACATCAATCATATTTAAACCAATTGAAACGGGCTTACCAAATTCAAGTAATTGCAACGTTAAATGCATATTTCGTTCAAACTGCGAAGAATCCACAATATTTAACATATGCTGAAATTCTTCTGTTAATAGAAAGTTTGTTACAACACCTTCATCACGTGAAACTGGATTTAAATCATAGACACCTGGTAAATCAATTAATGTTCCTTGCTTATCTTTTAATTTACCAACCTTCTTTTCTACTGTTACACCGCTCCAGTTTCCTACATACTCATAAGAACCAGTAAGTGCATTAAATAATGATGTTTTCCCTGTATTCGGATTCCCTAGCAAAGCTACCTTATTCACGCTAATTCCACCTTTATCATTTTCGCGTCACAATGACGAATACTAATTAACTGTCCACGACACTCCAATGTACAAGGACCTTTGAACATCGCTTTTTGCTTCATGCGAAGTTCGCTTCCTTCAGAAAGACCAAAAGCAGCCAGTCTTCTCTTTAGTAACTGATCTAACGACTGAATACTTTTTACTAACACTTTCTCACCAATTTTAATATCTACTAAGCTCATAACCTTCCCCCTCCGAAGAGAATGATAATTATTTTCAAAAGAATTATAGCACACTCTATTTCTTGAGCACTATACCCTTTGACTTCATATTTATTAACATTTCTCTACAATTTTATTTCAATTATTGTCATAATAGATTCGTTTGCCATTCTCATCCATTTCGCTTACAATAAACAATAACAAATAAAGAATTTCGTTATCACAGGGGGAGCCATGCCGCTGAGAGGGAACACTTCGTTCCGACCCTTCGAACCTGTTAGTTAATGCTAACGCAGGGATTGTGCAAACGTCCGAAATACATACCTCTTTTTTATTTACGTATTTCGTATCCTCCTATGATATCTATTCTTTTTTGTACAACTTGGATTTAGGGGGAGACAACATGCGTAACACCAATTTACAAGCGATGATCGAATCTGCTATTCTTGCAGCCTTCGCCATGATCATCGACATTTTACCATTATCAATTAAACTTCCAACAGGCGGTTCCATTTCATTTGCTATGATTCCTATTTTTATTATTGCTTACCGCTGGGGCTTTAAATCAGCTTTCTTAGGCGGTTTAGTTTGGGGACTATTACAAATTGTCGTGGGAGATGCTTACATTTTAACACCTGTTCAAGCATTCATTGAGTACTTCATTGCCTTTGCTTTTATTGGATTTGCTGGCTTATTCTATCGTCCAATTCAAAAAGCACTTTTAACATCTAATGAAAATAGCTTAGAACAATCAAATTTAGGTAGCCGTAAAGACAAACCTTCATCAAAACAAAACCAGGGTAAGAAAGTCCTTGCTTATATTATCCTTGCTACATTTATCGGTAGCTTTGCTCGCTATTTCTGCCACTTTATTGCTGGCATTATTTTCTGGGGACAATATGCACCGAAAGGTCAATCAGCTGTGTTATATTCATTAATCGTAAACGGCAGTACAATGCTCGGTTCTTTTATTTTATGTACAGTTTTACTTATATTTTTATTCCTTACTTCACCACGATTATTCAAAAGCATCAATGCTTATCAAATAAATGCAAACAAAAAGGGCGCTTAATGAGCGCTCTTTTTTCATATCGTAATATCAATTAAAAATACAATAAATGCGCAAAAGAAAATAAATACCATTATACTTAGCCAATTGCTATGCACGGTTCATCGACTCCTTACATAACCTCATATTCTAAACAAATTATACTGATTAAAAATAAAGATTAGGTAAAGATAATATGAAAATAAATTAAAAAAACGTAGATAATATGATCTACGCTTTTTTCGGTAAATAGAAGTAAAATAACACACCATTTTCTGTATTTTTTACCCCATATTCAGCATCATGTAGTTCTAAAATGTTCTTTGAAATGGCAAGCCCAAGCCCCGTCCCACCTTGTGAACGCTGACGAGCTGTATCCACGCGATAAAAACGATCCCAAATTTTATCTAATTGTTCTTCTTCAATGTGAGTACCTTTATTTTCAATACACACTTTTATACGATCCTTCTCATCTATTGTAGAAATAATAATATCCTCTTTATTTGGTGTGTAGCGTATGGCATTCGTAATAAAGTTCACGATGACTTGTTCAATCCGGCCTTGATTTGCAATCACTTCAAATGAACATATATTTTTATGAACATGAAGTTCTTTTTTCTCTATTTCCACAGATAGATGTTCACATATATCTTCAATTACTGTATCAATATAAAACGAATCCTTTTTCATTTTATATGTACCAGATTCAAATTTAGCTAGCTCAAGCATATCCAAAATTAACGTATCCATTTTGTCTACTTCTCTCTCCATTGCCTGAAAATAATACTCTTTTTTATGTTCAGCTACCCCGTCTTTTAAAATAGAAATACAGCTTTTCATAATACTTAGCGGTGTTTTTAATTCATGTGAAACACCAGAAATGAATTCTTTTCGCGTCTTTTCTAACTTTCTTTCCTTTTCAATATCTTCTTCTAACTGTCCAATATGCGAATGGAGTTTATTTGATAGCACATTAATATTTTTTGATAAATCCCCAATTTCATCTTTTGAAGTAATCGGTATTTTTTCTGTGAAGTCTAAATGCGCTATTTTCTTCGTTGTATCATTTATTTTCAATAATGGCTTTGCAATTTGTTTTGAGTAATAGAACGAAGCTAAAAAAATAAGAACGACTACAAATGCAATGATATAGATATAATAATCTTGCACCATTTGTACAGCCTCATCTACGGGCTGTAAAGAAGCCATCGCATAAATATATGTTACTGATCCGCCTTTTTCTTTTATCGGCTTAATTAATAATTTATATTTTATATCATTTTTTTCATAGTCCATTGTTTGTATTGCATATTGTATATGCTTGCTCTCTTTTAATAATAAATCCGTTTGAAATTCTTTTATGTTATCTAAAAAGATGCTATTTTTATAAATTTGATTTATAGGACCTGTTACATCAGGAAGCTGAACTTTCGTAACACGCCCACCTATGTAAGCATCTAATTCTTGAGCAGATTCTTTCTGGACAGCTGGTTTCTTTTCCTTAGCAAGTTGTTCTTCGGCTGCTCTCTTTTTCTCCTCATTTAATTTCATTTTCTCCTGAAACGCTTTTTCTAACGGTTTATTAGATCCACTTAAATTTTGCTTGCCTAACGTGAAAGAGAATGGAATATAATTATCATCTTTTTTCACGCCAGAAAAATAAATTTCTTGCCCTAAAAATGCATTTGATGATTTATTATCAATCTCCTCTATATTGATGAGATTGTATAAAGGAATTTTGAATATTTGTTGTCCAAAGCTCTTTTGTTGCCTACGATCTATCGTTACCTCAAAATAAAAATCATCCGCATGTTTTAAATTCCCATTCTGATCTAATGTCGTAATCCACGTATTATTTTCTCTTAAAAAGTCTTGCTCCAGTCGCTTAATTTCTTCTGCATTTCCTACATAATTCAAATAACTCTTCTCAAAGGAATTTAAGTTCACTTTAATATCTTCTACTTTTCGATTCGCATAATATTGTTTAAAAAATATCGTTTGTCCAATAAATATCGTCACTAAAATTAACATGCATAATGCTGTTGTGAGGGTAAATAATTTTAGTACAATTCCTTTTCTCATACATTCCCCTCAAATTTATAACCAGTTCGTACTACAGTTGTAATATACTTTGCTTTCTCTCCTAATTTATTTCTTAAATTACGAATATGGCTATTCACCGTTCGATCATCGCCAGCAAATTCATATCCCCAAATTCTTGAAATGAGTTGCTCTCGCGTTAAAACGATTCCTTGATTTTTCATGAAATACACCAATATTTCAAACTCCGTATGCGTTAAACTAACATCTGCCTCATCAACAGTAACAGTACGCGACGGAAAATGGACATGGATGCCATGAATCGATAACGTATCATCTTCGTTCTCTAAAGGTTTCTTCGATGCTTTTCTACTTTCTAATAATCGTTTCGCTCTTGCTAATAAAATTGGCGGACTATACGGCTTCGTCACATAGTCATCTGCTCCAAGTTCAAAACCAAGTAACGTATCGTCTTCATCTACGCGCGCCGTCAGCATAATAATAGGCACCTCGGACGTCTTCCTAATCCTTCGGCAAACAGACCATCCATCGAGTTCTGGCAACATAATGTCTAAAATAACTAAATCCACCTTTTCTTGCTCAAATATAACTAAAGCTTCTTTTCCATCTCTTGCTTCAAACACTACATATTGCTCACTCAAAAAATAATCTTTTAATATTTCACGCAAAATATCTTCATCTTCCACAATTAAAATGTTTTTTGACATAACTTATGTATCCCCTTCCGTTTTCAGAAACTATCACTTCATTTTGAATAACTAGCCGTTAACTTCGCCTCGATAATATATCTATCTGGTGCATCCCCTATATAATCAAATGGATAGCAAGTCGTCAGTGTTAATACCGGTTCTTCTTTTTTTATAATAACAGTACGATCATCCGCGTGGGTAATCCACGTCTTTTGAATTTCATATGTGTAAATTTTATTATCATACTCTAAAACAAGCGTATCTTTTTCTTTTAACTCCCCTAAATCGGTAAATACAGTATCCCGGTGTCCACTCAAAACAGTATGTCCACCTCCAGATGGCGTTGTCGTTAAATCACTAACGAACATACCCACTCCTTTTTTCAAAGTCGTATCATCCGCTCCCCAATATATAGAAAACTTCTTCCCTATTTTTGGTATGTTTAACATCGCTACCTTTTCTCCTTCTTTATGTTCTGTTTGAGAAGAAGGCACTTGGGAAGTTACAGGTGTTTCGGAAGAAAGTTCATTATCTTGTATATTTTCAAGGCTCTTTAGTTCTTTTTTTGTTAATTGTTGAGCAGAGCTTTTTCCTTTATACCATTCGACAGCGTAATATGCTCCCATAAATAGCCCTATAGCCATCAATATGATACCGATATAATTGAGTATCTTCATGTTTCATCCCTCCATGCAAAAAATGGTAGGAATAACCTACCATTTTTAATATATGAAATTATGCCATTCTTTATAGGACAATATTTGATTTATGCCTTAACTTTATTCCGACGATTCAAACCAAATAATGTACCTAGTGCTACAAGACATGCGCTTAGTCCCATCATTGCTACATTATTAGATGCTGTGTTTGGTAATTTCTCTCCAGCTTCTTTTTTTGCAATAGCTTCCTTTTCTTTCACTTGTGGCGCTACTACTTCTTTAGCCATATTACTTTTTTCTTTTTCTTGTACTTGTGCCGCTTGCTTTTTCGCTACTTCATTCTTCTCTTGCGCTTGCGCCGCTTGTTTTTTCTCTGTATCATTTTTTTGCTGCGCCTGAATCGCTGCTTCTTTTTTTGCTATATCTTGCTGTATTTGCGCTGCTTCTTCCTTTGTCAATGTTCCAGTTGAAGCACTTGCTACTGAAGAATATCCTACTGTTAAAAGTGCCATCGCACAAATTGGTAATAGTTTCTTTTTCATTTTATTTCTCTCCTCTTATACGTTTTACATCACTTCGCATCGGATGTATCACTAGAATAAACAAGAGATATAAATTTAAGATGCAGATGAAATATATTTCATTTAAAGATTTCATTGTAGAGAAATAAAAAAACATCGCAATATATACGATGTTTTTTCGGGTGTGTGTCTCAATATTTACATATTACTTTCGCGTGATGTAGAAGTAGAACAGGCCGGAGCGATAACTAATTGTCTCGGCTCAGTTTTCTTTAAGTGATTTTTGACGTTACACTTACGACGTTGAACAACCCACGCTTTAATAGGGTTTGTCAAAATAATCTTTTGCTCTTCGTTAGGGGCCTCTTCTTCAAACCTACAACTTTCGCTCCATTTATTCCATTTCATTGTAAATTTAGAAGAAGAATGATCATCTTCTTGATCAAACAAGTGCAAAAAATCCATCTCGCCAGCTAGCATTACGGTGTTGCTAGTTGCTAAAAAAGAAAAGGTCGTCCAACGTTTCTCCATGCCCTCCTACTCCTTTTTCACATATAGAGTGCCTAAAACTTAATTTACCTAAAATATGCTTGCCTTTTACCTTACACCCATAGTTTATCCAAAATGCTCTTATGCAACTATCGATTTGCCTTACAACTACCTTACATTTTTGTAAGAAACAAAAAAACCTTCACTCTATATAATGAAGGTTTCTTACTTTTTATCTATATGATCTCTCATATCATCAAGTCCAGCTTCTTTTAGCTGCGACATCATACCGTGCGAAATTGCTCCTAACACTAAAGTCATTCCAATTAATGAAATACGAATCGCAGGTACATCAATTACGTAAGCCAACAGGCCAAGAACAATTGTTAAAAGTAATGCTTTTATAAATGTTACACTTGTGTACTGTTTCTTCTTCATCATATTCACCCTTTATGGAAGCGTTTTCTTAATATGCTTATTATATCATATCATCAGATGATTTTGTCGTTATCTTTGTAAAAAATTACTATCTCCTTTGACTTTTTTCTTTCTATCCTTTACAGTCGAAATGTTCACAAGTTTTACACTGTAGGAGGACTCCAATGAATATTGAAATAAAAGACACTTTAATTTCTGAAGAACAATTACAAGAAAAAGTAAAAGAACTAGCACTTCAAATCGAAAGTGACTTTGAAGGAGAAGAAATCGTAGTCATTGCTGTATTAAAAGGATCTTTCGTATTTGCTGCTGATTTAATTCGTCACATTAAAAACGATGTAACAATCGACTTTATTTCTGCATCTAGCTACGGAAATCAAACAGAAACAACTGGAAAAGTTAAACTATTAAAAGATATCGATGTAAACATTACTGGAAAAAACGTCATTGTCGTAGAAGACATTATCGATTCTGGTTTAACACTTCATTTCCTAAAAGACCACTTCTTTATGCATAAACCAAAGGCACTCAAGTTCTGTACATTACTTGATAAGCCAGAACGTCGTAAAGTAGACTTAACAGCTGAATATGTTGGCTTCCAAATTCCAGACGAATTCATCGTTGGATACGGTATCGACTGTGCAGAAAAATATCGTAACTTACCATTCATTGCTTCAGTTGTAACGGAATAATCGTATAACTTAAAAAATCGATAGTACATAAAATGTATATCGGCGATTTTTCAAATATATCGACCGTAACTCAAATTATATCGGCGATTTTTTAAATATATCGACTTACCGACAATAACTGACAATCTTAGCGCCTTATTAATAGGAAAAAGCTGTTCTGAAATACATCGGAACAGCTCCTTACTTTCCATTACAAAAAAAAACAGGGAGAGATGAAAAATGACAAAAACAAAATTTGAAAAAGTACTCCTCATCGTAAATCCAAAAGCTGGACAAGGCGACTTACATACAAATTTAACGAAAATCGTACCACCTCTTGCCGCAGCTTTTCCTGACTTACATATCCTTCATACGAAAAAACAAGGTGATGCAACAAAATATTGCCAAGAGTTTGCTAGTAAAGTAGATTTAATTATCGTCTTTGGTGGTGACGGAACAGTATTTGAATGCACAAACGGCTTAGCACCTCTTGAAACTAGACCTACACTTGCAATCATTCCAGGCGGAACTTGCAATGACTTCTCTCGCACACTAGGCGTTCCGCAAAACATTGCAGAAGCAGCAAAACTTATCACAAAAGAACACGTAAAACCAGTTGATGTTGCAAAAGCAAATGGACAACATTTTTTAAACTTCTGGGGCATTGGACTCGTATCTGAAGTATCAAACAATATCGATGCAGAAGAAAAAGCAAAGCTTGGTAAAATCGGTTACTATTTAAGCACAATTCGAACTGTAAAAAATGCTGAAACATTCCCAGTTAAAATCACTTATGACGGACAAGTATATGAAGACGAAGCTGTTCTTGTCATGGTTGGAAACGGTGAATATCTTGGTGGTATTCCATCCTTTATTCCGAACGTAAAATGTGATGACGGAACACTTGATATTTTCGTAGTCAAATCAACAGGTATTCAAGCATTTAAAGATTACATCGGAAAAAAACTATTTGAAGACTCAAATGAAAATGACATCTTCCACGTAAAAGCGAAATCCATTCATATCGAAACAGAGGAAGAAAAAGAAGTTGATACAGATGGAGAAAGCTCGCTTCATACACCTTGTCAAATTGAATTATTGCAAGGACACTTTACGATGATTTATAATCCTGCGGTTGTGTAATAAAAAAAACGAGTGCTAGCACTCGTTTTTTCTCTTCTAATCTAGTTATATTGTTGAATCATTTCTTGTATTTCTTTCACTCTCTCTAAAGTAATTCCATTTCTTTGTTCGATCGCTAAAGGATGCTCGGTTGGCTCTAATTCAATATACGGTGCCGTTCCAACTTCTCTTATATGTACATTTGTTTTTAAATTTAATGTTTCTGGATAAAATGGTATTTCTACAGATAACCAACCAAAATAAGGATCACTATTTTCTCGGCCTCTCTCATCCCACTTTTCTAATACTTCATCATAACTTTCTTTACTAAGTGATACCCACACAGTCCATATGAAATTTTCGTGGTAATCAATGATAGGAATCTCTAAACAACCTCTAATAAAGTAATATTCATCATCCATTACGCAAAGTTCTGACGTTAAATAGAAGCGTTCCTCTCTTTCATGGAGCGCTACCTCGTAATAATAATATGGTGCTTCACTTCGGTAGCATAAAGCAAGTGTAAAACGACTCATTTGTACTTTTTCTCCAGATTTTCTTCTTCTTTTCATTTATTATTCTTTCTCCCATCTTTTTCAGTCACAATCAAACTCCACCCAATTTTCCCAGTTCGTATTAGCATCCTTATTTACAATTTCACTAGAGTATACCATAGACATACTTACCTTTCATTTTCTAATAATATTACTAAAAAATAGTAGAATGACTAGTTTGCATACTCTAGTTCTTTTTATGTACAATGAAGGAAAGAAGCACCTTCATGTAAGGGAGAGGACAAACTTTGTTCAACCAACAGTTAGTTAATTTACGCATTGATTTTGCATTTAAACAATTGTTTGGTACGAATGGTAGCGAAGATATTCTAATTGCATTTTTAAATGCTATGTTACAAGAGTCTTTAGAGTCGCCCATTGCTTCTCTACAACTAGAAGATCCACATTTACACAGGGAATATGAAGAGGATAAGTTATCTATTTTAGACATTTCAGCGACATTAAACACAGGAACAAAAGTTAATGTAGAAATACAACTCAATAATAATCACGATATGGTTAAACGCAGTTTATATTATTGGGGAAGACTATACACATCTCAACTACAAAAAGGGATGCCCTACAGTGCACTTCACAAAACCATCACCATAAACTTACTAAACTTCGTAATGTTTTCGGAACACCCAGCCTTCCATACAACGAGCATATTATGGAATACACAACAACAAAAAATCCTGAGTGAAGACATAGAAATCCACATTATAGAAATTCCAAAGTTAACTGAACAATGGCATGAAGAAAAAGTAAATCCGTGGAAAGATCCATTTGTTCGTTGGCTTTTATTGCTTTCAGCAAATGAGGATGAGCACTTAACTAAACTATTGGAGGATATTGCTATGAACCAAGACCCTATTTTACAAAAAGCAATAAATAAATGGGAACGTATGAGTCAGGATTCTTCTTTCCGACAAGCCTATGACGCAAGGGAGAAAGTTTTAATGGATGAAGCAGCAAAATTCGCCCATGCAGAGACAGAAGGAATAAAAAGAGGAATGGAACAAGGAATTAAAAAAGGGCTTGAAAAAGGTATTGAAAAAGGCATTGAAAAAGGCATTCAACAGGGGAAAATTCAAATGATTAAAAATATGTATGATCTTGGTATACCACTTGAAACGATTGCTAAGGCAAGTAAATTAAGTTTGCATGAGATTGAGCATATTTTAGGATATAAATAGTCATAAAACAAGAGCTTGAATAGTTTCAAGCTCTTGTTTTATCAACTCTCCTCAATATCATCCAATTGAGTCTTATAACATTCATTACACTTTGGCCTCATAGGAAGAATCCCTCTTTCATCAGGTAATAAAACCCTCAAAACTTCTCGATCCATCTCTACGAAAGACTTCATAATAATGGGATAGCCTTCAATTATATTCGTATACTCAATCCCTTTTTCAAACTTTTTTCCGCCCTTTATTTCTTCTATTACTAATCAAAATAATTCCTATTAATAGGCATCCTACTATGATTAAAATCTCCAAATATAACACTCCATGTGTGCATTTATATTTATTTTCGTTTACATACTATTGTTATTCATATTCCATTTTAGTTAATAAACAAACGAAAGAGAACTAGGTGGATTAATGTTTACTTAAAAATAAAAAGTCCGAAACCATATAAAGTGATTTCGGACTTTTTATTTTTAAAATATTAAATTACATTTCGAACAAAAAGGAGCTGAATTTCCTCTTCTAATTTTTGTATCACATTTTGGACAATATACATATCGTTCTTCTACCTTTTGTCGTTCTATCATGTGTAAGGATACTATTTTCATACTGCACATAATTCCAATTAAGATAAGGCTAAAAATGAGTAGCACAACGCTCTTCCTTTCTTAACTACTTACCTATATTTTACCATTAAGTAAAGATAATTTTATACTTATAATCCTATCTTATCCTTCATACTGGAAGAAACTTTCTTTACTTCTATTTACTCATCAATGTGATTCTTTTTTGTCTATATAAATAAAGAATACCTGTAACTATAAAAACAATCCCGCCAAAATACACACCATACTCTATCGCAACTGCTACAATTCTTTCAATATGTTGTCCAAATAAAGAACCTAGTACGAAATAAACGAGTGTCCAAACAAAGCCTGTCGTATAAGAATACAAAGCATACGCCTTAAATGGCATGTTATTCATTCCAACTAAATACGGTACGATATGTCTTACAACTGGTATGAAGTAACTTGTGACTAACGCGTACTGTCCGTATTTATCAACCATTTCTTGTGATTTTATCAAATACTTCGCTTTTTTCTTTTTCATTAATTTATGGAGTACCTTCGTGCCAAATACCTTCCCTAATATATATCCTAAAGAAAGCCCTGATACAACACCTAAATATGTTAATACAAATGAAGGAACAACACTTAATATCCCTACTGAAGATACGAAACCACCGCTCATAACAATCATTTCATCTGGAATTGGCATACCGATAATACCTAACCATAAACAGAAAAATAATGCCCAATAACCGTACTGCTCGATATAGGATAATAATTCATGTAATTCCATTATGCATATGCTCTCCTTAGCTCTTTTTTACAGCTAAAGACATACGCTGGTGGGAAATTGAGCCACACTTTCTCTAGCGTAATTTCAGGAAAGAAATGCTCTATAAAGCCTTTTTTCACAAGTGAATATTGAAATGTAATGAATTCACCATTCTCATGTATCACTTCCATCGCATTGTTTAAAATGCGCTTTGAAACTTCTTCTGGTAAAGAAGTGAAAGGTAATCCTGATAAAATGTAATCAATGCATTTTATATTGAACTCTTCCATATACTTCTTTATATTTTCAGCTGAACCGTGTACAACTATGACGTTCTGCTCATCTTTAAACTTTCTCTTTAGCTCTTTGCAAAACACTTCATTAATTTCAATAAGAAGAAATATTGTTTCCTTCTTCTTTCTCTTCATAATTTCTTTCGTAAAGACTCCTGTACCAGGACCTAACTCTACAATGCATTTCGCTCTATTAAAATCAATTACATCTACCATCTTCTTTGCTAATATTTTTGAACTTGGCGCAATTGCACCAGTATGTTTCGGATGTTTAATAAATTCATGTAAGAATGTTATGAGTTGCATGTAACCTTCTCCCCATTCGTTCAATAGTTTTTAACTTGTTTCTAAGTATAACTATCATTTCTTAATAAAAATTGAGGAAGTTTCTTAAGATTTTATGAAGAATAAAAAAACAGCTATCCCTATTACGATAGCTGTCCCTTTATTACTTCGCACTCACGATCTTATAATAAGAACGAACTGTTAAGAAGTAATATCCAATATAAATAGCGCCGTATACTCCGATACTAATTAGAAGCGGAATCATAATTTCAAATGGTAGTATGTTCCCTAAACCTTTTAATGCAAACAAGCTGTGCAGGATTCCGATTACTAGTGGAATTGCAAAGATAAAGCTTACTTGTTTTGCAATAGCTTTTTTCATTTCTTGTTTTGTAACCCCGACTTTATGAAGGACAATGTAACGATCACGGTCAGCACTTGCTTCTGTAAGCTGCTTAAAGTAAATGATTGATCCTGTCGCTAATAGGAAGACTAAACCTAAGAATAGTCCGATGAACATCATTAGTCCAGTTGCTTCCAGTCCCATATGGAAACCAGTATAGAAGTCTCTAAATGGTGGTGCCATTTCTGATACACCAGTTGGCATCACTTTTGCTAATTTTTCCGTTAACACTTTACTGTTTCTTTCATCTTTTACATCAATATTTTTTACAATACGTGTTCCAAATGCTTGTTTCGCTTGTTCATACATTTCATCGGAAACGACAACAACTAGTTCACCTAAGTTTGTAATTGCATTATCATTTGCGGCTTGAATCGTTAATTTCTTCGTTTCATTTCCAATTTGGAATACTACTTTATTCCCTTTATATTGAGGGCTAAACTCATGCCCTTCAATATACGAACTATCATATATAATTGCTTCACCAGCAGTTACATTCACTGTTTCTGC
This sequence comes from Bacillus thuringiensis, assembly GCF_001595725.1. Taxonomy (GTDB): domain Bacteria; phylum Bacillota; class Bacilli; order Bacillales; family Bacillaceae_G; genus Bacillus_A; species Bacillus_A thuringiensis_K. The sequence continues at coordinate 4,627,316 of NZ_CP014282.1, forward strand.
CTCAATTTTTTTAGCAAGCTTGTTAAATTCAGATTGAGACATAAATTGATATTTCTCTGAAATCGTGTAATTCATATTAAGAATGAAATCAACTTTCTCTCCTTCAAACTTCCCTTTTACAGGAACTGTCTCAATTTCAACTTGATCTTTGATCGGATGATCTTTCTTCTCTTCTGCAAAAATCGCATTTACTTTCTTATCAAGCTCTGCATCTTTCTTCTCGTAAGAATAACTGTATGGCATAGCTGCTTTTGATTGTGTAAATGTGTTGTAATACATCGTAACTGACGTACCAACCGCTGTTAATGTTACCGCACTTAAAATAGAAATTGTCGCAAGTGACTTTGCATTTCCTTTAATACGATATAGTAGCTGTGACGTCGTTACCATATTCATACCGTTATAAAACGATGATTTATTATTTCTTGCACGTTTCAATACGAATACTGTAAAGAACATAAATAGTAAGTACGTACCTAATACTGTCGCCAGTAAAATATAAAGTGCAACTGCCATAAAGTCTGCATATTTAACGGCCTTCATGAACATTAATGCTAAGAAATAACCTGAACCAATTAAGACAACTGAAATTAATGCCATAATAACAGATCCTTTTGGCATTGCTTCTCCTTCACGTTCTGCGCGGAAAAGTTCAATTAACTTAAAGCGATAAATTAAACGATATCCTTGGAGTGATGTATATAAAATAATCACAAAGAAAATAATTGCTGTATCAATAATTGCTGCCATTGGTACTTCAAAATGAACGTTTAAATTTAATCCCATCATATTTACTAATAACTCAAGGAATAATTTTGAAAGGACACTACCGATTGCAATCCCGATTACTAATGACATTAATCCCATTAACATATTTTCATAAAAGAGCATTTTACCAATTTGTCTTTTTCGAATACCTAATAAAGAATATAGCCCAACTTCTTTTTTACGTTTACGTGTAAAGAATCCGTTCGAATATATAATGAACACTGCTACGAAAATGATAAGCATCACACTGGAAACTTGAAATGCACCACTAATCTTTTTAGAAGCTTCTGCTGCTTTTTCCATTTGTGAATTATATTGTAGTGCTTTAAATGTAAAGTAAATTACAATACTAAATATCATTGATGCAAAATATACAAAGTAGTCTTTAAAGTTCCGCTGTATGTTGCGGAGGGCAATGCTAGATAAGGTCATCAGCCATACCTCCAGAAATAGAAGACATTACGTCAACGACTTTTTGGAAGAACTGTTTACGCGTTGATTCACCGCGGTGCAATTCTTTATATAGTTCACCATCTTTAATGAAAATAACTCGTTTACAATAACTCGCCGCAAATGCATCATGCGTTACCATTAAAATTGTTGAGTTATCATATTCATTTAATGACTTCATACTTTCAAGTAAATCTGTTGCAGATTTAGAATCAAGCGCTCCAGTTGGCTCGTCTCCGAAAATCATACTTGGATTCGTAACGATTGCACGTGATGCTGCACAACGTTGCTTCTGTCCACCCGACACTTGATATGGGAACTGACTTAAAATATGATCAATACCGAATTTCTTTGAGATTTCAAGAACGCGGCGATCAATCTCACTCGCTTTCACCTTTGATAACGCAAGTGGTAAAGCGATATTCTCTTTCACTGTTAACGTATCTAATAAATTATAATCTTGGAAAATGAAACCTAAATGATCGCGGCGGAATAACGCTAACTTATCATCATTCATCTTCACAATATCTTTTCCATCAATTAAAATTTCACCGTTCGTCGCATTATCAATTGTAGAAAGAACATTTAGTAAAGTCGTCTTACCAGAACCAGAAGGTCCCATAATTCCAACAAATTCACCTTCTTTTACTTGTAAGTTAATACCTTTTAACGCTGCAAATTTATTACCACCCGTGTCATACACTTTTTCGATATTTTTTGCTTCTAACACTGTTTTCATCTCGACATCCCTCATTTCTTCTATTCTCTATTTTCAACTATATACACTCTCTACTCTTGCCACTATCGATGTTTCTTACACAAACATGACAGTTATGTAAGGCACATAAGTAAAGACATCAAAAAGTTAACATAATGAATTAAAGTACTTTGCTACTATAACATTGGGATATCATACCATCCATTCATTCTCCTTACAGGAACATTACAATTTTGTAAGGTAAAAAATGTACCTACAAAGTTGTGCACGAAATGTCGGATGGGGTTATTTCGTTCCTGTTATTCTATGTACAGAGGAGGTCATAATATGGATTCACTTAAAAATATGAATGCTGCAATGCACTATATTGAAGGTAACCTTACGAATGAAATTGATTTTAAAGAAGTTGCGAGGCTAGCTCTCTGTTCTGAGTATCACTTTAAAAGAATGTTTTCGTTTTTAGCAGGCATATCACTATCTGATTATATTCGCTGTAGACGTCTTACTCTCGCTGCCTTTGAACTAAAAAACAGCAATGTAAAAGTCATTGATGTCGCTATAAAATATGGCTACAACTCACCAGATTCATTCGCTCGTGCATTTCAAAACTTGCACGGTATAACACCTTCAGAGGCCCGAAATAGTAGCCATTCTTTGAAGGCTTATTCACCAATGACCTTCCAGTTATCCATTCAAGGAGGAAATGAAATGAATTATCGAATTGAAGAAAAAGAGCCATTTCGAATTATAGGTATTACAAAACGAGTACCAATCGTTTTCAATGGTGTAAATGAAGAAATCGCTTCTATGTGGAAGAGTTTAAACCCAGACTCCATTCAAACATTAAAGTCCCTTTCAAACATTGAACCTACTGGAATTATTAGTGCCTCTACTAATTTTTCTGAAGGGAGAATGGAGGAAAAAGGAGAACTTGATCACTATATTGGAGTAGCCACAACGAAAGATTGTCCAGAGCAATTCGCGCAACTTGAAGTCGCAGCTTCAACATGGGCTATATTTGAAGCTGTCGGTCCATTTCCTGATGCATTACAAAATGTGTGGGGACGTATTTATTCTGAATGGTTCCCTTCTTCGAACTATGAACTAGCGGAAGGACCGGAGATATTGTGGAATGAAAGTAAAGACGTATCCTCTCCGAATTTCAGAAGTGAAATATGGGTACCTGTTTTAAAAAAGTAATATAAGAGTCTAACCTTTTCAAAATAAAGAAGCTACTTTTCCTTTTTAAAGGAAAAGTAGCTCCTTTATTTTATACTTCTTCTCGACTCGTTCTTATACAAGAAAATAGTAATAATCGTAAGCACTATAATAACTACAAAAGTAAATACTCTGTAGTTCGAGATAGTAGCAGTACCAATTAATAAGGCAGGTATAACCGCCACAATTAAGCCACCAAACATACCAACAAACGATCCTATACTTTGTTTTACTACTTGAGTTTCTGATACCCAATCATAATAACCAAATCGATTATTAATGAAAATCCCCCATACTGCTGAAAATAATGAATATATTATCGGTGTTATTACGATGAAAAAAGAACTCCAAACATCTAGCTTTAACCCGATTATCAGTAATACAGCACTAATAAGTGATGCAGGTATACTCAATGAAAGATTCATAAGAATTTTACTATCATAAATCATCTTTGGCGCTATAGGCAATGATTTAATAATCCATACATTTTTTCCTTCTAAAGACAATGACACACATGTTGTACATGTCATCGAAATCGCTGCTGCAATAGCAAATGGAGCAATCTTTTGCAACAGGGGCTCAATTCCAGGATACGCTATTAATTGGCTTGGTCCTACTACAACTATAGCTAGCGAGAAAGCTAGCGCCATCACGACTCCCATTCCACTATTTATGACATACACTGTAGAAGAGAAGAAACGTGTCAGCTCTTTTTTATACAATGCGACCAATACACTCTCTTTTTTCATGCTATTAATCTCATAATTTGAAAGCATATGATAAGTGGTGATCCCTGTGTTTATTTGCTTATATTTTAACGAAAGTATTTTTACAAAAAGATAATACCAAATCACTGATATCCCCACAAATAAGATGAAAGCTACCATATCAGCATTAACAATTGCTTTTTGAAACATGTTAGCTAATGGATACACTTTAGTTAATTGCTCCGAAACAATTGCACCAATTCCGTTCATATCATTAAGGCTATATTGAGCATTTCCGTTTTTTAGCATAAAGGAACCGAATGTAATAATTACTATAAAACTTAAAATCGTAGTTATTTTATTCGTATTTTTAAATTTAGAAGCGATTGCCGTAATCGAAGCTCCAAAGATTGCTGCGATTGTTGTTGGGATTAAAGATGCGATAAACATACTGATGAACCACATAAAGTAAAAAGAAACTGATGGATTTTCATGTATACAATACACAACTCCCATTGGTAGCATGATTATGATTGAAAAGATTGTATTCAGCAAGTATAAATACAAAAATCTACTTGCAATAACAGTACTTACGCGAATCGGCAATGACATTAAAAAATCGTAATCCTTAAAAGCAAAAATTTCTCCATTTGCCTTAAATATAGTGAAAAACAACGTTAATACACTGCTAATAACTAGTGCATAGACGGGAATAATTTCACTCATTCCTAGTTTTACCAACCCATATGCCGAAGCTCCGCAATATAACATTAACATGACACCAACTAGAGCAATAGATGCTGTCAGCAAAATCTTATTCTGCTTCTTTTTCTTATCTTTTTCGTATTTAAAGGTGTTTAAACCGAGCTGCGTTATCAACCGAATTTTCAAAAGACCTAAACTATTAGTATTCATTAGCAAGCTCCTTCATAAAGAGCTCTTCCAATGAGCCTTCCTTTATTAAAGAATTTACTTCTCCTGAAAGTGCTAATTTCCCTCTATTAATCATCGCTACTTTATTACATAACTTCTCAGCTACATCTAAAACGTGCGTAGAAAAGAAAATCGCACTTCCTTTTTCACAAAGCTCTTTCATAATACCTTTCAATACTACTGCTGCCTTTGGATCAAGACCAACGAAAGGTTCATCTAAAACTAATAATTTCGGTTTATGTAAAACCGCCGATATAATCGCTACTTTTTGTTTCATGCCGTGTGAATAAGAAGATATTAAATCCCCTAAGTACGGTGTAATCTCAAAAGCATCCCCATACTTCTGTATCTGTTCTTCCCGATCCCTCGCAGGCACTTTAAACACATCCGCAACAAAGTTCAAATATTGAATTCCTGTTAATTGCTCATATAAATCTGGATTATCAGGAATATACGCCATTACTCTCTTACATGCAATCGGATCCTTTTTTACTGAATGTCCATCAACAAAAATTTCACCCTCTTCAAAATCTATAACTCCTACTAACGACTTAATTGTTGTACTTTTCCCCGCACCGTTATGTCCAATAAATCCAAAGATATCCCCTGCTTTAACAGTAATATTCAAATGATCAACTGCTTTCTTACCGTCTTTATATGTCTTGCTAAAATTTATAATTTCTAGCATGTAAATCCCTCCAAATCACCTTTTCGATTGAATTTTCAGACCTTAAAACGAAAAATTTACTCAGTGAGCTTTTCATTATTCCCACTGAGTATTAAAATCTCTTAACACATAGAAACTATAAATATAAAATTTGACTAATATAACTCACATTTGTATTTCTTTTTTATACAAAACGTAAGAATATAAATTCGTTATAATGACAGCAACTACTATAATCCCAAGCATTATATAAGTTCTCCAATCAGCCGGAGCGAAAACACTTATAATCATAATAACTCCTAACGCCACAAATACTTTTCCGCTAAACCGATGTGTTTTCCGCCATACTTCTTCATTACTTAACGTCCATGGATTACGCATCCCGACAAAAAAGTTTGGCTTACACTGTGGTAAATAATTACCCATTACTAAAAATAAAACACCAACTAATAATTCAGGCACCCGATTAATGAATAAGTTATATCCTAATCCACTTGTAATAATATCTATATTTCCTACAAATAGTAGCAATAGTACCCCATTATTCATCATCATAAAGGCTTTAGAAAATTTCTCGTAATTTGCTTTCCTTGGATCAATCTTTGGTATCACATTTAGAAATATATATAATGCAATCATAATTCCGACCATAGAAATCATTCCGTAAAATTTAGACGAATATCCATCTACCTTACCGCCGCTCCAATGCGTTGCAATTGTATCCGGCAAATGCGGCCAAGCAAACGCCCAAGCTAAACAAGTTATAACAATTAATAAGATTGCAAAAAGATGTTTTTTCATTTCCCCTCTTCCCCCTTATTCGTAAATGTAAACACCCAAGTCAACAAATCTTGAAAGACCGTTGTGTTTAAAGAGTACACAACGAATTGCCCTTTCTTTTCATCTTGAATAAGTTCAGCATTTTTAAGTGCGCTTAAGTGGTGTGAAATACTTGGTTTTGTCATATTGAAATGTTCAGCAATCTCACCTGCGGTTAGATCGCCTTCTTTTAATAAATCTAAAATTTTTCGCCTTGTTGGATCTGCTAATGCTTTGAATGCTTGATTCAATGTCTTTCTTCCCCTCATTAATTAGACATTTAGATATTTATCTAAATGTTAAAATGATTTTAGTTAATTGTCAATTATCTATACGCCCCTTTTTATTTTGTACCCTACGCCAATTACTCTATATTGAATAAAATCTAAAGAGTACGCAGGTTAAAAAGGAAAGCAGCTCTTCTGCTTCTTTTCTTAATAATACTTTTTCTGGAACTTCTACAACAGGATCATCACTTAGTTGTTGTTTTTCAAATAAGCGCATCCTCTTCCATATGTGTTTTCTCCATTGACTAATCTGTTTGTAAACAATTCCATTCAACCAAAATAGAAACGGTCTAGATTGATCATATGTTGAAATAGATTTCCAAAGTTGAAAGTAGATTTCATTTACGATTTCATTTGTATCATGCCGATTTTTAACTATAGCAAAGACGGTTTCATAGATTCTCTGACTTGTTAAGTTAAATATAAATTCAAAAGCCTCCTCATCACCTTTTAATAAGCGTTCTATCCAGGTATGTATATCTTCATTACTTGCCAAGTAGTGCCCCCTCCTTAACGATGTTCTCACTATATATTGGACGGTAAGCAAAATAAAGTTCCAAATTTCATAAAAAAATATAATACTTTTATCCATTCATATATTTAAAAGGAAAATATATTGAATTATTCCTATAATACTTTTTACTTTTCTCATTTTTAACCTATACTGTTTACTAGCTTATCTTTCAACATAATGAAAAGACTTGAAACACATGATACACTATAGCTACAATTGTTTTTTTGAGGAGGAATATACATATGTATAAAATTTTAATCGTTGAAGACGATCCAAATATTTCATCATTACTACAATCTCACATTCAAAAATACGGCTATGAAGCTGTTGTTGCAGAGAATTTCGATGATATTATGGAATCGTTTAACGCAGTGAAACCACATCTTGTTTTACTTGATGTAAACTTACCGAAATTCGATGGGTTCTACTGGTGCCGCCAAATTCGTCATGAATCTACTTGTCCTATTATTTTCATTTCAGCTCGTGCAGGTGAGATGGAACAAATTATGGCGATTGAAAGCGGTGCGGATGATTACATTACAAAGCCGTTCCACTACGATGTTGTAATGGCGAAAATTAAAGGACAATTACGCCGTATTTACGGTGATTATGCACCAAATATTTCTGAACGTATCGTTGAAGTAGAAGGTTTAAAACTATTCCCTGAACGTCCAGAAATTCATTTTGGATCTGAACAAGTTCTTTTAACGAAGAAAGAGGCAATTTTAGCAGAAATGTTATTATCTAAATTCCCTCGTACAGCGAGCCGTGAAGATTTATTAGCTGCGCTTTGGGATGACGAAAGTTTTGTTGAGGAAAATACATTAAACGTAAACATTACGCGTCTTCGTAAAAAGTTTAATGAACTTGGTATTGAGAATTCTATTGAAACAGTACGTGGACTTGGGTATCGTTTTAACGCAACTTGGAGTGAATAAGCATGAAGCTATTTTTACGTGATCATTTTGCATTTTTCCTACTGTACGTATTAAACTTCGGTATCATCTTCGTTCTTTATGATGCAGTAGATGGATTTCAAAACAATAAATTTTACTTCGTCGTTTTAAGTTTATACTTATTTATTTGTTTCCTCGCTTATCGTTACGTTCGCAATCGTAGAATGTACCATAGATTAAGTGAGCAACCAGAAAAGATGGAAGATGCGTTTATTGAAAGAGCGACTGCTCCGATGCCTCACGGTGTCAATGAACTCGTGCGTACGCAGTACCGCCTCTTCCAAAAAGAACTACAATCGTATGAAGTAAAACAACAAGAACATCAATTATTTATTAATCATTGGGTACATCAAATGAAGACACCTGTATCCGTTATGCAGCTTATGGTGCTCGAAATGGAAGATGAGCATTTGATTCCGAAATTCAAAAAAGAATTAGAACGATTAAATCAAGGACTCGATATGGCTTTATATATGGCAAGGCTAAATAACTTCCATGAAGATTTCCATGTTGAGACAATTTCATTAAAAGATACAGTAACAAAAAATATTAACGGATTAAAAGAACTATTCATTCGTAATGGTGTCTTCCCTGTTTTAGAAGTCCATTCGGATTTAAAAGTTGCTTCTGATGCGAAATGGCTAAAATTTATCATCTATCAGTTAATGACAAACGCTGTTCGTTACTCTGGGGAACGCGGAAAGAAAGTTTTCTTATCTGCTTACCGAAACGGAAAAGATATTATTTTAGAAGTTCGTGATGAAGGTGTGGGTATTCCACAAGAAGATATTCGAAGAGTATTTGAACCGTTTTACACTGGGAAAAACGGTCGTGCATTCGGAGAATCTACTGGTATGGGACTTTATATTGTAAGTAAAATTTGTGATTACTTAGGTCACTCTGTCAAACTAGATTCTGAAGTTGGTAAAGGAACGACGATTAAAATCATCTTCCACAACGCTGCAAATAATCAAGCAGAACATACGGAGAAGGTGACCGAAGCATGATCGTAACATATGTAAGCGAAATGTATGAGAACTCACTCTCATACATTTTTTGCAATACAACTACTTCTATATCTTCTAGCCGGAGGTATAATTTATGACATTTTGGCAATTTGCATTTAAAAATGTAACGCGTAATTCAAGAGCTTATTTTGCTTACTTTGTAAGTGGTTCCTTTTCCATTGCTGTTTTCTTTTCGTTTGCTGTTTACTTATTCCATCCGAAATTACAAAACTTTGACATGACCTCTGAAATTTCAGGATTAATGATATTTTCAGAAGTAGTAATTGTATTTTTCTCTTTCTTCTTTTTACTATATTCCATTGGTACTTTTTTAAAAGTTAGAAAAAAACAATTTGGTATTTTGACCATTTTAGGAATATCGAGAAAACAATTACATCGTCTTGTTTTTATGGAGAATATGTTAATCGGGGTTTTATCTATCTTTTTCGGCATGCAGTTTGGAGTTGTTTTTTCTCAATTTTTCTTATTAGTAACAGCCAAACTTACGCATATTCCAGGAATATATTTATACGGTCCTACTAAAGCGTTTATTTTAACAACTATTGTTTTCCTTAGTCTTTTTATCACTGTATCTGCATTCACACCAATGCTTATTCGTACAAAAAAAGCGGTACACCTTTTAAAAACAAATGGTGGAAAACAAAAAGAAAGAAAACCATCCATACTTGTTTCATTATTTGGTGCGATTTGTTTATTTGGTGGTTATGCGTTAGCTGGAAATCCTAAATATTTTGTATCAGTAAGCCCGCAAATCGGTGTTATATATATGGTTTCAAGTATTTTCGTTATCCCAACGCTTGTTACAGTCGGAACATATTTCTTCTTTTCACAAATTAGTTTCTTACTTATTTATATTTTAAAGAAAAAAAGGAAGTTTTATATGAAACGGATTAATATGCTTTGGATTTCGGATTTAGCGAGCCGTATTCGAACGAATATTAATATGCTTTTTATTGTAGCGATGCTATCTACTATCGCTTTCACAATGATTACGTTTCTATATGGATTCGGAAAATTTATTAAGCTAGAGGTTAATAGAACTTCTCCTTTCCCAATTTCTTATTTTTCTTATGATGCGAACCCTTTTGTTACAGAGCATTTAAATTGGCTTGAGCAACAATTACAAAAAGAGCATTTCCCTTATCAAAAAATAAAAGCTGATATATATGAAACACCACTAAAAGAAGATAAAGATATAGCTATTTATAATGACGTATACGCAATTAAGCAAAGTGACTATAACAAACTTGCAGATTCTTTACGAATGAAACAACTATTTATGGATGATAACGAAGCATATGTGCTAACAGGGACATCTTATATCACCATATTCAATGAATTTGAGCAAAGCTACAAAAGAGATTACATTACACTCTCTAGTACAAATACGAAATTACGAGTAAAAGGCTATGAGCATGTAAACGCAATCCCATCTGACTTTTCATATCAAACGATAGTGTTGCCTGATATTATCGTAAATAACTTACCTAACACCGTAAAACATATATCAGCATACAATTACAAAATTCAAAACTGGGAACAGACATATGAAATTGCTGATAATTTTATAGAAAAAGTGCAAAAAGATCGAAATAAATTCCAGTATGAAGGGCCTCTTATTCGTTCCTTTGAATCAGCAGGATCGTTATACAAAATAACATCAGGCAGTGCGGCATTCTTCCTAATCGGGACATTTTTAGGAGTTATTTTCTTCATTGGCGCTGGTAGCGTTCTTTACTTTAGAATGTATACAGACTTAACGAACGAACATGAGAAATATATAACGATTTCTAAAATTGGTGTAACAGATACAGAGATGAAACGATCTTCAACCATTCAACTTAGTATTTTATTTTTCGTTCCGTACATTATGGCATCCATTCATACAATGTTTGCAACGAAAATGCTACAAGATGTAATTGGTCTATCTTTGTTCAAAGAAGTTTCAGCCGTTCTTATTATTTTTGGATTCGTTGAAATTATCTTTTTCTTCTTCATTCGTTCACTTTATATGCAAAAATTATCACAGTATACGAATGGTTAACATATTAAAAAAGTTATCACATGAGAAGGTGGGATCTCATCCTTCCTTTTTCATGCTCATTCTAATAGGAGGTTTAGGTGAATGACATTTTGGCAGTTTGCCTTTAAAAATGTGACGCGGAACGCCAGAGCTTATTTCGCCTATTTTGTAAGCAGTGCGTTTTCCATCGCAATTTTTTTCTCATTTGCAGTTTATTTATTTCATCCTAAATTGCATATGACAGACGTGAATGTTGCTCTGAACATATTAATGACAATTTCAGAAGTTGTCATTGTATTCTTTTCGTTTTTCTTTTTACTATATTCAATCGGTACCTTCTTAAAAGTACGAAAAAAGCAATTTGGGATTTTAACAGTACTTGGCATATCTCAAAAACAATTAAAGAGACTCGTATTTCTAGAAAACATGCTAATTGGTGTTCTTTCCATCTTTTTCGGCGTTCAACTTGGACTTGTCTTCTCGCAGTTCTTTTTGTTAGTTACCGCCAAAATTACACACGTACCTGGTTTATATTTATATGGGCCTACAAGTGCTATCGTTTTAACTATCATCATCTTTCTTGGGCTCTTCATTCTCGTATCATCTTTTACACCGATGCTCATTCGTACGAGAAAAGCCGTACGTCTTTTAAAAGAAGGAACAAAACAAAAAGAAAGAAAAGCATCCGTTCTTATCTCTCTATTTGGTGCGATGTGTTTAATATGTGGATATACGTTAGCCGCAAATCCGCTGTATTTTATGTCGCTAGGTGACATCATTGGGCTTTTATATGCCGTCTCTAGTATATTTGTCATCCCATCGCTTATTGCAGCTGGAACATACTTTTTCTTTTCACAAATTAGTTTTTTACTCATTCGTATATTAAAAACGCGAAGAACATTTTATATGAAGCGAATTAATATGCTTTGGATTTCTGATTTAGCAGCGCGCATTCGGACAAACATTAACATGCTCTTTATTGTAGCGATGCTATCAACACTTGCTTTTACTATGATTACATTCTTATATGGTTTTGGTAAATTTATGAAGTTCGATACAGTAAGAGAAAATCCTTTTCCTTTTACATATTTATCACATACTGAAAATACGTTAGCAGATGAACATTTAAATTGGTTAAAACAAAAGTTTAACGAAGAGCAATTTACTTATAAACAATTTAAAACGGATATATATGAAGTATCTTCAGCGGAAGAAAATTCGCAGCTCTATTATGCAATTAAACAAAGTGACTATAATGTACTTGCTAAGGCTTTAAATTGGGAAACGCTCACAGTAAATAAGAATGAATCTTATATTCTTATGAAAGACTTAGATGATCAAGTTATTGGAACGCTTCATAATAAAGACAAGAAAAATACTCTTACACTTACTCAAAACAATTTACAACTACAAGTGAAAGAATATAAAAGTTATAACCCATTCCCAAATCGCTTAATATACCAATTGCTCATACTATCTGATGAAAATATAGAAGCATTATCCTCCGTTTCAAAACAGATGAGTGTATATAGCTTTAAAGTTAAGGACTGGGAAAAAGCTAATAACATCGGCTCGTTATTCATAGACAAAATTAATACCGACGGGAACAACATTCAAGCAGAGCACAAGCCTTTCCATGCAAGTGAAGCGAGCGATTCTCTATACACAACAAAACAAAATGTCGCTTCGTTCTTCTTAATTGGTACTTTCTTAGGTGTTATTTTCTTTATTGGTGCTGGCAGTGTCCTTTACTTCAGGATGTATACAGATTTAACAAATGAACAAGAAAAGTATGTAACGATTACAAAAATCGGTTTAACAGAAGCTGAGATGAAACGATCTGCTACAATTCAACTTGCGATTCTTTTCTTTGTTCCATACATTATGGCATCGATTCATACGATGTTTGCGACAAAGATGCTACAAGAAGTTTTACATCTCTCGTTCTTCGCTGAGATTACAGTCGTACTTATGATTTTTGGAACGGTTGAAATTTTATTTTTCCTTTTAATTCGTTCCTTTTATATGCAAAAATTATCACAACACATTAAGTTTTAAAAAGTAGAAAGGTGATTACTATGGAAGAAGTATTACACATAAAAAACGTCTCAAAAGTATATGAGGGAAAAGTCCCTCATACTGCTTTAAAAAATATAAATTTACACGTGGATAAAGGGGAATTCGTTGCCATTATGGGACCATCTGGTAGCGGGAAATCTACATTTTTAAACGTTATCTCTACAATCGATTCTCCGACTTCTGGTGATGTCGTGATTAACGGAAAAAAACCGCACACATTTCGTAGAGAGAAGTTAGCTATTTTCCGAAGACAAGAGTTAGGATTTGTTTTCCAAAACTTTAACTTACTAGATACACTAACAATCGGTGAAAATATCGTACTACCTTTAACATTAGATAATGTTCCATTAAAAGAAATGGATGAAAAGCTTGATAACATTTCAAAAAAGCTTGGAATTGATCATATTTTGGACAAGCGTATTTTTGAAGTTTCTGGAGGACAAGCACAGCGTACTGCAGTAGCACGTGCTGTTATTCATCATCCTTCACTTCTACTTGCCGATGAACCGACAGGAAACTTAGATTCAAAAGCGGCAATTGACGTAATGGAGCTATTTACGAAATTAAATAAAGAAGAAGATGCAACGATTTTAATGGTTACGCACGATCCGTTTGCAGCAAGTTATTGTAACCGTGTTATTTTCATTAAAGATGGAGAGCTTTACAATGAACTACACCGCGGATTGTACCGTGAGAAATTTTATCAAGAAATATTAGATGTTTTAGCATTATTAGGAGGAAGACGTGGATGACATTTTGGCAATTCGCATTTAAAAATGTCTCGCGTAATTCTAAAGCATATTTCGCTTATTTTGTAAGTAGTGCTTTTTCTATTATGGTTTTCTTTTCATTTACTGTATACGCGTATCATCCACGCTTACAAATTATGAATAAATTACAGGAACAAGATCCACTGATGAACTTAGCCGGCATGGCACAGTTTGTTATCGTTTTGTTCTCGTTCTTCTTTCTCTTATATTCAATCGGAACATTTTTAAATGTTCGGAAGCAGCAATTCGGCGTTTTAACTGTTCTCGGTATATCTCAAAAACAATTAAAACGTCTTTTGTTTACTGAAAATATGATTATTGGAATGCTCGCTATTTTTGCTGGTATTCAAGGCGGTCTTGTTTTTTCTAACTTTTTCTTACTCGTTACTTCTAAATTAACAAACGCAAAAGGCCTCTATTTATATTGGCCAACAGAAGCTATTATCGTAACGACAATAACTTTTATTATTTTATTTCTCATCGTATCTACGTTTACACCGATGTTTATTCGTACTCGTAAAACAACTCGATTAATTAAAAATAGTAAAAAGGAAAAAAGCGAAAAAAGACCGTCTATACTCATTTCATTATTTGCTTTAATTTGTTTAGCACTATGCTATTATATCGCTGGTTATCCGCAAGGCTATATAACAGAAAAAAATGCACAAAATGGATCTGTATTCTTAATTATGCTATCTATTTTACCGCTCGTAGTGGTAGGAACATATTTATTCTTTTCACAAACATTTCTTCTCTTTATCTTTATTTTGAAAAAGCGGAGAAAGTTTTATATGAAGCAAATAAATATGTTATGGATTTCAGATTTAGCTAACCGGACTCGTAGTAATATTAATGTACTCTTTATCGTTTCTATGCTATCTGCACTAGCATTTACGATTATTATTGGTTTATTCGCTGCTAATAACAATACAACAGCATCGGTACTAGAACGATATCCCGTCCCCTTCACTTATACATCAGAAGGTGACAATTCCCTTGAACAAAAGCATATTACTGCAATTGAAACTGAGCTTACAAATAGTAATTTTCAGTACAGAAAATATAAGTTTACAGTAGTAAAAGATACAGCTTCAAAAGAAGACATTATGCTTATGAAGATGAGTGATTATAACGCAATTGCTAAACAATTGAAAAGGCCGGAAATAACAATTGATTCTACAGAAGTGTATATTATTTCTCGCCACTCACCAGAACTTCTCAATCTCGTATCTAATCCATTTGCAAAGCATAATACGATTACACTTGGATCTAATAAAAAAGAATTTCATATTAAAGGGTTTATTAATAAAGGAATAGAACCATCCTTTGCATTCCCACATTTAGCTGTCGTACAAGATTATGTATTTGATAATATGATTCCTCATATTGAAACAACCGTAATCTATAACTACTTCGTAGAAAACTGGGAAAATGCAATCGTTCCAACAAAAAATATGTTACGTGTTATTAGTGGCGATGCACGTAAGTTCTACGAAAAGCATACAGAAGAGAACGCTCAAGTTCCTTTCTTCATATATACAGCTACGGATGAACTCATTTACGGTAAAGGGAATGCAGTTGCTCAATTCTTTATTTGGGCATTTCTTGGCTTTATCTTCTTTATCGGTGCGGCTAGCGTTTTATATTTCCGTATGTATAACGACTTAACAACTGAAAGACAAAAGTATATTACGATTACAAAACTTGGCTTAACAGAATCAGAAATGTTTCGTTCTGCAACGATTCAATTAGGAATATTATTTTTCGTTCCTTATATTGTTGCTGGTATTCATACAATATTCGCCATTAAGTTTTTACAAAGCATGTTTTCTTTCTCATTACTGAAAGAGACATGTATCGTACTCACTTTATTCGGGATTATTGAGATCATTTTCTTCTTCTTAATCCGATCTCTATATATTAATAAATTATCACAACACATAAAAATATGAATAAAATGGCCTTGTGCAATACGCACAAGGCCATTTTCAATAGTTTTTAATTAGCAGCAATATCCACCGTAGCCGCCAGCATAACCGCCGTAACCACCATAACCACAAGAACCGCCACCGCCGAAGCAGCTAGCACCGATGATGATTAATAAAATAAACAATACGATTAGAAGCGCAAAACCGCCGCCGCAACCATGTCTGCGGTTACAATCATCATGTCTGTGTTCACACTTTTCGCTCATTACCCTATTCCTCCTTTAGTATCATTCATAACAAGTTCCTCTTGTTCTAAATGAGGGGATTCCATTTATATTATGTTTTCAGGGCGAATAGGAAGCTTGGCTTACCTAAAAACGGGCTTGTTTTAGGAATTGGACTTTATTAAAAAAGGATACCTATTCAGGTATCCTTTAAAGAAACATATTCAACAAAAGAGCAAAACCGAATGCAATAAATGATAACAATGTTTCCAGCACCGTCCACGTTTTAAACGTTTCTTTTACTGTCAAACCTAAATATTCTTTTACAAGCCAAAACCCTGCATCATTTACGTGAGAAAACATTAATGAACCTGCACCGGTTGCTATAACGAGCAATTCTAAATTCACACCAGACATGTGCTGAATAACTGGTGAAACAATTCCCGCTGCTGTCGTTAACGCTACTGTTGCTGAACCTGTTGCAATTCGAATTAATCCAGCTACCATGAAAGCTAATACAATTGGTGATAACGATATATGCTCTGCCATTTGCGCAATCGCTGTTCCAACGCCACTTTCAATTAATATTTGTTTAAATCCACCGCCTGCACCGATAATTAAAATAATGGAACCGACTGGTAATAAACTTTCATCCGTTAATTTTTTAATCATCTTTTTATTAATTCCTTGTCTTATCCCAAGTAAATAAAATGCTGCGAAACATGAAATAAGTAAAGCAATTACTGGGCTTCCGATAAATACAAAAAATTCAGTCATCTTTTTCGGTAATGAAATATATGGTGCAACGACTGATAAAATCATCAATACAACTGGTAATAAAATAATAAAGAATGAAACTTTACGACTCGGTAAATCAGTTGAGACAGTCGTAACTCGAATAAGCTCTGGTTCATTTTCAGGTATAACCCTTTTATGTACCCACTTTGCAAATATCGGTCCTGCGATAATAGCTGCTGGTAGCGCGATAAGTAATGAATATAAAAGTACCTTTCCTAAGTTCGCGTTATAAATACCGATTGCTGTCATCGCACCTGGATGCGGAGGCACTAGCCCGTGAACAATAGATAATCCAGCAATGACAGGTAACGCAATTAATAATATATTTTGCTTCGTCGTTTTTCGGATGGAAATAACGAGTGGTAATAAAATGACGATCCCCACTTCAAAAAATACTGGAATCCCTATAACAAATCCTGCAAATAACATAGCCCACGGTAGTTTCTTCACACCGAAAAATCGAATAAAGAAATCTGCCACTTGCATGCCGGCCCCTGAATCGGACATCATTTTTCCTAAAATTGTACCGAGAGCTAAAATACCAACTAAATGCCCTAGTACACTACCAACACCAGATTCATAGGCAGTCACTATCTTCGTTAAATTCAATCCAGACATGATAGCTAAAAATAAACTCGCAACTGTTAAACTAATAAATGCATGCCATTTCCACCATGATACCCCTAAAATAACAATCGCAATTGCAAGTAACGTGACGATTAATAAGTATATATCCATCTCGCATTCCCCTTACTTTATAAAAAAAGAGGGCAAATACCCTCTTTTTTATACGTCATAATTCACTACATAATGCTGCATTTCTGTATTGTAGTAGCCTTCACTATATTCAATTACTTCGCCAACTTCATCGTAAGAATAACGCATACGTTTTAATAGCGCTGTCCCCTCTTTTTCACCTAACGCTTCTGCAACGAAACTAGACGCAAGTCCAACAGCGAATTCATCTCTGAAGTTTTCTAAATGAATGCCTCGGTCCTCGACTAAATCGTAAAGCGATTGTAAATCAAAATCCGATAAATCTGTACTTGCCATTTTCGCTGAGAAATAGTGCGTATAATGAATATACGGTGCATCATTTAACGTATATAAACGTTCAATACGAAAACTCTCTTTACCGAATAATTGAAATGGCACTGTTCCTTCTTCATTCTGAACGATTTCTGCTTTTAGCAATTTCTTCTGTACTTTATAGCCTTCTTCCACTAACACTTCAGTAAATTTCTTTCCCTTTGACAACTTTGTCGCAGAAGTGTTACGGATGACTTTCGTTCCTTTACCGCTTTTCTTTTCCAAATATCCTTCTTGAGCGAGTTCTTTAATCGCATTTCGCACTGTAATTTTGCTCACTTTGAACTCTTCTTCTAACTGTGGTTCGGAAGGAATATTTGTATGAATCGCATATACACCATGCAATATTCGATCACGAATAATATTTTTTATTTGTAAATATAATGGTCCTTTTTTTCTCGTTACGTTCACCGTTACACCCACTACCTTTCTACATCACCTACTGATGTCGTCATTGCCCGAAGTATATCCTTCTCTGATGACATTGGCGTATCACCGACGATTGTATGTGCAAGCATTCCAGCTGCTGACGCAAATGAAACAGCTTTCTCTGGTGCAAACTCTTCTATCTCGCCATGAATAATCCCGCTCGTATAAGCATCTCCAGCACCTATTCTATCATATACAGAAAACGTAAGTGTTTTTGCAAAAGTGAACGCACCATCTTTACATATAAATCCGCGAAGCGAGTGTGTATTATCGCTATTAATAGAGCGATGTGTACCAGCGATTGTAGCGATATGATATGTTTCAGCTGCCTTTGGAATAAGATCAACAAGTTGCGCCTCTCGCTCCGTCTTTTCTGTTTTCATTCCAAGAACAAACATCGCATCTTTTTCGTTCATCATAACGATATCAGCAAGATCCAGCATTTCTTCATAATGTGGTTTCGCCTGCTCATACCCGTCTTCTCCCCAAAGAGATGGACGATAGTTGCAATCAAAGACGACAGTTCCTCCGTTTTCTTTCACTGCTTTCGCCAAAGATTTCATATGATGGCGCACCGTATCATTCATCGCAAGTGTAATGCCGCAAAAATGAACGATATCAATTTCCTTTGCGATTTCTTCAAATTGATACATTTCTTCACATGCCGTATTGAAGCTACTTTCTAATCGATTTGAATATGTAACGCGGCTTGCACGTGTACCAAATCCATTTTCTAAAAAGTACATGCCGACATATTTGCCGCCTCTTGAAACAAGCGAGGTTTGCACACCTAACTTTTGAATGTAAGATAATGCCGCATTCCCAACCGAATTTTCCGGTAAAGTTGAAATAAGAAGCCCTTCATGCCCTAGATGAGAAAGTGCTGCTGCCACGTTCACACCTGTACCAGAAAATGAGTAATTTAATGTGTTTGCTTGCGACAACAATTCATATCCTGGTACTTGCAGGCGCATCATTACTTCGCCGAACGCTGCAATTTTCTTACGCATATTGATCAACTAACTTCTTCACGACTGCTAATAATTCACGAACATCTTCTGTTTTCGTATTGCCAGTTTCTTTATCAATAATAGAAGAGTACACGTGCGGGATAACTTGCTCTACGTTTGCTTCAAGCGCAATACGTACAATTGTTTCAAAGTTTTCCTTATCAATTCCGCCTGTTGGCTCTAATGCAAATCCTTCTTCCGCACAAGCTTTCGCAACTGCGCGATATTCTTCTTCATGAGCTAAACCTTTCATTGGGAAGTATTTCAATGAATTTCCGCCCATATCACGTACAAGTGCGATCGCTGTTTTAATTGGAACGATTGCTTTTTCTTCCCCTGCTGCACTAATTGGACCAGTAGAAATATTTACGTACCCTACTTTTCCTGTTGGTGATACTAAACTATTAATCCAGCTATCTTTTCCGCCAAGATTTGCACGTGTCGCTCCAACTGAAGGGAACACTTGGTTAATATGACTACCAGGATAATACTTCGCAATTTCAGCTACAACTGCTGCTTGGCGATTATCTCCAGCTCCGAGTCCAATTGATACAGCGTCATCAATTTCTTTTCCGTATGCTTTCATCGCTGTAACAGCTTCTTCTACTGTTGGATAATCTTTTGATAATACGCCTACTACTACATAACCTTCTGCTGCTTCAAAAATATCTTTCGCATTTTCTATATTGTTTGCTAATACATTTAATGCTACGCGGCCTTTATAAAAACGTTTTTGAATGTTTGTCATTTTAATTTCCCCCTACAATTTCTCTCAATTTTTCTTCAATCACATGTATGTCATCACCTTGAAGTGGACGTGGATCGATATCAAAGAATCCTTGTCTTACTCCGTAATCACGTGTGTAGATTGCAATTTCTCCTTCGCGTAATGCTGTCACAACGTCTTTTGCCGATTTATTTAACTCTTTTTCGTTAATATGAATACGTGCTCTAAAGATTGCTCTTCCCGCTTCATCTTGAACGATTGTTACATTTACACCGTTTAATTCTTTTAGCGGCATAAGTACTTGTAATAACTCTTTTTCTTGCTCACTCTTATCTTCTTTTACTCCGTACTCATCAAGTGCTTGAAGTAAACCAAAAGTTGTTTCTTTCCCAACTTTCATGCTTCTTCCAATGCAATGTAATTGCACTTTCAGCCACTCAATATATTTTCGTTTCCCGCCAACAATACCAGAAGTAGGCCCTTCAATTGCCTTTGAACCACTATAAATGGCAAGGTCTGCATACTTCACATATTTTTGAATATCTTCTTCAGCTGCCGCATCCACGATAAGTGGTACGTTATTTCTTTGCGCGACTTCCCATGCTTCTTCAACAGAAATCATATTTTTTTGCACGGCATGATGCGATTTCACATATAGAATCGCTGCTGTATTTTCACCAATTGCATCTTCAATATGCTCTGCTTTCCCTTCATTTGCGTAGCCAACTTCTACAAGTTTTCCTCCGCCTAAATAAATCATCGTTTCAACTGGAGCACCGTATTGAACGTTATGACCTTTTAACATGATCACTTCGTTTTTCGCGATTACCTCTTGATGAAGTCTTTCACTTTTACGGCGATTTCCTTCAGTAACGATACCAGCAATAGAAAGCGCAATTCCGCTCGATGCTGAATTCACAACGACCGCTGCCTCTGAATCTAGAATTCTTGCAATATGGTCTCCTGCTTTATCTACTAAATCAGCAATTTCCACATAATTTTGTCCCCCATGTTTCATCGCATCCATAACTGTATCTGTCGGAGCAGATACACCTAAAATACTCATTCTACCACTCGCATTAATCACTCTTTTTAATCCGTACTTAGCATTCAATGAATGACCCATTAATTACAACCCCTTTCGTATCAATTCTTCTTTCAGCAATGCGCTGATCCCCTTCTGAATCTATTAACGTAACCTTCTCATCTTTCACCGTAAATAAAGTTAAGTTTGCAATATCTCCTTCTTGAATGCGGCCAAACTCTGGTTTTTTCAGCCACTCTGCTGCATTTTTCGTAACCGCGTCAATTACTTCTTCTAGCGGATAACCTAAGTAAAGGAATTTCGAAAGAACGTGAGCCATACTATACACGGGACCGTGCACGCGATTCTTCCGGTAAATATCTGTACTAATTGTATTAAAAGCAATATCGTGACGCTTTGCGGCCTCTGCTACTTTAAATGAAAAACTAGCATTACCATGTCCAACATCTAAATGCACACCGCGATTCACTGCATCTAGTAACACAGGTAACGGTTTGCCTTCTTCATCAAATAAATTATTTTCTTTCCCGTTTAAATAATGTGTAATGACATCATCTTTTTCTAAAAGAGGTACAACTTCCTCAATGTGAGGAGGCGCTGAACCGATATGTACCATAATCGGTAATGATGTTTCGCGAGATAAAGAGCGCGCTATATGAAGCGGTTCAATTCCACTATCACAAACGACACTTTTACTCATTCTCGCTTTTAACCCAACGATTACATCTTTATAATTTTCTACTGCTTCTATTACTTTCTCTTTATCGATCCATTCCATATTGGATAATTCATCAATTCGTTTCAAACCGATGCGAGAAATATTTAAAAAGGCAAATAAATTCGTTTTTGCCTGCTCTCTACTTTTTACTAAATCTGCAATGCGATCAGCACCGCAACTACCCGCATCAACAATTGTCGTTACCCCTTGCTTAACGCCAATTTCATCAACCTCATCGCCATACGGATCAAACTCTGGAAAAGCGTGAACATGCAAATCAATCCAACCACTCGATACGTAAGTACCAGAGTAATCAAGAACCTTTCCACCCTCACCAACACCAGCTTTCGTCACCTGTGCGATTTTATTATTTTCAATTACAATGTCAATCTCTTCCCCGTTCACACGTTTCACATTACGTAGTACGAATCGTTCTGTCATTGTACTTCCACCCTTTTCTATAAGAAGCCATAAGAATGCGCTTACATTAAAGTTTCATTTTATGTCTCTTTCACACGTTTAGCGTAACATAAAAAAAGGAAGAAGTAAATATAACGTTATAATGTTTAAAAGTAAATCAAAAGATGCTCCTTCAAAATGCTAATAGTATAGGAATTTATATCAACGATTCGACAAGGAATATCGATTTACAGACAAGAAACGTCAATTCCTTTCTTATATAAGAAAAGGCTGTCCCAAATGGCACAGCCTTTTTCTCTATTCCTGAACCGTCACAATAACCCCATCCATATTGTTCCCGGAAATTGCATACTGCTTATTTGCTGGAACATTCACTTTCATATTCCCAGAAACTTTATAATAAGAAACAGTATATTTCTTACCTTCTACTTCAGTTGAAATCTCTTTTTCCTCTTTTAAGAACTCTAAATATTCCTCTAGTGTGAAATTCTTTTTTTGCATAATTGCGCTATGAGGTAGGCCGACATAACGGATATGCCATGGCTCATATTGAATTCCAGTAATGTTACTTTTATTTTTCGGATAACGTAATATAAAGCCATGCTTCCATACGTTCTCTTCAATCCATTTTCCTTCAGGCGCTTTCTCCATTTTCTTTTGAGTAGACCCAATGTCCAGTGATAATCCTAAATTATGTTCACTGTATCCTGCTGGAAGTGCATAATCAGATCCCATTTTTTCATATAACTGTTTTTGCTCTTGGAAATCTCTATAGCCACTACTAATCAAAAAATGGTTAACACTTTCTTTTCCAGCCGCATCGACAACGTTCAAAAACTTTTTCACAACATCCTTTGATAAACGAAGATTTCTATCAAATATTACATAGCCTCTCACTAATTCACTATTATGATTTACATTTATAATATCAGACCTAATACTATCTTTTTTTACTGGATAATCCCTGTTAACTAATAATAAATCGCCCTTATAAATTTGTTCCTTCGTAATCTCTTTCCTCTCGTTGTTTGCCGCCTTTACTAGCTCATCTTTTCCGACAATTTTAACATCGATTTCCTTTTGAAATAACGGTGATATATAAACGCCTACACATACTGTGCATGCTATAAAAAAAGAAATAAATACCCACTTTTTCATTTCTATTTCCTCCTTAACGTAACTTACGTATAGAATAGAAAAAACTATTAAAATAAAAAGTGGGGTAAAGTTTAAATTTTTATTAAATTGTTACATTCTCGTCTTTTGGCAATCGTACTTCAAATATCGTTCTAACTACATTGCTTTCAGCAGAAATCGTACCGTTATGCTGCTCGACAATATTTTTAGCAATGAATAATCCAAGTCCCGTCCCGCCACGGTTCTCTGACCTTGCTTTATCACCTGTATAAAACATATCAAAAAGATACGGTAAATCTTCTTCCGGAATGCTATCTCCGTAATTCATAATTTGTACGACAACTTCTCCATTATCAACATACCCGTTCATATCAACAAATTGCCCATCATATCCGTAACGTACGGCATTTGTTAACAAGTTTTCAAATACTCTAGCTAGCAATTTTCCATCACCGTGCATCGGTAAATGAGGATCCACATTCAATCTTGCTTCTAAATGATGTTTTTCTAATAACGGATACAATTCCTCCTCTAGCTGTATAAGCAACTCACTTATATCAATCGGCTTTTTATCCAGCTTTAGCATGCCATAATTCATACGTGTAATTTCGAATAGCTCATCAATTAAACTTTCCAGTCTTTGCGATTTTGTATATGCAATTGTGGAGAAATGTTTAATTTGTTCTTTTGTTAAATTTTCATCTTTAAGAATTAAATCTAAATATCCTAACACGGATGTTAACGGTGTTCTTAAATCATGAGCTAAATTCACAACGAGCTGATCTTTACTACTTTCAGCAAAATCTCCTCTTTCCACCGCTTCTTTTAACTTTTCACTCGCAACATTTATTTCATGTGCGATATCTCCAAACTCATCGTTTGATGAAATACGCACTTCATTTGAAAAATCTCCGTTCGCCAAATGATGAATCCCGCTTGAAATCTCATCAAAGTATTTTAAGTATGGTTTAGTAAGGAAGAAGAAAAACATAATGGATAGCGGGATGAAAAGAATTAAAAAGAAATTAACATCCCCAATTTGTTTTATCATGAACCGCACTTGCGCTAACGGATCCTCATAACGAACGACTAATTTGTAATAAATCCGTAACCCTTGATAAATGATATACGTTACGCCACCAGCAAATATCATACTTAACGCAAATAGCATAACCATCTTCGAACGAAAACTTCTCATCTTTTTAGCCATTGAAAGTATACCCTACTCCCCACACTGTTTTTATTAACTTGTCCTTTCTTTTATCTTCTCCAAGTTTTTTCCTCAATGTACGAATATGTACCATAACTGTATTTCCGCCTTCATAATAATCATCCGCCCATACTTGCTGAAAAATATTTTCCACATTGTACACTTTCTTCGGATGGCTCGCTAATAAATATAAAATATCAAACTCTTTCGGTGTTAATTCAACTTGTTCTCCGTACACATTTACCGTTCTTCGCTCCGGATCAATAACGACTCCGCCTACCTCTAAAGCTGATTTATTCTCCGCTACTTTCGGCTGATTTAACGTAAGAAATCGGCGTAATTGTGCATTTACACGTGCAACTAATTCAATCGGTGTAAAAGGCTTCGTCATATAATCATCTGCGCCTAATACTAAACCTGTCACCTTATCAAAATCAGACGTTTTCGCACTTAAGAAAATGATTGGCATATGATGCTTCGCACGAATTTGGCGCGTCACTTCATACCCATCCATTTTCGGCATCATAATATCTAAAACCACTAAATCGATTGGCTGCGTTTCAATAACATGAATTGCCTCTTCTCCATCAGCTGCTTTCACGACGTGGTACCCTTCTTTTTCTAAATGTATCTCAATTAAATCAGCAATTTCTGCCTCATCATCCGCTATTAAAATTGAAATGCGCTTCATTTTACTCCCCCTTTACCCCGCTATTTGCGGGCAGTAAGACTCCCACCTCAAAATTCGGGTGAATCAAAGAAGTTAGGTGGAAGATCAACTGCCCATAAAAGCCCGATTGGTTCAACTAATAATCAGTGGGGATGCCCCACTGATTAAAGTTTCACTTTATACGCTCGATTGTAAACTAGTCTATCCAATTTGTACAATAAGAAAAGGCTACTCACGGGAGTAACCTTAGTAAATAAAATTATATCGACCGTAACTCAAATTATATTAGCGATTATTGAAATATATCGACTTACCGACAATTAACGACGAAATTCGCCCGCTATTTTAAAGACTCAATTTACCGCTCCAAAGCAAGCCGCTGCTTCGTAATCTCCGCCAGCCTTCCGCGATCTACTTCATACTCAGCTTCAACACTTTGCGGCACCATCACTTTCCCGCTCTCAAGCATCACTTCCGGCGAAATAATATCCCTCTCCCAGTGCCTACTAGAAGCAGATATATCACCTGGAATCGTAAAGTTCGGCAGTGAAGCAAGGGCAACATTTTGCGCTCGTGAAATCCCCATCTCTACCATACCGCCGCACCAAACTGATATGTTATGCTCCATGCAATAATTATGGATTTGAACCGATTCTGTTAATCCGCCCACTCGCCCTGGTTTAATGTTCACAATTTGGCAGCTACCAAGGGTAATCGCAACGCGTGCATCTTCTAAACTATGAATACTTTCATCTAAACAAATGGGCGTTTCAATTTTCTTTTGCAACTCCGCGTGATCAAGAAAATCATAATCGGCTAACGGTTGTTCAATCATCATTAATTGGAATTCATCTAGTCGTTTCAGCCTCTCCGTATCCCCTAATGTATATGCTGAATTTGCATCTGCCATTAGCGGGATATACGGAAACTCTTTTCGAATCTCTTTCAATAATTCGTAATCATGCTCTGGCTTTATTTTCACTTTAAAACGCTCGTATCCTTCTTCTGCATACTTCTCGATTTGTTTTAACATAACTGGAATCGTATTAAGGCCAATTACAACGCCGACTTCAATTTCATCACTAGTTCCGCCAAGTACTGTCGCTAGCGATTTCTTTTGGCGCTTCGCATATAAATCCCAAACAGCCCCCTCTATTCCGGCCTTTGCCATTCGGTTTCTCTTTATATGTTTGAACAAACCAGGTACTTCATTCGGATGAGAAATCTCCGCCTTTAATAAATCCGGTAATAAAAAATCTTGAAGTACATGTAGCGCTGTCTTCACTGTTTCTTCCGTGTACCACGGTTCAGAAAACGCAACGACTTCGCCAAATCCAATGTATCCGTCCGTATCTTCTAATTCAATAACGATACTTTCACGCTTTTTATACGTCCCGTAGCTTGCAGCAAACGGGATTACGAGTGGCATTTCCGTTATATGTAGCGTCGCTTTTTTTATTTCCACCTACATCTCCTCCACTAATTGTCTTAACTCTCGTCTTAACAATTTTTTCGAAGCGTTTCGTGGTAATTCCTCTAAGAAACATGCTTTTTTCGGCACTTTATATTTCGCTAATTTCTCCTCGCAAAAATGAAGAATTTCTTCTTCTGTTACTTCTCCATTTTTTACAACAAAAGCAGCCGGTACTTGTCCCCATTTATCGTCAGTCATCCCGACCACACCTGCTTCCGCAACCATCGGATGAGAAAGCAACACTTCTTCAATTTGAGCCGGATATATATTCTCTCCGCCAGAAATAATTAAATCACTGCGTCGATCTAATACGTATAAAAATCCTTCTTCGTCTAAATAACCGAGGTCACCAGTATGAAGCCATCCGTTTTGAATTGTTTCGCGCGTCGCATCTTCGCGGTTAAAATAACCGCCTGTTACGTTTGGTCCTTTTACTACGATCTCACCTTCCGCAAATGGCGACACTACTACGCCATCTTTTTCAATACGGAGTTGGCACTGAAATAGTGGTTTTCCGGCTGATCCTACTTTCGTTAACATGTAATCAGCTGATAACGTACAAATTTGTGAAGACGTTTCTGTCATACCGTACGTTTGATATACAGGAATTCCTTTATCTACACACGTTTCTAATAGTGGTTTCGGCGCTGGTCCTCCACCAAGTAACATGCATCTTAAAGAAGATGGGTATGCCCCTTCTCCAAGTCTCTCTAATAAATCAGTCAACATTTTAGAAACGACAGAAATAATCGTAACGCCTCTCGTTTGAAGTGCTTTATGAATAAAATCAGCATCATATTTCGGAACGAGTAAAATGCGCATGCCATACATAATATTTTTCATTAAAAGAGATAGCCCGCCAACGTGGAACATCGGCATACAAGCTAACCAGCAATCGTCATCACGAAGGCCTAAGTTAAGCGCAGAGCCAACCGCGCTTGACCAGTGATTCCCGTACGTTAAAATAACGCCTTTCGGTTTCCCTGTCGTCCCAGACGTATAAATAATTGTCATCGCTTCTTCTAAAGAAAACTCTTCTTGTATAGAGGCTTCCTCTTTTGGTCCATTCATCACTTCGGCGAATGAATATACAGGAATATCTTTAGCCTCAAAATCTTGATCCGTCACTAAACAAATAACTTCAGCATCATCCATTTGCCAAAGTAGCTCTTCTCTTGAAAGACGCGTATTTAAAAGCACAGCTACTGCACCTACGTAAGATAGGGCGTGAATAACTGTAATCATCTCCATACCATTTTTCATCAGAACAGCCACCTTTTGCCCACGCTTCACTCCAACATGCGTGAGGTGTTCACAAACAGATACTACTTTTTCATGCAGCTGCATAAAAGTAACTTTCTCTTCCTCTATTTCAATTGCAGTGCGATCTGGTGTTAAAAATGCACGTTGCATTAACCAATTTGGCATCGTCTCCATCATTCATTCTCCTTTCATGAAAGAAAGAGACTTGATATGACATCAAGTCTCTTAGTTGTTTTGTTTCCGGTTAATCTCATCTAGTTACAGCGGCTAGAACAGTCGGTCGTTTCACGCCTTCCTACGAGGCAAAAAGCGCCTCTTCGTCAGGAGTTCCAACGCCCTCTTGTTCTAAGCAAGCTGCTTCCGCTTTTGGTTTCATCTAGCTACAGCAGCTAGAATGTTCGGTGGCTTCACTTCTTCCTACGAGGCAAAAAGCGCCTCTACGTCAGAAGCTCCATCCCCCTCACATTCTGAACGAGCTACTTTCGCTTTTGGTTACATCTAGCTGCGCCTCCTAGCCCCTTCCGTCTAAGAACCTTCCGCACGAGAAAGTAAAAAACACTTTCTGTGCGAAAGAACCTTAGCCAGCGGGGCTAAGCAGTCGGCTCCGCTTTTGGTTTGATCACGGGAAACGAGGGAATTGACCGAAGTCCGGACTGCGTTTTTCTTTGAATGCGTCGCGACCTTCTTTTGCTTCGTCAGTTGTGTAGTACAATAACGTTGCATCTCCAGCTAGTTGTTGAATACCAGCTAGACCGTCTGTGTCTGCGTTGAATGCAGCTTTTAGGAAGCGAAGTGCCATTGGGCTGTTTGCTAAAATTTCTTCTGCCCATTGTACTGTTTCTGCTTCAAGTTGTTCTAATGGTACTACTGTGTTTACTAAGCCCATATCAAGCGCTTCTTGTGCGTTATATTGGCGGCATAGGTACCAAATTTCGCGAGCTTTCTTGTGTCCTACCATACGAGCTAAGTAACCAGCTCCGTATCCACCGTCAAAGCTTCCTACTTTAGGACCTGTTTGTCCAAATACAGCATTGTCTGCAGCGATTGTTAAATCA
Source organism: Bacillus thuringiensis (assembly GCF_001595725.1). Classification (GTDB taxonomy): domain Bacteria; phylum Bacillota; class Bacilli; order Bacillales; family Bacillaceae_G; genus Bacillus_A; species Bacillus_A thuringiensis_K. The sequence continues at coordinate 4,656,450 of NZ_CP014282.1, forward strand.
CATACGATATGAAGTACGTGTCCTCCACCGATTGCATAACCTGCTACCATTGCGATAACTGGTTTAGGAATTGCGCGAATTAGACGTTGTAAATCTAATACATTTAAACGAGGGATTTGGTCGTCACCTACATATCCACCATGACCGCGAACTTTTTGGTCGCCGCCAGAACAGAATGCACGTCCACCTTCACCTGTTAAAATGATAACGCCAACATTTGCATCATCACGAGCATGTGCAAAAGCGTCGATTAACTCCATTACCGTTTTAGGACGGAATGCGTTATGTACTTCAGGGCGGTTAATCGAAATCTTTGCGATACCATTGTATGTTGAATAAATAATATCTTCGTAATTGCCTTCTTTTACCCATTCAATAGCCATTACAACTACCTCCTTGTATATTTCTGATCTCCTCTATAAGTGTAACTTCATTCTTAACTGAAAAAAGCATCACTGCATAGTTTTTAGAAATCCCTTTACTATTGTATCAAACTTTTCCGGTTGTTCCACATGAATTGCATGGCCAGCACCATCAATTTTGACAAATTTCGCGTCAGAGACGCATTTTTCGATGTTTTTTAATATGCGAAAGAACTTTTCATCATGCTCCCCGTTCATTAAAAGAACAGGCATTTTTAAGTTTTGCAGCTCATTCCACCAAGAAGGCTGAGCCCCTGTTCCCATGCCGCGCAAGCTATTTGCGAGCCCTTTTGGATTGTTAGCAAGTCTTTCTTTTCGCACTGCTTCTTGTACGTTTTGTTCTAAACTTTTTTGCCTTTCAAATAGCGGAATATTTTCCCACATTGTTACAAAACTTTCGATGCCTTCTCGCTCAATTTTGTGAGCAAGTCGCTCATCTTTTTCACAGCGTTCTTCCCGCTCATCTTCCCTTTCAAGCCCAGCTGTACAATTTTCTAATAAAAGAGAATGTACATATTCTGGATATAGACATGCCATCGTAATTGCCAGTCTACCGCCCATTGAATAGCCGAGTATGTGCGCTTTTTCAATATGAAGATAATCTAGTAGTTCTTTCATTTGCAATGCTACATTTCGAATATCATAATGCGTCACATCTTCAGGGCTTTCTGTTTTTCCGTGCCCAACAATGTCTACTAAAATGACTTGAAATTGCTCGCTCCAAGAAGGAACGAAAGAACGCCACGTTTCCATGCTTCCCGTAAAACCATGAAGAAGTAGAAGTGGTTCCCCGCTTCCGACTACTTCATATTCATACGATACACCTTGCAGTGTTACGTTCATTTTGATTCACCTTGCAACGATGCAGTAATTACGTCCTGCGTTTTTGCCCATAATTTACGATGCAATGTTAAGTTTTCATCACGGTTCGTACAAATTTCTACAACGTGTAAACCTTCCGCCCTTGTTCCTTTTTGTACCTCTTCTCGGAATTGCTCCCAACCATTTACACGACTAAATGAACCGCCATACATTTTGACAACATGTTCATAATCAAGCCCAATCGGTGTTCCAAATAACGATTCGAAGTGTTCCTTTTTCTCATATTGTGGTAAGAATGAGAAAATACCGCCACCATCATTATTTACAACGACAATCGTTATATTTAATTCGTGTAATTTTGCTGCTAACAGTCCATTTAAATCGTGATAAAATGATAAATCACCAATCACTAATACAAGTGGGTCACAAATAACGCTCGCTCCTAGAGCTGTCGAAATGATTCCATCAATACCATTTACACCGCGGTTTGCCATCACATGGATGTTTTTATCCGATGTGAAGAAGAATGAGTCTGTATCACGAATTGGCATACTATTGCTCGCAAATAATGTTGCGTCTTCTGGTAATACGCGCACAATATCTGTAATAACCTTTCCTTCAAATGCAGTTTCATATGTTTCCATTTCACGAAGCGTTTCCTTCGTTTTTTCGTTTATATGTTGCCACATTCGGAACCAATCATTCTTTTTCATAACTGGCATTTTTTCTATTAATGCCTTGCAGAATTCAATGTCACTTGCTTGCACAACTTCTGTCGCAACAAGAGCTGGGTCTCTCCATTGTCCTGATTCATCGACAACGATATGAACTGCTTTCGTTTGTTTTTTTATGAACTGCGTTAACGATTTAGAAACAGGCATACCACCAAAGCGAATTAAAACATCCGGTTTCCATGTTTCTTTTAACTGTTCATTTCGTAAAAATGTATCATAACAGTCAATTACCATCGTTTTATCGTGGTGTCCGCTACGAATATTAGAAAGTGGGTCTGCTAATATAGGATAGCCAGTTTTTTCAGCTAATTCTACCGCAAACATTGCGATTTCTGCATGACTATCATCTCCACAAATAATAAGCCCCTTTTCCATATGTGAAAGGCGCCCTACAAGAGAATCTACATATTCACTCGGCATCACCGCGTTTCCTTGTTGAACTACTCCTGTATATTCACTACGTCCTTTATCCCATAAGCTTTCTAGTGAGAAATCAGGTATAAGTGGCTCGCGAACTGGAAAATTAAGATGAACAGGACCCTGCGGCGCTAAACAAGCATTTGCTATCGTGCGCTGCGTCGTCATACGAGCATAATGATACATCGTTTCACTTGCTTCTGGCAGTGCCATCTCTGTAAATTGTTTCACAAAAGTACCGTATAAATTAAATTGATTCATCGCTTGTGGTGCACCGACATCTCTTAATTCATGCGGCCTATCTGCCGTTAAGACGATAAGCGGCACTCGTGAATGGAAAGCTTCACATACAGCTGGATAGTAGTTCGCTGCTGCCGTTCCTGACGTACATAATAATGCAACCGGACGTTTTTTCGCTTTTGCGATACCGAGCGCAAAAAATCCTGCAGATCTTTCATCTACATGTAAATATGTGTTCATTCCTTCGTGTTGTTCCATTAGTAGAGCAATCGGCGTTGACCGTGAGCCTGGACTAATGACAACATCACATACATTTAGACGCGTCAGTTCATCCACGAACGCGCCTAAATAATATGATAATGCTTCTATATGATTGTTCATTTCATTAATTCCTCCAAAGCACCAAGCATCGGTCTAAACTTCAAACTTGTTTCTTCATATTCAAGTTGCGGTACTGAATCAATTACAATCCCGCAACCGGCAAATAAGGATGCCTTCTCGCCATTTAATAATCCGCAGCGAAGTGCAACCGCAAATTCACCATTTCCTTCATCATCTATCCAGCCAATCGGTGCACCATATAATCCTCTATCTAGCAATTCAACATCACGAATTAATTTCATCGCTTCTAAACGAGGTGTCCCGCCAAGAGCTGGTGTTGGATGTAATTCTTCTACCATCGTTAAAAGACTCGCATCGCCTTTTGCCTCTACAGGCGTATATAAATGAATTAAATTTTTCGTTGTTAATAAACCTGGACTTTCTGGAATATTAACGTATTCGCAGTGCTCATTTAATACCGACCTGATCATGTTCACAACATAACCGTGTTCAGCTAAATTCTTTTCATCATGAAGAAGCGCATCACTATTTCGCTTACTTTCTTCTATAGATTGACCATGACCAGTTGAACCAGCAAGACACATTGAAGTAAACTTCTCATCTTCTTTGCGAATTAATCTCTCTGGCGTCGCTCCTAAGAAGCATGCTCCTTTATAATCAAAAGAAAATACGTAACAATCCGGTTGCCCAATGCGAAGTGCTTCTAAAACAAGCGCAGAATCAATATGATGATCCATCTCTACTTTTAGCTCCCTCGCTAATACAACCTTCTGCACGTTCCCCTGCTTCATCTCATCTTGCACTTTCTCAATAGCCTTCATCCAGCCTTTCGGATCCACTTCTACTTTAGAAGTAACTGTTAATTTCGATCCTTGTAGTGCACATTTACTCTTCTCAAAAATTTTCTCTTCTAAAGAAACAATTTCGTTATAAAGAGTTTCTGCACAATCTGTTGCTGAAACGAATGTATTCATTGTTAACCATGCTTTTTCATTTTTTACAGTTAATAAAAATGCTGGTAGTGAAAATGTCGTATCATCAAATTCTTTCCATAAATCTGTTTTCTCTTTTTCTTGGTCAAATGAAAACCCGCCAAATAAAAGAGGACCTGTTCCAAATTCGTATTTTTCCCTTTGTACAAATGCTTTCTCTTTTACTTTATCCCACTCGTCACGAGCAGTTTGAAAGCGTTTGTGAGAAGCAGTTGCTATAGTGAAAACAGAACCAATTCCAGCAAATATTACATGCTGAGCTGGGTCTGCAAAATAACATCTATTTTCGAATGCAATCCTTTTTCCTGCTGCATAAAACAGAAGCGGATCCATCCAGTCTATTTGTTTTACGAAGCTCACCAATATTTTTTCATCAGTTGCACGCTTAATGGCCGCACTTAGAACTTCTTGCAAGCCTATTTGTTTCGTTTGAATCACAATTGTCTCCCCCCTATGGGCGAAAAATAGTCATAATTACGCTTGATTTTAAGATACACCTCAAACGAAAGGCCTGTCAACGTTTAGCATTTCTGAGAAATTCACCTTCTCTTCCTAGAAAATAAACGTTGACACTAAATGATGCTTTTTCTACACTTAGTTGTGTACAATATGTGACCAAAGGAGGATTCAACATGGAAATGAACGTCAAAACGAATTCCTCTCCTACGGCGCCAAAGCCAAGTAAGCAAACAGGCTGGCGCATTTGGTGGAGTTTACTACGTCCCCATACATTAACAGCAGCTTTCGTTCCTGTTTTCATCGGAACAGCCTATGCAATGCAGGTCGGAGGTATAAATCAAATACATCTCCCTCTTTTCCTTATAATGCTTCTTGCTTGTCTTCTCATTCAGGCAGCAACAAACATGTTTAATGAATACTTTGATTATAAAAGAGGGCTCGATCACGAAGGTTCAGTCGGTATCGGCGGCGCTATCGTTCGCGATGGCATTCAGCCAAAAACAGTGCTTAACTTAGCATTTGGATTTTTCGGCATCGCAATACTATTAGGTGTTTATATTTGTATGAATTCTAGCTGGTGGCTTGCTGCAATCGGTCTTGTTTGTATGGCCGTTGCTTACCTTTATACAGGCGGCCCACTTCCCATTGCGTATACACCATTTGGAGAGTTAACAGCCGGATTGTTTATGGGTGTCATTATTATCGGGATTTCATTCTTTATTCAAACTGGGGCTGTAACATCGGAAGTCATTTTACTATCTATTCCAAGCTCCATTTTAATTGGTGCCATTTTACTAGCGAATAACATCCGTGACTTAGATGACGATAAAGAAAACGGTCGTAAAACGTTAGCCATTCTCGTTGGACGTGAAAGAGCCGTTGGTGTACTCGCTTCTATGTTCATCGTTTCCTATATTTGGACAATTGCTTTAATTATCGTGGGCATCGTATCACCATGGATGCTTATCGTATTTTTAAGTGCACCGAAAGCATTTAAAGCGACGAAAGGCTTTATCGGCAAAAGCATTCCAATGGAAATGGTACCTGCGATGATAGCAACAGCAAAAACAAACACAATCTTCGGTCTCCTCATGGGAATCGGATTATTACTTGGATATTTCCTTTAAAAGGAGCTGCTAATGTGGCTCCTTTTTCATATACCAATTTCAGCTCATAATTCCTCCTCGCAACGCTCATACTATGTAAAGAAACTGAATTGTAGGAAGGTGGACGACTATGTTAACTCCACAACAAATAAATCAATTTAAATCTGTTTTAGAAAAGCAAAAACAAGAACTAGAGCAAACGATACAAACACATGAAAATGAAGATCGTGCATCTGAACGTGATTCCGTTGGGGAATTATCTAGCTACGATAATCATCCAGCTGATATGGCAACAGAGCTATATGAACGTGAAAAAGACTTCGGGCTTATTGAACTTTGGCATAAACAACTAGCGGATACGAAACATGCCCTGCAAAAAATAGAAGCAGGTACGTACGGCATTTGCGAAGTGTCTGGCGAAGAAATTCCATTTGAAAGATTGGAAGCAATGCCGACTGCTACAACATGCATCCAGCACGCGACAAATAAGTTAAATATGAATACACGACCAGTTGAAGAAGAAGTGTTATCCCCTTCTTTTCACAAGCATGATGAGGATCATTCTGTTGAGTACGATGCGGAAGATGCGTGGCAAGATGTCGCAAATTACGGAACGTCTGAAACACCGTCCGATTTAGAAAGACAAGATTCAAAAAACTATAATGGCATGTACGTGAATAGTGAAGAAAACGTAGGCTACGTGGAGGATTTTGAAAACTTTATCGGTACGGATATGTACGGGAAAAACCCACAAGTTTTCGCTACAGAAGAGCATGAAGAATATGAACAAATGCTTGATGATTTTGAAGAACGTACCTTCAAAGGTGAATTATCTTCAAATGAGTCGAGCTCCAAAGAATAAAAAAAAGCATTCCGAAAATCGGAATGCTTTTTATCGCTAGCTAATTAGTTTTTTGTAACGTTAGCAGCTTGTGGTCCACGGTTACCTTCAACGATTTCGAAAGAAACTTCTTGACCTTCTTCTAAAGTTTTGAATCCGTCACCTTGGATAGCTGAGAAGTGAACGAATACATCGTCTCCACCTTCAACTTCGATGAAACCGAAACCTTTTTCGCTGTTAAACCATTTAACTTTACCTGTTTGCATGTCATGTACCTCCTAAATAAAAATGAAACTATGAATCCACATGAAAAGGTGGATATAAAGGACATGAATGTATAACAAGCTTACAGCCTTTAATTCAACGTGCTTTATTTCCGTACCACATTATGTAGCTCAATAGTGATTTCACTATATCACGCTATATCCAAAACGTCAAATGAGAACACTTTCATTCCACCATTTTTTTATAATTTTAATATAATGTTGAATTTCCATATTCATATTTTATCCCGCCATTTGCGGACAGCTCAATTGGTGGGAGCTGATAATCAGTTTCGATACTCCCACTTTATTTAAAAATTAACAAAACTAAAGTATTCTAATCCTGTTAAATTCTGTACAATATAAGTATCTATTACATACGAGGTGAAAAAAAATGAGAGCACACGAAATCGAGTATAAGTTATACGGCGATGATATGCAGTTTGTTGAAATTGAGTTAGATCCAGAAGAAAGCGTGATCGCAGAAGCTGGCGCAATGATGATGATGGAAGATTACATAGAAATGGAAACAATCTTCGGTGATGGTTCTGGCCCATCTGGAGGTTTATTCGGAAAATTAATGGGCGCTGGTAAGCGTCTCGTTACAGGTGAAAGCATGTTTATGACTGTATTTACAAATACAGGTCACGGCAAGCGCCACGTATCATTTGCTGCCCCTTATCCAGGTAAAATTATTCCTGTAGATTTAACAGAATATCAAGGAAAAGTAGTTTGTCAAAAAGATGCATTTCTTTGTGCAGCAAAAGGCGTTTCTATCGGAATCGAGTTTACGAAAAAAATCGGAACTGGTTTCTTCGGCGGTGAAGGTTTCATCATGCAAAAACTCGAAGGTGATGGACTTGCTTTCATGCATGCAGGCGGAACTGTATATAAGCGTGAACTAAAACCTGGTGAAAAACTTCGCATCGATACAGGCTGTCTCGTTGCCATGACAAAAGACGTTAACTACGACGTCGAGTTCGTTGGAAAAGTAAAAACAGCTCTATTTGGCGGTGAGGGTTTATTCTTCGCAACGTTAGAAGGACCTGGAACAGTTTGGATTCAGTCCTTAACACTTAGCCGCTTAGCAGCACGCCTGACAAGCCCAGCAGCGCAAGGCAGCGGTGAAGGTAGTGTATTAGGTGGACTTGGTCGTTTATTAGATGGGAAAGAGTAAACTGTGCCCTTATGTGGGCATGGCAATCAACTAATAAAATAATAAAATTAAAACACCCTTGCTTGCAGTAATTGAAGTGAAAGGGTGTTTTAATTTACGTCTACAAACGAGAAAAAGCAGTTAAAATAAAGTAATAAGGTTTACTTCAGGAAAATAAGGTATATTATATTTGTTGAATAGATTCTCTTTAGAGACAAGAAAAGTAGGTGAACAAAGTGGGAAAATATCAATTGGATTCCAAAAGTCAGGTAGCTGTGGCAAAGTTTCATGAAAAACAGAAGCCTGCCAAATTTGATAAAAAGCAGCAACTTGAAAGATTGCGTACGGAGTATTTGAAAAAGAAGCAAAAACAAACAGATAAATAATATGTTTTATTTTCCGAATTTTTTCTGTATGTAACGCAAACAAACACAAGAAAATAGGTAAGTTATTCATCATTCAAATATATACAGGCTATTTTTTCAAACCTCTTACTTATGCAACTAACGCATGCGTCAGTTCATTAAGAATAACTAAAAAAGTCGATTCCTTGAGATGAAAAAGAGTAAACAGTGCCCTTATCAGGCACTGTTTTATTTTGACATTATAATTTCCTCCACTGATTTAGGTAAGCGATACAAGCTATTCCCCACCTCCAAAAGAATGAATCAAGTTCCTCACCGCATATATTAAACTATACCTTTTCTTAAGGAGGGCTACCTTAATGCGTACTCCTTTATCCTTTGATAAAGAAACTGCCATACTGTTAGCTTCTTGTTGTGAGTTAACGTATGAACAATATAAACAAAATGGTATTTTCGAAATACCAGATGGTTTTCAATATGTACAAGGTTTTCAAGGAAAGGCCATTCAAACAACAGAATGGTTCGGATTTATATTAGAATCTGAGGATACAATTATCGTTGCCTTCAGAGGCACTCAAACAGATCCAGATTGGATTATTGATTCTCTCGTCAATCAAAAACCTTATCCTTATGCTTTAAATGGCGGAAATGTCCATAACGGTTTTCTCTCTATTTATGAGTCTTGTCGTGATTCTATTATGGATATGCTCGTATCATTGCCAGCACATAAAAAACTGCTAGCTACTGGGCATAGTCTAGGTGGCGCGCTTGCCACATTACACATATTAGATGCACGTATAAATACTGCCTTCGCACAGTATGGACTTTATACATTCGCTTCTCCAAAAGTAGGAGATATCGCTTTTCGAAATTATTATAAACTACAAGTAGCTAGTAGCTTTCGTTTCGTCAATTTGTTCGATGTCGTTCCACTTCTCCCTCCCCGAAATATAAATTTTAATGATCATGATTGGGAGTATGCACACGTCCATCACAACATGACATTTACAAAAAACACAAAATCCATTACAAATAATCATTCCATTACAACATACAAAACATGTCTGACTTCTCATTTTTAACCAGTAAACAATTGGAAATAAAATATTCGTATACTATAATAATGTATGAAGTTATTTTTGGATGAGGGGACCTTACATGTTAAAATTTATCTTAGCATTTTTTCTTATTGTAATTTTTACGGTTACAGGTTTCTTTACATTTTCATACTTTGCGACAGGAGAGTATGATGGGGCAGGTATCATATATACCACTGTTCCATTTCTTTCTTAAGCAAAATAAATAAAACGAGCTTAATTTTATTAAGCACGTTTTATTTATTAATATCCATTTCTGTTGGTAAATCGATAATATATCTCCCAATATAGCAACCTCTTTAAAACTGTTTAACTGTATTACCAATACCCCAAATTTCATTACTGTACTGCAAAATCGTTCGATCGCTCGCAAAATGACCAGACTGTGCAATATTTAAAATCGACATTTCTAGCCACTTCGTTCGGTTCTCATAAGCTCTACCGACAGCTTCTTGTCTTTCAGCATATGGACCAAAATCTCGCAGAACAAAATATTCATCATTTTGAATAACGAGAGAATCGTAAATTGCTTCAAATTCGGCTCCCGACTGTGCAAAGAAACCATTCGTTAACTGATCTACTACCTTTTTAATGTGCCCATTGTGATGATAATAATCACTTGCACGATATCCACCATTTTGATAGTAATGAAGAACTTCTTCGGCCGTTAAACCGAAAATGAAACAGTTATCATCACCGACCCGGTCTTTTATTTCAACGTTAGCACCGTCTAGCGTTCCGAGTGTAATCGCACCATTCATCATAAATTTCATATTACCTGTTCCCGATGCTTCTTTACTCGCCGTTGAAATTTGTTCACTTACATCCGCTGCCGGGAATATATCTTCCGCTAAAGAAACTCGATAGTTTTCTAGAAAGATAACTTTCATATATTGACTGACATACGGGTCATTATTTACTTTTCTTGCGAGTTCATTTATTAATTTAATAATTTTTTTCGCGTAATAATAGCCAGGTGATGCTTTCGCTCCAAAAATAAAAGTACGCGGATAAAATGTAAAACTAGCATCCTCTTTCAAACGGTTATACAAATATAAAATATGCAGAACATTTAATAATTGTCGTTTATAAGCATGTAATCTTTTCACTTGCACATCAAAAATAGAATTTGGATCAATGGTAATCCCCATTGTATTATGAATACGCTCCGCTAAAATCTCTTTACGCTCTTGTTTTACCTCTGCAAATTTCTCTTGGAAACTCGCATCATATTGAACTAATTGTAGCTCTTGAAGCTTAATCGGTTCTTTCTTCCACTCTGTTCCAATCGCCTCTGAAATGAGATTTGTTAACTGTGGATTTGCTTTCATAAGCCAGCGCCTATGAGCAATTCCATTCGTCTTATTATTAAACTTATCTGGATAAAATTCATAAAACAATCGCATTTCCCGCTGCTTTAATATTTCCGTATGAATTTTCGCTACACCATTTACGCTATGGCTACCGACAATCGCTAAATGAGCCATTTTCACAAGGTCATGTGCAATAATTGCCATTGCTTCAATACGATCCCACTCATACGGATACTGTTCCCAAAGTTCATGACAGAAACGTTCATTAATCTCTTCAATAATCATATAAATTCTCGGTAATAACGGTTTAAAAATGTGAATTGGCCACTTTTCGAGCGCTTCTGATAACGTTGTATGATTCGTATAAGAAATCGTCTGCGTCGTTATGTGCCAAGCTTCTTCCCATGCTAACTTTTCTTCGTCTAGTAAAATACGCATCAGTTCCGGAATTGCTAAAACTGGATGTGTATCGTTAATATGGATCGCAATTTTTTCATGTAGTTGACGAAGGTCACCATATCTTTCTCTATGCATTCGAACGATATTTTGCAAACTTGCTGATACGAGGAAATACTGTTGTTTTAAACGAAGTATTTTTCCCTCATCATGCGTATCATCTGGATATAAAAACTCCGATACAGCCTCTGTTTCGCGCTTATATTTCAAAATATCTTTGCAGTTTTGCGGGAAAGGAACTGGTTCAGCATTCCAAAGTCTAAGTGTATTTACAGTACTCGTCTCATAGCCAACTACCGGCACATCATATGGCACGGCCATAATGACTTCTGCATTTGTATGCCTAAACTCTAAACGCCCGTCAATTTCTAGCGGTTCAACACTGCCGAAATAACTTACTTCTACAGCTTGATCATGCCTTCTTACTTCCCATACGTTTTCATGAAGAAGCCACTGTTCTGGAAATTCAACTTGATAACCATCAACAATTTTCTGATCAAACAAACCATGTTTATAACGAATTCCACAGCCGTGTCCTGGCAAGTTTAAAGAGGCAAGTGAATCGAGAAAACAGGCTGCTAAGCGTCCAAGCCCACCATTACCAAGGCCTGCATCTGCTTCCACTTCTTCTAACTCTTGTAACGAAATCCCTAGTTCAGATAACCCCTGCTCGCATACATCTCGAATACCTAAATTCAAGATGTTACTTCCAAGCAAACGTCCAAGCAAAAACTCAATAGACAAGTAATACATTTGCTTTTGCTCTCCGGATCGATAACTCTCGTTCGTTGCAATCCATTGACTATTCATATACTCACGTACCATATGGCCGAGCGTATTATATTGATCACGAGTTGTAGAATCTTTAAAACTTTTACCATACATCGTCTCTAACTTTTCTAGAAAAGTTGATTTAAAACTTTCAACATGAGTAAACATTTTTTCACCACCTACATGTTATTCCATGAGACTTTTATACAATTCCTTATAAGCAAGAGCCGATTGCTCCCAGCTATAATCTTCAGTCATCGCTTGTTTTACAAGCTGCTCCCACACTGGTTTATCGTGATAGAATTCAATCGCACGCTGAATCGTATGCAGCATGTCATGTGCATTAAAGTTCATGAAACTGAAACCATTTCCTTCGCCTGTTTCTTCATCATAAGAATGTACCGTATCGTTTAATCCACCTGTTTCTCTTACAATTGGAATCGTACCGTACGCTAATGCGATAAGTTGTCCAAGTCCACACGGTTCAAACAGTGATGGCATTAAAAACAAATCGCTTCCCGCATACACTTGGTGAGCTAATTCTTCATTAAATCCGATATAAACTTTTACCTTCTCCGGATACTCATATGCCATCCACTCAAAGAATTGCTCATATTCCGAATCACCTGAACCTAAAATAATACATTGTACATCTTCTTCCATTATTTCGTGGAATACAGTACGTACTAAATCAAGACCTTTTTGCTTCGTTAATCTCGTTACCATTGAAATAATTGGTGTATCCTCTTTTTCTGGCAAACCAAAATAACGCTGCAAAGCGCGTTTATTTTCACTCTTTTCATATAATGAATCTGCATCATACTGCGCCTTAATATACGAATCCGTTTCTGGATTATATACGCTGGTATCAATGCCATTTACAATGCCGCTAAGCTTATCATTATATTTTCGCAGTAATCCATCTAACTTCTCACCAAAAAATTCATATTGAATTTCTTCCTTATACGTCGGGCTCACCGCTGTAATTTGATCCGAAGCGATAATACCGCCTTTCATAAAGTTCACATTCCCATAAAACTCTAGCTGCTCACTATGAAAATATTCATCACCAAGCTCTAACAAGTCGTACATCACTTCAGGAGGAAATACTCCTTGGAACTGCAAGTTGTGAATTGTATATACCGTTTTAATACGCTCATATAACGGGTTATCTTGATACTTTTCACGAAGTAAGAAATTAACCATAGCCGTATGCCAATCGTGGCTATGAAGAACATCCACTTCAAAATCAAGGTGCGGAATACACTCTAACACCGCTTTTGAGAAATAAGAAAAACGCTCTCCGTCATCATAATGACCATACAGAGAATCTCTCTTAAAATAATATTCATTATCTATTAAGTAATACGTAATTCCGTCTTGCTCACCTTTTAAAATTCCACAATATTGATTTCTCCACCCGAGCGGGACATTAATTACTTTATGTAACGTACATCCATCCCTTAACTTTGGCGGAATAAGACTATAATTCGGGAGTATAATGCGAACGTCCACCCCTAATTTTTTTAGCTCTTTTGGGAGCGCACCTGCTACATCAGCTAAGCCTCCCGATTTAACAAATGGTACACATTCTGATACTGCAAATAAAATATTCACTTGTTGTCCCACTGCACGAAAAGCTTATACTACTTCCCTTGCAGCTTCCTCCCTTCGAGTTTTCATTTGAATTAAAACTTTAATCAGTGGAGGAAGACCCCCACTGATTCTTTTAAGAATAACTATTAATCGTACTGTTTTGAACGCTTCCTTTTTCTACAACGTATGGCTCATCAGCGTTTCCTTTTAGTACAACACCGTCACCAATTTTCACGTCTTTATCAATAATAACACCGTCTATTATACAGTTATCTCCAATTTGGCTCTTTTGCATAATAATACTGTTACGAACAATGGAACCTTTTCCAATTTTAACAGAACGGGAGATAACACTATTTTCTACTTCGCCTTCAATAATACTGCCGTTTGCAATCATTGTATTTTTCACGGCTGCACCTTTTAAGTAACGAGTTGGTGGTTCATCTTTTACTTTCGTAAAGATCGGTGCTTCTTTCTTAAATACTTGCTTCCAAATAGCAGGTTGCAAAATTTCTAAGCTATGTTTATAGTAACTTTCAATCGAATCAATAATCGCTACATATCCTGTATGCTCATAAGTAGCAATATGCAGTGATTTTCCGCGCTTTTCTCTCACCACATCGAATAAGCTATATTGCTCCAAATCTTTATATGACTCAAATAAATCTAACAATAATTTTTTCTTTAACACGTATGTTTGAAGCGAAACCCCTTCATGGCAAACTTCCGTAATATCAGCTGCCGTATGTATATGTCGCTCTAACACCGCCTGGAAATTCAATGCTGTTACGAGATGGCTATTCGTAATAACGACGTATTCTTCTCTAGCTCTTAGAAAATAATCAATATGTCTTCTAAAATGTGCAAAAGATCCAAATTCATCTTGGTCACATTGGCAATTTGGTGGGAATAAAAACAGTCCGTCTCTTTTTCTATCTAAATCCCACTGCTTTCCTGAACCAACATGGTCCATTAACGAGCGGTTTTTATGACTTGTAAAAACTGCCACACTATGAATATTAGAATTCACCATATTTGAAAGCATGAAATCAATGAGTCGATAACGGCCCCCAAACGGTAACGCCGCTAGTGAACGATGCCCTGTTACTTTCTTTAAGGAAGGAAAACTTCCCGTTGCATTAATAATTCCTAACATTTTTTCTCCCATTCATTTCATCCCCCTTTTCTATTTCCCTTCAGCAATGAGTACTACATCGTCAACATTTTTTTCCGGACGAATAATTGTTCCATCTTCAATAACCATTTCCGATCCAACAATTGCTCTTTCAATCACAACATTTTTTCCAATCTTTGCTCCTGGCATAACGACAGAATCAATAACCATACTACCTTCTTCTACCGTCACCCCTTGGAATAATACAGAATGCTTCACGTCCCCTTCAATGACGCATCCTTCGTTAATAAGTGATTCTTCTACTTTTGCCTGCTCTGCAATATATTGAGGTGGCTCATTTGGATTTACAGAATAAATACGCCAATTACGATCGTTTAAATTCAGTGATGTTTCATCGCGCAGTAAATCCATATTCGCTTCCCATAAGCTCTTAACCGTCCCAACATCTTTCCAATATCCTTCAAACGGATACGCCATCAACTTCTTCCCTTCATCTAATAAAAGCGGAAGTACATCTTTTCCGAAATCATTACTAGATTCAGGATTTCTTGCATCCATCTCTAAATACTCTTTCAAAATTGACCAATTAAAAATATAGATTCCCATTGATGCAAGATTACTTCTTGGAAATTGCGGTTTCTCTTCAAACTCAACAATCTCCATTTCTTCATTTGTATTCATAATGCCAAAGCGACTCGCTTCATCCCAAGGTACTTCAATAACAGAAATGGAAACATCCGCTTCCTTCTCAATATGATAATCTAGCATTTTACTGTAATCCATTTTATAAATATGGTCGCCCGATAAAATAAGAACGTACTCTGGTTCGTACTGACTTAAATAGTTTAAGTTTTGATAAATGGCACTTGCCGTACCTGTGTACCACTTCACACCTGAAGACTCCGCATAAGGAGGTAACACTGTGACTCCACCGCTTACTCGGTCTAAATCCCACGCATTGCCGATTCCGATATAATTATGAAGTTCAAGTGGTTGATATTGCGTTAAAATCCCAACCGTTTCAATACCAGAATTCGCACAGTTACTTAGCGTAAAATCGATAATGCGATATTTACCACCAAATGGAACAGCTGGCTTGGCTAAATTTTTTGTTAATGCACTTAATCGACTACCTTTTCCCCCTGCTAGTAACATTGCTACGCACTTTTGTTTTTGAGCCATCTTGTTTTTTGCTCCCCTTTCTCGTCTTCACTGGTCGTAATATGGATACGCCAAATGGTGGAATTGTAATTTCTACATGTGCTGCTTGATTATGATACGGTTCTTGAATTGCTTTCAGACGTTTCTTATTTACTTGCCCTGACCCGCCATATTGCTGTGCATCACTGTTTAAAATCTCGTTATAATACTCGAAATCTGGTACACCTACTTTATAGTTTTCATATGTAGCTTTCGTAAAATTACATACGATAACTAACGCATCTTCTTGTTTATCTCCTTGGCGGATAAACGAGAAAATACTTTGCTCGTTATTATTAGCATCAATCCACTGAAAACCTTCAGGCGAATGATCAAGCTGCCAAAGTGGTTTTGAGCGCTTATACAATGCTATGAGCTCTTTAAAGTAATCATGCATATAACGATGCATTTCAAAATCATGTAAATTCCAATCTAAATCTTCAAGGTCTTTCCACTCATCAAACTGCCCGAATTCTCCTCCCATGAAAAGTAATTTCTTTCCTGGGTGAGTAAAGAAATATCCATATAATAAACGAAGCTGAGCAAACTTATCCCAGTAATCACCTGGCATTTTATTTAATAACGACTTTTTCCCATGAACGACTTCATCATGAGAAAGGGGTAATATGAAGTTTTCAGAGTAAGCATATAGTAAAGAGAACGTCATTTTCTCATGAATATATTTTCTGTACTCTGGCGCACACTCCATATATTTCAGCACGTCATTCATCCAGCCCATATTCCATTTGTAATTGAATCCAAGCCCACCTTCATACGTTGGTGCTGTTACAAGTGGCCAAGCTGTTGAATCCTCTGCCGTCATAAGAAAATCTTCATCCTCTGCAAACACTGCTTCATTTAACTCCCGTAAAAATGACACAGCGTACTCATTACTTTGCTCTTGTCCTTCTTTATTCCAGTACAACATGTTCGCAACTGCATCTACTCTGAAACCATCAATATGGAAATATCTCATCCAAAATAACGCATTTGAAATTAAGAAATTACGTACCTCTCTCTTTCCTAAATCAAAATTGACAGTTCCCCATACTAGATTTTCTTGTACATCTTTATCTTTATATTCATAGGTCGGTGTGCCATCAAACAAATATAAACCGTGAGCATCTTTACAAAAATGCCCCGGTACCCAATCTAAAATGACACCGATTCCATATTTATGACATTCGTCGACAAAATACATTAAATCATGCGGTGTACCAAATCTACTCGTCGCTGCATAATATCCCGTTCCTTGATATCCCCAAGAACGATCATATGGATGCTCAACAAGCGGCATAATTTCAATATGTGTAAATTGATGTTCCACCACATACGGAATGAGTTCTTCTGCCATTTCCCTGTAAGAATATAGTGTTCCATCTTCTTTCTTTTTCCAAGAACCGAAATGTAATTCATAAACTGTCATCGCTTCTTTATAAATCGGTTTTTTCTTTTTCTTACGATTCCAGTTTTTATCATTCCATTCATATCCTTTTATATCAAAAACTACAGATGCCGTATTCGGTCTTACTTCTGCATATATAGCATACGGATCTGCCTTTAAAATGACGTCACCAGCCAACGTTTCAATCGCATATTTATATATTTCTCCTTCTTCAATATGCGGTATAAATAAGGACCAAATGCCTTCTTCTGTCACTTGTAGCATCTTATGTTGCTCATAATCCCACTTATTAAAATCTCCAACAACACTCATTGCTTTCGCATGAGGAGCCCACACTGTAAATCGTACCCCTTGAATCTCATCTTCCGTCACAACATGTGCGCCAAAGATGTTATAACTTTCATAGTACTTTTCTGTATGAAACTCATCTCGTTTCACTTCTTCACAATTTATTACACTCAATATGCTCACCTCACTTAGATGACAGAATTTTTTATACTTTAACTATTTCTGTGAAAAACTGCAATATCCTTGTTAATTTATAAAAAACATTCGTTTTTTTCTTAAAAATGTTAGTTTTTCTTCACATTTCCGTGTAAAATATCGAATTTTGACGAATATTCATTGAAAACGCTTTATTATTCTTCTATATTTTTACCAATTATTTTTTCTCAACCTTTATTTTATTATGTTTATCCTATTTTTCATGCTATTTTCCACTCAAAATCAAAATAAAATAATCTGTCATAAAAAATGTTTCTCAATATTTTTTGTCACAATGTTATTGAAATGCGAAATTTAATCCTGCTTTTGAAAAGCTACTTCCGACAAAGGGGTAACCGCAAAAGTAAATGAACCGAAACTAGAGACAGGTTTTGTTACAGTTGGCAGAGCTATTGATGACAAAAACTTTGCTGGATTAGATGGTGATTTCCCGTTCATTGATGTAACTTTCAAAGTAGAAAATGATGAATTTTATGAAGCAAACGCTCAATTAGAGTCACCAATTTTTGTTTACTGGAAACAAGGTGAATCAGAACCAAATAGAATGCGTGTACTTCAAGATCAAACATTCTCAGTCATGTCCTTAAATTCACTAGTAGAAGGAAATATTAAACCTGGTGCATTCTTAAATGAACGTGGCTATTTAGATGAAAAGTTCGATTATACAAAGCTTGGCGTAAAAGTATATGCGACTGATTCTTATCGTCATAAGTTTGAAGGCTCACTAGATAAATACGGATACTTCAAACTAAATGGACTTCCAGTTAATAAACGCGACTATAACTTATATGTAGAGGTGCCAGGACATTTAACAAGCCGCCTAACAACGAAACTTGGTACTGAAAAAGACGGTAAGCTGCTTGGCCAATATTATTATGCAAGACCTGACGAAAACCTTGCCGGCGATGTAAATGCTGATAAAGTAATCGATATTAAAGATGCTGAAATTATCGCTAGCAACTATGGTAAAAAAGGACTAACTGTAAAAGACGGAGACCTTAATAAAGATGGGATTGTCGATGAAAAAGATATTCGCTTCGTTGAAAAGAACTTCTTGAAAAAAGAGCTAGATGCATCTAAATCACAAACAGCTGCTGAAAAATCAAAAAGCGGTACACTGACAGATATTTTAAAGAAATTAGGATTAATGCCTAAAAAATAATAAAGTGAAACTTTAATCAGTCGAGGTTTTACTGCCCGGCAAATAGCGGAATAATAAAGAGCACTCTACGTAAAATAGAGTGCTCTTTTTCTATAAACGACCCTTATCCAGCAAAAGGGGTATATTGGGGATATACAAGGGAAACCGGAAAAGGAATTTATATTAAATTATATAAGTTCAGAGGTAAGAAGCAGTTTCCCACCTCTGAATTATTTAGTAATTATTATAGCACTGGTGCCATTGTTTCTTTTAATACTTTTACAGAATGAGCGAACTTCGCTTTTTCCTCTTCATTTAGCTCAAGTTCTACGATTTCACGTACACCTTCACGGTTAATTACAGCTGGAACACCTACGTAAGCATCTTTCTCGCCGTATTGACCTTCAAGGTATGCAGATACAGTTAATACGCTGTTCTCGTTGTTTAAAATTGCTTTAGTTACACGAAGTAGTGACATACCGATTCCGTAGTAAGTTGCACCTTTACGCTCGATGATATGGTAAGCTGCATCACGTACATTTTCAAAGATTTTATCTAAGTCTTCTTGTTTGTACTGTTCGTTATTAGCTAAAATTGTTTCTAGTTTTTGTACACCGATAGTAGCATGGCTCCATACTGGAAGTTCAGTGTCACCGTGTTCACCAACGATGTAAGCATGAACGTTACGTGGATCTACATTTAAGTAGTCACCTAACATGTAACGGAAACGAGCAGAGTCTAAAGTAGTACCAGAACCAATTACGCGCTCTTTTGGTAGACCAGATTCTTTCCAAGTTACGTAAGTTAAAATATCAACTGGGTTAGTTGCGATTAAGAAGATTCCATCGAATCCGCTATCCATAATACCGCGAACGATTTGTTTAAAGATCTTTGTATTTTTCTCAACTAGGTCTAAACGAGTTTCACCTGGCTTTTGTGGTAATCCAGCAGTGATAACTACTAAATCTGCATCTTTACAATCTGCATAGCTACCGCTCCAAACTTTTGTTGGTGATGGAGAGAATGGTACCGCATGGCTTAAGTCCATTGCTTCCCCTTCTGCTTTTGCTTCATTAACATCTACTAATACGAATTCTTCAGCTACACCTTGGTTGATCATTGAGTAAGCATAACTACAACCTACAGCTCCTGTTCCTACTAATACTACACGATTGATACCTTTTTTCATGGTAATTTCCCCTCTCTATTGTTCACATCTATTTTTTATGATTGTTTAAGTAATTAATTAAAATACTAATTTAATGTTGTTTAACTTCTTTACATTCATATTGTAGCACGTATTATTGTGAATTACTTCACAAATTATGACCTATTTGTGAACTTTTTCACATATGATGTAAAGTTATTGGAATAGGTGTGGAATCCATTTCAATGGAGGCGTTTTCTTTAGATTGTGAAAGGGATTTTCTTGTGGTTTTTGTCGGTAAGTGAAATTATATCGGCGATTTTTAGAATATATGGACCGTAACTCCAAATATATCAGCGATTATTAAAATTTATCGACCGTAACTCAAATTATATCAGCGATTTTTGCAATATATCGGCTTACCGACAAAACTCGACAATAATGACAACATAAAAAAGCTGTCTTCAGTAGGTCACACCTATTGAGAGAAAGCAGCTTCTTCTATATATTATTTATTTTCCACAGTAGCTCCCGGATGTATTTTCATCGGTTTCTCCAAGTGTAGGAGGCTACAGCCATACAGCTGGGGTAAAAGTTCAACTTGAGGTATCATTTGTTAGATAGATAGTTCCTTCATATTCATACAGGCCCAAATAAACAACATGATTGTATTTACGGCTCTATATACCCAACTGCAACAGCCCATACTTCATATTTCTTCTATTGCCTAAAAAAGCAGAGTATCCAAAGTCCACTTTTACACAACAAAAAAGAGATAGCAGATTATGCTATCTCTTTTAGTATGACCCGTACGGGATTCGAACCCGTGTTACCGCCGTGAAAGGGCGGTGTCTTAACCACTTGACCAACGGGCCAGTTCTGGCAGAGAAGAAGGGATTCGAACCCTCGCACCGCGTTCGCGATCTACTCCCTTAGCAGGGGAGCCCCTTGAGCCACTTGGGTACTTCTCTATAAATATGGCTCCGCAGGTAGGACTCGAACCTACGACCGATCGGTTAACAGCCGATAGCTCTACCACTGAGCTACTGCGGAACAATTATGGTGGGCCTAAATGGACTCGAACCATCGACCTCACGCTTATCAGGCGTGCGCTCTAACCAGCTGAGCTATAGGCCCATAATTGAAAAGCGGGTGAAGAGAATCGAACTCTCGACCAGAGCTTGGAAGGCTCTTGTTTTACCACTAAACTACACCCGCATTAAATTGTAAATGGTGAGCCATGAAGGACTCGAACCTTCGACCCTCTGATTAAAAGTCAGATGCTCTACCAACTGAGCTAATGGCTCATTTTGAAAGTGGTGCCGACTAGAGGACTTGAACCCCCAACCTACTGATTACAAGTCAGTTGCTCTACCAATTGAGCTAAGTCGGCTTGCGACTTCAAAATGGTGGCTCGGGACGGAATCGAACCGCCGACACGAGGATTTTCAGTCCTCTGCTCTACCGACTGAGCTACCGAGCCTTTATGTAAAAATGGCGGTCCCGACCGGGGTCGAACCGGCGATCTCCTGCGTGACAGGCAGGCATGTTAACCACTACACCACGGGACCATTTGGTTGCGGGGACAGGATTTGAACCTGCGACCTTCGGGTTATGAGCCCGACGAGCTACCGTGCTGCTCCACCCCGCGATGATAAAATATTTACTTTAGAAAAAATGGAGGAGGTAGAGGGATTCGAACCCCCGCGACTCTCGCCGCCTGTCGGTTTTCAAGACCGATCCCTTCAGCCGAACTTGGGTATACCTCCGAGATATATACGTCTAATGGTGGACCTTGTAGGACTCGAACCTACGACCGGACGGTTATGAGCCGTCTGCTCTAACCAGCTGAGCTAAAGGTCCTTTATGGTAGCGGCGGAGGGATCGAACCCCCGACCTCACGGGTATGAACCGTACGCTCTAGCCAGCTGAGCTACACCGCCATAAATGATATTTAAGATAAGTGGAGCCTAGCGGGATCGAACCGCTGACCTCCTGCGTGCAAGGCAGGCGCTCTCCCAGCTGAGCTAAGGCCCCATGTTTTTTTGGAATATCGGGAAGACAGGATTTGAACCTGCGACCCCCTGGTCCCAAACCAGGTGCTCTACCAAGCTGAGCCACTTCCCGTTAATAAAAGCGCGCCCGAGAGGAGTCGAACCCCTAACCTCTTGATCCGTAGTCAAACGCTCTATCCAATTGAGCTACGGGCGCATATGGTGCCGAGGGCGGGGGTCGAACCCGCACGGTGGTCACCCACCGCAGGATTTTAAGTCCTGTGCGTCTGCCTGTTCCGCCACCCCGGCATGTCATATTGAAAATTGGAGCGGAAGACGGGATTCGAACCCGCGACCCCAACCTTGGCAAGGTTGTATTCTACCACTGAACTACTTCCGCAAGACATGTATGAGTTATTTAATTAAAAGTGCGGGTGAAGGGAGTCGAACCCCCACGCCAAAGGCGCCAGATCCTAAGTCTGGTGCGTCTGCCAATTCCGCCACACCCGCATATTAATTTATTTAAGAAAAATGGGGCGACTGATGGGAATCGAACCCACGAATGCCGGAGCCACAATCCGGTGCGTTAACCACTTCGCCACAACCGCCATGATTTCTGGTGCCGACTAGAGGACTTGAACCCCCAACCTACTGATTACAAGTCAGTTGCTCTACCAATTGAGCTAAGTCGGCTAAATGGTGGAGGATGACGGGATCGAACCGCCGACCCCCTGCTTGTAAGGCAGGTGCTCTCCCAGCTGAGCTAATCCTCCATTTGCCTGGCAACGTCCTACTCTCACAGGGACAAGGTCCCAACTACCATCGGCGCTAGAGAGCTTAACTTCCGTGTTCGGTATGGGAACGGGTGTGACCTCTCTGCCATCATTACCAGACTGTATTCATTTAAGACAAGAATTATTATAACTCATTTACTTTTGAAAGTCAACAAGTTTTTTATATTCTTTCAAAACTAGATAACATTGCTACATATTATATGGTTAAGTCCTCGATCTATTAGTATTCGTCAGCTCCACATGTCACCATGCTTCCACCTCGAACCTATCAACCTGATCATCTTTCAGGGATCTTACTAGCTTACGCTATGGGAAATCTCATCTTGAGGGGGGCTTCATGCTTAGATGCTTTCAGCACTTATCCCTTCCGCACATAGCTACCCAGCTATGCCCTTGGCAGAACAACTGGTACACCAGCGGTGCGTCCATCCCGGTCCTCTCGTACTAAGGACAGCTCCTCTCAAATTTCCTACGCCCACGACGGATAGGGACCGAACTGTCTCACGACGTTCTGAACCCAGCTCGCGTACCGCTTTAATGGGCGAACAGCCCAACCCTTGGGACCGACTACAGCCCCAGGATGCGATGAGCCGACATCGAGGTGCCAAACCTCCCCGTCGATGTGGACTCTTGGGGGAGATAAGCCTGTTATCCCCGGGTAGCTTTTATCCGTTGAGCGATGGCCCTTCCATGCGGAACCACCGGATCACTAAGCCCGACTTTCGTCCCTGCTCGACTTGTAGGTCTCGCAGTCAAGCTCCCTTATGCCTTTGCACTCTACGAATGATTTCCAACCATTCTGAGGGAACCTTTGGGCGCCTCCGTTACACTTTAGGAGGCGACCGCCCCAGTCAAACTGCCCACCTGACACTGTCTCCCGGGTCGATAAGACCCGTAGGTTAGAATTTCAATACAGTCAGGGCGGTATCCCACCAGCGCCTCCACCGAAGCTAGCGCTCCGGTTTCAATGGCTCCCGCCTATCCTGTACAAACTGTACCAAAATTCAATATCAGGCTACAGTAAAGCTCCACGGGGTCTTTCCGTCCTGTCGCGGGTAACCTGCATCTTCACAGGTACTATAATTTCACCGAGTCTCTGGTTGAGACAGTGCCCAAATCGTTACACCTTTCGTGCGGGTCGGAACTTACCCGACAAGGAATTTCGCTACCTTAGGACCGTTATAGTTACGGCCGCCGTTTACTGGGGCTTCAGTTCAGAGCTTCGCTTACGCTAACCCCTCTCCTTAACCTTCCAGCACCGGGCAGGTGTCACCCCTATACTTCGCCTTACGGCTTCGCAGAGAGCTGTGTTTTTGCTAAACAGTCGCTTGGGCCTATTCACTGCGGCTTCCGTTAAGAAAGCACCCCTTCTCCCGAAGTTACGGGGTCATTTTGCCGAGTTCCTTAACCAGAGTTCTCTCGCACACCTTAGGATTCTCTCCTCGCCTACCTGTGTCGGTTTGCGGTACAGGCACCTTTTATCTCGCTAGAAGCTTTTCTTGGCAGCGGGGAATCAAAGACTTCGCTCCATAAGGAGCTTCCCCATCACAGCTCAGCCTTCACGATAAGCGGATTTGCCTACTTATCAGCCTAACTGCTTGGACGTGCACAACCAATCGCACGCTTCTTCTATCCTTCTGCGTCCCTCCATTGCTCAAACGATAAAGAGGTGGTACAGGAATATCAACCTTTGTCCATCGCCTACGCCTGTCGGCCTCGGCTTAGGTCCTGACTAACCCTGAGCGGACGAGCCTTCCTCAGGAAACCTTAGGCATTCGGTGGACGGGATTCTCACCCGTCTTTCGCTACTCATACCGGCATTCTCACTTCTAAGCACTCCACCAGTCCTTCCGGTCTGACTTCACTGTCCTTAGAACGCTCCCCTACCACTGATACCATTCGGTATCAATCCGCAGCTTCGGTGGTGTATTTAGCCCCGGTACATTTTCGGCGCAGAGTCACTCGACTAGTGAGCTATTACGCACTCTTTAAATGGTGGCTGCTTCTAAGCCAACATCCTAGTTGTCTAAGCAACTCCACATCCTTTTCCACTTAATACACACTTTGGGACCTTAGCTGGCGGTCTGGGCTGTTTCCCTTTTGACTACGGATCTTATCACTCGCAGTCTGACTCCTAAGGATAAGTCATTGGCATTCGGAGTTTGACTGAATTCGGTAATCCGATGAGGACCCCTAGTCCAATCAGTGCTCTACCTCCAAGACTCTTACACTTAAGGCTAGCCCTAAAGCTATTTCGGGGAGAACCAGCTATCTCCAGGTTCGATTGGAATTTCTCCGCTACCCACACCTCATCCCCGCACTTTTCAACGTGCGTGGGTTCGGGCCTCCATTCAGTGTTACCTGAACTTCACCCTGGACATGGGTAGATCACCTGGTTTCGGGTCTACGACCACGTACTAAACGCCCTATTCAGACTCGCTTTCGCTGCGGCTCCGCCTCTTCAGCTTAACCTCGCACGGGATCGTAACTCGCCGGTTCATTCTACAAAAGGCACGCCATCACCCGTTAACGGGCTCTGACTATTTGTAGGCACACGGTTTCAGGATCTCTTTCACTCCCCTTCGGGGTGCTTTTCACCTTTCCCTCACGGTACTGGTTCACTATCGATCACTAGGAGTATTTAGCCTTGGAGATGGTCCTCCCAGATTCCGACGGAATTTCACGTGTTCCGCCGTACTCAGGATACATTCAAGAGAGAACGAAGTTTCGACTACGGGGTTGTTACCCTCTACGACGGACCTTTCCAGGTCGCTTCGTCTACCTCGTTCCTTTGTAACTCCGTATAGAATGTCCTACAACCCCAAGAGGCAAGCCTCTTGGTTTGGGCTATGTTCCGTTTCGCTCGCCGCTACTCAGGAAATCGCATTTGCTTTCTCTTCCTCCAGGTACTTAGATGTTTCAGTTCCCTGGGTCTGTCTTCCTTACCCTATGTATTCAGATAAGGATACCATACCATTACGTATGGTGGGTTTCCCCATTCGGAAATCTTCGGATCAAAGCTTACTTACAGCTCCCCGAGCATATCGGCGTTAGTCCCGTCCTTCATCGACTCCTAGTGTCAAGGCATCCACCGTGCGCCCTTTCTAACTTAACCAAACTAAAATTAAAAAATATGAGCTACACTGTTATCTAGTTTTCAAAGAACATACATTATATATGAGAGATAGTTCTCTCAAAACTGAACAAAACGAAACACGGAAACTTTATTGATGAACAGCGTTCATCAATTCTCCATAGAAAGGAGGTGATCCAGCCGCACCTTCCGATACGGCTACCTTGTTACGACTTCACCCCAATCATCTGTCCCACCTTAGGCGG